>NC_014501.1:2370000-3112500 GCF_000147335.1 Gloeothece verrucosa PCC 7822
GAATCTGGTCAAGTGACCGTTATGATCGAAACTTCTTCTCAACAACGCAAACGTCTGCGGACATTTCAAGTGGGTACTATTTTGGGAGAAATGGGCATCTATGATGACTCGCCTCGTTCAGCTTCTGTGGTGGCTGATAGACCGAGTTGCGCCTATTTCTTATCTCAAGAAAATCTCAAGAAAATGGAGAAATTTGACGCTCCCTTAGCCGTCGCTTTTCATCGTTTTATTGCTCAATTGCTAGTCAAACGATTTAAACGAGTTCAACAAGATTTACTTGAGTCGGCTTAAGTTCAAGTCAAGGGTTTTGTTTTAGCCGCTTATGAAGATTTATGACTAACTCTCGAAACCTTAGCCGAGTTTAGCTCCGCTTGACTTTAGCGAAGCCTGAAAAACGAAGTCCGAAAATTTACGTAAGAGTATACTAGCATATTTTGTCAATGCCCGCTACTTATACGTGTAAAAATAACAAAAGTTTCTGATGACAAATTCTCAGACTGAACTGTTATCTTAAATTAAGATCATTTAAATTCTCAGTAACTAACTATAAGTATTCAGGAGTTATAATCATGGTTCAATCTACCGAAACCTCTCCCGTATCAGATCTTTCCGTTTTAACATCCATTACAAGAACAAAAGCACCAGTGACAGAAATGCGTCCTTGGGGGTCTTTTACCACTTTAGAGGAAGCCGCAGGCTATAAAATTAAACGTATAGAAGTTAATCCAGGACATCGCCTAAGCTTACAAATGCACCATCATCGCAGTGAACACTGGATTGTGGTTTCCGGGACAGCTAAAGTGATTTGTGGAGATAACGAGCAAGTTTTATCGGCTAATCAATCAACTTATGTTCCTCAATGTACTGCCCATCGATTAGAAAATCCAGGAGTCATTAAATTGATCTTGATCGAAGTCCAAAATGGTGAATACTTGGGAGAGGATGACATCATCCGTTTTCAAGATGACTATGCCCGTCATGTCTAAAGCTAAAATATAACTGCGGATTTTTCTCCCTGGAGTACGTCACTCTCTAGGGAGCTATCACTAGATAAAGAAAAGTAAAATTTGCTCTTAAGAAGTTATTTGTTAAGTTATAAAAACCTTTTTGCCCATGATTGACTTAACCGGTGCCGCCGCCAATGAGATCAGACGTTTACAACATAGCCGCTCTTTAGGCAATAGTTATTTTCGAGTGAGGGTAAAACCCGGCGGATGTTCAGGGTTATATTATGTACTAGACTTCTGTCCCCAACCGGAAATCGGCGATCACATTTATGAAAGTCTGGGTATTAACATCATTATTGATGCGGACACTCATCACTATCTTAAAAAGCTCACCATAGATTATGCTGAAGATTTAATGGGGGGTAGCTTTCGTTTCCATAATCCTTCCTCGAGTGAAAATTGCGGTTGCGGCTTATCTTTTAACATCGCGGTGTAAACCGGCAAGAAACCAACCGGTTGCCATTTTTTTTGCCCTTGACACACCATCATGAATTTAGTTACGATTATAAGTTGCTGACCATTCTAGAATAAAGATTGGGAGATTATACTCAAGCTTTAATTACTTGACTCATGCCCACAATTCAACAACTAATTCGTAGTGAACGCTCTCAAATCCAGAAAAAGACGAAATCCCCAGCGCTAAAACAATGTCCTCAGCGCCGAGGAGTTTGTACTAGAGTATACACCACAACTCCGAAAAAACCCAATTCGGCTTTACGCAAAGTAGCCCGGGTTCGTTTAACCTCGGGGTTTGAAGTAACAGCTTACATTCCAGGGATAGGACATAACTTACAAGAACACTCAGTGGTTCTCATTAGAGGCGGTCGGGTAAAAGATTTACCTGGGGTAAGATATCATATCATCCGGGGGACATTGGATTCGACGGGTGTAAAAGACCGCAAACAAGGGCGCTCTAAATACGGAACTAAACGTCCCAAATAAAACATTCAACAGAGCCAACATTGGAGGGAAAAAACCCCTAAAAGTCTCATCGCGTGAAAAGGAAAAATACAAACCATGTCTCGACGAAAAAACCTTAAAAGGCGACCCATTCCGCCAGACCCCGTGTTTAATAGCTATTTAGTAAACATGACCATCAGACGGGTAATGCGCTCAGGGAAAAAATCCCTAGCCTCAACCATCGTTTATGATGCGTTAAAAAATGTAGGAGAAAGAACCGGTAGAGACGCTCTCGAAGTATTTGAGCAAGCGGTTAAAAACATTACGCCTTTAGTAGAAGTGAAAGCGCGTCGGGTGGGAGGGGCAACCTACCAAGTCCCGATGGAAGTTCGCCCAGGACGAGGCACCACATTAGCTCTGCGTTGGCTAATCTCCTTTTCTCGCAATAGAAATGGTCGCACCATGGCCGCTAAATTAGCATCCGAAATAATGGATGCTGCCAACGAAACGGGAGGAGCCATTAAAAAACGCGAAGAAACTCACCGGATGGCCGAAGCTAACAAAGCCTTCGCTCATTATAGATATTGATTACTTGTAATCACCGAAGGCATTCGGGACGTGGCGGTGGATAACCCTACTCTGCCGCTTAAAAATTTTCGCAAAGAAAAGTATAGAATTGTAAATAGTGTAAAAAAAATAGTACAAATAACACAACTAGCAGGAAAAAATAAAGGAGGTTGCTGTGGCACGTAGTATCCCGCTGGAGAGAGTACGCAACATCGGAATCGCGGCTCACATAGACGCGGGCAAGACAACAACGACTGAACGAATCCTATTTTATACGGGAATCGCTCACAAACTCGGTGAAGTTCATGAAGGAACTGCCACTATGGATTGGATGGCCCAAGAGCAAGAAAGAGGAATCACCATCACCGCCGCGGCCATTAGTACCAGTTGGCAAGATCACCGAATCAACATCATTGATACCCCCGGACACGTAGACTTCACCATTGAGGTAGAACGTTCCATGCGGGTATTAGATGGAGTGGTTGCCCTATTCTGTTCAGTGGGAGGTGTCCAGCCCCAATCAGAAACGGTATGGCGACAAGCCAACCGCTATAACGTGCCCCGTATTGCCTTTGTTAACAAAATGGATAGAACCGGGGCAAACTTCTTCAAAGTCTACGACCAAATAAAAGATCGCCTGAGAGCTAATGCAGTTCCCATTCAGATCCCAATTGGCAGTGAAAGTGATTTTCATGGCATCGTAGATTTGGTGCGGATGAAAGCGAAAATTTATAAAGATGATTTGGGTAAAGAAATTGAAGATGCCGAAATCCCAGCAGATTTGGTAGATCAAGCCCAAGAATTTCGCACCATTCTAATTGAAGCAGTAGCAGAAACCTCAGAAGAATTATTAGAAAAATATTTAGAAGGTGAGGAATTAACCGAGGAAGAAATAAGACAGGGCATAAGAAGAGGAACAATTACTGGAGCAATTATGCCCCTGCTTTGCGGTTCTGCCTTCAAAAATAAAGGGGTACAACTTCTACTGGATGCAGTAGTAGACTACTTGCCCTCTCCCTTAGACGTTCCGGCCATTAAGGGTGTATTACCCAATGGAGAAGAAGCGTCTAGAACAGCCGATGATAACGCGCCTTTTTCAGCCCTAGCCTTCAAAATAGCAGCAGATCCTTATGGAAGACTAACCTTCCTACGGGTTTATTCAGGGGTTCTGAGCAAAGGCAGTTATGTCTATAACTCAACCAAAAATATAAAAGAGCGAATCTCTCGCCTCATCGTCTTAAAATCTAACGATCGCATTGAAGTCGATGAACTGCGAGCCGGAGACTTAGGGGCAGCCATTGGGTTAAAAAATACCATCACCGGCGATACCTTATGTGATGAAGCGAATCCGATCATCCTAGAATCCCTCTTTATTCCTGAACCTGTTATATCGGTAGCGGTTGAACCCAAAACTAAGCAGGACATGGAAAAACTGGGCAAAGCTTTACAAGCTTTATCCGAAGAAGATCCGACCTTCAGAGTCAACACAGATCCTGAAACTAATCAAACGGTAATCGCCGGAATGGGAGAATTACACTTAGAAATTCTCGTAGACCGGATGCTCAGAGAGTATAAGGTAGAAGCAAGCGTCGGTAAACCCCAGGTAGCTTACCGCGAAACCATTCGCAAAACCACCAAGGCAGAAGGAAAATACATCCGTCAAAGTGGTGGTAAAGGTCAATATGGTCATGTGGTGCTGGAAGTGCAACCAGCAGAACCCGGTAGCGGCTTTGAATTCGTCTCCAAAATTGTAGGAGGTTCGATTCCCAAAGAATATGTTCCTGCGGTAGAACAGGGGATTAAAGAAACCTGTGAAACCGGAATTATAGCCGGTTATCCCGTGATTGACTTAAAAGTGACCCTACTCGATGGGTCTTACCACGAAGTAGACTCATCAGAAATGGCTTTCAAAATTGCCGGTTCAATGGGCATTAAAGAGGCGGTTAGCAAAGCCTCTCCAGTTATCCTCGAACCCATGATGAAAGTAGAAGTAGAAGTCCCTGAAGATTTCCTTGGCGATGTAATAGGAGACCTCAACCGTCGTCGGGGTCAAATTGAAGGCATGAAATCTGAGGAAGGACTAGGCAAAGTTTCTTCTAAAGTCCCTCTCGGAGAAATGTTTGGTTACGCGACCGATATTCGCTCCAACACACAAGGACGAGGAATCTTCTCGATGGAGTTCAGTCACTACGAAGAAGTCCCTCGTAACGTTGCTGAAGAGATCATCTCTAAAAGCAAAGGAAACGCCTAACACAATCAATCATGCTCAATGAATAGTGAAGAGTTTTGGGGATTAGAAATTAGAGCAATCAAAAAAATCTCTATTCTAAAACCCAAAACCGCCAACCTAATCATTGATAATGAAAAATGAACAACCAGTGAAAAGATCTCAAAAGGAATAGTTAATAAATGGCACGCGCAAAATTCGAACGGACTAAACCTCACGTCAACATCGGTACTATCGGTCACGTTGATCACGGGAAAACCACCTTAACCGCAGCAATTACTATGGCTTTAGCCGCACAAGGAAAAGCCAAAGCCAGAAAATACGATGATATTGATGCGGCTCCCGAAGAAAAAGCACGGGGTATTACTATCAATACCGCTCACGTAGAGTATGAAACTGACGAACGTCACTATGCTCACGTAGACTGTCCAGGACACGCTGACTATGTGAAAAACATGATCACCGGTGCGGCTCAAATGGACGGCGGAATTCTAGTAGTATCTGCTGCTGATGGTCCCATGCCTCAAACCCGTGAGCATATTCTCTTAGCCAGACAGGTTGGTGTACCTAGCTTGGTTGTCTTCTTAAATAAAGCAGACATGGTAGACGACGAAGAACTGCTCGAACTCGTAGAACTAGAAGTTCGGGAATTATTAAGTGAATATCAATTCCCTGGAGATGACATTCCTATCGTTATTGGTTCTGCTAAAGAAGCCGTAGATGCTTTAACCGCAACTCCTGGCATCAAAAAAGGAGACAACCAGTGGGTTGACAAAATCCTCGCCTTAATGGATGAAGTAGATGCCTACATTCCCACTCCTGAACGGGATGTTGACAAGCCTTTCTTAATGGCAATAGAAGACGTTTTCTCCATCAGTGGTCGGGGAACTGTTGCTACTGGACGGATTGAACGCGGTAAGATTAAAGTCGGCGAAACCGTTGAAATAGTGGGTGTTAAAAAAGATACCCGGAGTACCACAGTAACTGGGGTAGAAATGTTCCAAAAAGTCCTCGAAGAAGGATTAGCTGGGGATAACGTTGGTCTATTACTGCGGGGTGTTCAAAAAGATGAGATCGAACGGGGTATGGTTATTGCTAAACCCGGTTCTATCAAACCTCACACCGAGTTTGAAGGGGAAGTCTACGTTCTCACCAAAGAAGAAGGTGGTCGTCACACTCCTTTCTTCAAAAATTATCGTCCTCAATTCTACGTTCGGACTACCGACGTAACCGGCACGATTAAAGACTACACCTCTGACGAAGGCGCATCTATAGAAATGGTGATGCCCGGTGACCGGATTAAAATGACCGTAGAACTGATCAACCCGATCGCTATTGAGCAAGGGATGCGCTTTGCTATCCGCGAAGGGGGACGTACCATCGGTGCGGGTGTTGTCTCTAAAATTATTAAGTAGGACAACTTAAACCTTCAACAATGACCAGTAATTCAGTAACCTTTCTGTTCTGATAGCTGGTCATTAATCCTCTGTTAATCCTAAAATTCTGAACCTTGAAAACTCAAAAAAAACAACTATGGCTACACTTCAACAGCAAAAAATTCGCATCCGTCTGAAAGCTTTTGACCGTCGTTTATTAGATACTTCTTGTGAAAAGATTGTCGATACAGCTAATCGAACAAACGCTACAGCAATAGGACCAATTCCTTTACCTACTAAGCGAAGAGTTTACTGTGTCCTGCGCTCGCCCCACGTTGACAAAGACTCCCGAGAACACTTCGAGACTCGGACTCACCGCCGAATTATTGACATTTATCAACCTTCCTCTAAAACGATTGATGCTTTGATGAAATTGGATTTACCCGCCGGGGTTGATATTGAAGTTAAGCTTTAATAGTTAACAGTTAACCGTTAACAGTTATCAGTTATTAATATCTTCTTTTTAACTTTTTTAACTGCTCACTATTCACGGTTAACTGTTAAAGGTTAACTAGAGATAAAAATTAGTTGCCTTATTAATGCAGTAGACAGACAAAGCCATCTAGGTTGAATCACTAACCCCAGATCAAGGAAATCTTCAGACTAAAAACGAATAACCGGGGACTAACCCTTAAAAATCCGTTAAAGTATAAAGAGGACAGCATAAGCATCGCATTCTAAAGGTACAATGGCATCCTCTTCTTCAATTGCAGTTAGAGAACTTCCCCTGTTCCCCCTTCCGGAAGTGGTTCTGTTTCCAGGTCGTCCTCTTCCCCTCCATATTTTTGAATTTCGCTACCGCATCATGATGAATACCATCCTAGATGATGATCGCCGTTTTGGTGTTTTGATGGTAGATCCGGTGCGAGGGGAGATCGCTAACGTGGGTTGTTGTGCTGAAATCATTCGTTTTCAACGCCTACCCGATGATCGCATGAAAATTTTGACCGTTGGACAACAAAGATTCCGAGTGCTTGAATATGTTCGCGAAAAACCTTACCGAGTTGGCTTAGTGGAATGGATAGAAGATGAGTCTCCCACAGAAGACCTTAGACCTCTAGCCAAAGAAGTAGAAAACTTACTGCGGGATGTGGTTCATCTCTCGGCTAAGTTGACGGACCAAAAAATTGAACTTCCTGACGATTTACCGAGCTTACCAAGAGAGTTATCTTACTGGATCGCGGGTAATCTGTATAATGTGGCTTTTGAACAACAAGCACTCCTAGAAATGCAGGATACCTTGGCTCGCTTAAAACGAGAAGCCGAAATTCTTACTTCTACTCGCAGTCATTTAGCCGCTCGTACAGCCCTTAAAGATGCTTTAAATTAAAGATTAGCTATCATCGATGATTCTATCTTTAATATTCGGTAACTCCCAAAAATCTTAATGATTTCAGTACAATTAGCTAATTGGGCTAATGCCGCTTGGGTTGAGTCGTCGCTGATACTGTTTTCTAAATCTACAAAAAACAAATACTCTCCCAGGGAGCGCTTGGTGGGACGTGATTCAATGCGGGAAAGGTTAATGCCTCGGTCAGCAAAAATTTGAAGGGCTTTAACCAAAGCACCCGGCTCATTTTTTGGCACACTAAACGCTAAAGCACTGTGACTCCCGTTGGTTGTTGGGGACCTCCCCACCACCCAAAAGCGGGTACAGTTATCAGGATAATCATTAATCTCATCAGCAATAATGGGTAAGTTGTAGAGTTTAGCCGCACGGGGAGAGGCAATGGCGGCAGTGGTGGGTTCCAAATTGACATATTTTAGGGCTTCTGTGGTGGAACTGGTAGCCACAAGCTGAACTCTTGGCAGAGACTTTTCTAGCCATTTTTGACATTGCGCGAGGGCCTGGGGATGAGAATAAACCGTTTTAATCTCTTCTAGAGTGGCGGCACAAGAAAATAGTGTATGAATGATCGGTAACACTAACTCTTGTTGAATTTGAAGTTGATCAAACTCCCAGAAGGTATCTAAGGTGATGGCGACACTTCCCTCTGTTGAATTTTCTACAGGTACTACTCCTAAGTCTACTTCTTCGTGAGCCACTGCATATAAACTTCGGGCAATGGTCGGACAAGGAGATAATTGAGTAAGTTGACCGGTTTGTTTTTCTAACCATTGAGCATAAGCGAGTGCGGCTGTTTCTGCATTGGTTCCTTGGGGTCCCAGATGGGCAATCGAAATTACCATAAGCGATCTAACATTGAGTTTTTAGTTCTTGCTATTAGTATCATCTCCTGAAACTGTCTGTTTCCCTCTACTTCCTAATTAATGGCTCATTAATAATCAATAATGAGAGTTTTGTCAATATATATTAATATTTTGTACAAGTTTGTCTTATAATTGTCAATAAATGCAACAAAGGTGCGGTTTTCCTCTCGTTGAGGTCGTATAATTACTAAATCAATTTTTATAAAATTTTAAGAATTGTAAAGTAACATTAACAAAGAAGACAAAGCTGAGAGAGTCTATCTATGGAAACACGCTTTACTGCTTCGGAGACTGTGGAAATTCCAGTGGAGGAACAAACCATTCCCATACAGCATTATTTGCGGCAGCCGCAACGATTGGTGAGTGCTATTGCCAATCCTAACTTAATGGAACAGCTATCAGACTCGCAATTCCGGCTGAAAATGCGTCCTCTAAATTTTATGGACCTGTATCATTTTCAACCTACAGTGGTGTTAAAAGTTTGGGCAGACGCAAAAGGAACCGTGTATTTGCTCTCAGAAAGTTGTGAAATTCGCGGGTTTGAATATATTAACGAGCGCTTTTCTTTAAAAGTCAAAGGAATTTTAGCACCTATTCAGAAAAACGATCAAACTTATCTTCAAGGACAGGCAGATTTAGAAGTAAAAGTTGAATTACCACCAGCCCTCAGCTTAACCCCTAAACCGTTATTAGAAGTCACAGGGAATGGATTACTTAAAAGTGTTTTAGTACAAATCAAGCAACGGTTACTCTCTCAGCTATTAAAAGATTATCGTCACTGGGCACTCAGCGAAGAAGTTGCTGTCAGCAGTCAGGTAAAAGAAGCGCTGACTTAACTTTGTCACTCATTAGCATATTTAAATTAAGATAATTATTTTAGGTTGGGTTGAGGTAAGAAACCCAACTCAATTGTTTATAGACAAACTTTTCTGACAAGGCCGAAAAGACAAACGATGTTGGGGTGAAGGTCCATATTTAAGCAGCGCTTCTCGATGTCGAATGGTTCCATAACCCTTATTAGCAATTAAATCATAGTGAGGATATTTCCGAGCCAGCCGCACAATTAATTGATCGCGCCAAACCTTCGCCAGAATAGAAGCCGCCGCAATCACTGGTGATCGCTCATCTCCCCTAACAATATTTTCCTGCCTGATAGCTAAATTAGGAATCGGCTGTTTTCCATCCACCAAACACACAGCCGCTTCAACCTTTAACTTAGCTACCGCTCGATACATAGCTAGTAAAGAAGCTTGTAAAATATTGATGCGATCAATATCCATAACAGTAGCAAAACTGACATGAAAATCCAGTGCCATTGCCTTAATTTGTGCGGCTAATTCGCTACGTTTTTTCGGGGAAAGTTGCTTACTATCCTTGACTCCCAGTGCTGTTAATTGAGGTAGGGCGGAGACTGGTATAATGACTGCCCCCGCCGCTACTGGGCCAAACAATGCCCCTCGTCCAACTTCATCGACACCAGCAATTAAAGTCTCTTGACTTTTCACTTCCGGCAACAGAGAAATATCAAAAGTAGGCAGTATTGGCTTTGTCATCAAATTAATTGGTAGCAGCAGAAGAACGACGACGACGACGACGAATCACAGGACGATCATCAGAACTATCCTGATCCTCCTCATGAGCAAAGAAATCCTCCTCTATACTTCCATTATCTTCTACCGTTGGTATTAATTCGGTTTCTGGTTGAGCAATCTCAGAAATGGGAGAGACAGAATTAACCACCGGTTCTGAAACAGATGTTATCTCTCTAATTTCCCTAGTTTCCTTGTCTTTGGGTTTTACAGAAACAATGACGGTTCTAGGGTCTTTAAATTCTCGTTCTAACAGTATTAACGGAGAAATCCCCATTTCTGAGTAAACATCTTGCTCTAAATCCGACATTTCCACAGATACCCTTTCTAAAGGCATCTCATCCCGTCTTTGATTTCTGACTCCTCGCTCTCTTCTATCTTCTCGAGGGGGTTCGTATTCTAGATCTAACTCCCGTTCAGGAATGCCCGGCAAAATTTTCGTACCGCCTTCTTCTTTAATCAGATCATTAGAACGACGACGGCGACGACGACGGGCAGCCGCTAAGCCTTGGTCTTGATAGTTAGGATGATACAACAAGTCCATTTGTTGAGAAGTTTCATCCCCATCATCATAGTTAGCATCAAAACTGGGTTCAGGTTCGATAATTGGCTTTTCGGGTAGTCGAGGCGCGTGAGTTACTGCCGGTACGGTAGGCGGTGGGCTAAAGGAGAGAGTTTCTAGACTAACGACATCTGATTCTCCCGGCAGATGAGCTAAATGGCCTAACCCGCTACAGGTGGGACAGGGTTGACCAAATAGTTCATAAATATTTTTCCCTTGACGTTTGCGGGTTAATTCCACTAAACCCAATTCTGAGAGTTGGGCGATTTGGGGCCTAGCTTTATCGGCTTTGAGGGCTTTATTAAAATGTTCTAGTAGTTTCAGTTGATCGCGGCGGGAGTCCATATCGATGAAGTCTACCACGATGACTCCCCCGATATTCCTCAGTCGTAGCTGACGGGCAATTTCTGTAGCGGCTTCGCTATTGGTCCAGAGTACGGTTTCTCGAGAAGTAGCTGAACGAGTAAACGAACCGGAGTTAACATCAATGACGGTTAACGCTTCGGTGGGTTCGATGATAATATAGCCTCCCGAGGGTAAATCTACTCTCGGTTTAAGGGCTTCTCGAATAGCGGCGTTAACGCGAAAATAATCTAAGACTGATTGAGATTCTCGATGATAGTCGATCACCACCCCTTCGGGTGAGCGTCCTCCACTCCATCCGATTAAATGCTGTTTGACTCGCTTAACTGAGGCGGGGGTATCTACCACGATGCGGTTGACATCTGAGGTATACATATCCCGCAGCACCCGTTGAATAAAGTCATCATCTCGGTTTAAGAGGACCGGCGGACGGGTTGAAGCCGCTTGTTGTTGAATCAGTTCCCATTGCTTTTGAAGCACTTCTAGGTCTTCCATGATCGCTTCTTCGGCTTTTCCTTCTGCCTCAGTGCGAACCAAAAGCCCCATGCCGGCTGGTTTCACTAATATAGCCAAGGCTCTTAAGCGGCTGCGTTCATCTTCGTTTCTGATGCGTCGAGATAAGTTTACTCCTCTGCCATAGGGCATTAAGACTAAATAGCGTCCGGGTAAGGTAATATTTCCCGTCAGACGTGGGCCTTTATTGCCGGTGGGTTCTTTCATCACCTGTACTAGCACCTTTTGTTGAGGGGCTAATAATTCTGTAATGGCTCCGGCTGTTTTTTTCAGGCGTAGAGGCCCTAAATCTGTTACATGAATAAATCCATTGCGTTCTGCATCCCCAATATTAACAAATGCTGCATCTATTCCGGGAATTACATTTTCTACTAAGCCTAAATATATGTCTCCTACTTGTTGATTGCCTGTAGCAACGACTAATTCTTGAATTTGATCTTCCCAGAAAACAGCCGCAATGTGATGCTGCTCCGCGATAATAATTTGTTTTGGCATTGAATTCCCTCAAACTTGTATGGTTGGTTAAGACGGATAATCTATGCTGTGTTCGTCGATTGGACTGTTCTTAAACACGGTCATTGGTTAAACTCTTCTTATCAAATATCGAGTTGAGCAGTAGAACAATTACATTCTGTACATACCTATTTCAACTCACAAACGACTGTAAGGCTGTAAACGGTCTTTAAAGTTATGACTTTCCTTACTTTGGTTTACCTTTACCCATAAGGAATACATAAATTTTTGGCTAAATCTTTCAAGTCCTTCTTGTGTAAATACGCGCTCGAATGCAGAATATCAGTTAGGGGTTAGCTCAGGATAGACGCTATGGAAACAAGGAGTATTTAACTCTGCATTCTATTTTTTTCAGTATGCTCTAACGACTACAGCAGATAGCTTTTGTCTAATTATCGCACTTTTGCTCCACTAGAGCTATTCCTGTTTCCTTGTTTCTCAATAACCACTTTAGCAGTAGCTTTATTTTAGATTATTTTAACTTGAATATAACCTGAAAAGGATCACGATGGCAAGACAAATTTGAATTATGTCATACCTTAATCAAGGCTTGACGAAGAGACTCTATGGTTTTTCTGGTGGTTATTGCCACTTTGTCTATTTCTTCGAGGGTATTAAACCTGCCAATGCCAAATCTTAAAGAGGCATAGGCTAATGATTTCTCATGTCCTAAAGCGCTTAAGACGTGAGAAGGGGCTGTCGAACTCGATGAACAAGCTGATCCTGAAGAAACCGCTACCGTTGATTGCATTCCTAGTAATAACGCATTTCCATCCACTCCTTCTACACTAATATTTAAGTTACCGGCGAGTCTCTGGTCCGCATGACCATTTAGATGTATTCCTTCTAGTTGGCTTATTTGTTGCCAGAGGCGGTCCCGTAACATTCTGAGTCGTCCGGTTTCAGACGGCATTTGTTCTAGTCCTATTTCTACTGCTTTAGCCAAGCCGACAATTTGAGGTGTAAATAATGTTCCCGACCTTAATCCTTTTTCTTGTCCGCCTCCTTGAATTTGGGATGCTAGACGTACTCTAGGGTTACGACGACGAACATATAAAGCACCAATTCCTTTGGGCCCATAAACTTTGTGGGCCGTCATAGACATTATATCTATGTTTTGGCTCTTTACATCTAGGGGGATTTTGCCGAGCGCTTGTGCGGCATCGGTGTGAAATAGAACTTGATGAGCGTGACAAATTTTCCCAATTTCGGCTATGGGTTGGATGACTCCAATTTCGTTATTGGCTGTCATCACCGAGACTAAAATGGTGTCGGACCGTATAGCTTTCTCTAATTGTACCAAATTTATTAACCCATCCCCAGTTACAGGAAGATAAGTCACTTCAAATCCCAAACTTTCCAGATATTTACAGGGATCTAAAACTGCATGATGTTCGGTAGAAACCGTAATGATGTGCCGCCCTTTACTAAAATATGCTTCGGCAACGCCTTTGAGCGCTAAATTGTTGGCTTCTGTGGCCCCACTGGTAAATATTATTTCTTCTGGGGTAGCGTTGATCGCATCCGCTAGGATTGCTCTAGCTTTTTTGATGGCTGCTTCTGCTTCCCATCCATAAATGTGAGTAATACTAGAAGCATTGCCAAAGTGTTCGGTAAAATAGGGCAGCATGGCTTCTAGTACCCGTTTATCCATTGGGGTTGTTGCCTGGCAGTCGAGGTAAATTGGGCGTTGGAGCATAAACAAGTTATCAATCAAGCATAGTGATTATGGTTGTTATGGGTTTGCGCTCGCTCAACTTGTGGTGAAAAATGTACCTACTTTATTGTACATCATTTTTTAACCTTTTATATATATCGCGGTACTTGTCAAGCCAAAGGCAAGCGGCCAAAGTTTATCCCCCGAGCCTTTCCCAGCTTACTCAATTCGCTTAACACCCCTCTATATTGATAAAGACGTTGCCGCCAACGTCTCTAAAAATTCTCAAATTTTGTTGTTAAAGGATTAAAATTTAGATGACTTTATTATTTTTGTGCTTATTCTTTTCTTAAAAAATTAACCTTTAATTAAAACGCCGGGTTCTTTTTGAATAGGTAATATATCTAAAAAGTCCGTTTGGGCACAATATTTTAAGTCTTCATGACAGTTTAACCCCAATAACCGTTGACCATGACTGCATTTATGGAACATTTCTAGTAAATTATTTTGCCACTGAGTATAAAGCGCTCTAGCGGCTATGACTTCATCATTGCCAATTTCAATATTGTCTTGATGCTGCATCAGCAAATCAGCGATCGCGCCGGCACAAACAGCATCTTCTAAAGAATAGCCGCCTTGCCATCCCGAACCGAGTAACCATACCGTAGAGGGATTTTTCTCGAGTAAATAACTGACGATCGTTTTTCGATTGATCAAAGCGGCGGCTAATACGGTATGAGATTGTTCGACTCGTTGTAAGGCACGGGTGCCATTAGTGGTACTGATAAATAGACGTTTTCCTTGTACCAATTCAGGACTACAATCCAACGGCGAGTTACCTAAGTCACATCCTTCTACCTTAGCCCCCCCTCGTTCTCCCGCCAGAAGACGCTTTTCTGGCAACCAAGTCGAACTGACTTCGAGCAACTGTTCAAGAGAACTAAAGGCTTGTACGGCTTCAGCACCAGCATTTAAAGCGGTTGAGATGGTTGTGGTAGCCCGTAATACATCGATCACTACGGCACAATCAGGTAAATCATGCGTCGGTGTTAATTCGGGGGTGTGATAAACAAAAAGTTTCACGACTTAAACCCTTACAGAAATAGCTAATTTTGACAATGTGTAGATTTTATCATGTCTGGTTAGAGGTGTTCGGGAATTTTTTAGAGTTATTTTGTTCCTCTCCACTAAGATTCTAAAATTTTTCTTATTTGGCCAACAAAATGGAACAAATCTCGTCTTATTGACCCAGTCATATTTAAGTTAAGAAATTTTCCTTTATATAAGCTAAAAGGATCATGAAACTCTCATTATCAAGCCCCTTGGCTGTTTTAGTATCAATTATCTTTACCCAATTTCCGGCTTATAATTTGGTCAGCGCTGCCACTTTTGATCAACAGGAAGTAGATCAATCTTCGTTTATTGCGATCGCTAGGCCCTATGGAAATAATAAATACGATCTATTAATTATTCGCCAAATTCCCCAACAACGACAGTGTTGGAGTGAAAGTGGCACGAAACCGGTCACAGTAGACCCTCTGTTGCTCAACTTTGATTTTACGGGCAGTTGTGAACGCAGTACCGATAGTAATGGCTATTCGGTTCGCATTGATGGTGAAGATTATGGGTTAAATTATTTGCTCTCCATTGAACAGCGTAATGGGGAATTAGTCTTGGTTGCGCTAAATCGGGTTGATCCGTCTAAACCGCCCATTGTGATCGGTAGAACCTACGGAATGACTCAAGGTCTTTTGAAAATCTTTCTTAACCCCGGATGGCGATTTACCAAACGGACTTATCAAGGCAAAGTTTTAGGCCATGTGTATTTGACTGGGGATACTCAAGCGATGGTTCCAGAAGATAGTTCGGCGGTGTCTTCTTCTAATCAATCCGATACAGCCGCCCCCTCGAGCCAGCAGAACGGAAATACTAGCCCAACGGTTTCGCAGCAGTCGCCTGATGAATATACTTTTACGGCTGAATCTTCTGAACCTCCGGCCGCATCGAGCAATAATTCGTTTTCTAATGATAGTTCTCTAGAATCCTATCGTTCTGAGCGAACTCCTTCGGTTCCTGCGGCTAACAGTAACACTCGAGCTAATGTTCCTAATACTAAGAAATATTCTGGTGAATTACCCCCTCCCCCGTTTTCTCCGTCTTCTTTGCCGCCAGTTGCTCCCCCCTCTCAAAATCCTAACAATCAAATTGTTCCCCCTCCCTCTCTCAACTCGTCTAATTCACAACGTCAAAATTTATCGGATACGCTCAATAATCTTAATAACAATTCTGGGCGAACGCCTTCTAGTCGTTCCATCGCTCAAGCGAAAAATTATAAAGTTTTAGTGGAGGCTAAAACCGGTTCTCAACAACAACAATTGCGCTCACTTTATCCTGAATCTTTCCCCACAAAATACAATGGCCAGTCTTTTTGGCAAGTGGGAGTATTTAGCACGGCTGATAATGCCCAAAACGTGATCCAAAATTTAAAAAATGCAGGGTTAAATAGCCGAATGATTCCTTTTTAACTAACCAATGAATCGTTAGTTTTGCAGTAAAAGCCGCTCATCATCTAAAAAATCATCTCTGATGATGGGCAAAGTCACCATAAAGGTTGTTCCCACTCCCACTTGACTTTTAACCTCAACATAGCCGCCATGAGTCTCTACACAGCGTTGCACAATAGCTAATCCTAAACCCGTTCCTGCAATATTATCTACATTAGTGGCTCGAAAGAAAGGCTTAAACAGTCCTTCTATTGCCTCTGGTGGAATGCCAATACCTTGATCTTGAACCGTAAAAATGACTTGCCCTTTTCCTTCAATTAAATCTAAGCGAATTATGCCGCCATTAGGAGAATATTTCAGAGCATTTCCGAGCAAATTATTTAAAATATGTCTAAGAAGATTATCATCCCATAGCCCATCATTAAAATTTCCATCGGCCTTAAAAATGAGTTGATGAGCCTCACTAATATTGAGACGAAAAGCCTGTAATATATTAGCACAAAATTCTTTTAAATTGAGAGGAACTGGATTAAATTTGAGTCTGCCGGCATCGGCTCTGCCAATAATTAAAACTTCTGTTAACAACTGATCCATATCTTTAATAGCAGAACGAATCATTTGAAAATAGTTCAGTTGTTGTTCTTGGCTGAGTCGATCACGACAATCTTCTAATAAACCAGCCGACAAAAGAATCGTATTTAGAGGGTTGCGGAAGTCATGGGAGAGCATCGAAACAAACTCAGTTTTAAGCTGATTGATTTCTTTGGCTTTTGTGAGTTCGGCGGTGCGTTCCTCTACCCGCATTTGTAATTTCTCATTCATTTGTTCTAACTGTTGGGCCACTTGCTTGCGCTCAATGGCATAACACAGAGAACGAACCAAAATTTCTAGGGTGACGTGGCGTTTAACGAGATAGTCTTGCGCTCCTCGTCTGACGGCTTCGAGAGCGAGGTGATCATCATTGGTGTTGGTGAGAACCACAATGGGAACATGAGGAGCAATTTGCACTAAAGGGTTAAGAGACTCTAACCCTTGACTATCGGGTAGAGTCAAATCTAATAAAATGATATCAAATGGCTCAGAGCGGATTTTTTCTAGCCCTTCTCGTAGCCGCTTGACATGACATAAATTAAATTGTTTCAGATGAGAACCCTTGAGAATTTCTTGCAGAAGTCTGGCTTCTGCCAAATTATCCTCAATTAACAAAACGTTGACTGTGCTGGTGAGTACCATCGTTATGCTGTTTACCCTCTCCACCTCTACCCTAACGCGATTTTGTTGCTTTTTAACATAAATTTTAGATTTTCTCGTCTGATGGTAAGGTAGCAGTGGTTAACCAAAAAGTTTCTATTTCTTTGACAATGCGGAACAATTCGCTCAGATTACGGGATTTGCTGATAAAGCAATTCACGTGTAACTCATAGCTGTGGTCAATATCTTCCTCATTGCGGGAGGTACTTAAAACCACGACCGGAATTCGTTTGAGCGTTGGATCGGCTTTGATTTCGGCTAAAACTTCTCGTCCATCTTTTTTAGGCAAATTTAAGTCGAGAAGAATTAGATTAGGGCGGATAGCTTCTTTATACTCTCCCTCTTGACGAAGATAGTCCATAGCTTCCACCCCATCCCGGGCGATCATGAGCGTATGTTCAGTAGAGCTAGTTTTTAGGGCTTCTTGGATTAAGCGAATATCAGCTTTGCTGTCCTCCACTAATAATATAATTTTGGGCTTTACGTCCTCTCCGTAGCTCACGATCACGTCCTCCTACTGGAATTGTAAAGTAGAATGTTGCCCCCTCTTTGAGTTCAGATTCAACCCAGATGCGTCCCCGGTGACATTCGATAATCTTTTTACAGATGGCTAGTCCCATACCGGTGCCTGGATATTCATCTCGGGTGTGTAGGCGTTGGAAGATGACAAAAATCCGTTCGGAAAATCGAGGATCAATGCCGATCCCATTATCGCTAACGGAGAATAACCAAGCCTCGTCTAACCTTTTTACCCCAATATGTATCTCAGGGCGTTTTTCACTGCGGAATTTAATGGCATTGGCTATCAAATTTTGGAATAATTGCATTAATTGAGTTCCATCGGCCAGCACTGTGGGAAGGGGATCATGAGTAATGATAGCTTCATTTTCTCCGATCCGCCGCCGCAAATTACTTAAGGCTTTGTCTAAGGCTGTTTCTGCTTCAGTGAGTTCAAATTCTACCTGCTGTAGATCGACTTTAGAATAAGCCAATACATCATCGATCAGGGTTTGCATCAAACTCACACCATCTACAGCAAATTGAATGAATTCTTGTGCGTCTTCATCGAGTTCTTCTCGATAACGTAATTCTAACAGTTGAACGTAGTTAGCGACTTGATTTAGGGGTTCTTGTAAGTCGTGTGAAGCAACGTAAGCAAATTTTTTCAGTTCTGAGTTAGATAATTCTAAATCATGGGCCAGTTGAGCGAGTTCTTCGGCTTGAGCTAAAATGGTATTGGCGATCGCTTTTCTCAGTTCTAGAGCCGCATTCAGTTCTGAGGGTTTCCAGTGTAAAGATTTCAGGCGGACAGTTTCTTTCCAGAGGGCGAAAGATTTCCGAGGACACAGTCGTAATTCTCCATCTTCGGTGGTGGTTTCGTAAGCTTTATTGGGGTTGCCTCCCCAATTGACGGTTTGAATCACTTCTGGACGGAACCATAACACATAATTGCGTTTGGCGATGGGGATAGCGAGTAATCCACTGGCCACATCTTTATATTTTCTCGCATCTGGATAAACCCGAGGCAAAGAATCGGTATAAAAGACTTCTTCTTTGACGTTTTTCTGTAGCCATTGAATTAAATAATTGAGGTCTTCTTCGTCGGGAGTTTGCCCCAATAAAGTATATTTTCCCCCGAAACAAATGGCGGCTCCGGTGGCGTTTGTCAGTTCTAATAAGTTGGGGTCATGTTTAACTAATCCATCAATAAAGTGTTCTTCGCTAGACATATACTCCACTAATCTTGAGCGAACATAGTTCAGCTTCATGCGGTAGTCATAGTCTTCGGTTTCTTCTTTGATAGATATTTCTGAAAATACGACTCGCCCTAAAAATTCGCAAGCTTTCCGCACTTCATAAGGCACTAATTTGGGGGTTTGATGGTGACAAGCAATGAGTCCCCAAAGCTTGTTATCTTTAATCAGAGATATGGTTAAAGATGCCCCCACTTCCATATTATGGAGATATTCTAAATGACAAGGAGAGGGACTTCTCAAAATAGATAGGGTTAAATTTAAAGGCTGTTCTGTGGTGGGATTAACGGCTGGGATCATGTCCACCGGTGTCGCCTGACTATCGGGAATAATTCTGATCCAATTGGCGGTAAATAATTTTCGGGCTGGTGCGGGAATATCCGATTCTGGATAGTGTAAACCTAAATAGGGTTCGAGTTCTTCTCGTTTGTCTTCTGCAATGACATCGCCGTGATTTTCGCTATCAAATTTATATAACATTACCCGGTCAAATCCGGTTAGTTTTCTGACTTCTTGGACAATAATCTGACAAAATTCTGTTAATTTAGCAGATTTTTCGAGTTGATTAATGGAAGTTTTCGCTAGGTGATAAAAGCTGAGGAAAGGAATATTTTCATAAGTCATGGCCGGTTCTAATTCTAAAATTAATAAACCATCGGCATTGCGATGAAATACTCCATCAAAAACTACATATTCATCGCCCTTAACTCTTGCCCAAATTTTGGAAGGATTTAAGGCATCAAAATTATTTTCGATTATCCCTTCTTTTAGACGATCAATTTGGAACGGATCAAAAATATCTTCTAGCTTACTCTGTAAAATCTGATCAATACTAATTCCTAATATCGTTTCGGCATTACTACTTACTTGTATCACTTGTAAATCGGGTTCGGCTAACACTAGCAAAACTCCATAAGACTGAATTCTATTATATAAATGAATCGGTTCTTGTTCTAAACGATTTAAGCCGATATTCGCTATTGATAAATCTACAGCAACCATTTTTTCACTCTCCTTGAATCTTTACTTCTAGCTCTGACTAGATGTTTATTATAGACTTTTGTTTTAATTTTCTTTTGCTTCTCTCAATGCCAAGCTGGTAATATTTACTTATTGAAGCCGATCTTTTCTCCAGCAAAGTTTAAGGTTTTTTTAATTTTTCTGGTGGATTTTTTTTGCAGCAAAAATACTCATTGAAGTATATTTTTAAGTATAGCCTAGAAATTCCCTAAAATTTCTCACTGCCTTATTACAATTTGCGACTAAAAATCACGAATTGTAGGATTTTGTGAAATTATGTTAAGCTCAGGAAAAATAGAGTCATCCGACTCCCAACTCCGGCAAAGAGCGCAGAAGAAGCAGCGACTCCCGTGTGCTGTCTCGTAAAATGGTAGAATAATTAACATATATTTATACTTTCTCAATCAGAAAGCGCGGCAACGGTAACATAAAAATAAAAAAACGGCTATGTTGAAAGCTTTATTCGGAGACCCTAACACTCGTAAACTCAATAAATTTCAACCCCTCGTCACAGAAACAAATCTGCTCGAAGAAGAGATCAAGAAATTATCAGACGACGATCTCAAGCGCAAGACAGACGAATTTAGAGAACAATTGGAAAAAGCTAACAATGACCGCGAAATAGAAGAAATTCTTGACGAAATTTTACCGGAAGCTTTTGCCGTTGTGCGAGAAGCCTCACAGAGGGTTTTAGGGATGCGCCACTTTGATGTGCAACTGATGGGGGGCCTCGTGTTGCACAAAGGACAAATTGCTGAAATGAAAACCGGGGAAGGAAAAACCTTAGTATCTACCTTACCCGCTTATCTCAATGGATTAACCGGCAAAGGCGTTCACATCGTCACTGTTAACGACTATCTGGCCCGTCGTGACGCGGAATGGATGGGACAAGTTCACCGTTTTCTCGGGCTGAGTGTGGGCTTAATTCAAGCGGGGATGAGTCCAGAAGAACGTAAGAAAAACTACGCCTGTGATATTACCTATACCACCAATAGTGAATTAGGATTTGATTATCTACGGGACAATATGGCCACCTCGATGGCAGAAGTGGTACAACGTCCCTTTAGCTATTGCATCATTGACGAAGTGGACTCAATTTTAATCGACGAAGCGAGAACCCCTCTAATTATTTCTGGTCCCATTGAACGCCCCACCGAAAAATACTATCAAGCCGCCGAAATCGTCAAACAATTAGTCAAACAAGAAGTAGAAGACGGCCCCGGAGATTATGAAGTCGATGAAAAAGCCCGCAATATTTTGCTGACGGATGACGGGTTTAAAAAAGCCGAAGAACTCTTAGGTGTTAAAGATTTATACGATCAAGAAAACCCTTGGGCCCATTACATTTTTAACGCCATCAAAGCCAAAGAACTCTTCCTCAAAGATGTGAACTACATCGTCCGTAACGGCGAAGTGGTGATCGTCGATGAGTTTACCGGACGGGTATTACCCGGCAGACGTTGGAGTGATGGACTCCACCAAGCCATTGAAGCCAAAGAAAGAGTGGAAATTCAACAGGAAACCCAAACCCTAGCCACCATTACCTATCAAAATTTCTTCCTGCTTTATCCTAAACTCTCAGGCATGACCGGTACAGCCAAAACCGAAGAAACCGAGTTAGAAAAGGTCTATAACTTACAAGTAACCATTATTCCCACCAACCGGCCCTCTCAACGCTACGACCTGCCGGATGCCGTTTATAAAGGGGAAGGGGGGAAATGGCGATCCGTCGCTGACGAAGTGGAAGAATTGCATAAAATGGGTCGTCCGATCTTAGTCGGAACAACCAGCGTCGAAAAATCAGAACTTTTATCTAGGTTACTGCGAGAGAAAGAAATTCCCCATAACTTGCTCAATGCGCGTCCTGAAAACGTAGAACGGGAATCAGAAATCGTAGCCCAAGCCGGGCGAAAAGGCGCTGTCACCATAGCCACTAACATGGCAGGGCGAGGAACCGATATTATCTTGGGGGGAAATTCAGACTATATGGCCCGTTTGAAAATTCGGGAATACTTGATGCCGAAAATTGTCAGACCCGATGACGATGAATTAGCGGTCAGTGTCCCCAGTTTAGGAGGTCGTCGTCGTCCCCAAGGGTTTGCCTCTGATAGGAAGGTGAAAACCTGGAAAGCGTCTGCTGATATTTTCCCCACTGAATTGTCAGAAGCCACCGTTAAAGGCCTCAAAGAAGCCGTTAAAATTGCTGTGGAATACTATGGCGAGCAAAGTTTGGCCGAATTAGAAACCGAGGAAAAAATTGCGATCGCCTCAGAAAATGCCCCCACAGATGACCCCGTAATTCAAAAACTGCGGCAAGTTTATAAAAAGATACGCGGTGAATATGAAATTTTTACCAGTCAAGAACATAAAGAAGTGGTAGAACTCGGCGGACTACACGTCATTGGAACAGAACGCCATGAGTCACGACGCATTGACAACCAGTTACGGGGACGGGCCGGTCGTCAAGGCGACCCCGGATCTACTCGTTTCTTCCTCAGTTTAGAAGATAACCTGCTGAAAATTTTTGGGGGTGATCGAGTGGCGCGGCTGATGGAAGCTTTACAGGTAGAAGAAGATATGCCCATTGAGTCAGGAATGCTGACCCGTTCTTTAGAAGGGGCCCAAAAAAAGGTAGAAACTTACTACTATGACATCCGTAAGCAGGTGTTTGAGTATGACGAGGTGATGAATAATCAACGTAAAGCCATTTACGCAGAACGTCGGCGGGTGTTAGAAGGGCTAGACCTTAAAGAACAGGTCTTACAGTATGCTGAAAAAACGATGGACGAAATTGTCGAAGCTTACGTTAACCCTGACTTACCCCCCGAAGAATGGGACCTCAACACCTTAGTCAGTAAAGTCAAAGAATTCGTCTATCTGCTACAGGATGTCGAACCCGCCGATATAGAAGATATGACGGTCTTTGAAATTAAGAATTTCCTCCATGAAGAGGTGAGGAAAGCTTATGACGTTAAAGAACAGGAAGTCGATCATGTTCGTCCGGGACTGATGCGAGATGCAGAACGGTTTTTTATCCTGCAACAAATTGATACCCTTTGGCGAGAACACCTACAAGGCATGGAATCATTACGAGAGTCCATTGGCTTACGGGGTTATGGACAAAAAGATCCTTTGATCGAGTATAAGCAAGAAGGCTATGAAATGTTCTTGGAAATGATGATTGACATTCGTCGCAATGTGGTGTACTCTCTGTTCCAATTTAAACCCCAAGGACAGCCGCAAGCAGTGTAAACTCGAGTGAGGAAATGGGTTGAAAAATCCACTTTAACATCACTAAAAAAGTTTCCGAGAATATGACACTCATTAAAGCGTCACTTACTCCTATGTGCCCACAATAGAACTAGATTATATTTTAATTGTGTGAGGAGTGAGAAGAAAGACAGAGCCTTTGAAGTCGAAACATGGCAAGACTTTCAAGGGCTTTTTCATTTGTCGGAATTCCTAACCGGTTTCTCTCACTTTGTCGATATAATAAATAATAAATTAACCCCTAAAGCGATTTTTTAAGTGAGCTTTTATGCGTAGCTCATTGACTTATTCTTTTTAATATTAGTTGAGCTTAAATTTTATGTGATTAGAGATTACTTAACGTGAACGGCTCATCTAGCATAAGATTAGAATAAAATCTGTTACCGTTTAATATTTTGGGAATGATAGGCTAAAAATACTGCTCTCCTTCGCCATCTTCCAGATTCTAATATGCCGTTGTTGATTTTAATTGCTGATGATGACCCTGGAATTCGCCTGGCAGTCAAGGATTACCTAGAACTGTCAGGATATTCAGTTGTAACTGCTAAAAATGGCCAGGAAGCCCTATCTCTGTTAGAAACTTACCATCCCCACCTGTTAGTATCCGATATTAAAATGCCGCGCACAGACGGCTATGAATTAGTGGCCCAGGTACGTCAACGTCCTGAATTTCGTCTGTTACCGGTAGTATTTTTGACGGAAAAAAGCACTACCCATGAAAGAATTCGCGGCTATCAAGCGGGTTGTGATGTCTATTTGCCTAAACCCTTTGAAATGGAGGAACTTGGGGCGGTAATTCGCAATCTCCTGGAGCGATCGCAGATTATGGAATCTGAATGGCGTTATAAAAACCGACAACTCCAAGAAAAACAAGCTGAGTTGAAAAAAAGTCAACCCCCTCCTCCACTCCCCGAATTACCTACCCTCAATCCTCCACCCGAGTTAACCGCACGAGAAAAACAAGTGCTAGAATTACTCGCTCAAGGACTGTCAAACGTGGAAATTGGCCAGCAACTTCATTTAAGTCCAAGAACCGTAGAAAAGTATGTTAGTAGCTTACTCAGAAAAACCGAAACCAATAATAGAGCAGAATTAGTGCGTTTTGCCCTAGAACATCATCTCGTTGATTAATGCTCTTGCAAGCCCTTTAGCTTGACTTCCTCGAGTAAGCCACTACAAGCATCTAACAGCAGATCGATCACTTGATTAAACCCTTCGGGTCCGCCATAGTAGGGATCAGGAACCTCTTTGATGGAATAATGAGTCGCAAACTCACAAATTAAGCGAACTTTGTCTTGATATTGACCACTCGGATCTAGCCGCCGAATATCGCGATAATTTTCGCGGTCCATCGCTAAAATTAGGTCAAAATTCTCAAAATCTGAGGGTTGAAATTGTCGGGCTTTGCCCTTGAGCGGAATGCCTCGACCACTAGCGGCGGCATTCATACGACGATCAGGCGGCTCACCAATATGATAATTAGAAGTTCCTGCCGAATCACAAAGAATTTTCTCACTCAAACCAGCCTGTTCAATGAGATGATTCATGATATTCTCTGCCGAAGGAGAACGGCAAATATTACCTAAACAGACGAATAGCAGCTTATAAGGCATAGATAATTACAATTCTCATCAAGTCCTAGATTATAGCGATTTTAGGACTGGATGAAACTAAAGTATAATTTTTCAATCTTTAGAGGTTTGCGCTCTCATACTGCATAAATTTCATCACTCAAGGTAAGATGGCTATAATTTACTAGAGGAAAAGCCAATGCTCAAATTACCCCTACCTCGTCGGCGTTCATCTTTTTACCGCGCTCCCTATTACAAGAAACCTAAGCGTTATGGAAAAGTTCCCCTGTTGTTGCTGGTGGTTTCTCCAGCGATATTAATCCTGCTGTTGGAAATTATCGCGCGGCTTTATGTGGGAATCAGTGGCAAAACTAATGAAATCGCTGGCCTGTCCCCCCTAGACAAAGCTTATGGTCTAAAATTTTTGACCGAAACTCAGAAACCCATTGAAGGGTTATCTGATAGCGGAAATTTAATTGTTACCCGTAATCCGTCTTTGGGTTACAAACTGGTAGAAAATCAAAAAAATCAATTTTGGACTATTAATGCACAGGGTTTTCGTGACCAAGAACCCCTTCCTCTAGCTAAACCTAAGAATGAATTTCGGATTTTTATTTTTATTTTAGGGGGATCAACGGCTTTTGGAGAAGGAACTAAGAAAAACGAGGACACCATCAGTCATAAATTAGAACTGCGGCTGCAACAACGAGTGGCACAACAAACCCGAACTCCCGAAAAATATCGTCCAGATGTGTTTCCTTTTTTTGTTCCCACTCGGGAAAAGTTGATGCAATTACCGGCTAAAATTTATCCGAAAAAATATCGAGTTATTAATGCTGCTGTACCGGGTTATACTTCGGGAAATTCTTTGGCTCAATTTGCCTTGGCGATTTTTCCCTATCAACCCGACATGATTGTTATTATTGATGGGTACGCTGACTTAATGTTACCGAGTAGCCAAGCTAAGGCCGATATTCCCAAAGTTGACGAGTTTTTACAGGATGCTTCTGGACATTATCGAACTTATTTAAATCAATCTTTTCAGCATTGGCTAGATCAAACTTATTTGGTTAAAACGCTAGGCCAAATCGCTTTCAGACCTCAACCGACTTTAGCACAAAGTTCATTGATCGTTCCTTCAGAAACGAGGTCTTTAGAACAATATTTACCCCCTGATCAAAAAGAATTAAATCTTCGACTCAAACGTTATCAAGAAAATCATAAGCAACTGGTTCGTCTAGCCGCCGTCGCTCAAGTGCCGGTTATTATTGCGACTCAACCTGAAATTACAGGTCGTAAATTTGATAAATTGTCACCTCAAGAAAAAGTTATTGTAAATGAATTAGGACAAGGCTATCGGGAAAAAATGCCAAAAACTTATCAAAAATTGGTGTTAGTTAATCAACAGTTGGCTAAAGCCTTTCCCAAAAATGTGACCGTGCTAAATTTATATAATTTAAATCCAAATTTATCTAAACCCATGTTTTTAGATCCGATTCATTTGACCGAAAATGCTAATACTTATATGGCGGAAAAACTTTATTACACCCTCACGGATTGGGAAAAGATTCAAATTATTCCTCAGAATTTTTATCTAAAAAATTAAGCGGCTCAAACCTTGGGGATTAAACTTTTATATTCATCTTGTCTTATGGGAAATATTTAAATCAGTAGAGCGAAGAGAATTCGCCGCTACTAGAATAGCTAAAGATTGGTATTTCCCCTTAAGAATTCTACTTCAAAAAACGACAAGTCCAACTTGCCCAAATAACTGCTATAAGCGATTAAAAAATTTTCTAAAATCCTGATGAACCATGTAACAGAAGAGAGAGGAAATAACTCATAGCGTTTAAATATTAAAGCTAATTTTGTATCTAAATGCGGTTTTACTTTAGGACAAAAAATAAGAATTTTGACCAGTAAATGGACTGTTCTGGTTCCGCCTAAATGAGTAACCAAGTGACTTAAAAAATAAGATTTATCACTTGAAATCTCTTCAACAAGCAAAAAATTAAGAAGATTAATACAGGTATTTAACAATAAAAATTCGTTCAATTTTCGAGAATTTTCCTCGGGACAAATATCCTGAATTTTTTTGTATAAAACCTCAAAAAAATGCTGATTATCAAACTCAAAATCAACTAAATTTTTCGTTAAATACTTATAAAACTTATTTTTGAAATTTTGATAAGAAGATGAAAAAATTTGCTGGCGATTAATGCTTTGAGCTTTGCGGCTAAAAATTTGAAGTGCCCTGTGTAGTTCGACCTCTTTTAACCAAGTAGGATTAGCAGGTTTTTTGAGCAGAAAAACTGCTCCCTGGGTCAATTTATTTTGTCTTAATCTAGTATGATAAAAAAGATATTTAACCAGTGCTAGTTCAAATTCTTGTCGTCTCCGGGTTTTTAGATTGCTGATCCCAAGACTATATTCATAACTACTATCTTGAGTGAGTAAGCAATGTCGATAAAGAAAAGAATAGCGATAAAGTAAGTCTCCTAGAATTTGAGGCTTTTGAGCCAAAACAGCTTGCTGAGGGTAGATAGCTCTGGCTAGGCGTTGAAGTTGTAAATAAGATTGAGTTTTTTTGTAATTGTCAAGCCAAAGTCGGCTATAACCTGAAGATGGGAGAGAGATAATTTTAGCATTTAAACCTACCCCTTCAAGGGCAAAATCTTGATTAAATAAAGAGACTAATGTGAAAATGGCTGGATAAGTAGAAGACTCTTGGCACCACTGATCAATCATGATTTGACAACAATAATTGATCATTTCATGAAATTGTTTTTCTCCTTTCTGAGAAAAAAGAAGGGGTTTTAAGGTTGAATAAACAGAAGGATCAAGGGGGCTTTTTTCCTCAAAAATTAAACCGCGAAATTCTTCGAGAGTTTCGGCTGCGGAATGAGTAATAACAAGCTGTTTAAAATGTTCATAAATTAGATTCTGAGCCGAGGTACTCAATAAATAATTTTGCTGGGAATAACTTGACTTAAGCATTTTAAATTTACCATAGTTTTTTTTTAAAAATATAATAAAATATGAAAATTTTAACTTCCTTGAGAAACCTGAACTAATAACAACTTAGTAGCATCGGTTACCGTTAAAGGTAGACTGATTTTATATCCTTGAATTTTTTCAAAAGTTAACTTAGATAAGAGTTTTAATTGTTCGTCGGTTTCTACTCCTCCAGCAACGATATTCAGCTTAGTGAAACGTCCCCAAGCGATCACGGCTGACAGTAGGGCCAACTGTTGCGAGCTACTGGTAAAGTTTTTGATAAATGATTGATCGAGCTTGACCGTATGAAAAGGATATTTTTGTAAATAAGATAATGAAGCATATTCTCTGCCAAAATTATCTAGAGAAAGACGAACTCCCAAATTTTTAAGATCCGCCAAAATTTGGTTAGCTAAGTCCTCATTTTTCATGATAGTTTTTTCGGTTATTTCTAGCTCGAGCAGTTGGGAAATAATGCCGGTTTCATTTAAAACCCGACTGATCATGTTCATCAAATTGCTATCGCGAAACTGTTTAGCCGAAAGATTAACAGAAATTGATAGCGTAGGTAATCCTAATTGTTGCCAAATTTTCATTTGTTGACAAGCTTGTTTCAAGACCCATTCACCAATAGGAATGATTAGCTCTGTTTTCTCGGCAACCGGTATAAACTGATGTGGCAAAATTATGCCTTTTTTAGGATGCTGCCAGCGCAATAGAACTTCTAAGCTATCAATTTTTTTAGTTTTCAGATTATATTGAGGTTGGTAATATAAGGCAAATTCTTGTTTTTCTAAAGCTCGTTGAAGAGAACTTTCTGCTTGTGATAGTTTAGAAGCTTCTATCAATAAATCAAAATTTTTAATCAGTTGCTCATCGAGAGAGGCTTGGTGAGGGTTTGTGTCTTTAAATTGGAAAAAATTTAAATTAGTATTATAAGACTCTGAGGGCGACAGGGGAAGCATTTGAGCTAGAGGCATTGTATCCTCTTGCTCAGTGGACTCTAATTTGATGATGGGAGAGAGTTCTTTTTCTATTTCTAAAAATTCTTGGAAAAGATCCGGGGTAGTATTTTCATTGATAGTTTTTAAACTCATTAATTTTTGGGGGTGTTCAACCGCATGATAAACGGCATTTACTTGACAACCAAAATTAATTTTATCTCCATCTTTTAATTCTTTTACATAACATTTTCTGCCATTGACAAAAAGACCATTATGGCTTTTTTGACCTTGCAGATTTCCATCCAATATCCAATAAACATATTGCTTAGTAATGGGGTCTTTTTTTTGAATTAACGTCGCATGTTTTCGAGAAACTTTTTGAAAGTCTATAACAATAGCGTTACTCGCCTCGCGACCGAGACTATAAGTTTTTTGGGTTAACTTAATTATTTGTCGATAACCGGAATATTCAAGGACTAGAAGGTACACCGTATTTTTACATAGAGCCATCTTATTAAGATACATTCTCTCTACAAGATCTCATCAAAAATATTAAGATTAATTTCACAATTTTGCTGTGATATGGGTACAAGAAAACAGTGATTTAGATCACTAAACCGTTTGCCTAAACCGAATTTTCCGAGGGGTCTGTTCTCTGAGTCGGTGTTCCCCGAGCCTGAGAACTGGTCAATTGTGCAAGTAGTCTCCTAGCTTAAATTGGAAGAATTTCTGCAAAATCTGTAGTCAGAGAAAATGCGGCACTATGATTAATGATTAAAGATGTCCAAGTCCTTTAGCTTATCAGTCCGGATTGAACAGTTTTTGAGTCACCCTAAACCGCTAAACTGAATAACAGATACATTGATAACGAGTAGATACAGTCAATGAGTATTGAAAGCGAATACATCAAGCAAGAAGCAGCCACACGGGTAAGAATTTTAAGCGAAGCTTTGCCCTACATTCAAAAATTTGCTGGTCGTACAGTGGTTGTTAAATACGGTGGTGCAGCCATGAAAGACAGTTCTCTCAAGGACAAAGTGATGCGAGATATTGTTTTTATGTCTTGTGTGGGATTACGTCCTGTAGTGGTGCATGGTGGAGGCCCAGAAATCAATAGTTGGTTGGATAAATTAGGCATAGAACCTCAATTTAAAGACGGGCTAAGAGTGACTGATGCCCCGACGATGGATGTCGTAGAAATGGTACTGGTAGGACGTGTCAATAAAGAAATAGTCTCCTTGATTAATCAAGCTGGTGGGTTAGCGGTGGGATTATGTGGTAAAGATGGGAATTTAGTTAAAGCACGTCCTGTGGGTAAAGAAGGGATTGGTTTTGTCGGTGAAGTGGCTAGTGTGGATACCCGATTAATTACCTCTTTGGTAGAAAATGGCTATATTCCCGTTATTTCTAGTGTAGCCGCCGATGAAAGTGGACAAGCTCACAATATTAATGCAGATACCGTAGCCGGAGAAATCGCGGCGGCTTTGGGAGCCGAAAAAATGATTTTACTGACAGATACAGCCGGAATTCTGGAAGATTATAAAGATCCCTCTACCTTACTCACTAAATTGGATATTCAACAAGCCAGAGATTTAATTAGTGCAGGGATTGTTGGCGGTGGCATGATTCCTAAAGTGACCTGTTGTGTGCGATCGCTGGCTCAAGGGGTTCGGGCGGCACACATTATCGATGGTCGTGTCCCCCATGCTTTACTGTTGGAAATCTTTTCTGATCAGGGAATTGGGTCAATGATTGTTGCTTCAGGTTATACTAAATAAAGACCCTGTCTGTAAGTTGCTGCCAAAAGTAGTAGTAATTACCGTACATTTTGTAAAAAAGACTTGCCTGAATCCCCTTGATTGAGGTAATCTTAGGTAAGAGCGCTTCTTGATCGCTTAACATACATAAGTTGGTAAAATATAAATATCAAAGAAGCGTTACCTAAATAGATTTTGTAAAACTTAGTTGATTGCACACAAATTGAGTATATGACTAATCAAGTCGCTCACCCAATGGTGAAGTTTCAGCGTAAAGTGACTACACTTGTTGAGTCAAAAGTAATCAAATCTAGCGATAGCATCTGGAAATTAGCCCTTCTTTATGGAGATGAATGGTCTTTTTGGAAGAAAGAACTGCTAGATTTTGGCTTCACTATGCAAGATCCAGTCCAAGAAGTCTTGTTAGTAGAAGCTTGGGATGAAGAGTGAGCAACAAGAATTGACTACCCTAAATGCAAAGATTTAAAGACCGTGAATCTATCATCTCAATAATTGAGTGACTAGATCACGACTGGTCACAATAACTTTACAGGGGTTGGTCAAAATAAGGCTGAAGTTTAATTCTCACGATGATAGCAGTGATGTTATCATGTCCATTTTTCTGATTGGCCAAAGCCATCATCTTTCGCAGTCCTTCATCTAAATTCGCACTAGAGCTAATTAAAGGAGTCAAACAAGTTTCATAATTTGTTTCCAGGAATTGATTATCAGAAAGCCCATCAGAACACAATAACAGAAGAGTATCCTCATGCAAGTCTAGATATTTGATATCTGGCTTGACATATTGATTCTCATGAGGACCTAACGCTTGAGTCAGTTGGTAAGCATCAGGGCGAGAGTAAGCGATCTCAGGAGCAATGCCTTCTGTGATAGCTCGTTGTCCTACTTCATGATCTACCGTTAATTGTTCTAAACCCCACTTGCGATTGATTTGGTAAATCCGGCTATCACCCACGTGGGCAATGACCACTCGAGTTCCTTCTAGCAATACCATCACTAGCGTAGTCCCCATACGACCACTACCATAACTATCTTGGTCTTGATTAACTTGGTAAATCGTCTCGTTGGCTAATAAAATTCCCTGTTCAATGGTTTCTGCATCCGGTAACTCCTGAGTCCAATGAGTCGCAAAGTAACGTTGCAGGGTATCAACGGCTAAAGCACTAGCCACCTCTCCAGAGGCATGACCCCCCATGCCATCGCACACAATATACAAGCCTTTAGCGCGAACTTTTTGCCCTCGATTACTATGTTGTTTGGTAATCTCAGTTTCTATGCCAAAATGATCCTCATTATGTCGCCTTTGACGACCAATATCAGTGGCACCAGCATCACTTAGACTAAGGAGTTGCATCGGTAAGTCAGCCGTTGACAAATCCTCACTCATATTGCCCTCAATAATGGTTTCGTCCTCTTCCTCTGTATCGAGAGACTCATCGTTTTGATAGAACTCGAACGGCAGAGACATGGCCTCAACTTTTTGCTCATCAACGTCGTAGCCATTGAGTGACTCTTCGGAGAGGTTGAGGTCTTTAACTTGCTGCTGATTACCTAAATTTTGCAGTTCAAGACATAATTGACTGATGCTATCAATTTCTCCAGCAATCACTTGTTTTACCAACTCCAAAAGCGGCTCTAGGTTTTGCTGCTGAGACTCCTGCAACAACTCTTGCCACATTCGCCCTAAATCCTCAAGAGTGGGTTGAACATCGGCAGGATCATCATACAATTGCATTAATCCAAGCGTTTGATCTTCATCAACTCGCAAATTATTTTTCATCAATAAGCTTTGACAACAGTGGACTTCAGACAGAGGAGTCCACAAAGAAGCCATTTCATTAAACCAATAGAGGATTTGTAAACTGGGTAATTCTTCAGTGGACAAAAATAGAGAAAGAGGCTGCCAGTTTGAGCGATTTTCTAGAAGAATGATATCTTGGCTCTCATCAGACCAAACTTCGTGTATTTCTGGAATTAAAGGATAAAATTTTCCTAAACTCAAGTACGGAAGTGCCAGTTGAGAAATTCCCAACTGATGCCATAATAAATTTTTCATGGCGAGGGTAGCATTAGCGGCGTGATCATCCTGATTTAACCATTCCCCTTGCTCTTCTAATAGTGCCTTTAAGACCGACTTCTGTAAGGGTTGGCAGTCCACTACTAGCCCTTCCAAGCATAGGGGTTTAGGGATTTTTTGCGGACAAACTCGGGTTTGAACATCAGCCATCAGGCGATAACGTTGCCCTGGGTCTAGATATGGCTGTTCAAGAATTGCGGTTGCTGACTGCTGTGAGGAGTCAAACAACGGCTCAGGGGTAGGGGACTCTTTGAGCGGCTGATGACCCGCTAGACTCCCATCTACAAAAACAGGTTTTGTTGCCGCTTCGCCCTCAAGAGCGATCACTGCCCACCATACTGTGGCTGTAAATGCGCCGCAATGGGGACATTTTTCAGCTTCAAAAGAAATCATTGTTCCACATTCACCACAGTCTTTATAGGATAAAGAAGTTCCGCAGCGCGTACAAGACTGGCTCGAGTTAGGATTGTCATATTGGCATTGGGGACAAACAAGCATAGATCTTTTTCAAAACGAAAGTTAATGAATAATCAAGTCAAAATTCACTTGACCCCTTACTTTTATTTTCCATCTAAAATCGCGATATGTTGATCAATAAAGTAAGAAGAAGTGTTAACAAATGCAAAATAAAGCATTTTGACTCACTGGTTTCTCCACTGGACTAAAATTAGCTGTAATACCGGCGATTTTAGCCGCACGAGGATCAACACTGCTCCTTCCATAGGGAAAAAGGAGTATCAGGCCTTACATCCGGGTGAGCGAACTAGGATTTTGAGCAGATTCGTTTTATTAAAGCGGATTTCCATCAAGAGTGTCTTATTGACCATCAGTCAACAAGCTCAGACAAATAGATGTTTTAAATGATTCAGTTGGGGGCATTGGGAGCAGGAGCAACCGCGAAGAAACTCGCTTGACTGACTGGCTAAATAGACTTGACCTCAATCTCCCTAGAGTCTTTATTGTTTGTTGAATGCGAGTAGTAACTCAGCAAGTTACTGAGCTTGTTAATCGGGCGTGATTGACTTCTCAGCAGGGATTGTCTCCTCTGGCCAAGTCAGGGATATTACCCCTAATGCTATACTTCCTAGTGTACTCGATACTCCCGACCATCGGGAAGATATGAATAAAAATCCTTTTCCTTTAGTCAGTATTTTAATTCCCACTTATCAAGGGGAAAAATTTCTCGGGGAAACTTTATCCTCGGCCTTATCTCAAACTTATCCCCACCTAGAAATTATTCTGAGCGATGATAGTTCTACCGATCAAACCCTGCAAATCGCTCGAATTTATCAAGAGCAAAGTCCACATCACTTTAAAATTTTCACGAATCCCGATCAGGGAATGATTAACAACTGGAATTATTGTATTTCCCAGGCTCAAGGAGACTATATTAAATTTTTGTTTCAGGATGATATTCTTAAGCCGAATTGCCTCGAAGAAATGGTTAAACTATGCCAAAAAAATGAGAAAATCGGCATGGTTTTTTGTCAAAGAGAACTAATATTGTCAAAAGAGGCAGAAACTTTGCAAAGCTGCCTAAATATCTATAATAATTGTCAAAATTTACATGAGCATTGGTCAATACTTGAAGAAATTCAATCAGGAGAAACTCTGTTAAAAGACCCTAACTTTTTGCAAGAGCCTATGAATAAAATAGGCGAACCTAGCAACGTACTGATCAAAAAAGAAGTATTTGATCAACTCGGAACATTTGATGCCGATTTATGTCAAGTAGTTGATGTAGAAATGTGGGCTAGGGTCATGCTTTATTATCAAATAGGCTTCATTGATCAAACGCTGTCTTATTTTCGTATTCATCCCGAGCAAGAATCAGTCAAAAATCTTGAGACAGGAGAATCTATACGAGATCACTTACGTTTTTATAAAAAGCTACTGACCTCATCCTATTATAATTTACTCCCCGAATCTTTAAAAATGAACATCTATGAAAAATTGGAAAACTATCGCAATGATTTAGAAAAGCAACGAGACCGGGGAATAGCTAGAATTCAACAGCTAGAAGCTCACGAAGCCGACTTAGAATCGGAATTAAGAAAAACTCAATCAGATTTTTTCCGAGTGCAAAAAGAGTTAGAAAAATGCCAGGCAACTCTTCAACAAATAAAAAGCAGTCTCTTCGGAAAAATGCTCTTTGCTGGGTTGAAATTAAAAAGAATTGTTCAGGAAAGCACAGAAAAATAATTTTTTTTGACTCGACTAAACTTTAGGAGGATAGAAATTAGTGTTTAAAATCAAGCAGTTAATTAAAAAATTTTTGTTTGCTTTATCCGAAGAAGGAATAGGAATTGCTCTCTGGCGAACCCAAAGAAAAATTATTAAAAAAATCGTTAAAACGGTCACGGGAAAAGAAATTTTTCAAGCGGATATAGAGGTACTAAAAATTGCTCAATTAGAATCTCCTAAGCCCATTGAAATAGAAACATCAGACGATCCTTTAGTATCGATTATTATTCCAGTTTACAATCAATTTTTATATACATTTAATTGCTTAAACTCCATTAGCAAAACCTTAGATAAATCCTTCAGTTTTGAAGTAATTGTCGTTGATGATTGCTCCACTGATGAAACAGAAAAAGGCTTAGAGCAAATAACCGGAATTCGCAGGTTAAAAAATTCTAACAATATGGGTTTTATCCGCTCCTGTAATGCGGGTTCTTCTGCGGCTAAAGGAAAATTTTTATATTTTTTAAATAATGATACTCAAATTTTATCTGGCTGTTTAGAAAGTTTGTTAGACTTGATCCAAAATAACCCAAAAGTCGGCGCAGTAGGGTCTAAATTGATCTATCCAGATGGAAGACTTCAAGAAGCCGGAGGAATTATTTGGCAAGATGCTTCAGGATGGAACTATGGACGACTTCAAAATCCTGATGAACCCGAATATAATTATGTCAGAGAAGTTGACTATTGTTCGGGGGCGAGTTTATTAGTTCGGGCGGATATTTTTCGTCAATTAGGGGGATTTTCTGAGACATTTTTACCGGCTTATTATGAAGATACAGATTTATGTTTTGCCCTCCGAAAACTCGGCTATAAAGTTTTATATCAACCTCAATCAAAATTGATTCATTATGAAGGAATTACTTCAGGCACAGATTTAAACAGTGGCGCGAAACAGTATCAACAAGTCAATTACACCAAATTTCAACAAAAGTGGAAAGAAGAACTGAGCAAGCATTTTTCTAACGATCCTAATCATGTTCCCAAAGGCGCAAGACGGTTACAAGGAAAACCCACCATTCTCGTTATTGACTCTTATGTTCCCCTTTATGACCGGGAATCCGGTTGTGTCAGACTACTAGGTATTTTAAAAATTCTTCAGAATCTAGGTTACTCGATTATTTTTCTACCCGATAATGGGTTTCCTGAAGAACCCTATACCTCGACGCTACAAGGGATGGGAATAGAAGTCTTATACTCTACCCCCACACAACCGAACTTAGAAGAACAGTTAATTAATCGATTATCTTTAGTGGATACAGTGTGGTTATGTCGTCCCGAATTATGTGAAAAATATTTAGATTTGATTAGACATTATGCTAAAGTTCCGGTTATTTACGACACCATTGACTTACATTTTTTACGCATAAAAAGACAACAAGATTATTTATCCGGAGATTACCAGAATACTACTTGGTCTTGGGAAACCTATCAAAAACAGGAAACCAAATTTGCTCAAGCAACAGAAGCCACAGTGGTAGTAACTGAGGTGGAAAAAAAGACATTAAATGATTTGGATATCAATAAAGTTTGGGTCATTCCGAATATTCATCATCCCTATGAAGGTCAATTAAAAAGCTTTGAGCAACGCTCGGATTTAGTCTTTATCGGCAGTTATAATCATCCTCCGAATATTGACGCGGTGATCTGGTTATGTCAGGAAATTATGCCCATTATCTGGCAGTCTAACCCTGAGATTAAAGTGATTTTATTGGGCAGTAATATGAAAGATGAAGTTAAAGCCCTAGAAAGCGAACGAGTCATTGTTCAGGGATATGTGGAAGAGGTAGAACCTTATTTTCTCACAAGCCGCCTGTTTGTGGCTCCTTTACGATTTGGTGCCGGTATGAAAGGTAAAATTGGTCATAGTATGTCCTATGGACTCCCTACGGTTACCACAAAAATTGGTGCAGAGGGTATGGGATTAACCGATGGCTATGATGTCCTGATTGCTGATGAACCCCAAGCGTTTGCTCAAAAAGTTTTGCAGTTATATAATAATGCCGAACTTTGGCATCATCTTTCTGAAAATAGTCTCAAAACCATATCTCAATATAGTCCCGAAAAGGTTCAAGAAAAGTTGGCAGAATTATTATTTCATCTGAGAAAATAAGAGGATTAAGGCGTTTTAGAAACTTGAATTTGACTAAAAGACCCGAAACCCGCCCCGGCCACTTCTGCCAAAATACTAATCAAGCGATATAAAGCCACCGCACTCAAAATAATAGCAACGGGAAAATCCTGACGATTTAATAAAGCAATCATGGTGGCTTCAAATACCCCTAAACCCCCGGGAGCGCCGGGTACGATTAATCCCAGTAACCAAGCCAAACTAAAAACACTAATTAATTGAGGTAGATAAATAGGATTGACAGTCATTAAAGCCATTAAAGTAACAATAAAACCAATACCTCTAAATCCTAAAAACCCGATTTCTCCTAACAGGGGTAATAGAGGATAAGAGTCTATCTGCACTGAGCTAATAGAATGACCTGGATTTTTTAAGCGGCTCAGACGCTTCATCAGAGGATTCAGAATATAGGGATGTATCCCCAATAAAACGGCAATTAAAGCCAAAAATTCGCACAACAAAATCGGATTATTTCCCTGGCTTTTAATCAATCCTAACCCACTACTCACCACAGCAATAGAAAGTGCGGCGGCTGCCATTAACACAGGTTCTAATAAAACGCTCACACTAGCCGCTTCTAAAGAACCACCCACCTTATGAACAGCCGAAATACGTCCGTAAAAGTGCCAAACATTACCCGGCAGATACTTAGCCAAATTCGTTTTCAGATAGACACAAACCGCCCATCTTGGGTTCACCGGTTGTTTAAAAATTTTCAGAATCCAAGTCCAAACCCAACCCGACCAAGTATGAGCAAAAAAAGTTATCATGGCGGCAAGAATCAGCAGCCACCATCCTTGTGTTTCTAGGCGAACTGATGCTACCTGTTGCCAGTGGTCTTTAAGGGTTTTAAGGATAAAGAACAAAGTCCCGCCAAAAATTAGCCAACGAAGATAAGGTTTAATCGCTTTCATAAGTTTAAGCTTATTCCTTGAGCCGCAAAGATTGACCGACTAATTGAGGCAGAGAATAAGAAAGATAGGCCATGCGCTTAACTTCTCGTCTTCCCCTAGCCACTGAATCTAAAATCAATCCACAGGTAAGACTTAAAAAGGCTAATAACATAATAGAAGCTGAAAGAATTGCTGTGGGAAATCTCGGTACTAAACCCGTTTCTAAATAATTAATAAAAATTGGTATCGCTAAAGCGATGGAAACACAACCCAGAAACAAAGATACTAAGCTAAAAAAGAGAAAGGGACGAATTTCTTTAAATAATAATAAAGCGGTTCCCAAGACTCGCCAACCATCGGTAAAGGTTCTCAGCTTACTTTCTGAACCTGGAGGACGAGAACCATAAATAGTAGGTTCTTCGGCAAAAGGAATTTTTAACTCTAGAGCGTGTATTGTTAACTCAGTTTCTATTTCAAAGCCATTGGATAAGGCCGGAAATGATTTAACAAAACGACGAGAAAAAACTCGATAGCCCGAGAGCATATCTACCAGTCTAGCACCAAATAAAAATTGCACAAAACCAGTCAAGAAACGATTGCCCATTTTGTGACCAGGACGGTAAGCTTGGGGGGTATTTCCTGCCACACGACGCGCCCCCACTACCATATCTAATTGTTCGGTTAATAATCTTTCTATCAGCCGTTTGACTGCACCGACTTCATAGGTATTATCGCCATCGGCAAGAACATAAATATCAGCGTCAATATCGGCAAACATTCGCCTAACCACATTGCCTTTTCCAGGTAGATATTCATGACAAACAATCGCGCCTGAAGACTGAGCTTGCTCTACAGTATCATCGGTTGAGCGGTTATTATAAACATATATTTCTGCTTGAGGAAGGGCTTTTTTAAACTCAGAAACTACTCGAGCAATGGTTAATCCTTCATTTCGACAAGGCAAGAGGACAGCGATTCTATAATTATTTAGTGCAACTTGATTTATTTTCTGTAAATGATCTAGCATAATCTAATTATTTTTTAAGTAATTTCAAGGAAAACAAAACTATTTTTAAGGGGATTTTTTACGGACATTTTTTAACAATCGTCAGGGGGGTATTTTGTCTGGTGACCGAATAAACTACAGGACATTCCGGAAAAGCTTTGTGATAATCATAGCGGGGAAGTCCCATGTAATAATCGGGTAATGGGTCTTGACCCAGGTGAAAATCATCACGGTTAATTAAGGTAAATTTATGATGGAGATCAGAAAATATTTCGGCGGCAAATAAGGGGCCGGCTATGACAATTTTAGAATTGGGTTCTGCATTTTTATTAAGCCATTCCATTCCTTCCCTTAAACTTAATCCCCAATAATCCGTTTCTTGTTGATTGTAGGCAGCCGCTAACCCTCCATAAGTTCTATTAAAATAACTATATTGATAGGGATGTAGAGCCGACATATCTGTAATAATTAAACTAAATTGGATCATCAGTAAAGTGACCGCAAAAATTTTAAGTGGCTTATTATTGATTTTTTTATAAATCCAAATCAAACCCGTAGCTGATAGAGCGGCTATGGCCGGCAGGATAAATAAAAAATGTCGGATTCCATCATAAATTGTCGAATGTTTTAAAATCGCGACGGTGGGAATAAAAAACACTTGCAACAAAACTAAAATTGCACAAGCTCGTCGATTTTCGGGGAATTTTTTATAGTTGATAATTATGGCCATTACACCGATTAAAAAAGCCAGTAGAAAAATTATCGGTACAGTAATAGTCAACAGTCGAAGTAAATAATACCAAGGCAAAGATTTACCGGGTATAAATTGCCCGTCAAATAATACAGAGTTATCCCAAAGACTATATTTAGAAAAATTATCCAAAGCGGCAAAAAACCATTGGATGGGGTTAGACCAAGAAGCGGGATAACAAAGAGTGGTGATTAAAAACCAACTCCCGATCATTAAACCGTAAAAAGGCGCAAAGTTTTTAATTTTTAAAGAGAGAGCCTTCAGATTGAGATGGGTTAATAGATGAGCGGCTATCACAAAAAATATCATTAAAAACCCCCCTACCCTAATGCCTGTAAATAAACCGGCAAGACCTCCATATAATAGGGAATATAGGGTTATTTTATTCTTTCCTATTTTCAGATGTTCGGCTTCTACTTGATAATAATAATTAAGTAAACAAGCTCCTAACCAAGTGGAAACCGTAAACATAACAGCAAAGGGAATATCTTTAGGATTAAAAAAGCTATGTCCCCAAAATTGAGGAAACAAAGCTAAAACTATAGGAGCAAACCAAGCGTATTCCCAACCGGTCAATATAGCGACAATTCCCCCAACAGCAACGAAAGCCAGTAAAGAAAATATAAAAGTAACAATATGTTTAACTTGTATTCTTCGTTTTAATTTCAGGACATTTTTTTCATGTTCATTGAAAGTATTACTCGCTTGAACTGACTTAAAATCTCCCAAAGGTTTAGTTAAATCATAAATTTGATCGGCGGCATAATTAAAAATAAAACCATAATATTTTGAATCTCTAGGTATCGGCGTTCCATCCTTAATATATTGCCGAACCCATTGAACCATATAAATTTCTATCCATTCATCCCAAGTTGCTCCATAATGACTAACCGTAGATAATCCAATTACCGCGATCAAAATGATCACTAAGAAAAATTTTAAATAAGCTTTATTAAGATTATCTTTTAAAATAGCTATTTTCACAGTTTTGGGAATTATGAGGTTAATCGGTAGCATGAGATATTTAGGGGGATAATCATTGAATGGTTCAGCTTAGGAAACCTTTATTCTATCTGGGGTGTCTGTTCATATCAAGCAATTCACTCTCGTTTTCCACCCTTAAAAAAATTGAGAATACTAGGCTTACTCTTTGAGACGACTACAATTAACTCAAAAAGTTCCCTTATTATTCTCAAATCCTATGTCTAGCTAAAAATAAATTGTCAAGTCGCATAAAAAATTAACTTGTGATTTTTGACCAAACATGAAATAATAATTTTTTTAAACATTATCGAGTCTATAGCTATCGATGAAGACTTTTAGACTGAAAAATATCTCTACCCCTGTGATATTAGCGCTCAGTTACTTTTTACTTGGGGCATTAGTGACAATTATTTTCGGACAAGATGTCAATTGGGACCTGCGAAACTATCATTTTTATAATCCCTATATGTTGCTGACAGACCGAATTAAATATGATATCTTACCGGCTCAAATTCAAACCTTTTTTAATCCTTTATTAGATATTCCTTTTTTTGTCAGTATATATTATCTAAAAATTCCCTCAATTATCGTCAATTCTTTCCTAGGAGGACTGCACGGTTTAAATTTGTGGTTTGTTCATTATATTCTCTATTTTTCTCTTATTAATTTGAAGGATACCTATAAACATTTAATTAGCTTATTAGCGGCGTTAACCAGTTTTTGGGGAGCGGCTTATTTATCTGAATTAGGAACCACAATGGGTGATAGTACCGCCAGTTTATTTGCCCTAGGGTCTTTATTAATTATTATTTATAGTCTCTCTAAACATCAAGATATTCCTCTAAAAAACTTGATGATAGCGGGTTTAGTCATGGGGTTAGGTGTAGGGCTTAAACTGACAGTTGCCCTATATGGTATTAGTTTAATTGTCGCTATTAATTTTATCCATAATAATTGGCCACGAAAGATTAGGAATTTAGGGATTATAATCGGCACAATGTTTAGCGGGTTTATGCTCACTGCTGGCTATTGGATGTTTTTGATGTGGAGCAACTTTTCTAATCCTCTTTTTCCCTTTTTTAATAAAATTTTTCAATCGCCTTATATTGAAACCGATTTTAATTTAAAAGATGCCAGATTTCTTCCTCGTAACCTTTTGCAAGCTATATTTTATCCTTTTTATTTTTTGCATAATCCCAATTTAGTCGCTGAATTAAAGTTTAGAGATGTACGATTCTCACTGGCTTATATTTTAATTGTTTTCCTGCTCGGCTTTGCTTTATATAAAAAGTTTTATAATCCCCAGAAAACCAGCAAAAACCCTCTTATAAATGAGAATGCTTTTCGTCTATTTCTCCCTTTTTTTACAGCCGCTTATCTGATCTGGTTAATTCAGTTTTCTATTTATCGATATTTAATTGTTTTAGAACTTTTAACGCCCGTTTTAATTGTTTTAGTAATTGGCTATATTTATCCCCTTCCGAAAATAACAAAACATCTTTCCATCGCCTTATTTTTTACGTTAATAATAACTGTTCAACCGCTTGATTGGTGGCGAATTGCTTGGTCATCTAATTATTTTGGGATTGAGAAAAATTTACTCAATCGATACGAAAACTCGGTAATTGTTATGTGGGGTGGAGAACCAATGGGCTATGTAGTCCCTTATTTTCCTCGTCATACGCGATTAGTTCGTATTACCGGCAATTCGGGATTAAGTCCTAATACTTTAATGAGAAAAAATGCTGAAAAAATTATTAAAGCTACTCCCGAAAAGTCCCTGTATTTATTAGAAATAAATTTTGAAAAAAAAGAACCTGATAAACAACTAGCTAAACAGAAAGATTTAGCGGCGTTAGGATTAACCATCAATCCGATTAATTGTCAACCTTTATCTACCCACATAGAAAAATATACCATCTGTCAACTCAACAAAGTTAATTAGCTTAAGCCTAAGTATGCTCAAAAGTCAACCCCCTTGTTTTTATTTTCTAATAGTCAACTATTATTGTACTCCTCTCATCAGTCGTTTAATGGCTTCTCTGAGAGAAAATCAAGTGAATGATTTCTCTATTGTGATTGTCAACAATTCACCTGATGATGAGCAAATTAGAACCCTGAAAAGTGAAAACATTTATCTTTTAGAAGCGAAAAAGAATTTGGGCTTTGGAAAAGCTTGTAATTTAGGATTAAACTGGATTTATGCAGAAAACAAAGAAGCCATTGTTTGGTTAATTAATCCGGATGCCTATTTGCTTCCTGATTCTCTCCCTAAAGCTAGTCAATTCTTTGTCAATCACCCGGAAATTTCCCTCCTGGGGACAGAAGTTTATGAACCATCAGGTAAAATTTGGTTTGGTTGGGGTAAATTTAGCGTCAAAACCGGTGAAATTGTTGTGGTAGAGGAATCTTTAGATTATCAGGATAAACCCTATTTATCAGCCCAGTGGGTAACGGGTTGTAGTCTTTTGATTAATTTAAAACAATTTCAAGAAAGTCCCTATTTTGATACCGATTATTTTCTTTATTATGAAGATTTTGATTTTTGTCAGCGTTATGCTAAAGGAGGCCATTTAATCGCCATCACCAATCAAATTAAAGTGATTCATGAAGCATCTTCTATTACGCTAAAATATGGATATCTCAGACTGATTCATAACATTTATAGTTATTTGCTCAGTTTAGAAAAACATACAAACCCCTTGCTTCTTTGGGGGAGATTTATCCGCATGATTTTCATGTCACTGGTTATCCTTCCTTTAAAACCGAAGTTTGCCTTAGCTAAACTTCAAGGAATTTTCTTGTATTGTCAACGATTCATCAACTTATCATTCATTGATAAGCAAACTCATGTTAAAAATTTTAATTGATGGCACAGCTTTAAGACCCAAACCCAGTGGAATAGGCCTTTATGTTTATCATTTAATTAATGGTCTTCAACAGTTGCAAAAAGATGAAAATTTTCACTTGTCAGTTTCTTATCAGCCTTCGGTCAAAAATTGGCTAAAAAGAAATTTATCGGTTCCCGAAAAACTGCAAAAATATGCCAATATTTATTGTTTACCTATTCCCGTAACCCTTTCTAATTTTTTAGCCAAATATCCTAATCCAAGTTTAGCCTATTTTGAAAAATATTTTGGGTCGCCTGATATTGTTCATGGCCCCGATCATGTGGTTTATCCCTGTCGTAATAGTTTAAAAGTGATGACTATTACCGATCTGACTTTTATTAAATATCCTCAATTGGTTAACTCAATTGTTAGAACTTACACGGGGCGAGTTAAACAATGTTTAAAATGGACGGATTTAGTGATTACCATTTCCGAAAGTTCTAAAAATGATCTCATTAATTATTTAGGCGTTAAGCCAGATAAAATTTATGTAACTCCCTTGGCGAGCCGCTATTCATCCGAAGATTTTTTAACAGAAAAAGCACCCTCGTCTTCAAAACCTTATCTCCTTTTTGTCAGCACGATCGAACCGAGAAAAAATATTAATACTTTAATTTTTGCCTTTAATATACTCAAACTCCATTATAAAATTGACCATCGTTTAGTGCTGATCGGACAAAAAGGTTGGAAATATCAACCGATATTTGAAGCCATCGCCAATTCTCCTTGGAAACAGGATATTGAACATTTAGATTATTTATCAGATGAAAAAGTGGCCGAATTCTATCGCCATGCCGATGTTTTTGTTTATCCTTCTATTTATGAAGGTTTTGGTCTTCCCGTTTTGGAAGCGATGACCTTGGGAACACCAGTAGTCACCTCTAATACCTCTTCTCTACCTGAAGTGGCCGGAGATGCTACCCTTTTGATCAACCCTGATGATGCTCAGGAATTAGCTGAGGCAATTTATCAGGTTATTACTGATTCTCAGTTGCGTCAAGATTTAATTGAGAAAGGAAAAAAAAGAGCAAAATTATTTTCTTGGGAGAATACCGCTAGAGAAACACTTAAGGCTTACCGGAGTTTGTTATGATTTTTGTCCACAGATGAACACAGATAAATAATCATGGATAAAAAATTATTGGTTAATTTGTCTTTTCTTTTATCTCAGCCTACGGGTTTAGCGACTTATGCGTCGAATCTTTTTCCTTATTTACAGCCGCTAGAACCTATTTTATTGACAGCTAATGCTATTGATAATTTTAACTGTTTTCTGGTGCCTCCCAATCTCACTCAAGCACAAGGGACAAAAGGAAATGTTCAGCGTTTATGGTGGACTCAGTTTCAAGTTCCTAATATTTATCGTCAATTGAATAGTTCTCTTTTATTTTCGCCGGTTCCTGAAGCCCCTATTTATACTAATTGCCGCTTTGTGGTGACGGTACATGATTTAATTCCTTTACGCTTTCCTAAACGGTTTTCGGCTTTAACCCTGTATTGTCGTTATTATCTTCCCCGAGTTTTGGCTCAAGCTGAACATATTATTTGTGATTCGATGGCCACAAAAAAAGACTTACAAGCGTTTTTTGGCATTCCGGACTCAAAAATTACCCCTGTGCTTTTGGCCTACAATAAAACTCATTTTCGCCCCCTTCCCAACGAGATTAAACGGCCTCAAATTCCTTATTTTTTCTATATTGGCCGTCATGATCCCTATAAAAATTTACATCGTCTCATTAGCGCCTTTGCCGCACTTCCTCACTGTCAAAACTATCAACTTTGGATCGCTGGATCTTCCGATCCTCGATTTACCCCTCTTCTCAAAACTCAGGTGGATGAATTAGGATTATCTCAACAAGTTATTTTTCTCGATTATCTCCCTTATGAGAAATTGCCCTTAATCCTCAATCAAGCTTTAGCCTTAGTCTTTCCCTCTCTCTGGGAAGGGTTTGGACTACCCGTCTTAGAGGCGATGGGATGCGGAACCCCTGTCATTACCTCTAATCTTTCCTCCTTACCCGAAGTGGCCGGCGATGCGGCATTATTAGTTAATCCCTATAATATCGAAGAAATAACCGCAGCAATGCAAGCGATCGGTACTGATGAACCCCTCAGAACCCGGCTGAGTCAACAAGGGTTACAACAAGCGAGTCAATTTAGTTGGGAAAAAACCGCCTCTAGCACAATTGAAGTGTTAAGCGGCTACTGGTAACTCTCTGAAGATAGATCAAGCTACTGGTGCGCCATCCCTAAAAGCCTTGCCTATTACTTTTTGCCTATTGTCCAACTACCCAATTCAGTATTGTCACATAAATTTCATCTCAATATCATACTGAAGTCATACCCACAACCTAGATTAAAGATGTCAGCCTCAATAAACCGTTTTCCCGTAAAGCTTCTTACACACCGTTTTACTCCGAAAACTCCTCACACACCTAGGGCTGACTTTCCTCTTTAGCCTAAATTGAATATTTAAATTCTTAAGCGAAGTTAAAACGGACATACTATGACAAATACTATCGACATCCATGACTCCAATTTTAAACCAAAACCAAAACCCTCTCCTTGGAAACGCGCCTTAACTTATGGTTCCCTGGTTATATTGGGCGCAGGAATGGGAATCGGTGGATCTTATGTATTTAGTAGTCCTTCTCTTCTAGCACGGACTACTGATAACCCTACCCAGTCACAACCATCAATCAATTCATCAACTCCATCTCCTCAAATTGCCGTTCCTATCAATTTTGTTACCCAGGTGGTTCAAGAAGTCGGTCCGGCAGTAGTACGTATAGACTCATCTCGCACGGTGACGACCCAAACCCCACAGGTATTTAATGACCCTTTTTTCCGTCAATTCTTCGGTTCTGATCAGCCCGAAATCCCTAATAAACAAGTACAACGGGGAACCGGTTCAGGTTTTATTATCAGTTCAAGAGGGGAAATTATCACCAATGCTCATGTGGTAGATGGCACTGATAAAGTCAATGTTATTCTTAAAGATGGACGTACCTTAATCGGCAAAGTCTTAGGGAGTGATCCCATCACCGATATTGCTGTGGTTAAAGTAGAGGCCGATAATCTCCCCACTGTTAAACTCGCTGACTCAGATCATCTACAAGTGGGCGAATGGGCCATCGCTATTGGTAATCCTTTAGGATTAGATAATACTGTTACCACAGGAATTGTCAGCGCCACAGGAAGAAGTAGCGCGTTAATTGGGGCAGGCGATAAACGGGTACAATTTATTCAAACCGATGCCGCCATTAATCCGGGTAACTCTGGTGGGCCTTTATTAGATGCTCAAGGCAATGTGATCGGTGTCAATACCGCTATTATTCAAAATGCTCAGGGAATTGGCTTTGCGATCCCCATCAATAAAGCGCAACAAATCGCCCACCAATTAATTGCTAATGGCAAAGTCAACCATGCTTATCTCGGAATTCAAATGGCTCAAGTAACTCCCGATCTTAAGGAGCAATTGCAAGAAACTAAAGGCTGGAAAATTTCCGAAAATCAGGGAATTGTCATTGTCGGTGTGGTTCCTAACTCTCCCGCGCAACGCTCCGGATTAAAAGAAGGAGATGTGATCACCGCCATTGATGGAAAATCGGTTAATGATCCCTCTCAAGTGCAAGAAGAGGTGGAAAATTCCCGAGTCGGCAATAATATCCCCTTACAAATTAATCGAGAGGGTAAAACCGTTAAACTCAGCGTCCAAGTCGGAGTTTTACCTCAGCAAGCTTCTTAGTTTTTTTAGTCGGGAACCGTTCCCGGCACTAGCCTAGGATAAGTTTTTCAGGGTAGGAATAGGGTGAGTTTTTCACCCTATTTTTTTTTCGTCACTTATATCATAAAATTTATAAAAAAACAACTATCTTTCTACTGATTTCTCTACTCAACAGCCCGCCCCACTTAAAGCGATTTTTATCTAAAGGAATGATTCTATTAGGGGATTTATCGATTATTTTTAAGTTAACTCCCCGACGCTAAAAGGTAGCTGAAAATAGTTAATTATGCTAAAAACAATTCCCAAAAACTGGTTGACTTGGAACTGTGATGTTGAAGAAAATAATAGTTTTGTTGGTAAACTTGAATTCTCATGGCGAGACACCACCGGAAAAATTCTCACTCAAAAATCTGACTATCGAGTTAGGTATAAAGGCTTATTAGCCGTGAAATTTTTTTTCGATAATTATGAAAACCGTTTAGGATATGCTGAAATGGCTAATCCATTGATTCGAGTGGTGAAACTCAATTATGCAGAAACTCAGTATCAACTAAAAGCCGCTTCAATGTTCTCAAAGAAATTTATCTTACAGCAAAAAAAACAAACTCTAGGCATCATCGACTCTAAAAACATTTTAGATCGGCAAGCCATTATTGATTTACCCACCACCCTACCCTTAGAATTCAGACTCTTTGTCACTTGGATAGTGTTATGGTTTTGGCGACGTTCAGAAAGAAATATTACTTAAAGCCGCCAACAAGACACAACCCAAAAAAATTATATCTGTATTTATCTGTGTTGATCTGTAGACAATAAATCCTATAGCAACTAGCCGCAAATATGTCACAATTATAGCAAAACTCTCTTAACCTCAAGCTATATGAATGCAAGCTCGACAACCGATACCCACTACGATGTAATTGTTATCGGCTCTGGTATCGGCGGATTAGTCTCAGCTACCCAACTCGCCGCCAAAGGAGCCAAGGTATTAGTGTTAGAACGCTATATCATTCCCGGTGGCAGTGCAGGATACTTTGAACGGGAGGGCTATCGCTTTGATGTGGGAGCATCAATGATTTTTGGCTTTGGGACAAAAGGAACCACGAACTTACTCACCCGTGCCCTAAAAGCGGTTAACGTGAGTCTAGAAACCATTGCCGATCCTGTCCAAATTCATTATCATCTACCCGAAGGATTAGATCTCAAAGTTCATCGGGATTATGAAAAGTTTTTAGAAGAATTAACCAGTCATTTTCCCCATGAACGAGAGGGAATTCGCCGTTTTTATGATGAATGCTGGAAAGTATTTAACTGCTTAAATGCAATGGAATTACTTTCTTTAGAAGAACCCCGGTATCTGATGCGAGTGTTTTTTCAGCATCCGGGTGCTTGTTTAGGTTTGCTCAAATACTTACCCCAAAATGCCGGAGATGTCGCCCGTCGATACATCAGCGACCCGAAATTATTAAAATTTATTGATATGGAGTGTTACTGTTGGTCGGTGGTTCCTGCGGATCAAACCCCCATGATTAATGCAGGAATGGTATTTTCAGATCGGCACTATGGCGGCATTAATTATCCTAAAGGCGGGGTCGGACAAATTCCCCTTAAATTAGTAGAAGGATTAGAAAAAGCCGGCAGCGTCATTGAATATCAAGCCCGAGTGACAAAAATCTTGCTCGAAAACGGTAAAGCCGTCGGAGTCGAATTAGCCAATGGTCAACAATACCGCGCTAAACGCATTGTCTCTAATGCGACTCGTTGGGATACCTTCGAGAAATTATTATCCCCTGAAATCATGCCGGACAAAGAAAAACGATGGCAAAAACGCTATCAGAAATCTCCCTCTTTTCTCAGTTTACATTTAGGCATCAAAGCCAATGTCTTACCGCCTCAAAGCGAATGTCATCATATCTTATTGGAAGATTGGCAACGCATGGAGGATGAACAGGGGACGATTTTTGTCTCAATTCCCACCTTACTCGATCCGGACTTAGCCCCAGAAGGCTATCATATTGTTCATGCCTTTACCCCAAGCTGGATCGACGAATGGCGAGGACTAACCTCAAGTCAGTATCAGTTGAAAAAAGAAGAGGCTGCCGCACGAATTATTGAAAGATTAGAACAGATTTTTCCCGGACTGGCTAAGGGTTTAGATTATCAAGAGGTAGGAACCCCCCGCACTCATCGACGCTTTTTAGGCCGAGTAGACGGCAGTTATGGCCCCATCCCACGTTATAAATTAGCGGGGTTATTAGCAATGCCTTTTAACCGCACTTCTATTGCTGGACTCTATTGTGTAGGAGATAGCACTTTTCCAGGACAAGGATTAAATGCTGTGGCTTTTTCAGGATTTGCTTGTGGTCATCGTATTGCCGTAGATTTAGGCTACTAAAGCCCAAACCGAGACATGATCACAGCCAAAAATTCCCTGATCTACGTTGTTACCTTGATAACCCTTTTCTCCTAAATATTGATTTAGGTAGTTTTCCCCTTGGAGAATGACTATAATTCTTCGATGATTAGGGTATAAACCTAAAATCTCTCACTCGATATGAATGAATTTGATGCTTATGAATAAATGCTGGGTTGGCTAATCCCTTGAAATCGCCAATTTTATTGCCAAAAGCCTCGAGATCATCTAATACAAGTCCAACTGATTATGAGTTTTTGATTAATTAAAAAAACCTGTCAAAAGGATTTACTTGTTTATACTTAGAGTTCGGTTCAGGGATTTATCAGGGTCAGCCTCCAGTTTTTAAAAAATTCATCATGGAATCAATAAAATTATGTTAAAGATCTTTTAGCTTCAGCCAATAAATAGACTACTAATCATTTATGATCAACCTCAATCAAATTCAGAAATACAAAAGCTGTGCTACCACGATGGAATATAACCCTGATTCTAACAGCCCAGTTCCACAACTCATCCGTTTAATTCAAACGAATCCTGACCCTCAATTGATGCTCACAGGTATAGCTACTATACTTGGAGAATATTTTCAAGGGGATATTTGCCTAATTGTAGCCGATCCCTCATCAGCCGCCATTAGTCCGGGTTTTTGGGCTAAGGATATTTCTCAATATGAAATTAGTAAACAATTACTGCTTCATCCCCTCATTAAAACAATGGTGATAGAAACAGATCCACTGGTGATCGCCGATGTGCAAGCAGATCACCAAGCCTCACAGATAAAAGAATTAGCACAATTGTTGCCGCTAAAAGCTTTATTAGGAGTCGCTACCCACTTTGGCCAAGAGATTAACGGCTTAATTTTACTCGCCAAACAAGACCCTCATGCTTGGACTCAAGAAGAACAAGGCTTATTGAAATACTCGAGTTCCCTAGTGGCGATCGCTAACTCGATGATTTACCAAAAAGCTGAGATAAGCAGTAGTCGAGAACAATTTTCTGACCCCAACCCGAATACCATTTTACCTTTTAGTAGCGGCAGCAGGGCCCTAACCGGAGACAATCTCTTTAAAAAGTGGTATCAACTGACGCGCCAGCAACTTGAACAGCAGCGACATTTAAATGAACTCAAAGATGAAATCATTACTACCATTAGCCATGAGGCCGGAACCCCTCTAGCCACGATGAAACTCGCCATTGAGATGTTAAGCAATTGCCAAGATCGCTTATCTCCTCAGTCAGTGGAAAGAAACTGGAATATTCTTAAACAAGAATGGCAGCGACTCTACGATCTGATTAACAACATTAAAACTTTACAACAACTCAAATCCACCGAACTATCCGTACAACGGCAACAAGTGGATTTAGGGTTTATTTTTAAGGAAATCGTACCCTTATTTCAGCAACAATGGCAACAAGACAAACGCAAACGACTGAATTTAGTAACTGAGGGATTACTATCCCCCGAACTTGACGGTAATGCTGACTCATCCTTAATTTTTTACACTGACCCTCAGCATTTTAGAAGTATAATTTTAGAATTACTCACTAATGCCGGCAAATTTTCCCAACCACAGACCACTGTCTCTATAGAAGTAAGCCAGCAAGAGAAACTCAAGCAAAAAAATTTGGTGATTACTATCAGTAATATTGGCTTAGGAATCTCTCCAGAAGAACAACAGTACATTTTTGAACCCTTTCGCCGAGGACAAGGTATGACAGATAAAGCCATAGCAGGGACAGGATTAGGTCTAACTTTAGTTAAAGGTTTAGTAGAGCTTTTAGGTGGTACGATTGAGGTCGCAAGTAATCCTATTAACGAGGAGAATTTGTATGTTACTTCCTTTATCATTAGTTTACCTCACACTCAATCTTAACAACAATCTTGGTTAATGAGAATGCTCTCCAAGAGGAACAATTTTCAGCCCTTAAGCTGGCAAAACGCTCAATCTAGTGCTTTTGTACGCCATTTAGAAATTTTTTCAGTGGCGAGTAAATTTTTGTTTGATTTATGGTGGGATAATTTAGTTCAAAACTATTCAGCGAAACAAAGACATCGACGAGCTAAATGGCTGGTTAGACAGTTATTAAATCTTGGGCCAACTTTTATAAAAATAGGGCAGTCTTTGTCAACTCGTGCCGATTTATTGCCGATAGAATATGTACAGGAATTGGCTCAGTTACAGGACCGTGTACCTGAATTTAGCTCTGATTTAGCGATATCAGTGATTGAAACTGAACTGGGAAAATCCATTTCAGATTTATTTGAAACATTTGAATTTTATCCTCTCGCTTCTGCTAGTTTAGGACAAGTTCATCGAGCAAAACTCTACACCGGAGAGGAAGTTGTTGTTAAAGTTCAGCGTCCAGGCTTAGAAACATTATTTAATTTAGACTTTGAAGTTGTTCATCAAGTTCTGCGAATAGCTAATTGGTTTCCCCAGGTGAGAAAATTTAACTTAGAAGCGGTTTATCAAGAATTTTTTCAACTTTTATTCCAAGAAATTGATTATATTCTTGAAGGAAAAAATGCCGAACGTTTCCGAGAAAATTTTCAAGATTACCCCCGCATAAAAGCTCCTATAGTCTATTGGGAATACACCACCAAAAGAGTATTAACCTTGGAATACTTACCCGGAATTAAAGTGGATGACCGAGAAACGCTACAAGCTCAGGGCGTTAATTTAGATGAAGTGATTAAACTGGGAATCTGTTCTTATTTAAAACAGTTATTATTAGATGGATTTTTTCAGTCCGATCCCCATCCCGGCAATATGGCGGTTAATCTGGATGGAGAGTTGATTTTTTATGATTTTGGCACTATGGCTGAAGTTAAGCCAGTGGCTAAAGAACAAATGATTCGGACGTTTTTTGCTGTCCTGAGAAAAGATACTGATCAGGTGGTGGAAACTTTGGTCTATATGGGATTAATAGAACCTATTTCTGATTTGAGTTCAGTTAGGCGAATTGTCAGATTTTTGTTAGAGAATTTTCGAGATAAACCCGTTGATATTAGAGCCTTTGAACAGGTGAGTGAAGAAGTTTATATGATGTTTAAACAACAACCTTTTCGCTTACCGGCTCAGATGACTTTTATCATTAAGTCGTTGACTACTTTAGATGGGATTGCCAGAGCTTTAGATCCTCAGTATAATCTTTTAGCGGCTAGTCAACCCTTTATACAAAGTCTTACTGTATCGGATGGAAGTAGGAAAAATTTAATTATGGCTTTAGCAAAACAAACCGCAAATTTAATTAAAAATACTTTTACGGCAGGGAATCGAACCGAGCGGCTAATTTTACGTTTAGAAGACCGCATTGAACAAGGAGATTTACGGTTTAGAGTTCGTTCTCTAGAAAATGAACGCCTCCTCAAACGGATTTATTTAGGCGTTAGGACTTTAATTAATGCCACTCTAACGGGTTTTAGTGTGCTGGCGGCTATCGGGTTATTGTCCACCCCTTACAATAAATTGGCGATTATTCCTTTTGGTTTATCAGGTTTATTTGGTTTGTTCTTTTTGCGTTCTGCTATTGCTTTACTCATTCAAGAACGATTAGATAGATTAGCCGAAAAATAATATTTATAACCATGAGCTTTATTTAAATGCCTTTTTAAGCTCCTCAGCTATGATTTTAATGCCGCCAGGAGGCACAGAGTTACCAATTTGTCGGCGAACACTCGCAATAGAACCTATAAAAATAAAATCATCCGGATAATCAAACAATCTTGCTCTTTCACGATTAGTTAAAGCTCTTGGTTCAGTAAAATGATAACCCCAAGTTCCACCCCCTCCAGCCGCTATAATCGTTGTAGCAGGCTTATTTCTATCTAATCTTTTATAGACATGACTAATCATTCCTTTAACATAATAGCGAGAGGTTTTGGGAATAGATTTATAATTTCCTCCTTCGGGAATAAGATTTAACATTTTTTTCGTTTTCGCTTGAATTTTTAGATGCTCATTATTATAAATAACTTTTTCTACATCCTTTAAAGCTTCTCCGGCTGTTTTATAATTTTCAGGGGGATGAGTTGGATTGGGTTTTTGATAAATATAGGGACTATCTCCCCTCACTCCTATAATTAAAACTCTTTGTCTTAACTGAGGAGTCCCATAGTCAGCAAAATTATAAATATCGGCAAAAATTCGATAGCCAAACTCTCCACAATTTTGAAAATCTTCAATAATTTTTTCGATGGCTTTGCCGCCATTAGCGGTGAGTAATCCTTTGACATTTTCCGCCACGAAAACAAGGGGTTTTTTCGCTTCTACTGCTTTGACAAAGTATTGATATAAATTCCCTCGGTCTGTCTCAAGACCTCCTCTTTTCCATATCATCGAAAAGTCTTGACAGGGAAACCCTCCTAAAATCAGGTCACAATCGGGGAGTTGTTCAAAATTAATATTTTTAACGTCATCTTTAATGATATGATCGCCAATATTTCTTTTATAGGTTTCACAAGCATCATGATCAATATCATTCGCCCAGATGATTTGATATCCGGCCCACTTAAACCCTAAATCCATTCCTCCGCAACCACTAAATAAAGAAATTACTTTAATCATTCTTAGCCCGTGTTTGACTTGCTTCAAAATCAACGAAAATCCCAAAAACAACCACAAGACCTAAATCTTGAAATCGAGTATTCTTATAGTAGCTTAAAAGGTTTAAATCGCCGTCAATTTTTAGCCGCTTGTACAGCCACAGTTGCTACGGTTATTGCTATGTCAAAACAAGGACAAGCCTCAAATGAGCCTATAATAAAGCCCTCTAAATTATATCCTGGGGCGGGAGTCGGGTTAATTGCTCCAGCCGGGGCAACTTTTTTACGAGAAGACCTAAATATTGTTTTAGATGCCGTAAAAGCGTTAGGATTGGTTCCTTATTTAGCTCCTCATTTAATGGATCGTTATGGATATTTAGCGGGTAAAGATGAAGACCGGGCGGCGGATGTTAATCAGTTTTTTGCTGACCCTAAAATAAACTTTTTACTGCCTTTACAGGGCGGCTGGGGTTGTAGTCGAATGTTACCTTATTTAGACTATAATTTAATTAAAAAAAATCCTAAAATTATTATTGGATTTAGTGATATAACGGCTTTAATTTTAGCCATTTATGCTAAGACGGGTTTAGTGACGTTTCATGGCCCAAACGGGTTAACCGCTTGGCGCAGTGATCAAACCCAATCTTTTCGAGATGTTTTATTTTTAGCCAAAAAAGTGACTTATCAAAATCAAGCCGCCTCTGAAGATTCAGATCGTTTAATGCAGGTCAAAAACCGTATTCAAACCATTACACCGGGCAAAGCAAGAGGAAAACTTATCGGCGGAAATTTAACGATATTGTCTTCTTTAGTAGGAACTCCCTATTTTCCTGATGTAGAAGGGGCGATTTTATTTGTTGAGGATGTGGGAGAGCAAATTTACCGGATTGATCGCTTAATGACTCATCTTAAATTAGCCGGAGTATTTGATAAATTAGCCGGCTTTATTTTTGGTCAATGTACTCGCTGCACACCAGATGGCGATTATTCTTCTTTGACGTTAGAAGAGGTTATATGGGATCACATTCAACCCTTAAAAATAGCGGCTTGGTATGGCGCGACTATTGGTCATATCGAACCGGTTTTGACTTTTCCTATAGGCATAAATGTTGAAATAGATGCCACTACGGGAACGATTCAAATGTTAGAACCGGCTGTCGTTTAAGCTATAAGCTCTTTGGATAATATGAAAATGACTAACTTATCAAAGATTACGCCATCAACAAAGTTTAAACATTAATGAGTGAATATTTTGGGTTTCATCACTCAACAAAACCTACATTTATTCAAGTCTAAACAGATTGACGAATTTTCTCAACTTGTTGAATTTGTCCGCTACTAAAACCGGCTTCTTTCAAATGACCTAAAAACCAACTTTCTCGATAACGCCCATCAAGATTAATCGCTTTTTGATAAGTCTGTTGTGCTAACAATTTATCTCCCTTTTCCCAATAAACCAAAGCCAAAGCAACCCAAGGATGAGGATTTTCCGGTTCTAAAACGGTAGCCTCTTTGCCATGAATAATCCCTTGTTCGTAATTTTTCAGCAGATGATAAGCTAAACTGAGATTATAATGAGCAATTTCATTATCCGCTTTCAGTTTAATTGCTCTATGGTGAGTCTCTACCGCTAACGGTAAATTGCCGCTCACTAAATAAACAATTCCTAACGCATTTAAAGCCGCAACATTATTAGCATCAAAACTAAGAGTTTTCTTAAGTTCTGTGATCGCTTCTGGTTCCCTTCCCGCTAGATGTAAAGTCCAACCTAAAAGAACCCTGCCTGAAATATTCTGCGGATCGAGATCAACTGCCCTATAAAAAGCCTGGATTGCCTCAGTATAGCGTTGTTGACTGCGGTATTCAAGACCTTTGAGCCGATAGGAAGAAGCCGCTTTTATTTGTTCTGCTGTGGGTTTACTCGGACTGGGGTGCGGAACTCGTTCCGCACTAGGGGCAACAGGAGACGGGCTTTTAGAAAGAGGATTTTCTGGTGGCGGAGACTTCACCGCTTGACATCCGAACCCACCCAACGCCATCACCGAAATAAATATTAATAAAAATAGCCTAAACATACCTCATTCATTTGTTAGATAAAACCTAAAACTTTTGCGAAATTTAAAATCAGACTAGAGAAGGAAAAATCAATAACAAATTATTGTCTTGTAACTGTTACTACTTTTAACGACTCTTTATATCTTTTAAACTGTAAAGGTATAAGTCAACCCTCGGTGAACTTATGAGCAACAACACTACTCGGAAACCTCGTGTCGTCATCGTCGGTGGAGGATTTGGAGGGCTTTACACAGCCAAAGCTCTCAAAGATGCCCCAGTACAAGTTACTCTTATAGATAAACGGAATTTTCATCTTTTTCAACCCCTTCTCTATCAAGTCGCTACAGGAAGCATTTCTCCTGCTGACATCTCTTCTCCGCTTCGTCTTGTCCTGCGTCATCATAAAAATATTCAAGTCCTCTTAGACGAAGTTATTGATCTCGATCCAGAAAACAAACAGGTCATATTAAAAGGTCATGAACCCATAGAATATGATATTTTGATCGTTGCCACCGGTGTAAGTCATTTTTATTTTGGCAATGATCACTGGAAAACTTTTGCTCCAGGGTTAAAAACCATAGAAGATGCTTTAGAAATTCGCCGGCGTATTTTTATGGCTTTTGAAGCCGCAGAAAAAGAAAGCGATCCCGAGATTCGTCAAGCTTGGTTAACTTTCGTGATTGTGGGTGGAGGTCCCACCGGCGTAGAATTAGCCGGAGCGATCGCAGAAATTGCCCATAGTTCTCTAACCGGAGACTTTCGTCAAATTGATACAGGCGCGGCTAAAATTCTCTTACTAGAAGGCATGGACCGCTTATTACCGCCCTATCCTCCGGAACTATCGGCTAAAGCCGAAGAATCCTTAACTCGCTTTGGCGTTACCATACAAACTAAAACTATGGTGACAGATGTGAGTGAAGGGATGGTCACTATCCGTCAAGGAGAACAAGTCAAAAATATTCAGGCTAAAACCATATTATGGGCGGCAGGTGTGAAAGCCTCCTCAATGGGAGAAGTCCTTGCTCACAGAACCGGCGCAAAACTTGATAGAGCAGGCAGAGTAATTGTTGAACCTGATTTAAGTATTGCTCAACATCCTAACATTTTTGTCATCGGGGATTTGGCCAACTTCCCTCACCAAGATGATAAACCATTACCCGGTGTTGCTCCGGTTGCCATGCAGCAAGGAGAATACATGGCTCAACTGCTTAAAAAACGTTTAAAAGGAGAAGCTGTTTTACCCTTTTATTACGTTGATCACGGGAGTTTAGCAGTGATTGGACATCACTCAGCCGTCGTTAACCTGGGGTTTGTCAAACTGCATGGGTTATTGGCCTGGTTCATTTGGTTATGGGCACATATTTACTACTTGATCGAATTTGATAACAAACTGGTGGTGATGGTGCAGTGGGGTTGGAATTATTTTACGCGAGGACGAGGGGCCCGTCTGATTACTGGAGAATCCTCTCTGGCTACTTTTGTGGAAGTGGAACCAAAAGAAACTCCCTCTGTGACTCCCCAAGGGGCGGCTAAAGTTTAGCCATAGATAAGGCCCCTCCCTTCTTTTAAGGGGTGGGGTTCGCCGATCCATCCATCCCATTTTCTCAAAATTTTTTTACTCTCCTCATTGGCTTAGATGCCATGACACAGATCACAGATCAACTGTGAGAATTATTAGCAATCATCTGTGATACAAATTATAGCTATCTTTTGTGATAGAGGAAATAATAGGTTTAGGATTCAAAAAGCGGATGCATAGCATGATTCATGGTTAGTTATTGAAAAATCAATCAATGACTAGCCAGAATTTCCTTTTTAATCAAGAATCCCTCTAACACACACCCCACTTATTTAATGAGAGTTTTTTCTGCCGACAATTTCCTCATCATGATCGTTGATGATGACAGCCAGAATCGAGAATTCCTCCGCTCGATTTTAGAGCAGTCCGGCTATAAAACCACCTTGGCCTTCAGTGGACAAGAAGCACTTGAGCTAATTAAATTCACTAAACCGGATTTAATTTTATTGGCTTTGGTGATGCAAAATTTGAATGGTTTACAAGTCTTTGAACGCCTTAAAGCAGATTCAGATTATCAAGATATTCCTATTGTTTTACTCGCTGATCGTGAAGAGAAGCATCAGTTATTAAAAGCCTTTGAACTGGGGATTAAAAATTATTTTATTCGGCCTTTCATTGTAACATATTTACTAAAAAAAATCAAGCTTTTGATTTTAAAGTTTATTAGAAATAAGCTTAATAAAACTATTACTGATTTAGAAAAAATCGCCGTGCTAGAGCAGTTAACAGTTATTCCTAACCGTTGCCATATTTTGACGATTACTGAACAAAAAATTAGTCTGGCTTGTTATTATAATTATCCTATATCAATATTGATAATATGCCTAGATAATTTGAACTTTATTAACGATACTTATGGCGAATTAGTAGGCAATGAAGTGTTGATATTTATGGCTAAAAAACTGAACAATTTTTTACGAAAAGAAGATTATTTAGTCCGGTTTAACCAGGGAAGTTTTTTAGGATTTTTACCTCATACAGGGACACAATTTGCGTTAGAAATAGCTGAACGTCTTCGACAAAAAATTGGTGAGCTATCTTTGAATGTCGAAAATCAACAAATTTACTTTACAGTTAGTATCGGAGTGGCTACCTATCAAGTTAATGAGAGTGACATAGAAGAGTTATTAAAACGGGCTGAACAAGCACTTTTCCAAGCCAAAAAACAGGGAGGTAATCAAGTGGTTGTTCATCAAGATGATCTGTCTAATTTACGAGTAGGTTAATCAATTATTTATACTGAATCCGGCTTACTTACCCCCTTTAATTCCCTCACCCTGAAGGGGCTGGCTCAACGAACAGAGCAATCCTACGCGGGCTAAATTATAAAAGGGGTAACTAACCAGGAGGATTTGGTATTACCTTTCATCAAGGGAAAGCTTGAGGGTTTAATACTTCTAATGCTGCCCTAAAACAGGAGATAGCCGCTTCTAAATAATTAGCTTTCTCTCCCTATATTTTCTCACGGGAAACATTGCTCAAATGATTTTGTATCATTTCCCATTCAACGGGGAAAGCTTCACGGGTATATACTGTTAATGCTGCCTTGAAATAGGAAATAGCCGCTTCAATATTTTCCGTCTTATCTCCCAATATTCTCTGAACATAAGCAGCACCCAAATTATATTGAGTCCTTGCCCAATCTTCAGGAAAGGCGTTACGGGTTAATACTTCTAAAGACTGGTTTAAGGCGGCAATAGCTAACTCGAGATTTTCTGCCCTGTCCCCGAGGATGCGTACACTATAAGCAGCACCCAGATTATTTTGTGTCGTTGCCCACTCATAAGGAAAGGCATCACGGGTATATACTTCTAATGACTGGTTTAAGGCGGCAATAGCTAACTCGAGATTTTCTGCCCTGTCCCCGAGGATGCGATCACTATAAGCATTCCCCAGATTATTTTGTGTCCCTGCCCACTCATAAGGAAAGGCATCACGGGTATATACTTCTAATGACAGCTTATAGGCGGCAATAGCTAACTCGAGATTTTCTGCCCTGTCCCCGAGGATGCGATCACTATAAGCAGTGCCCAGATTATTTTGTGTCCTTGCCCAATCTTCAGGAAAGGCATCACGGGTTAATACTTCTAAAGACTGGTTTAAGGCGGCAATAGCTAACTCGAGATTTTCTGCCCTTTCCCCGAGGATGCGAGATCTATAAGCTATCCCCAGATTATTTTGTGTCCTTGCCCAATCTTCAGGAAAGGCATCACGGGTTCTTACTTCTAATGAGTGCCTATAGGCGGCAATAGCTAACTCGAGATTTTCTGCCCTTTCTCCGAGGATGCGAGATCTATAAGCTATCCCCAGATTATTTTGTGTCGTTGCCCACTCATAAGGAAAGGCGTTACGGGTTAATACTTCTAATGAGTGCCTATAGGCGGCAATAGCTAACTCGAGATTTTCTGCCCTTTCCCCGAGGATGCGATCACTATAAGCATTCCCCAGATTATTTTGTGTCCTTGCCCATTCAACAGGAAAGGCGGCACGGGTTCTTACTTCTAAAGACTGGTAATAGGCGGCAATCGCTAACTCGAGATTTTCTGCCCTGTCCCCGAGGATGCGATCACTATAAGCAGTGCCCAGATTATTTTGTGTCATTGCCCACTCAACAGGAAAGGCATCACGGGTTCTTACTTCTAAAGACTGCCTATAGGCGGCAATCGCTAACTCGAGATTTTCTGCCCTTCCTCCTCGAATGCGATCACTATAAGCTATCCCCAGATTATTTTGTGTCCTTGCCCATTCAACAGGAAAGGCATCACGGGTTCTTACTTCTAAAGACTGCCTATAGGCGGCAATCGCTAACTCGAGATTTTCTGCCCTTTCTCCTCGAATGCGATCACTATAAGCTATCCCCAGATTATTTTGTGTCCTTGCCCACTCATAAGGAAAGGCATCACGGGTATATACTTCTAAAGACAGCTTATAGGCGGCAATAGCTAACTCTAGATTTTCTGCCCTTTCCCCATATTTTTTTTTTCTATACAAATCCCCTAACTTTTGCAGCAGACTTGCTTGAGCGACTTGCAAGGATTCTTGTTGCTCACTTAGCTTCAAAGCTTCGAGCAGAACATTTTCTGCTTTTTCCCACTCTTTTCGACTTAGATAAGCTCCTCCTAGCTGATCTAAAATTGACACCACAGTCTGCAAATTTTTCTCGCTTTGATTCTCTGAATATTCTTGAAGTAATCGTTCTAATAAATTAATTCTACTCTGACTTTCTGGTAATGGGTCATCTTGGATATACTCTAGAGATAAGGTGGGAAAAGCTATCTGAGACCTCTCCGCTTCAGGAAGAGAGCGAAACTTAAAAATTCCCGATTTCCAAGCCCAAAAATCCGGAGCAAATTTAGCAAAACGAGTAGTCGTAGAGCTAGGTAAACAAAACAAAATTGGATAAGGAACCTGATGACTAAAAGCATCCCGAACAAAATTGAGATTTTGTAAAATAGGGGGATATTCATCAAGTCCAATCGAATTTTCTAAACCCTTGATAATGAGTACCGGCTTTTTATCTTTAACTAGAGTATTTTCCGAAAAAGATTTTAAAATTTCATCTAAAAGAAAGCGTATTTCAGGAGCATCAAAATTCAAAACCACAAACTGAATATCTTGACACCGAGGATGCTTAATTAAAGCTTCAATTATCCAATCCCTCTCTTGATTAGAATCAACTTCAATAAACCCTATAGTCAATCCTTCCGAAAAGTCAATAAAAGTTAATAATTTAGAAAATTGACTCTCATTATTAATAAAGAATAGACTCTGATTTGAGCGAGTTGAGGGATTAAACTGTAGCATTTTTTAACGCATTTTGAAAAACTTCAATAGATTTCACTACTGGATTAATATAATTCCATCTCTCATTCCCATTATATTCTAGGGCAGATGTATTAAACAGCATTGATTGTCCAATGTTAGTGTTACTAATTTCTTTCTTTAAATAAACTTTGACCAAATCCGGATAATGTTCATCAGGAATAGTTCTCTCAAAATTAAACTGTACATCTTTAATAGCATTCGTCACATCATCAGCATTAATTTTGGTTCTGCCTGCGGCATCGGTTGAAGTAATAGCAGTTCTCATCATTTGCATCAGTTGTCTGACATGACCGCCACTTGCTTTTGCTAAGGTTAATAACTGCTCATATTCTTCAAAAAGCGCATCAACTTTAACCCGTTTTTCAATTAAACTAGCAACCGCCGTTAAGCCTTCTTGTTTATAACCTAAATCAGGAATATCACGTTTTAACTCATAAATATTAACCATCGGGACAATATTACACTTATCAAAAAAATTATTCACGTTTTTTTCAGAATACACAACTGAAATAGGAACAGTATAGATAATATTACACTTCAAGGCTTGTAACTGGGGTGCATAATCAAAAAATAAATGATCGCCCACCGGCGGAGGAACCCGATCTAAATTATCGAATACGATTAAGAATCCCTTATAGTGAGGAAATTTTGCTCGGATTTTTTTTAATCCATCTAGAAGCAAAAGATTCAGGTCTGTTTGTAAACGGGAAATATCTCTTTCTAAAGTTTGGCGAATGGTAGTTTTTTGTTTATCAGAACCTTTAATTTGTGCCAATAATTTAACGAGCAACTTAGCAATAAAAGGAATCGGAAAAGGGGAAGAACTTACTTCTAAAGTTCCCGACATACTTACTGATCTTTCTACGGTTTCCTCAGTTTCGTTGGTTATTTCCTTAAACCAAGCTTCAAAATTTCTAATTAACTCACGATCAAACTGTATTTCTTTTTTGCGTAGTTCATATTCAATTTGCTTAATAATAACTAGATATAAATCCGTATAACGAGCATCTTGAATATCAATTTCTTGATCCGCTTCTAAATAAATAATAAAATACTCTTGTTTCCACTTTTCTTCAATTTGTCTCAATTCAGTGCTTTTTCCGCACCCTCGATGACCTGTAAATAAAATTGTAGTAAATTCTTCAGCTTCTTGAAATTTAAGGTCTGCATCAACTTTAGCGATAGCTTTAGTATTACGTACCTTAGATAAATCAACATAATATCGCTGCATATCTTCACCGCTTAATGGACGAGGATCGCAAACGCGGAATGCTTGTTTAAGAGTTGTCGCCAGATAAGCTGAAGTCATGGAGCAATTTTACTTTAGTCAGTTTAATCCATAGGCTTATCTTATCCTGTAGAGACGTTGGCGGCAACGCCTCTAGGGTAGGGATAACTTGCTACAACTGATCTAAGATGGCGATAACTTACCAAGGATCAGGAACGGATTTAACCTTATGGTTTACTGGCAAATCGTCATCATCAAGGGTAATGCCTGAGATAACGGTTTCTTTATCAGCTTCAAGTTCTTTTTTGAGAGTCTCCCAATCTCCCGGATCACTCAATTCTTCACATGGCTCATCTGATGAAACCATCGTTTCTTTATCAAACTCAAGTTCTTTTTTGAGGATTTCCCAGGCTTGAGCATCTCTTATTTCTGGTTTCTTTGAAGAAGAAGCCGCCGTTTGAGTTTGAGAAGAATTAGAAGCATTACCAGTAGATGTCATCTCCTGCTTAAGTTGATTAAACTCTCGATTTAGCGTTTCTAAAAGTTTCTCGATCTCCTGTAAACGACGCATCACTTGAGGAGGCTGAGATACTGGGATATCACAACCCAAATCACCCGGATTGCATTCTAAAAGATCACCAAAAACTCGCTCTAATTCTTCTAAAGTCGTCTGACCTTCCAAGGCTAAGTTCATGGCATAAACTAATAGCGGTGTCATGCCTTCTTGTATAGCCGCTTTTCTCATGGTTTGAACATCAGATTGTTGAGCAATCATAGACTTCAAACGCTGGCTAATCCCCATCACCTCATAAACCCCTACCTGGCCTTTATATCCTAGCCCATTACATTGACGACATAATCGTCCTTTGGATCGGGCTTGTTCCTTTTCAACAGAACTGAGAACATTCGCTTTGTAACAAGAAATTTTTTTGTCTAGTGACACCAATGAGTGAAATTTTTCCAGTTGTGAAGCAGTGGGTTGATAACTCAGACGACAAACGGGACAAACACGGCGCACTAAACGTTGATTAATTACACCAATGAGGGTGTCACTCAGTATCGAAGCATCCACACCCATTTTATTTAAACGAAGAATCGCACTCGCCGCATCTGGAGTCGGTAATGTGGTGATGACTAAATGACTTAAAGCCGCTTCAACCACTGTTTTAGCAGTATTTTTGCCTCGAATCTGATCAAGGCCGATGACATCTACTCCTTGATTGAGAAAAGAGAGTAGAACAGAATTATAGTCTTTTTTTTGTTCATCATCCATTTCTACTTGAGTCACACCAGATAAAGAAACTTCTATAGAATTTTCTACAGTAGCTAGGTTGACTCCTAATTGATTTCGCTGCGCCAGCAACGTATAAAAAGTAGTAGAAATGCCAGAACTTTCAGGCCCAGTAATTAAAAATAAACCCGAAGACCGATTAACAAGATTTTTAATTAATTGTTTGGTATTCTCATCAGTGATTAATTCTTCTAGGTCTAATGAAATCGCTTTAGGGTCTAAAATTCGGATAATAATTTTTTCTCCATTACGACCCGGGAAGGTACTGATCCAAAAATCAATTTTACGTCCTGAAAAAGATTTTTGCATCCTGCCTTTTTGCGGAGCATTGATTTGAGTAATATCTAAATTAGCCAGAGATTTTAACCGAGAGATGACAGCCGAAGCAATTTCTTTAGGAATCGGATCGAAAGCGGAGCCAATTACACCATCTTGACGAAACAATACATCGAGGTGATGTTCTTGAGGTTCGATCTGAATCTCTGAAGCTTTGCTTTCTAAAGCTCTCGACAAAATATTATTGACTAGAGTCACCACCGGACCTTGTTGAACATCCTCCGGCAAACTGAGGTCATCTTCGGATTTGAGTTTTGTATTTCTTAAACCCGGTGATACATCCTCAAAAATATCAGTAATATCCACTAGGGTTTCTAAATCTTCTTCGGCTACATGAATTTGTGTCGTTTCATGAAAATGACGCTGAGTGAGGTACTGCTCGAGTAATTGGTTATAATCTTGCTGAGTGATGACTTTACGCGCTAATTTCAACTGCTTCGGACGGAAAATCTGTTTGAGAGCATTGAGCGCTTCTGGATCTTTAGGATTAACTAACGCAACAACAATGGAGGGCGGCTGGTGATTCCGTTTTTTGAGCGGGAACAGTTTGTAGCGGCGACATAATTCTAGAGGAATTAAAGTCTCAATCAATTCTTCTACCTGCTTCCACTCGAAAGAATAGGTTTCTGGATCAAAAACATCAATTCCGTAAAGAATTTTTAAATTAAATAGATGATCTTTTTTGTGCTGGCGTACAAACTCCGGTGGCAGAGGCTTTCCAGTTACTTCTTGCAAAATTTCCAGCAGCGAACGTCCGGTTTTTTTCTTTTCAATCAAAGCCTGCTGTATTTGCGGTAGGTTGATGTAGCCTGACTGTATTAGTTTATTGGCAAAGGGCGGAAGGGTAAACGAGGAAGGATCATTTAGAGAAGACATTGGTCCAATAGGGGGTGATCAACTAGGTGAACAAAAGTAAATTTTGATTTTGGCATAGTCGTCTATGAACCTCTGAGTCTCTTCTGATAAAGAGATTAGGGGTCTTTAGACTCTTTAACATTAAGAAGTTTATTTATGTTTAGGTACTAACAGGTCGCCTGTTAATCTTAGAGTGCCCATATCTTCAGAAAAATTTTACAAAGATTCAGTAACAGGTGTTAGATCTTATTTTTATAGAGTGGCTTCAATGTATTACACTATAGTAATAGCATTAGTTTGATCAAAAAAAGTAATACTACTTAAATAAAATCCGCCTAATGTTATTACAAAATCTATTTTTTTTACTAGATCTAAAATAGTCTTGAAGCTTGCATTTTTTTGATTTAAAGAAGGAAAATTAACGATGAAACAATGGCAAAAATTAGCAGGAAGTGTGTTATTTTTTGGCTTCGTCATTTTTTCGCCTATCGCTAGAGCAGAAGAGGTCAAGATTACTCTACTACAGCTAAATGATGTCTATGAAATTTCCTCTTTAGCCGAAGGAAAACAGGGTGGATTAGCTCGTGTAGCCACTCTGGAAAAAGACCTAAAAAAAACCAATCCGAACACTTATACAATTTTGGCGGGAGACTGCCTTAGTCCTTCAGCGTTAGGAACTGCCATAGTTAACGGACAATCCCTAGCAGGTGAGCAAATGGTTGCTGTTCTTAATGCGATGGGTTTGGATTTTGCCACTTTTGGCAATCACGAATTTGATCTTAAATACCAACAGTTCTTAAAAAGACTTGAAGAATCTAAATTTACTTGGATTTCTAGTAATGTTTTTGATAAAGAAAACAAGCCTTTCCCCAAAGTTGAACCTTATAAAATTATTACTATTCCAGGAAAAGCAAACACTACTGTAAAAGTCGGATTGATTGGTCTAACCCTTGATAGTAATCCGGCCGATTATGTAACTTATAAAGCCGTCATTGAAACCGCTAGACAACAAGTACAACAACTCAAAGGTCAAGTAGATATTATCATCGCTGTTACTCACCTAGCACTAGCACAAGACCAAGAACTAGCACAAACGATTCCAGAAATTGATCTGATTTTAGGGGGTCACGAACACGAAAATATTCAACAGTGGCGAGGCAATGATTATACTCCCGTCTTCAAAGCCGATGCTAACGCTAAATCAGTCTATATCCATTATCTAACCTATGACACTCAAACAAAACACCTAACCATAGAATCGCAGTTAAAACCTGTGACAGACGCTATCCCCGATGACCTTAATACTGCTAAGATAGTTAAGCAATGGCAGGACAAGGGATATCAAGCCTTTCGCGCTCAGGGTTTTGCTCCCGAAGAGGTCATCGCTACCACAACCGAATCTCTCGATGGGTTAGAAGCGAGTGTTCGCAATAAGTCAACCCGTTTAACCGAGTTAATTGCTCAAGCGATGTTAAATGCTGTACCCGAACCCGACTTAGCCATTTATAATAGCGGCTCCATTCGGATTGATGACATATTGTACCCAGGTAAAATAACTCAGTATGATGTGCTGCGGATTTTGCCCTTTGGCGGAGAGATTATGTTAGTAGAAATGAAGGGAAGTTTATTAGAAGAAATCTTGGAACAAGGAATCAAAAATCAAGGAACCGGCGGCTATCTTCAGACAGCAAATGTTCAACTCGGTCCAGATGGAAAAACTTTTTTCATTAATGATCAAGCTTTAGACCCAGAAAAAACTTATCGGGTAGCTATCAATGATTTTTTAATGAAAGGAAAAGAAACTGGCATGAGTTTTTTAACCGAGCAAGCACCCGGACTTAAAGTCATTGGCAAAGAAAAGGATATTCGTCAGGCTCTTATGGACCAACTTAAGCTGACCTATAATTCAAAAGCGATTAATAGATAAAGCTTTGGCAATTTGCTCTATTAAAAAGAGTCCCCCTACAGAGTTTCCCTGTGCATCTAAAGGAGGACTATAACAAGCGATTACCCCTTGTTCAGGAACCAGAGAAAGCACTACTCCACTCACCCCGGATTTCGTGGGAAACCCTACCTTAAGGGCAAATCCGCCAGAACTTTCATAAAGTCCAGAGATTGTCATGATTTCCTGAACAATCTGACAATGTTCGACTTTAAGGGCAGTAGGAGGAGAGACAAGTAATAATCCGAGCCGAGCAAGGTCAACAATATTACCCGCCAAACAACAAATATAATTGTAAATATTGAGGGCTAATTGAGGATTGTCTAGAGAACCCTTAGCCGCTAATTCTTGGACAAGAGCTTGATTACGGACATTGGGGAGAGATAGAACCGATTCTAACATCAACTCATCTAGAAATAGGTGACAATTTCCTAATTTATTCAACCAAAGTCGTAGGTTTTCACAGGCTTCTGCTGCATCTTTTCCTGATAACAATGAGGCTAAAGTAATCGCACCACTATTAATCATCGGGTTTCTAGGAAAACCTCGATCTATTTGTAATTGTTCTAAAGAGTTAAAGGGATAATTGGAAGGTTGACCCCCTACCCGCCGAAAAACGGCATCACTGCCTAAATCGGCTAATAAATAAAGTAAAAGAAAGGGCTTAACCACGCTCATTAAAGGAAAGGTTAACTCTAAATTTCCCGTTGAATAAGCCCTATGTACCGTTAAAATGTAGGCAGCAAACCCGTTAGGATCGGCTTTCTGGAGTAAAGGAATATAATCAGGAATCTTGCCCTTTTGGCTTCTTTCCAGTGCTTGTGTTACCCATTTTAAAAGTTGCTCTTGCTTTAAATCGACTAAAGAGATAGACATAAAATTAACTATTAAAAATAGGGGAGTTGTATCGGTTTTAGACAATGAGTTTGTGAATCACTTTTTGATAACAATCAAAATCCTCGGAACTAAAACAAACAAAAATAACTTGCTCAATAGAACTCGGCTGTTTTAAAAAATTTTGCACCTCAGTTACAGCAATTAAAGCCGCTCGTTCTAGAGGAAAACCGTAGGCTCCGGTACTAATAGCCGGAAAAGCAATCGAGCGAATTTGTTGAGAAGCCGCTAAAGCCAGACTATGGCGATAACAACTCGCTAATAATAGATCTTCTTGTTGATTTCCGCCGTGCCAAACAGGTCCCACTGTATGAATCACCCATTTAGCCGCTAATCGATAGCCGCCAGTAATTTTAGCTTCTCCAGTTTGGCAACCGTTTAAACGGCGGCATTCTTCCAATAATTGGGGTCCTGCGGCACGGTGAATAGCCCCATCCACACCGCCCCCCCCTAACAGAGAAGGATTAGCCGCATTGACGATCGCCTCCACCGCTTGTTTGGTAATATCCCCTTGCAGTGCTAGAATTTGTTTTTTCCACATCATCAACCTCCCGACACAACTTGTAACAAGTCGTTAAATTTCTCAGCCACCATTAGCAGTATGCTGAAAGCAGAAAAAGCTAATAGAACAATCGAGTTTTAATCCATGCTAGAGAAGATCTTATACGCTGATGCAGGAACAGGTAACACCTTAGAAATGCTAAAGGTTTTGATGGACTTTCCTGCGCTCAAAAAAGCGGCTCTGACGATTTTGCATGTTGTTCCCCCACAGATTACCACAGACGCTCTAACCGAAAAATGGCAAGAAGGGACTCAACTGATTGCCAAGGTTCTTGAAAATGTACCTCTTGATCCCAGTAAAGTTTCTACCATTTTACGCCAAGGAGAACCTAAAGATACTGTATGCCAGGTGGCAGAAGAAATTAACGCTGACTTGATTCTCATGGGTTCTCGCGGATTAAAACGCCTCGAGGCGATTTTAGAAAACTCCGTCAGTCAGTATGTTTTCCAACTGACGAATCATCCCATGTTGCTAGTCAAAGATGATATCTACGTCAAAAAAATCAAGCGAGTGATGGTCGCCTTAGATAAATCGGCGGCGGCTGATTATGCTCTAGAATTTGCCACCTTTTTGCTTAAAGACTATCCAGATGCACAATTATATTTAGCTCGGGTTAACCCAGATTTAAAACCCGACTTGATCTTATCTCAAAGCGAGATGGAAAGTAATCCAGTCATTGCTCCTGCTGTAGCGAAAGTCAAGCGGCTAGGAATTTCCTATCGTTGTCTGGTAACCGGAGGGCGGCCTGGAGAACAAATTTGTAAGTTAGCCGAAGATAATAACATCGATTTGCTGTTGTTGGGATCTCCTGATCGTCGTCCCTCTGTGGCTAAAAGCTTACCCGACCTTGATCGCTTATTAGGGACTTCTTTATCAGATTATGTGCGAGTCAATGCTAATTGTCCAGTGTTGTTAGCACGAAAAGAAGGACTTTAATCGCTGACAAGGAGCAGTTGAAGCCTGGGAGCATAGCAGTCTCAAAGCGTCAAACCGAGTTACTATCAGAATTTACCTGTTGCCTTTTGCGATCTAACAACCAGCCAAAAAAGGAGGGAAAGCGAGATGTTCTAGCTTTCCCTTAAAAGTTATTGTAACTTTGCTTAACTTTCGGTTTCCCGTCTGGTCTGAATATAAAGGATCAACAGAAAAACGGTAGGAACTAATACAAAAAGAATGGTGGCAATAAATCCTAAATCATTAACTTGCATCTGATGAACTGTCTCCCGATAGAACAACAACTTCTTAGAATATCACTATCGAGGCAACCAAAGAAGGAGGCACTATTGCAGGGGGCAGGAGGCACAAGTGCAGAAATTTTCCTTACCTAAGCCTTGAAAGCCTCTCCCAACAGAGTTTTGTAGCCCGTAGCTAATGGAGGATTTTGGGGGCCTTCGCTTGGGGAGCGCTGGGAATCTCACCCTAAGCGAACTGCTGCGGCCTGCCTCAAATGTGTTAGGGCTTGGTTTTCACTTTCACCGGTCCATTGACAAGGGTTTGACAAGCTAAACGATAATTCTCGGGTTTCTTCTTCAGCTTGCGCTGCTCAAAATCGGTTTTAGGAGATAGATTCTCCATTCCTTCAACAATTTCCACAATACAAGTCCCACATTGACCATAGCCGCCACAATTGGTCAGCTTTCCTTTGAAGGTGTAGATATCAACACTGTTTTGCAAGGCTTTTTCTCGCAAATTAGCCCCCTGAGCCACTACGACATCCTTGTTTTCTTTAACAAAAGTGATAGTAGACATTTTTTCTCCTTACGCCTAGGCCCTTTTTCTAGATCTTAAATAATTATGAAGTTTTTTAACACATTTGTTACAAAAAACTACGATTTGGGCAAAAAAAAATGGGGGACTAAAAACTCGGTTGTCCCCCCCACACCACAATTAAAACTTATCAAACAAGTTGTTAGCCGGCCAGTTGCTCACTTGCCGTTGCAACTGATTAAGAGAACGGTTGTAATCAATAACGGCTTGTAGGTAATCACTACGGGCTTGGGTTAAATCCCGTTGTGAATTAATAACATCAATTTGAGTCCCTACGCCCGCTTGAAACCGTAAACGAGCCAGTCGAAGGCTTTCTGTGGCAGTTATCACGTTAGTGTTCGCCGTTTGGATATTTTCCTGGTTAGCAATCAGATCATAGTAAGCCTGTTCGACATTAAAGCGGATTTCGTTCCGCAGTCTAGCAAACTCAGCGTTAGCAATATCCATATTGCGATAATTTTGTCTAGCCCGTGCCTCTGCCCGCCCTCCATCAAAAATAAGCCAGCGTAGTCTAGCAATAAAGGCATAACCATCTGCCACGCTCAACCTATCTTCAAAAGTATCGGTATACAGATATCTAGCAATAAAATCCACTTGGGGTTTAACCGAGGCTAATTCCGCATAGCTGGTTTGCTGATAAATTTCTCTTTGCAGGATTTGCTGTTCTAACTCCGCCCGATTATGGTAAGCCTGAACAATCGTTTGTTCAAGGGAGATAGGCCAAGTTCCTGCCTCTCGAATTTCATCAGCCGCCGTTAATTCTATGGTTTGTCCCACATTTAAAACTTGGGCCAAGCGTCTTCTAGCTGTTCGCTGATCGGCGATCGCTCGAGTCAAATCCTGGTTAGCTCTTGCCAAATCTACCTCAGCTTGCAGAACAGAAAATCGCGTTCCCAGTCCGGCTTGTTCGAGTAAGCGAGCATCCCGCAAACTGACTGAAGCATCTTCTACCGCCGCTTGAGCGATAGCCACTTGAGCATCAGCCCGTTGTAATAAGTAGTAAGCCTCAGTGGTATTAAAGCGCACTTCTTCAGCCACTCGTTCTACTTCTAACTGATTACGGTTAACTTCTTTTCGAGCCGCCAAAATGCGGGCCGGACGTTCACCAGCCGAATAGACATTATAGTTCAGTTCGATTTGCCCATTGTTAGTGGTTTGTGCCAGAAAGTTAAAATCTAGAGGGACATTATTTTCATTTGCCCGTTGCCGACTTTGATCGATACTGGGGTCCGATTGCCGCTCAAAATCAAAGTTAGTGTTTACCGTAGGAAATTGGAGAGATTGAGCCTCTCTTAACTGGGCACCGGCACGTTGTAAGGCAAATCTAGCTTGTTTAATTTCTTCATTGTTGTTGATCGCGAGTTCAACGGCTTGCTCAAGAGTGATGGGCTGAACTCTACCAATATCAACTTGATTAGGACTATTGGGGATAAGTAAAGGATTAGCACCAGGATTGAGATAGGGCGGCACTGGTGGAGGAGGATAGGCATTACCTGGGGCACTTTGTGAGGATGGCTGAGGAGTTTGTGGAGAAGTTTGTTGAGGAGAAGTTTGTTGAGGAGAAGTTTGTTGTGTGTTAGAAGGTGATGGCTCTTGAGCCAGTTTTAGCATTTCACTCACCCGAGGAACAGGGGTTGTCTCGGGAGGTTCCATTAAATCAGCAGCTTTTGAGGGAACAGGAAACAACTCAGAAGACTCTAAATTAACCTGAGAAGGTCCGGCAGTAGGTATCATTTGAGCATTGACTGAGGCTCCATAGATCACAAAAGCCAAAATTCCTGTACTAAAGGTCATCCATTTCGGAAAACTTAGCATTGCTTTTAGTTGGGTTAGATGTTGTCGGTGGTTGTTAAGCAACTCAGAACTCCATGACAATACCATGAGTTGATCTTGACATAGAGTTCTGTTAGTGAATAACTTAACAGCTATTTTTTGAGTTCATTTAATGATTCTAAGACGTTAGCTCTCTCCAGTTGCTCCCAAGGCTACCCCTTCTCTTCGAGAATCACCAGAACCTTCTAATGTTCCGTCTTTTCTTTGTCCTACCGTATGAACCCCACCAAAAAACATATTTTTTTGCTCCCACAAGACAAAAGATGTCTCTTCGGGAAGCTTGAGGTGCTTAATCATTGCGGCTCGTCCTGGAGCGGGTTCTAAGTTATAAATGTAATTTTCCCAATGGACTCGAGAATTATTGACAGCCGCTTCCATCGGTAAGTGAAAATCGATTAAATTAGAGATCACTTGAAAAATTGCCGTTCTAATGCGGTTTGAACCTCCTGAACCTAAAACAATTTTCGGTTTTCCTTCTTGTAAGACAATGGTAGGCGACATCATTGAGGAAATTCGTTGATTTTCTTGCCACTGATGAAAACCGAAAGGATTGAGGTCGGCTTCTCCTAACATATTGTTGAGCATGATGCCGGTGCCTGGAATAACGTAAGATGACCCTTCACCATTAGAAGTAGTCACACTAGCCGCGTTTCCCAGTTCATCCATCACACTAATGTGGGTGGTACTTCCCCATTTATTGAGCGTTTTTTGGAATTTTTTTTGATAAGGTTCTAGGCATTCTGAAGCCAGAAAAGACTCAATAATATCATCTTGATATAAATAAGAATCATATTTTTCTTGTCTAGCTTCATTCGTTAAGCGCATAATTTCCGCTAAAATTTGTAAATGTTTCTCACTGCCAAATTCAATTTTTTTTAAATCACAACTTTCTAATAATTTGAGAGCAAAAGCAATCAAAACGCCTCCGGAACTAGGCGGAGGATTCGTTAATAACTCATAATTTCGATAAGAAATTTTTAAAGGTTTTCGGCGAATGACTCGATAAGATAGTAAATCTTCTTTGGTTAAATAACCTCCTTTGGATAAATCTCTCACCAGTTGCCGACCAATCTCACCCTGATAAAAGCCGCTCAAGCCTTGTTGCACTAATTCGCCTAATGTTTCGGCAAAATCCCTAAGATAAAAAGTTTGACCTAGTTGAGCTAATTTCCCTTCGGGAGCATAAATTTTTCGAGATTCTGAGGTTTCTAAAAGAATGGGAGATAAAAGTTCTTGACAATACTGATTAAATTTCTGAATAATAAATCCATTTTTCGCATAATCAATTGCCGGTTCTGCCACCACATCAAACGGTAATTTTCCCAATTGTTGATGAATTTCAAAAACTCCCACTACATTGCCCGGGACAGCAATAGAACCTTTGCCAATATGAAAGTCTTGAATGGCTACTCCAAAGTTAACTTTAATGCCATAAAAATCAATTTCTTGTACAGGTTTTTTCTGTCGAGGCGTTTGACAAAAAAAATCAAAAAGAATATTTTCCTGCTCTTCAGTATGAGCCAGTAAAAATCCTCCTCCTCCGGCTGAAGTTAGAGTAGACTCAACCACAAAGGAGGCTAAAATTGCCGCGATAGCAGCATCAAAAGCATTTCCTCCTAACTCGAACATTATTTGTCCCGCTTCAGCCGTTTTTTGGTGTCCGGCAGCAATCACACCACGAGTTTTTTTTCTCATTTATATTGATGAATAAGTTTAAATAAAAAATGTAAGCATTATTCTTTTTCTAACTGTTTTTGAAGTTGTTTAAAAGTTTGATACATCTCAGGAAGCCGCTTATAGATAGCAGAAACCTTAAGATATAATTTATTGGGCACACAGGGACTACCAGACACAATCTCGCCGGCAGGAACATCATTAGGAATACCCGTTTGTGCAGAAGCGATCGCACCATCTCCAATTTTTGCCTGGTTCGCTATCCCCACCTGTCCGGCCAAAATCACTCGGTTACCAACTTTTACCCCACCAGCTAACCCAACTTGTGCCGCAAAAGCACAATTTTCTCCCACTTCGCAACTGTGAGCAATATGAGTTAAATTATCTATTTTAGTATGGCGTTTAACCCGGGTTTCTCCTACTGCCGGGCGATCAATGGTGCTGTTACAACCCACTTCTACCCCATCTTCTAACACAGTAATACCTGATTGTTCCATCTTAAACCACCCAGCAGCAGTAGGTACAAAGCCAAACCCTTCTGAACCAATGACGGCACCACTGTGAATGACACAATCTGCACCGATTTGACTACGTTCATGAATGGTACAATTAGCATGAAGAATCGTGCGATCGCCCACTGTCACGCCGGGATAAATCACCACATTGGGATGAAGACAAACATCATGACCGAGTTTAACGCCGGCACCAATAACCACATGAGCCCCAATAGAAACATTTTCTCCCATCACAGCATCCGGATGAATGACCGCAGTGGGATGAATGCCTGGACAGGGGCGAAAGGGTTGATAAAATAATCTAATAGCATGAGCAAAAACTAAGCGAGGTTCAACGGTAGCTATCCAAGCAATCCCTCTTTGTGTGGCTTCAGTTTGCAAGGTTTCATCTACAGGTAAAATCAAAGCAGAAGCATCGGTTTTACTCACCATAGAGGCAAATTTTGCCCCTTCTATATAACTCAGATGACCGGATGCGGCTTCATCAATGGCAGCCAGTTGAGTAATTTCAGGATTAAAATCTGGGTTAGTGGTCAGACTATGGGATTTGATAAACTGACTCAGTTGATCCACAATCACATTAAATTTCATCGAAAATTTTGGGTCTGAAACCCCGTCGTTCTATGACGGCTTTATTCTTCAATTGTAGCATTCTCACAGAATATGTACTAAAATGTGAATGTAGTCTAACGTTCTCAAGGCATGACCGCTCCGAAAGACGGCGAAGCAACACGCGCATTTAAATACCGTTTTTACCCAACGTCTGAGCAGGAAACCCTCTTGCGTCGGACCCTGGGATGCGTTCGGCTTGTCTATAACAAGGCTTTGCATGAAAGAACACAGGCATGGTACGAGCGACTTGAGCGAATTGACTATTGCCAAACATCCGCTATGCTTACCTCTTGGAAGAAACAAGAAAGCTTGGATTTTCTCAACGAGGTTAGCTGTGTTCCACTGCAACAAACATTGAGGCATCTTCAGAAAGCTTTTACTAACTTCTGGGGAAAGACCGCCAAGTATCCACGCTTCAAGCAGAAAAGAAGTGGAGGTAGCGCGGAGTTCACCAAGTCGGCTTTTAAGTGGAAGGATGGTCAAGTCTGGCTGGCTAAGTGTTCTGAACCCTTGGCTATTCGCTGGAGTCGTCAACTTCCATATGGTGCAACTCCCTCGACGATAACCATTAAACTTGATGCTCGCGGTAGATGGTTCGTCTCTTTGCTCGTTAAGGATGAGACGGTTCAACCTTTGCCAAAAAGCGACAAAGCTATCGGGATAGACTTGGGGATAACCAGTCTGATTACCACTAGCGATGGAACAAAAATCAGCAAGCCCAAGCATTTCAACAAGCTTTACAAGAAACTCAAACGGGTTCAAAAGGAGTATTCTCGGACTCAAAAAGGTTCCAAGAACCGAGAAAAAGCTAGATTGAAAGTAGCTAGAGTTCACGCAAAAATAGCGGATTCTAGAAAAGATTTCCTCCATAAACTGACAACTCAATTGATTCGTGAAAACCAAACGATAGTAGTTGAGGATTTGGCTGTCAGGAATATGGTCAAAAACCCCAAGCTGGCTAAAGCGATATCTGAGTGTGGATGGTCTGAATTTGTCGGACAGCTTGAATATAAATGCCGGTGGTATGGTCGAGAACTGGTGAAGATTGATCGCTTTTTTCCAAGCAGTAAACGTTGTGGGAATTGCGGTCACGTAATGGATCAATTGCCTCTGAATATCCGTGAGTGGGAATGTCGAGAATGCGGGATGACCCATGACAGAGATATTAATGCAAGTCGTAACATTTTGGCCGCCGGACTGGCGGTGACTGTCTGTGGAGCGGACGTAAGACCTGATAGGCATGAGTCTAAAGGGCAGTTGCGAAAAACCCGTAAGGGAAGGAAGCAAGAAACCTAAATCGTGAGGTTTAGGAATCGCCGTACCTTGACCGGCGGCGAGGATGTCAAATCGGCACCATACACATCATTAAAAAAATTGTAGGTTAGATGCGACACCAGATAAGCCTGTGTTCTGGGTGTTCAATCTCTTGGTTCGTTATAAAGATGCTCCAAATAGCACAAGAACAAAACATTTGTCTGGTATTCATCGCCTGTAAATTAAAAAATGCGAGAATTACTGACAACTTCATCAAATCTTCAAATTTTTATCCTAAATTATGAGTTTAATAAACTGTAGAAGTTTAAGAGTAGAGTCTGTCCTCAGCTTTTTGCAAATGTCTTTAGACGCAAGTCAGCAGATCACTGCTGTCTTTTTTATATCCCTCGTGTGCTTTAAGTACAGAGAACAAGCTTAATTTTTCGGTTCTAGAGGGGAATGTTAGGAATGTCAGCCATTGATTCAGTTGGGGTTGCCTAATAAATGACGCACCATTCAAGGGAAGGAAAGGGTTTTGTTGCTGGTGGGACAACGGCGGGTGCAGGAATATCCGCTACTATTGGCAAAATGGGATTAATCGGGAAATTTGGTGGGGTTAGCATTGGTATGCTCCCTGTTGCTGTGGTGGGTGGCGTAACGGGTGCTGCCGCTTATGGGGCCTTGAAGGCTTTAGAAGAAGCAGATGCTACCGCCCTCAATGCGGCTGGACTAGGAACCATTAGCGGGTTGGGGGTTTCAAGTCTGATAGGAAATATGGGATTAGGATTAGGTGGAGGGGCTATTGCTATTGGCATGATTCCTCTGTCTGTTGCCGGTGGTGTGGTGGGTTTGGGAATGTATGGGTTAGCTAAAATGCTTAGTTATGGCAACCTAGAAAAGAAAATCTATCAAAATTTACTGTTTTTAGAACAAATTACCCAAGAGTATGAAGAAGAAAAATTTTGGTCATCGTTAGAAGTAGAACAAGAGTTAGAAAGTCTTAAGGGAGCCGTAGGTTTTAAAACTGATTCAGATTCTCAAGACTTTGCGGTGATGCTATTTTTACCAATTGCCGAAAAAGACGGGCAAGAATTTTCCCAGAAAACTCTCTATGATCAACAAGAGATAGAAGAATTATTGCGCGAGTTAAAAGACAAAATAGAAAATAATAATAATGTCAACTTTCAAGATGAGATAGAAAACCTTTGGAAAGCTTTACAAGCTCAAGCAGCAAAACAGAATTCTTCTGCCAAAGAATTAACGAAAAGCGAAGAAATAATTGCTCATTGGCAATGTGGGTATATTCTTCAAGATCACCCAAGTAAAATTAATGCAATTGCCATTAGTCCTGATGGACAAACTTTGATGAGCGGCAGTAATGATCAAACGGTCAAACTCTGGAATTTAACAACCGGAAAACCGATTTATACCTTTTTTGGTTTAGGGGGAGAAGTTCAAACCGTCGCTTTTAGTCCTGATGGAGAAATGATCATTGCTGGTGGGTTCGATCAAAGAATTTCTGCTTGGAAATTAGCCACAAAACAGATTTTTTCCGCTTTTTTTAGCTTAAGATCTTATCAGAGTCATGAAGGGGCAATTTTTTCACTGGCCTTTACCCATAATCGTCAATCTATCATTAGTGCAAGTGGCGATCACAAACTGAAAATCTGGGGAGGTTTCACGGGACAATGGAAACGAACTCTTAACGGACATTCAGATATAGTCTGGTCAATTGCTATTACTCCCGATAGTCAAATGCTAGTGAGTGGGAGTGCCGATAAAACTATTGGAATCTGGGAATTAGAAAGCTATAAACCTCCCCATTTTTTACAGGGACATTCAGGAGAAGTCACAGCCATTGCTATTAGTCCGAGTGGAAAATTTATGATTAGTGGCAGCACAGATACAACGATTAAAATTTGGCATTTACCCACAGGAGAATTGCTCAAAACTTTAAAGGGTCATACTAACAGCGTGTTGAGTCTTGCCATTAGTCCGGACGGAGAAACCCTTGTCAGTGCCAGTTACCAAGAAATTAAACTGTGGTGTTTATCCACAAAAAAATTGCTTCAAAACCTATGTGGATGCAGCCCTATCGTTTTTAGCCCTGATGGGAAAATTTTAATTAGTGGGGGTTACGGGAATTCTATTAAAGTTTGGTATCTAACACTTGGCATGATAAGCGAGCAACCCATAACTGATGTTGTAAACTCAGGAGAATGGTGGGAAATTTTAAGAGTCCCGACAAATGCCACCGCTAAACAAGTTAAAGATGCTTACCGACATTTAGCCAGACAATATCATCCTGACCTGAATCCGGATGATGAAGCTATAGCTAAAATGCAGATTATTAATAGCGCTTATGAGCAATTTCTTCAAAAACCTTATGACAGTTGATCAAGTGAACAAAAATAAGACCCTGCCCTTTAAATGGGGAGTTTAAAAATAAGCTGAAATAGCTACAAAAATTAATATAAATTCTTGCTCGAGTTCAGTTAGCTTTGTTAGACTAAATCCATCAATAAGCTCAAAAAGCTGGAACGCCAAAAATGGTTTCAGAAAAGTTTCGCCATCAACTACAAAAAGAAGCTAAAGAATGGTTTATAGAAGGACTGATCGATGAAGAGGCTTACACCCGAATAGCCGCTCGCTACCGATTTTCTGAATTAGAAACCTCTGCTCGCAATCGTTTCATTATGATTTTGATCGGGTTGGGGAGTATCCTGTTAGGGTTGGCGGTGATCACCTTTGTGGCGGCTAACTGGCAAGTTTGGTCTAGAGAAATAAAGGTTGTTTTGCTAGTGAGTTTATTGATCGCCGTAGAGGTTAGCGGATTTTATCTCTGGCGAATCTCCTCCGAACGATGGCAGTCTCGTTTAGGTAAAGGGTTCCTGTTGCTAGGAGGATTGATTTTCGGGGCTAATTTGGGTTTAATGTCCCAGATGTTTCATCAAAGCGGCTCTACCTATCAACTATTTCTCGTTTGGGGGTTAGGTGTATTGGTGATGGCCTACAGCTTGCGCTTGAGCCAAATGGGCATTCTAGCGATTATTTTAGTGGGACTCGGCTATCTGAGCGGACTATTTCGGAGTTCCATCTGGGAAGGCTCCTCTATACTGGAATTAGCCATAACACAGATGCCCTTATTAACCAGTTTACTCTTCATCCCTTTGGCCTATTGGTGTCGCTCCCGTTTTTTATTTGGGTTAGCAGTAATATTAATAGTAGTTTCTTTTAGTTGGAATCTTGGCTCATTATTGTGGGAATTTTTTACCTTTAACCGCTTGCTGGGTGGAGTATTAACGGCTGTGGCCTCCTGTTTGCCTCCCGCCTTGTTATGGGGTTATCGGGATTCTCTGTGGGGGTTTTCTGCGGCTAATGCTTTATTTAACCCGATTGGTCGTTTCTTCGGGCTTTTATTTTTAGCAATTTTGTTTTATTGGTTTTCTTTTAATATTTGGTATGATAAACCTTTTAACTATTTATCAGAAACCGGTTTAAATTGGCAGCAATGGTTGTATCTTCTCGATGTTATTGGGTTAGGAGGATTGACTATTTGGGCTTGGTGGCAACTCGCTTACTCGGGAGAAGGAAACGAAGGTTCTCAATGGACTCTTGAATCTAATAGTCTCGCTGTCGCAGCAATCATTGTCTTGACTGGACTGATGATTTTTTGCCAGATCACTATACAACCGCTAGGAGCGATAGGAACCATAATCTTTAATATACTGCTATTTTTGTTAGCGGCAGGTTTAATTCGAGAAGCCTTGAGGACAGGACAACGAAAAGGTTTTTGGGGAGGAGTAATTTTATTCGCGCTGCAACTGCTTTCGAGAATGATCGAATACAATACCGGTTTACTGCTCAAAGCGATTGTTTTATTTTTCTGTGGACTGGCGGTGATAGCTGCCGGACTGTGGTTTGAGCGTTACCTACGTTCTCTCAATTCAATTAGTGAGGGAATAGGGGAAGGAGAAATGACTAACGACTAACGACTAACGACTAACAACTCATGACTAACTTCAAAATTTTTTCATCAATTCCTCAGTGGCGGTTTTGGACAGCCCTTGGTTTTCAACTGGTATTGGTTTTTGCCATCCCTAGTCAGGCTTTTTATACTTACATCTCGGGTAAAACCGTTATCTTGCAAACCCGGCCAGTTGATCCTTATGATTGGATGCGAGGTTATTCGCAAACGCTGAGGTATGATATCTCTACTGAAGACAACCTCAAATCTCTTCGCGGTTGGGAGCAATTAGCCCAGGAGAGCGAAAAAAAGGGAGACACCTTTCATAAAGGTAAGCCGTTTTATGTCATTTTAGAAGCGCCTAAAACCCCTTCTACCCAAAAGCCTCCCTTAGCGTGGAAAGCCGTTGCTATCAGTGCTGAACGTCCTCAAAACTTACCCTCTAATCAAGTAGCTATTGAAGGAAAAATGACTAATTACGGCTGGTGGATTGATTATGGTATAGAAACTTACTATTTTCCGGAAGCTAAACGGAATGAAATTAATGCGGCTATTGAGCAATTACAAGCTAATCAAAAGGGAGAGCGTCCTTTTGTTGTCGAAGTCAAAATCGATGCGGGGGGAAATGCTGTGCCTGTCGGTCTTTGGATTGGTGAACAATATTATCGCTTTTAATTTCTCTGTTGCAAGAGTGCCTTTTGCTAGATCATGAATTTCTCTAAAATTTAGGTAGCGCAGAACACTAACGAACATTTTTAATATTGAGATCTGCTTACATTATCATCATTTCCTGAAAATTGCAGAAAAAAAATTTACTTGAAAATACTTAAAATTAAAAATATTAATTAATGGCTTTGTTAATTTTCATTTCTTTGAACTATCTCAATAATCAACTCTACTCATTTTTAGTATATAACTATACCTAAATTATAAAATTAAAAAAAGATTAAAAATTTTGTAAAAGAGCAAAACAAATAATCATGATATAATAAAAAGTAAGGAGGCTAGTCCAGAAAAAATAACTAGCAAAATTGCATGAGTATAAAATTAGAAGCAACCGACAAACCTACTCATGAATTAGAAGAATCTACAAATAAAGAATGGCAAGCTTTTACAACGGGAAAATGGACGCAAGAGATTAATGTACGAGACTTTATACAGAAAAATTATAGCCCCTATATTGGAGACGAAAGTTTTTTAACAGACCCAACAGAACGCACCAAAACTCTGTGGACACAAGTCAAATTATTAACGCAACAAGAGCGAGAAAAAGGCATCTTAGACGCAGACACAAAAGTTCCCTCAACGATTACGGCTCATGCCCCGGGTTACATCAATAAAACCCTAGAACAAATAGTCGGCTTACAAACAGATAAACCCTTCAAACGAGCAATAATGCCTAACGGTGGCATACGGGTAGTGCAAAAATCCCTCGAAGCTTATGGTTATCAACTAGACCCGGAAACCGAAAAAATCTTTACCCAATACCGCAAAACACACAATGATGGTGTTTTTGATGCTTATACTAGCCAAATGCGAAAAGCGCGGCATAGCGGCATTATCACAGGATTACCCGATGCCTATGGCCGGGGTCGTATAATAGGAGATTATCGCCGGGTTGCCTTATATGGAACCCTTCGCCTGATTGAAGATAAACGAGAACAACTCAACAGTTTAGAACTCGATGTCATAGACGAAGAAGTCATCCGTCTACGCGAAGAAACTTGTGAGCAAATACGAGCCTTAAAAGAACTCCAAACCATGGCCGCCAGTTACGGGTACGACATCAGCCAACCCGCAGCCACAGCCAAAGAAGCGATACAGTGGACATATTTTGCTTATTTAGGCGCAGTTAAGGAACAAAATGGCGCAGCTATGTCCTTGGGGCGTACTTCTACCTTCCTCGATATCTATATTCAACGGGACCTCAAACGAGGACAGATCACCGAAAGCGAAGCGCAAGAATTAATTGATCACTTCGTCATGAAATTGCGGATGGTGCGTTTCTTACGCACTCCAGACTATAACCAACTCTTTGCGGCTGATCCGGTTTGGGTAACAGAAGTGATCGCAGGGTTAGGAGAAGATGGTCGTCCTTTAGTCACAAAAACCAGTTTTCGCTTCCTTCATACCCTAAATAACTTAGGACCAGCACCCGAACCCAATTTAACCGTATTGTGGTCAGAACGCTTACCGATCGCCTTTAAACGCTACTGTAGTAAAGTCTCGATCCAGACTAGCTCCATACAATACGAAAACGACGACTTAATGCGCCCAGAATACGGAGACGACTATGCCATCGCTTGTTGTGTTTCAGCAATGCGCGTGGGCAAACAGATGCAATTTTTTGGCGCAAGAGTGAACATAGCCAAAGCCTTACTCTATGCCATCAACGGCGGTAAAGATGAAAAAACCGGCGAACAAATTGCCCCGGCTTTTGCTCCCATTACCTCAGATATTTTAGACTATCAAGAAGTCACCGCGAAATTTGATCGATTAATAGACTGGTTAGCTAAACTTTACGTCAACACCCTCAACGTCATCCATTATATGCACGATAAATACTGTTATGAACGCCTAGAAATGGCATTACATGACCGAGATATTTATCGAACCATGGCCTGTGGGATAGCAGGGTTATCCGTCGTCACAGACGCTTTATCGGCGATTAAATATGCCCAAGTGCAAGTCATTCGCAACGAACAAGGATTAGCCATAGATTACCAAATCCAAGGAGACTATCCCAAATATGGCAACAACGATGATCGCGTCGATGAAATTGCGGCTAACTTAGTCAAAACCTTCATGAACAAAATACGCGGCAATAAAACCTACCGTAAAGCCGTTCCCACCCAATCAATACTAACCATCACCTCAAACGTCGTTTACGGCAAAAAAACCGGTAGCACCCCCGACGGACGCAAAGCCGGTGAACCCTTTGCCCCCGGTGCCAACCCCATGCACGGACGAGACACCCAAGGCGCGATCGCCTCAATTGCATCTGTAGCTAAACTCCCTTACGAACACGCCCAAGACGGCATATCCTACACCTTTTCTATCATTCCCAGAGCATTAGGCAAAACCGAACAAGCCCAAATTCACAACCTCGTCGGGATTTTAGACGGATACTTCCACGATAGCGGTCATCATATCAATGTTAACGTACTTGAGCGAGAAACCCTACTCGATGCGATGGACCATCCTGAAAAATATCCTCAACTCACCATCCGCGTCTCGGGTTACGCCGTCAACTTCATCAAACTAAATCGAGAACAACAACTCGATATCATCAATCGTACCTTCCACGAACGAATCTAATCATCACATCCCCCTCTTCTAATGGGGGGGTTCTCCTTTGCGCTATGGCGCGACAAATCAATCAGATGATCGCCACACTAACCAAAACCCAACAACCCCTATCCAAAACCACAGGATATATACACTCCGTCGAAAGTTGTGGAACAGTAGACGGCCCAGGCATTCGTTATATCATTTTTACTCAAGGCTGTCCTTTAAAATGTTTATACTGCCATAATCCTGATTGTCGCCATCTTAGCGACGGCAAAAAAATCCAAGTAGAAGAACTCATTACAGAAATACAAAAATATCGCTCATACTTTCAATTTTCCGGAGGCGGCGTTACCGTTACCGGCGGCGAACCCTTAATGCAACCCGAATTTGTCGAAGAACTTTGCCGGCGTTGTCAAGAAATCGGAATTCATACCGTTTTAGATACATCAGGTTATGTTAACTTAAATATTGCTAAACCCGTTCTCGACTATGTAGACTTAGTCTTATTAGATATTAAATCGTTTGATCCGGCTATTTATCGCCATCTGACCAGCGTTTCATTAGAACCTACCCTGAAATTAGCCCGCTATCTAAGCGACATTAAAAAACCGGTTTGGATTCGTTTTGTATTAGTTCCCCATCTCACTGATCTTGAACATAATGTAGAAGGGTTAGCGCAATTTGTTTCAACATTAGATAATGTAGAAAAAGTAGAAGTCTTACCCTTTCATAAAATGGGGGAATATAAGTGGGAACAATTAGGCTATGATTATCAATTAAAAGATACACCTGCGGCAACTTTTGAGCAAGTACAAGCCGTGATTCAGGTGTTTAGAAAGTATGGTTTACCAGCAGAATAAATGGTTACAGAAGCACAAGCGCAAAAATCCTATACTCCCGCAGAATATCTAGAACTAGAAGTTAATTCTGAAGAATGGCTACTTTCTGAGTATAGCGGAGAAGACGCGGCTTTATCCCTCGCTTCTATTGCCTTACAAATTCCCTTAAGCGACCTCTACGACAAAGTAGACTTTGAAGCTGAAGTATAATAGAAATCGTTGTCAATTAAATGATCATTCTATGGGCTTCTATTCAAACGTTATCTTGCCTTGGTTAATTGATATCAATATGTCTGACCCAAAAATCTCTGAATACCGTAAACAAGTCTTATCAGAGGTATCAGGAGAAGTTCTAGAAATTGGTTTTGGAACAGGATTAAACCTTGCTTATTATCCTTCCTCAGTGGAAAAAATTACTACAGTTGATGTTAATCCAGGGATGAATAAATTAGCGCAAAAAAGACTAAAAAAAACTCAAATAATGGTAGATAATCGCGTTCTAAATGGGGAAAATTTACCGATGAAAGATGAAAGTTTTGATGCGGTTGTGAGTACCTGGACATTATGCAGTATTGCCAAAGTTGATCAGGCAATACAAGAAATTCATCGTGTCTTAAAACCCGGAGGAAAATTCTTTTTTATTGAACATGGATTAAGTAATGAATCTTCGGTACAAGTTTGGCAAAATCGCTTAAATCCTCTTCAAAAAATTATCGGCGATGGCTGTCATTTAAATCGAAATATTAGAGCGATCATAAGCCAAACATTTAAAACCGTTTCTCTCGAAGAATTTTATGTTCCAGATCTCCCGAAAATTATTGGCTATATGTATAAAGGGGTAGCGACTAAATAAAATATAAAAAGTTTAGGGAAATTATTCTAAGTTGAAATTTTTTTAGTTACCGGTTTAGGTGCGCTACCCTATGCTAACACACCCAACAGGAGTCTTAAGTTATTCTCCCTTCCCCTTTTCCCCTAGCCCTTCCCAACAGCCAAGATTTTCCACTCATTCCTACTCGAGAAGACTCAATCAATGTAACAATTGAACAGTGAGTCTTTATTGTTCAATTACCCAATGAGAGTAGCAGAGTCAGACATAGAGCTTGCAGGTTACATTGACCATGCTCTATTAAACCCGACTGCCACGCCCGAACAGCTAGAACAATGCTGTGCCCAGGCAGAGCAATTTCATTTTCCCACCGTCTGTATTTACCCTGCGGCAGTCAAGCAGGCGGTGCAATTCCTGCATAGCAAAACAGTTAAAGTCTGTGCCGTGATTGGATTTCCGACCGGCGCAACCACTTCTGCCGTCAAACTCTATGAAGCCCAAGAAGCCGCCGAAAACGGAGCCACCGAACTAGATGTTATGATTAACTTAGGATGGTTAAAAGCCGGAAAATCCGAAGAGATCTATCGAGAAATTGCCGGCATCTGTGAAGCAACCGGAGTAACTATCAAAACGATCTTAGAAACAAATGTTCTCACCGACACCGAAAAACGGTTAGCCGCCGAAATCTGTATGGATGCGGGGGCAGCCTACTTAAAAACCTGTACCGGTTGGTTTGGTGGAGCAACAGTGGCAGATGTTCGTTTTCTCAAAAACATTGCTAAAGGACAAGTGGGCATAAAAGCTTCTGGCGGTATCCGTACCCCCGAACAAGCATTGACCCTCATTGAAGCTGGGGCCACCAGACTGGGCACATCACGAGGACCGGAACTAATTAGTCAATTAGAAGGCAAAACAGAAGAACAAGACAGATGAGGAATGACTAAAACCTATCAAGCAACTGGAATTATCCTCAAAGGAATGCCACTAGGAGAGAGTGATCGTCTAGTGACCATTTTGACATCGGAATATGGATTAATTCGGGCAGTGGCCCCAGGAGCGAGAAAACATAAATCAAGACTGCGAGGACGTGCGGAATTATTTGTCGTCAATCAATTATTAATCGTCAAAGGGCGTTCCCTGGAAAAGATCATCCAAGCGGAAACCCTCGAATCTTATCCGGGTTTAAGTCGAGATTTAGGCAAACTGACCGTCAGCCAATATATAGCCGAATTAGTGCTGTCTTTAGCCTTGAGTGAACAACCCCAAATAGAACTCTATGAACTGCTCAACGAACATCTACGGCGTATAGAACAATTATCAACGCCACAGAGTCTATACGCTCATCTAGCGCAAGCCGTCTATCACCTCTTGGCCATCGCAGGAGTCGCCCCTGTGTTTCATTCCTGCTGTTTAACTCATCAACCCATTCAAACCAATTTTATTGACGCTCATTGGCGGGTGGGCTTTAGTTTTGATTCTGGCGGCACGATTAATCTATCCTTGGATAGAGGCAATAATAATCAAGCTCAAAATGAGCCAAGCCAAGCAATTCCTCTGGCCAAGTTGAATTGGAAACTAACGGCAGTAGAATTAACCTTATTACAACAACTCTCAAAAAAATTCCTACCGAAAGCTGACGAGATCTTTCCTCGGGACGTGGTGATCCCCTCCCTAGATGTGGCTTGGATCAAAATAGAACGACTCTTAAGAGAATATGCTCAGTATTATTTGGGTTATTCCTTTCGTTCTGCTACCCTAGTTGATACTTTAGCTCCTGTAGAGTTTTAAATCTGTTTGTAGATTGACTTTTATAAAAACCCAGATAGCCCATAAACAAAACAGAATGCAGTTATCTCAATCTCAGAAAAATCCATCACACTGTCATAAAAGCGTTGGTGACAACCATCAGCCAGCCTTATTGAGCAAGGCGAAAAGTTTAAGCAAATCTTCCGAGAATACCTCGTCCGGCGAAGGATTAGGCGCAGTTCTAACTAATCCCCGATTTGTGATTTTGTGGAGCGGACAAGTCTTTTCTCAACTGGCCGATAAAGTCTATCTTGTCTTGATGATTGCCCTGATCACGGCTCATTTTCAAGCCCAAGATCAGCCTATTAGTGGTTGGGTATCAGCGATTATGATCGCTTTTACGATTCCTGCCGTTTTATTTGGCTCTTTAGCCGGGGTTTATGTGGATCGCTGGCCAAAAAAAGGCGTTCTTGTTATTTCTAATTTACTACGAGGGCTTTTAGTTTTAGTGATTCCTCCTCTATTATGGCTATCAGCCAATGAAACGTTAGCTATTCCGGTTCAGTGGTTGCCCAAAGTAGTGCGACAATGGCAAGGAGAAGCTCAAACCGTTTTTGCCCTGCCGCTAGGATTTTTATTGTTGTTAGTTCTAACCTTCGTTGATTCTACCCTGACTCAATTTTTTGCTCCAGCCGAACAAGCGATTATTCCCACCATCGTCAAACGTCGTCGACTCCTCTCAGCGAATTCTCTATTTACCACCACCATGATGGCAACCCTAATTATTGGATTTGCCATTGGAGAACCATTATTAAACGTTGCCGCTCATCTGGGTCAATTTATCGGCTTATCTCAAGATATGGGTAAAGCCTTAACCGTCGGCGGCTCTTATACCATCGCCGGATTGATTTTACTCTTACTTAGAACTAAAGAAAAACCTGAAGATGTTCAGGGAGAAAGACCTCATGTTTTAGAAGATATCCGCGATGGGATCGCTTATCTGAGCAAAAATCATCGGGTGAGAAATGCCTTAATTCAACTGATTATTTTATTTTCTGTCTTCGCCGCTTTGTCAGTCATCGCAGTACGACTAGCAGAAACTATCCCCGGTATGAAAGCTGAACAATTTGGCATTCTTTTAGCTATGGGGGGTTTAGGTTTAGCTTGTGGTGCGGCAGTGGTGGGCCATTGGGGACAACAGTTTTCTCACAATCAACTCAGTTTATGGGGATCTATGGGAGTAGCCGCTTCTTTAGTGGGTCTATCTTGGTCTAATCATAGTCTTTGGTTAGCTCTGATCACCACCGTTTTTCTGGGTTTTTTTGGGGCGTTAGTGGGTGTTCCTATGCAAACCACTATTCAAGCAGAAACCCCTGCGGATATGCGCGGTAAAGTATTCGGGTTACAAAATAACGCCGTGAATATTGCCCTCTCTTTACCTTTAGCTTTAGCCGGCATTGCGGAAACACTTATAGGACTACAACCCGTCTTAATAGCTTTAGCTGTTCTGGCTTTAGTAGGTGGGGTCTTAACATGGTATATTTCTCGTTCAAGGAGCGGAAGTTAAGCTAAAGTTGACAAAGATCAGGATTTCTTAGGGAGATCTTAGAACTTAGTCCTCTTTAGATTAACAACTGATCAATTTTCGTAATTCAGAGTTGTTTATTTGAATGCACATTGCTTGGTTGGGAAAAAAATCACCCTTTTGTGGTAACGTTACCTATGGTCGAGAGGTCACGAATGCTTTATTAGACCGAGGTTATCAGGTTAGTTTTCTTCATTTTGCTCAAGAAGAATCGGCATCAGAGAATTGGCCAGATTGCCCTGAAGTGGTATTACCCTTCCTCTATAAATCTCAGGTCTACACCATTCCGACTCCGAAGTCGAGTAAGGTTTTGATGGCGGCGTTAAAACAACTGCAACCCGATTTAGTTCACGCCTCCCTTACCCTTTCTCCTCTTGATTTTCGCCTACCGGAAATTTGTGAGGAATTAAATATTCCTCTCGTGGCTACTTTTCATCCCCCTTTTGATAACAAACTCCGTAACCTCTCCTCGAGTACCCAATTTCTCACCTATCAGCTATATGCTCCTTTTCTAGCCCATTATGACCGAGTCATTGTTTTTTCCAGATTGCAACAGAATCTGTTAATTAAGTTAGGCGTTCCTCCTCAAAAACTCGCGGTGATTCCCAATGGCGTTGATCCTCAAAAATATTCCCCCGGCTTCAGTTCTCTAAAAACTCGCTTCAATGCTAAACGCTTGTTTGTCTTTTTAGGAAGAATTGCCACCGAAAAAAATGTAGAAGCTTTGCTAAAAGCCTGGAAACATTCAGACCTCGGGGCAGATAGTAAATTACTCATCGTCGGCGATGGGCCTTTAACTTCTGCGTTAGAACCGTTTTATGGGCCTGAATATAATATTCATTGGTTAGGTTTTGTGGCCGAAGAAAACCAAAGAATTGAAATTCTTCAAGCGGCTGATGTGTTTATTTTACCCTCTTTAGTCGAAGGGTTATCCTTGTCTCTGCTCGAAGCTATGTCTTGTGGGGTAGCTTGTATTGCTACCGATGCCGGGGCAGATGGAGAAGTGCTTGAGGATGGAGCAGGAGTAATTCTTAATACTCAAGGGGTGACAATTCAATTAAAAACCCTTTTGCCTTTGTTTCGAGACCATCCTGAAATTACTCAACTTCTAGGTGAAAAAGCCCGACAACGGGTATTAGACCGTTATACTCTTAGTCAAAATATTAATCATTTAGAAAAGCTTTATGCTGAAGTGTTGCAAAATCAGGCCGTATTTTTTAGTTAATAACTTCCTGACCATAAAACACTCATAGACAAAATTTATTAAGTAGGTGTTATTTCCCTTTTTGGCTAAAATTTGTAGCTTTGAGCCAATTTTTTCGAGATAGCCAACCTTATACAGAAATCGAGTACAATATCCCTCATGTATCCTGAAATACCCAACGAGCAGACAAGCTTGTAATTGCCTCTGTGGTTTTCTAGACTTGTTCAATGAGGAAAGCTCTACTTTAAAATGACCATCGCCCGCACAATCTGCTTAGGATTCATTGCCGTTATTGCAGCAGGAACTTTATTACTCATTCTGCCTTTCTCCACTAGCGCAGGAAGTTGGGGGAATCCCATTGTCGCTTTATTTACTTCAACCTCTGCGGTTTGCGTTACCGGCTTAGTGGTTGTCGATACCGGCACTTACTTTTCTTTCTGGGGAGAATTATTCATTACTTTGCTTATTCAAATCGGCGGCTTAGGCTATATGCTGACTACTACCTTTTTGATGCTGTTAATTGGCAAAAGGTTTGAATTGCGGCAAAAGTTTGCTATTCGGGAATCTTTTGATCGTCCTTTTTTACAGGGCAGTCAAAATATCGTGCGCTCGGTTATTGCTACGACTCTTGCCTTTGAAATCGCGGGAGCTTTATTGTTATTTATCAAATTTACCAGTGATTTTGGCCCCATTAGAGGCTTATGGTTTGCCATTTTTCATAGTGTTAGTGCTTGGAATAATGCGGGCTTTGGACTTTTAAAAGATAACATGATCAGCTATCGTTCTTCTTATATTATTAATTTTACTATTCCCATATTAATTATTTTTGGAGGAATTGGCTATCAAGTTATTATTGAAATGTATTCCTGGTTTATTGATCGATTTAAACGAGAAAGATTTGATTTTTCTTTAAACTATAAAGTAGCTGTTCATACCACAATTTTTTTATTAATCTTCGGCACTTTGGGCTATTTATTTCTTGAATTTACCAATCCTCAAACCTTTGGAGGCTTCAATTTAAAAGATAAACTTTTAGCCGCTTGGTTTCAATCGGTCGTCACTCGAACGGCTGGATTTAATAGCATTGATTTTGGGCAATTAACCATTTCTGGGTTGTTTTTAACGATGGGATTAATGTTTATTGGTGCTAGTCCCAGTGGAACCGGAGGCGGCATTAAAACTACCACTTTACGGATATTAACCAGTTCGACTCGGGCCGTATTACGAGGTCAGGAACAAGTGGTCTTGTATGAGCGAGAAGTGTCCGTCTCTTTAGTTTTAAAAGCTGTAGCCGTCGTTTTTGGTTCAGCTATGACCGTTTTAGGTATTACGTTTGCTATCGCTTTAATTGAATATTCTTTCCTGAAAAATCCCATATTTATTAATGGAACTTATAATTCAATCCATATTGCCTTTGAAGTCATCTCGGCTTTTTGTACGGTTGGACTTTCTACAGGGATCACCGCTCCTCTATCTCCTTATTCCCAACTCTTGCTCGTCTTAGCCATGTATACTGGTCGAGTGGGGGTATTATTATTTATGGCAGCTATTATCGGAGACCCTCGCCCTAGTGCGCTCCATTATCCCGAGGAAAACTTATTAGTAGGATAGTCAAAAAGCGGAGAAAAACAGTGGAAAGTTTTAAAAAAGATCACCCTGAAAAACATCATCATAAAAAACCTTGGGGAATCAGTTTACGTTCCCTAAATTTTTTAGATGGTTTGCGGCGAGATCATCGTCAATTTGCCGTGATCGGGTTAGGACGTTTTGGGCGGGCAGTGTGTGAAACACTACATAAGTTGGGCTATGATGTGATGGGCACAGATATTGATGAAAAATTAGTCGCCCAAGTGATTACAGATAGAATTGCCTCCACCGCTATTCAACTAGATTCCACGAAACCTATCGCTCTAAGAGAAGCGGGTCTTTTTGAATTTGATACTGTGATTGTGGCCATTGGCAATTACATCGAAGAAAGTATTATTACAACCCTCAATCTTAAAGAAGCAGGCGTTCATTGTGTTGTGGCTAAAGCTTCCACAGAAATACATGGTAAGTTATTAAAACGTGTTGGGGCTGATATTGTTATTTTCCCGGAATACGAAGCGGGCTGTGATCTAGCTTATACTTTGACTAAACCTGCTATTTTAGAACGACTAGATTTAGATCAAGAAAATAGTATTGTAGAAGTGCGAGTTCCAGAAGAATTTGATAATAAAAGTCTAGCGGAATTGCAAATACGGGCCCGCTTTGGGTTAAATGTCATCGCCATCGGGGATGGAGAAAGGTATAAAATTAATCCCAATCCTCAAGATCGAATCCATAAAGGCTGTGCTATGGTCATTATGGGATCTAATAAAGATATTCAACGATTGCCCATTTAGTCATGGGCTATTAGTCCTTCCTATTCCTAAGAGCGATCGCCAATTTGACTTAACTCCCTTGCCCCAAAAATTGCCTCTAAATGAGGGTAAAATTTAAACTCTAAAAGGTTGTAAAAAGGATCTTGAATAAAAACGGTGCGATGTTCGGTCAACTGTCCAGGAAAACGCCGTGATGGTTCTTGATAGAAAGATAGCTGTTTTTCGGTTGCGCGTTGCACTAAAGCTTCCCAGTCGGTTTCGGTTGGAAAAATGATGCCATAGTGTCTGGGATAAATTCCTTTTTGAGGTGTGAGAGGTTCTTGGGTTAAATGAGCCACTACTTGATGACCATAGAAATTCATAATCATAGCAGAAGCACTCTCCCGTCCGATCTCACACCCTAACCCATCACCATAAAAAGCTTTTGCTCGCACAAGGTCATTAACGGGAATGGCTAAATGAAAAATCGGTTGTTGAGTCATAGACATGGTTCTCAAATTTTTAATCAAAAATATTAATTAGTTCACTTTAATCTAGTACAATATTTGATTAACAGTGTAATATATCTTAAAACTCAATTAAAAAAATATAAAGAAAGTAGCATGAAGCAGCGTGGCGTAACGATCTGGTTAACTGGTTTAAGTGGTGCTGGTAAAACGACTATCACCAATGCTTTAGAACAAAGACTACGGGAAGAAGATTATCCCCTAGAAGTATTAGACGGAGATGTCGTTCGGACTAATCTTACTAAAGGATTGGGATTTAGCAAAGAAGACCGTGATGAAAATATCCGCCGGATTGGGTTTGTCGCTAATCTGCTGACTCGTCATGGAGTATTTGTATTAGTATCGGCTATTTCTCCTTATCGTGAAATCCGCGAACAAGTTAAAGAAAAAATTGGCGATTTTGTGGAAGTTTTTGTCAATGCTCCCTTAACCGTTTGTGAATCCCGAGATGTTAAAGGACTCTATAAACGCGCTCGAGCCGGTGAAATTAAATCTTTTACGGGCATTGATGACCCTTATGAACCTCCTCTTAATCCTGAAGTAGAATGTCGTACCGATATCGAAGACCTAGAAGAAAGTGTCAACAAAATTTGGCACAAACTTGAGCAATTAGGTTATCTACGCTAAAAAGAAAAGAATTAAGAATATAAGTCTTTTTTCGGCCTTATTTCTTAATTCTTAACCCTGATTATTCCTTAGCTGGCTACGATATATTCTTTAACGTTAGAACGTCGCCGACGTAGCTGACTTAGGGCTTGATGTTCTAACTGGCGTACCCGCTCACGACTAATATTCATTCTTTGACCAATCTTAGCTAAAGATAGTTCTTTTCCATCTTGTAAGCCAAAACGTAAAGACAGAACTTCTCGCTGTTGCGGCGTTAATTCCGCCAGTAAATCTTGTAAATCTTGGCGCATTAATTCCTGAGTAATGTAATTGTCAGGAGAAATTCCCTCATCTTCGAGTAATTCTGACAATTCTGTATCTTGGTTATCCCCTACTCTCACGTCTAAAGAGATGGGTTGACGAGACATACTTAAGAATTCTCGAATTTGGTCCGGTTCTAAATCTAAGGCTTTAGCAATTTCAGAAGGCGTTGCACTACGTCCTAATTGTTGTGACAATTCCCTCTGAGTCTTTTTGATTTTATTAAGTTTTTCAGTTATGTGAATCGGTAAACGTATAGTCCGTGCTTGTTGGGCGATCGCGCGGGTAATGGCTTGGCGAATCCACCAATAAGCATAGGTAGAAAATTTATAACCTTTTGTGGGGTCGAATTTTTCTACCCCTCTTTCTAATCCTAAACTTCCTTCTTGAATTAGATCGAGAAATTCCATGTTTCGTTTCTGGTATTTCTTGGCAATTGCTACCACCAGGCGCAAATTCGCCTCGATCATTTTTCTTTTTGCCCGTTTCCCTTGTTGAATCGCTCGGTTGAGTTCTTCTTCACTCATTTGGACATGGTTAGCCCACTCTGTCAGACTTGGCTCTCTTTCTAGCTGTATCGCCAGTTCATCTTTCTTTTCTAACAGAGTCATCATTTTTTGGACTTGCTTACCATAAACAATTTCTTGCTCATGAGTTAACAAGGGTACTCGCCCAATCTCGTGCAAATAAGTTCTGACCATATCTGCTGAGAATGTCGGTTTTTGATTTTTGGGGTTGACTTTAGCAGTGGGCATCGTACAGTTGTGACTCCTTAAAACAAACATAAAGTCTGTCGCTATCTTTATCTTTCCCTAAATCAGGATGGCTTTACACATCTGCCTCGAGAAAGAACTTAAATGAAGTCAGTATGACTTTGACTTACTCTAATGTTATCTCATCATTTAGACGTTGACAATAGTCAAAAGGTTCAATACAGGATAATTTCTGATATGATAGACTATTTAAACTCTTGTATATCCTATAAGTAGCTGAGCCTTTGACTCGAGAATCTTTAGCATCTGACCTACTCTTATAATGACTTAAAAAATGTTACAATGAAAGATTCGGTTTAAGGCGGATGACCGAACCCGCCGATCAAGGTTTTTGTCTTGGGGGTCATAAGATTTTACTCGCATTCGATTTATGTAACATATTATATTACATAAATGTTAACTAAAAAAACACTTATGCGACAAGGCTCGCTTCAACAGAACTTGATACTCGCGATCAGTAATACAATAAGACCCAAAGCGGGCTAAGTGAGGATTTTGCAGTTGAGCATCAAACAACACAAAACCACGCTGTTTGAGATGCTCTACCAGTTTCACCATCGCGACTTTTGAGCCATCAGGAATCCGATAAAACATAGATTCACCAATAAAAGCGCCTCGGATCACAATCCCTAAAATTCCTCCCGCTAATTGATCACCGAGCCAAGTTTCAAAACTAAAAGCCCAACCGGCCTGATGAAGTTGTAAATAAATATCAATTAATTCACCAGAAATCCAAGTGGTTTCGCGGTCGGCACAGGCAGCACAAACCGAGGGAAAATCTCGATTAATCGCCACAGTAAACTTTTGTTGATTTAAAACCCGTTGTAAAGATCTTGGATAACGAAAACGGTCATCTAAAGGAATTAACGTGCGTTGACGGCTCGTATACCAGCCCAAAGTCCCATCCTCATCACTCATGAGAAAATAACCTTGGGCATAAGCTTGAATAATCGATTCAACATCCCAAATCATTTGATTAGTCATGGGTCAGGAGTTATATCATGGGGATTACAAGACATGCTCGCCATAAAAAATCACCAATAACAAATGACATCACAACCGATCCCTCCCATTACCTTACCGCCAGTTAAAGACCCTGACTCTGAAGGCAAATGGTTAAAAAGTGCCTTACATCGTTGGATGGACCTTGAATTTATCCCTGAACCCATTAATGAAACCATCGCCCAAAGAGCCGCTCAAATTTTTGTGCGTCAGCGACTAGAAGGAGAAAATGATTTAGGGTCATTAGTCATCGCCGTTGTCACCGAGATGCAGGCCTTTGATTTTAGAGAAAGTTTTTATAGTGAATTTGCCATCGCCAATGCGATGAGTGATTTAATTTTAGACAGTTTAGGCATTGAACGATGTTGTGGGCAAAATTAGCTATCAGTCAAAGGAGGTCATTAGTCATTAGTCATTAGTCATCAGTTTTAATTGTCTATGTTTGACTGTGGATTACTGCCTAATGATGTCCGGACTATTGACTATTGACTATTGACTATTGACTAACTTACCAACTCGACTTAACCACGCCGGGAAGTAACCCTTGGTGTGCCCATTCGCGCAGGACATTACGAGACAAACCAAAATCACGATAATAACCTCTAGGTCTTCCGGTTACCCAACAGCGATTGCGATGGCGTGTACGGGAACTATTGCGCGGTAAACGTTGTAATTGCCGTTGAAGTTCAATAATTTCGTCGAGATCTTCTGCTTGGCGCAGTTGTTCTTTTAAATCGGCTCGTTGGTCAGCATATTTAGCAATCAGTGCGGAGCGTTTTTTCTCACGCTCAATCATAGATTTTTTAGCCATAAACTTTCTGAGTTACACTTGTGCATTAAAGACAGCATTCTCTATAATAACTAATTCTTGGGTTAATCGTTGAGCAAAATTCTACCAACTGCTGTGATAATCTTAAACCTTTATAAGCATTTATTATGGAAATGGGGAGCCAAAGCCGAAAATAAAAGCAGTACGTAGGGCATTTAGAGGAGAACTTATCTATGTCAGATAATTACAGAAGTCGCATCATTACACAAGGCAGTCAACGTACACCAAACCGGGCCATGCTTCGGGCGGTAGGTTTTGGAGATAATGACTTTACTAAGCCCATTGTGGGAGTGGCTAACGGATACAGCACCATTACCCCTTGTAATATGGGCATCAATGATCTCGCGCTGCGGGCCGAAGCCGGACTCAAGCAAGCGGGAGCCATGCCGCAAATTTTCGGCACCATTACCGTGAGTGACGGAATTTCTATGGGAACAGAAGGAATGAAATACTCCCTCGTCTCGCGCGATGTGATCGCTGACTCTATCGAAACCGCTTGTAACGGTCAAAGTATGGATGGTGTGCTTGCCATTGGCGGCTGTGATAAAAATATGCCCGGGGCCATGATCGCCATCGCTCGTATGAATATCCCTGCTATCTTCGTCTATGGCGGTACCATTAAACCCGGAAAATACAACGGACAAGATTTAACCGTTGTCAGTGCCTTTGAAGCCGTAGGACAACATAGTGCCGGTAAAATAGATGATGCTCAATTATTAGGAATAGAACGGAATGCTTGCCCCGGGGCGGGTTCCTGTGGGGGAATGTTTACCGCTAACACCATGTCCTCCGCTTTTGAAGTAATGGGGATGAGCTTACCTTATTCTTCCACTATGGCAGCAGAAGATGCAGAAAAAGCCGACAGTACCGAAAAATCCGCTTTTGTGCTGGTAGATGCCATCAGAAAGCAAATTTTGCCCAGTCAGATTTTAACCCGTAAAGCCTTTGAGAATGCGATTTCCGTGATTATGGCCGTTGGGGGATCGACCAACGCGGTTTTACATTTATTAGCGATCGCTCATACCATAGGGGTAGAACTGAGCATCGATGACTTTGAAGCCATTAGAGCTAGAGTTCCCGTACTTTGTGACCTCAAACCGAGTGGACGCTATGTCATCGTTGATTTACATCAGGCGGGGGGCATTCCCCAAGTGATGAAAATGCTTCTCGTCCATGACTTATTACACGGGGATGCTTTAACCATCACCGGTCAAACGGTTGCAGAAGTTTTAAAAGACGTACCCGATGAACCCCCTCAAGGACAAGATGTCATTCGTCCTTGGAATAACCCAGTGTATAAAGAAGGACACCTAGCGATCTTAAAAGGAAATTTAGCCACCGAGGGAGCAGTCGCTAAAATTAGCGGGGTCAAAAATCCTAAAATTACCGGTCCGGCGCGAGTATTTGAATCCGAGGAAAGCTGTCTAGAGGCGATTCTTGCAGGTAAAATTCAAGCTGGCGATGTGATTATTGTTCGTTATGAAGGGCCCAAAGGTGGCCCCGGTATGAGAGAAATGTTAGCCCCGACTTCAGCCATTATTGGGGCAGGATTGGGAGATTCCGTAGGATTAATTACTGATGGGCGTTTTTCTGGGGGAACTTACGGGCTAGTCGTCGGTCATGTTGCCCCAGAAGCAGCAGTAGGCGGAAATATTGCCCTCGTACAAGAGGGAGATAGCATTACCATTGATGCGAAAGAGCGATTATTACAGCTTAATGTAGCTGAAGATGAATTAATCCGTCGTCGCGCTAACTGGCAACCGCCCATCCCTCGTTATACCAAAGGTGTATTAGCGAAATATGCCAAATTAGTCTCTTCTAGTAGTATAGGAGCGGTTACCGACAAAGATTTATTCTAAAACTCCAGTGGGTACAGTGGCCTCACATCTTGCAGCAGTTCGATATCTACGCTTTCTTGGAGAAGGGGGAAATACTAAAGGATCAAATAGCCTTTCTCCCTTCCCCTTTAACCTTTCCCCGATGTGAGAAGGTTTTAAATCAATTGGTGCAAGATCTGAGCATAAACAGGTCCCGCCCCACCTTGCTAAAGTATCAGTATTTTTCTGGAGTCAGCCGCAGAAAAATCGAGTTTAATCCTAGTTTTGCTGAGATAAACCACTCTAGTTGAGCATGAACCTTGGAAACAAGGTCTTTTTTTCCTGTAAACTTTGATGAAGTTTATATTACAGAAACATACTGAAAAAAAACCCAAATTTTTCGGGAAAATTGATCAGCCTCAGTGTAGTTAAGGTTGACTTCAAAATCGGTTCACCTTTCTCTAGATGGGTTTGAGCTTATCATTCCCAATCTAACACAAAAAAAATCATCGCCTATGTGGATTTTTAGGACTAATGTGGGAAAGCTAAGAGTGAGCGAGTGATTTAGAAGTTTGATTGTCACCGCAGTCGTCCTTATCGAAACCATTATGACAGCAACTATTTTTTCGAGCAAGACCGACAACGAGTATGCTCCATCAGCTTACAGTTTGTTGAATTCCTATTCCAAAACAAAAATGGCTATTGAGATAGATAATGATGCTCTGCTCGCATCCGATATTTCCGAGACAGAGACCGTAACCGCCAGCAAAACTCACACTCGGGCAACAACAGATTTAGTCAGATTATATCTACAGGACATTGGCCGTGTTCCTTTGCTCAAAAAAGATGAAGAAGTCCAAAATGCTCAAGATTTACAGCGTTACATACAATTATTAGAACTCCGTTCAGTTGCCATTGCCAACGGAGATCTCGTGATTAAAAACTTTGTTTCTCTCATCGAGAAACGAGATCAATTAACATCTCAATTAGGCCATCGTCCTTCTTTAGAACGTTTAGCGGATGCTGCTGAAATAACAGTTTTTGAACTCAAGAAAACTCTTTATGAAGGAAAACGCCATTGGGCAGAATTAGCTAATCTTGAGGTTCAAGAATTAGAGCGAGTTCAAAAAGCGGGAATTTATGCCAAAGAACAGATGATTAAGGCAAATTTGCGCTTAGTGGTTTCAGTAGCCAAACGGTATCAAAATCGGGGTTTAGAACTCCTAGATTTAATTCAAGAAGGCACTTTAGGATTAGAACGAGCCGTCGATAAATTTGATCCCACTAAAGGCTATCGTTTTAGTACCTATGCCTATTGGTGGATTCGTCAAGGAATTACTCGGGCGATCGCTACTCAAAGTCGTATTATTCGTCTACCGGTTCATATTACAGAAAAACTCAATAAAATTAAAAAAGCACAACGGAAAATTGCTCAACTTAAAGGCGCAACTCCAAGCATAGAAGAGTTATCCCAAGAATTAGAGATGTCACCTCCGCAAATTCGGGAAGTATTGATGCGAGTACCTCGCTCTGTGTCCTTAGAAATTAAAGTCGGCAAAGAAAAAGATACTGAATTAATAGATTTATTAGAAACAACAGAAGCCTCTCCAGAAGATAACATCGCTAATGAAGCCCTTCGACAAGATTTACACAATCTTTTAGCAGATTTAACGACTCGAGAAAGAGAAGTCATTCAACTGCGTTATGGGTTTAAAGATGGCAAATCCTATTCCCTCGCTGATATTGGGCGCACTTTACAGCTTTCACGCGAACGAGTTCGACAAATTGAAGCTAAAGCGATCCAAAAATTACGCCAACCAAAACGCCGTAATCAGATTCGAGACTATTTTGAAGCCTTAAGCTAAAAGCAGTTAAATTATTAATTTTTAGCTCTTTTTTCCGCTTAAATCCTTAATGATGAACGCTCATCAATTAATAACTGGGTCCTGCGCTTCAAGCCAACTGAAAAAGCTAAAATCCTCAGAGGGTTTTGTAAATAAAAATCAAGTCAGCCAAGAAATAGAGCCAACTTTAAGGTAAACCAAGCTATAATACTTTTAGTCCTAAACTTGATCGAGGCGGCTTATGAATTTTTCCGCAAAAATGGAAAAGCCCCTATTAACCTACTCGGTTAGGTCTCCATCCCTGACTAAACAACGTAAAACGTTGGCGGTAGAACAATACCAACAAAAATCAGGGGAGATGTCACCGAAACCCTTACCCTTACAAACTCAAATGGAAACGGCCGCCCGTCTAGGACATCATCTAAGTCAGATCGAAATTGTTCCCAGTGCGGTTACCATCGCTCCTAAGTTGACTATCGGACAACCCAATGATCCTTATGAACAAGAAGCTGATCGGGTAGCGCAGCAGGTGATGACCATGCCTGAAGCGAAAACCGTGCAACGAGACTCAAGCAACGACGAACAACGACAAACCCAGCCGCTTGTACAACGGATGGAAGGGCCCAATGAAGAGGAAGAACTGAAAATGAAACCTCTGGCCAGTAGTATTACGCCGTTGGTACAACGAATGGAAGGGCCCAATGAAGAGGAAGAACTGAAGATGAAGCCGGAACTTCAACGGGAAATGGAACCCGAAGAAGAAGAAGTTCAAACCAAATCGAGCGGGCAACAATCTGGAGCAATGGATACAGAGAGCTTAGAACAGCAATTATCCTATAGTCAAGGTGCAGGTTCTCCTTTAGAAGAGGAAATCCGAAGTTTTATGGAACCTCGTTTTGGGGCTGATTTTAGTCAAGTGAGGGTACATCATGATAGTAGTGCCCATCAGATGAATCAGTCGATTCAAGCTCAAGCTTTTACTCACGGAAAAGATATTTATTTTAATGCCGGTAAATATAGTCCCAGTACCGATGAAGGGAAAACACTCTTAGCACATGAATTAACTCATGTAGTGCAGCAAACGGGAAAACGGTGAAATCCTGCCACCTGATCGGTTTCAAAACGGCACGCACCTCTGTCATGCTGGTTTTCCTAATGGCTTTTTACGGTTGGTTGGTGCGACGGTTAATTTCTTCAAGGCCTTTGAGGGCCTTAGCTTCAAGAGAATTATCGCCGATTTGCCGACTGAGAGCCAAAGCTTGTTGATAATATTGCAACGCTTTCTCGGGTTGCCCAGTCTTTAAATAGATAAAAGCCATATTGTTAAGGGTGGTTGCTTCTCCTCGACGGTCCCCCGTTTCCTGCATAATAGGCAAAGCTTGCTGGTAATATTGCAACGCTTTCTCGGGTTGCCCAATGTTGTCATAAACAGCACCAATATTATTGAGGGTAGTTGCTTCTCCTCGACGATTACCCGTTTCCTGCATGAGTGGCAAAGCTTGATGGTAATATTGCAACGCTTTCTCGGGTTGCCCAATCTGGTCATAGACTAATCCAATATTATTAAGATTAGTCGCTTCCCCACGTCGATCACCCGTTTCTCGTCTCAGTGGCAAAGCTTGGCTGACATATTCCAACGCTTTATAGAATTGCCCGATGCTGTGATAGACTCTTCCAATATTATTGAGAGTGGTTGCTTCGCCGCTAAGATCACCCGTTTCCTGCATGATCGGCAAAGCTTGGCAGTAATATTGCAACGCTTTCTGAGGCTGTCCGATGCTGTCATAGACTAAACCCAGATTATTGAGGGTAGCGGCTTCTCCTCGACGATCACCCGTTTCCTGCATAATCGGCATGGCTTGGCTGTAATATAGCAACGCTTTCTGAAATTCTGCAATATTGGTATAGACTTCTCCGATATTATTGAGGGTAGCGGCTTCCCCTCGACGATCACCGGTTTGCCGAATCAGTGGCAAAGCTTGGCTATAGAATTCCAAGGCTTTCTGAGGTTGTCCAATATTGGTATAGACTTCTCCGATATTATTGAGGGTGGCGGCTTCTCCTCGACGATCACCGGTTTCCCGCAGAATAGGCAAAGCTTGGTTGTAGTATGCCAAGGCTTTCTGAGGTTGTCCAATGTTGCTATAGACTCCTCCCATATTATTGAGGGTAGTGCCTTCCACACTGCGATTACCGGTTTGGCGAATGAGCGGTAAAGCTTGCCTGTAGTATTCTAAAGCGATCTGAGGTTGCCCGATGCTATCATAGACTCCTCCAATATTATTAAGGGTGGTTGCTTCGCCGGTCAGATCACCCGTTTCGCGCATGATCGGCAAACTTTGCTTGAAGTATGCCAACGCCTCCCGAGGTTTCCCCATATTGTCATAGACTCTTCCCATATTATTGAGGGTGGTTGCTTCTCCTTCGCGATCGCCGGCTTCCCGTCTCAGGGGCAAAGCTTGGCTATAATATTGCAACGCGATCAAAGGTTGTCCCATGCTGTTATAGACTCCTCCAATATTATTGAGGGTGGTTGCTTCTCCTCTGGATTCGCCGATTTCCTGCATGATCGGCAAAGCTTCGTTGTAATAGGCCAATGCTTTCTCAAGTTCCCCAAGATTATTGTAGTTAAATCCTAACCCCACTAATGCAAAGGCTTCAGTATATCTATCCTGTTGTTGTTTCGCTCTTGTGAGGATCACTTGTAAAGTTTCTATGGCCTCTAGAGGTTTTCCTTGTTCGATTTGCTGTTGAGCTTGTTGTAAAAGTTCTTCTATTTTTTGGCTTTGCGCTATTTGCAGTTGTTCTAAGGGGACGATGGTTGCAGGAGTAAAATAGAGACTAGCAATAATTAAGCTACTGATAAAAGGTTTCATCATGGCAAAAATTTTGGCTCAAAGAATTTTCTATGAAAGAATTTTGATTTTGGTTACTTGATGCCACGCTTCAATTTTCTATCCTGTTGAGGACCCTAGCTTTAAGAAAGTGATCACCAATGGGCTGATAAAAAATTTCATAATTCATTACAAAAAATTAATTTAATTAACGATAGTTTTTGCTATATTTTTATCAATTTTGAGGTTAATATTCCTGATTTTAAAGCAAAATTCAGCGATTGTCATTAAATTATTGGTAAAATTTGCATAAAGTTAACTGGAAAAATAGCCACTTTCTTAATACACTTTTTACAAATACTTGAGTATTTATCCAAGTAAATACACTGATTCCCCTTTCAAGGCGGGATTTTAATTAAGAAAAATTTCCTAAATTATTCTTTAACCATTCTGCATCAAACTTGCGATTAGTATTAATTTCTAAAATTCTAATTCCTGTCTGCGGTAACGGATTTAATAACTGTTGAAATTCTGCCCAATTCCTAATTAAATAATACTCAATTCCATAAGTCAAACACAGAGACTTAAAATTGACTGCTTGGGGCGTAGCAAAATATTCCTCAAAATACGGCTCAAATTGAGCAATAGGTAACATTTCAAAAATTCCACCGCCGCCATTATTAATTAAAATAATCGTTAAATGTCCTCTAAATTTTGGGCGAATTAAAAACCCATTAGTATCATGGAGCAGGGCTAAATCTCCCGTTAACATCACACTACTTTGATAATGATGAGCCATACCTAAAGCCGTTGATAAGGTTCCATCAATCCCGTTAGCCCCTCGATTAAAATAGGGGATAATATGATAATTATTTGCCCTCCAAAAAAATTCTGCATCTCTTACCGGCATACTATTAGCAATAAAAACCGGGGTGTTTTTGGGTAGCAATTGCGACATTAACCAGACAATCTTACCTTCGATAAAAGTCTCTATAGACTTCATCGTCTTATCAATATTTTGTCTAACTTTTGTTTCTAGCTCACACCAGGATAAAAGATATTCAGAATGAGTATCAGTAGCCGCTATCTTGAGAGAATCTGTTAACTGTTCAAGAGAAGTTCGTAAATGAATAGTTTGACCGTGCAGCGCGTCTAAATTTTCTGAATGGGGGTCTATAATCCATCTTTGAGGTTGAATATTCTCTAACCAACTACGGAGTTGTTTACTGGTGGGAAGTTCCCCAATTTGAATGACAATATCTGGCGTTAATTGAGCGGCTAAAGAGGGATTGCGAAGAATTAAATCATAGGTACAAACTAAATAGGGGTTGAGAGCGGCAAAATTTCTCAGAGGAGATAACGCTTCAGCTAGAACCGGATAGTGTAAAACTTGAGAAAGACGAGCGATACTCTGACAATAGTCTTGTGGATGATAAGAATGAGCAACGCCGGCTATGATAATACCTCGTTGATAACACTGCCATTCTTCCATCAAGTTTAAAAATTGCCCAACCTGGGAGGACGCGGAAATACTACTTAGGGATAGTGCTTTTTTGCCTGTCCCAGAAGTAATAGCCGCAAAAAATCGATTAAAGTCAAACAGAGATTGAACGGTTTCCATCTCAGGACTAATCACAGGGGCTAAAGGTTCCCGAAAAGGTAAATTAAGATGCACCACCCCCGGAGTGGGAAATAGGGAGCGTTCCCAAGCATGAATGAGCGTTTGTCGCAGATAGGCAAGCATGGCTATTGCTGCATCAGGGACAGCGATTTCTGTTTGCCAGTTGGGATAGTTACCATATAATTTAAGCTGATCGATCGTCTGTCCGGCGTGGCAATGACGTAATTCAGGAGGGCGATCAGCAGTTAAAACTAATAAAGGGACATGACTTTCTTTGGCTTCGATAACCGCAGGATAAAAGTTCGCGCCGGCAGTTCCCGAGGTACAGACTAAGGCCACTGGTAAACCGGTTCTTTTAGCCATACCCAAGGCAAAAAAAGCGGCGGAACGTTCGTCTAAAATGGGAATAGCTTCTATATGCGGATGTTGAGCAAAGGCTAGAGTTAGAGGGGTTGAACGCGAACCCGGACAGATGACAGCAGTGGTTAACCCTAGATGATGTAAGGTTTCCACTAATATCGAAGCCCAAAGGGTGTTAGTGTTGCGAAAGTCAATTGGCATTAGTCATTGGTCATTAGTCAGTAGTCATTAGTCATTGGTCATTAGTTAATAGTAAATCTGATTTAGTTAGTTTGAAAACGCCTGCCCCTGCATCATTGATTCAGAAAACGTCAAGGCCTCACCTTGGTGGGTGTGGGTAACACAAAAAAAGGCGGCAACTGGTTTAACCTTCGTTGTGCCGCAACTTTTCTAACGCCTCTGGGGTAAAAGGGTTATGCTGGATTTTGAATAGCTTCAATTGACTGCTGGGCCTCCTGTAGAGCGCCTTTGACTGCCTCAATTTGAGGTCTAAGCTGATCGCCGATAGGAACGATTATATTGTCTCTGGCGGCTTCTACATCATCGGCTAAACGGTTAATACTGTTAGCCAGGTTGTCTAAGGACAGGAGCAAATTTTGGGCGTTTTGTTGAATCTGGGAACCTAAACCGGCACCATACAATTTCTTACTGTACTTTTTCACTTTTTCAGCTAAATCATCTACCTTATCAGCGAGATTTTCGAGGGCATCTTGTCTATTTTCAATATCGTCTTCTATTTGTTTGCGAATAGCTGGTTGTGTCTCCGTTGCGGCAAGGTCAAATTGTTCTGGTAAATCGCTAATTACCTGATTTGTATCTTGCACAGCTTTCTGAAGGGAAAATTGAGTTTTTGTTACTATTGTTTGCAAGGTACTGTCTAATTTTGGCGTTTGAGTAATGACAGTTTGGGCCAACGCATCATCTGTAAAAATCATGCCCACTACCCAGAAAAGCCCTACTATAAACCCAGTGCGGATCGAGTTCCGCACCCCAGTTAATACTCTATTTTTTGGCAGTTTTAGCCAGTTAGTTAGACGCTTCATCTCCATTATCCTTGTCAATCTAGATACATCTCGTTGCTATAAAGCACTATAAATTTAGCGGAATACAGTATTATTGTCAATGCTATAGTGCCCATGAGTGATAAATTAGGATATATTCAGATTTTGTAAGCTTAAAAACGGCTAATTACTCTCCAAAAATATCCAACTGTTCAAGCATTTTTTCTCTCGATTTTTTATTTTTAATGGGATTGACTTTTTGAATTCCTTGCCGCAATCCTAAAGCAATTTTACTATGTTTTTCGATCTGAGTCATCACCTGTCTAGCCCGATCTATCACTACAGAGGGCAATCCAGCTAACCGCCCGGCTTCTATCCCATAAGATTTATCTGCGCCGCCGGGACGCACTTGATGTAAGAAAATAATTTCATTGGGCATTTCTTTTACAGTTACTTGATAATTAGCCACATTTGATAAAATAGAAGCTAATTCATTTAACTCATGATAATGAGTCGCAAAAATTGTTCTAGCTTGAATTTCTGCCGCTAAATATTCTGCCACCGCCCAAGCAATGGATAACCCATCAAATGTAGCTGTACCTCGTCCTATTTCATCTAATAAAACTAAAGAGTTAGGCGTGGCATGATTGAGAATATTCGCCGTCTCATTCATTTCTACCATAAAGGTAGATTGTCCGGTTGCCAAATCATCCACCGCGCCCACCCGAGTAAAAATGCGATCGCAGATTCCTAAAAGGGCGGCTTTAGCAGGAACAAAACTACCGATCTGAGCCATTAATTGAATTAAACCCACCTGTCTTAAATAACAACTCTTCCCACTTGCATTAGGCCCAGTTAAAATAATTAAGTCAGGATAATCCTGATTATTTCCTTCTGATATTTTACTGGGCGGCAAACTTCCCAGATTAGTTGAATTGGGAACAAAAAAACCCATTCCTAAAGACTGTTCAACCACAGGGTGTCTGCCGTCAGTAATTTCTATTATTCTTCCTTCGGTTATTTGAGGGCGGGAATAACTTTGATAAACCGCTACTTCCGCTAACCCGGCTAACACATCAATAGCCGCTACAGCCTTCGCTATATTGCGAATTTCTTGGGCTTTCTCGGCTACTTTAGCTCTTAATTGCGAAAAAATTTGATATTCTAATTCATGTAGTTCATCTTTAGCCCTCTCTATTCGAGTTTCTCTTTCTTTTAATTCAGGGGTAATATAGCGTTCCTCATTGGTTAAGGTTTGTTTGCGGATATAATTCTCGGGGGCATGGTCGGCTTTAGCACGAGGTAAACTGATATAGTAACCAAAAGTTTTGTTATAGCCTATTTTTAAATTAGAAATACCTGTGCGTTGCCTTTCGCTCACTTCTAAATTAGCTAACCACTGTTGATCTTCCTCATACAAGCGGCGCATTTCATCTAATTGAAAGTTGACCCCATCTTGAATAACCCCCCCGTCTTTAAGATGTAAGGGGGGAGTTTCTACCAAATGGGCGACCACTTCTTTTCCTAAAGCTTCTAAGTCTGGGGGAATTTTTTGTAGCGCCCTGAGATAAGGTGAATTGCCCCCTTTAGCTAAGTCGGCTAAATCAGTTAATCTAACTAAAGACTGGGCTAAAGCGAGTAATTCTCTGGCGTTAGCGGTTCCCGCGCCCACACGTCCGGTAATACGTTCTAAATCATAAATATCTCGCAGCAGTTGCCGCAAGTCGGTACGAAGCGAAGGGTTTTCTTTTAACTCTTCAATGGTATCAAGTCGCGCTGTAATGCCTTTAATACTTAAGAGAGGTTCTGATAACCAACGGCGTAGTGCCCGTCCTCCCATTGCCGTAGCGGTGCGGTCTAATGCCCACAACAGAGAACCATAATAACTATTATCTCTTACCGTAGAAGTAATTTCTAAATTTCTCCGGGTTTGATAATCTAAAACCAGAAACTCAGTTAGGTTGTAAGTTTTGAGGGGTTGTAGGGGGACTTGATGCGCTTTTTGGGTATCCTCTATATATTCTAATAATCCGCCGGCTGCCCGAATAGCCAGAGTTAACTCTTCACATCCTAACCCCTCTAGAGACTTAAGGCGAAAAGTGGTTAACAGTCTGGGTTTAGCTTCATTGAGGGTAAAAGGTATTTGGGACCGCAGGGAATAACAAAAACAGTCGGGTAAATAATCGGCTAAGTAATCAGATTTTTCTCCGGGTCGTAGTAGGCTATTAATATCAGGGGCATTAGTAGGAATTAAAATTTCTGACGGTTGTAGCCGCAATAATTCTAGAGTGAGGGCAGATAAATTATTAGATTGAGTGGTTAAAAATTCTCCCGTAGAAATATCGGCATAAGCTAACCCCCAATGGTCTTTGGCAATAACAATGGCGGCGAGATAATTATTTTTGCGAGCGTGTAACATTCCCTCATCGGTTATGGTACCGGGGGTAAGCAGTTTAGTAATTTGTCTTTCTACCATGCGTCCGGCTGCTGCGGCTTCGGCGGCATCTTCCACTTGATCGCAGATAATGACAGCATAGCCTTTTTCTACCAATAATCGGCTATAACGGTCTAGGGCATGATGAGGAACACCGGTCATAGCTACTCGCCCTATTTCTTTGCCGCCATCTTTACTGGTGAGGGCTAATTCTAATTCTTGGGAGATGGTAACAGCATCTTGAAAAAAGCACTCAAAGAAGTCCCCGACTCGATACAGTAATAAGGCATTGGGATATTGTTCTTTTACCTCTATGTAGTGCTGAGACATCGGCGTTAATTTGCTACGGTCCAGTTTACGATAGTCCGTATGAGGAGATTTTTTAGTGGCAATTTCTGTGGTGATCTCTGGGGACTCTGGAGAGGTAGTCATGAGTAGAATGGGAATATAACAAGCTGCTTTTGTTGAGTTTAGCACTTCGTAAGGGGGATTTATGTTAAGGCTTTGTTACGAAGCGTTTTAGGGAAATGCTATAGACTTCCATTGCCTTGACAACTTTTATATCTATAGACAGGTTTCCCAAAAATGCCAGTAGAGCAGATTTGGTGACAGGTTAAAGGTAAGGAGTAGCTAAGTTTCTAGGGTTTGAGTAGGGTTTGGGACTAGAAAAAATGTCTGTAACTCGAAAAATTCCGAAATTGGGGTCAGGAAACGTCTCTAATTATGTAGGCAGAAAAAAAGTTAATTTTTGCTCCTTTGATCCTAGGTTGAGCTAAATCCCGCTGATTGAAGTGAGTCATCTCCTACATATTAACCATTTGTATAACTACCTCAAGTTACAAACATGATACAAAAATTGCCAAGAGTATTTATTGGAGTGCTGTTAGCTGTTGTATTAGCTATTGGTTTGAGCGCACCAGCATACGCACAAGAAGAACTCTCAAAAACTACAATCCAAATACTAAAACCCCAAAGTTATTTATACAGGGTAAATTCTTCCTCTATAAAAGGCAAAGCAACTCCATTTTACGTTGATATCCTGGGTATGACAATCGATCAAAACATGGATACCCCCTGTACCGATGATCCTAAGCAGATTTGTTGGAGGGAGTTTTATTACCCTAATGTAGTTCAGGGGAGGATTGCAGTCTACCAAAACCCTTATGAAGGAACGGGGACAGCGAAAGGAGTAATAACAATAGTTGTTGATAATGTAGCGGTGACTAAAAAATATTTGGAAGACAGAGCCATTCCTGTAAGTTCAATTCAAAAGCCTGGTAATGGAGTACGGTTAGCATTTTTTACTGATCGTGATGGCAACAGTTTAGCTATTCGCGATAATAAAGGCACAAATTGAGCTATTCCGTATAAGTTTAACCGGAGCGCGTCAGTTAAACTCTTGATAGATATAGGTTCCGTGCCGCTTATACCCCCTTTAAGCTAGAAAATATGTCCAGCAAGGTTTTTAGCCCTTTTAGTGACTAAAGTTTGTCGCGAGTCCCGATGGGTTAACCTTTTCCTTCTAGCTTGATAGGTATAGGGAAGCCCCCTTTGAGCCACTAACATTTGTCCCCTGTCCCTTTAGTACGACTTTTTATCGTACATATATACTATTTGAATGGAGGTTATTGTCTATGATTTCTGCAAAAATTCGACAGATTTTATCTGTAGTTGTCGGTACTTTCTGTCTCTTGTTAATGTTGACTGTTATGGATGTTTTTGTTCTAAATAAAGCGGAGGCTCAAGCGGCAATTGCAAATTGTCCTCAAGTCCCTGGAACATATTTACTAAATACCTATTACGGAACTGCTATTAGTTCTAATAACTTCACAGGAAAAAGAGTAATATCACTAACTTCAGACGGTCAAATTGTTGCTATTGATTCCAATCAAGGTGGTACTTACGGTGTCCCTCCGGCTGCTCAAGGATTTCCTAATAATCGTTTTACAAGCGGACGAGGTGTTTGGGAATGTGGTGCAAATGATAATTGGGTCGAAGCCACAACGTTAAACTTTAATTTCCCAGATCCCAATTCTGCAAAGCCTGAAAAGGTCACTGTTGCCAAAAGTGATTATTATGCAAAGTTTAATTTCTCATTGGATACAGTGTCAGGAACATTTACAATTACTAGCTTTCCTTTAGATGGAGACCTGCCAGAGCAAGAATCGAGTCATTCATACACATTTGCTTTTGATGGCACTCGTATTTCTACTCCATAATGACGATTACGCCTAATATTATACCATTTCTATGTGAAGCTGCGCCGAATTTTTTAATTGGTTGCATCTTTATACAGAAATGGTATTGTAAAATTTTGCTCTAATTCTAGTCAAATATAGTCCAGTGCGTTGAGCTTTAGCTAATACTGCCTCTCAATTGTAGATGAGATGTCCTCATTGATTAAATATTTATATTTTAAATTCAAAAATTTTGTTTAATAAAAAATGCGTTTTAGATAAGCTTGAAGCCGCTCCCATTCAGATAAGGGGCTACAAAAACAGATATAACCATCAGGACGAATTAGATATAAACAAGACTCTGTTATTTGATATTGTTGAGCAAATCTTTGTTCTGAATCTATTAAAATAGAATAATTTTTCTCTAAATCTGTTGCTAGTTCCTTACGCGAAAAAATAGGATAAACAGTAATAGTTTCGGGGTAATTTTCTTCAATTTCTCTAACTTTTGCCCACCAATTTTGATAGATCTTACTCAAAATTTCCCCATCAATAAACAATAAAAGAACCTGCCGCTTACCCAAAAGCTCAAAAATTCGCACAGGTTGCCCTGAGAGTTGATGTAGTTGCGCGTCAGGGGCGCGATCTCCTGCCTTGACTGTACCTGGATTCAAATTTGCAAAAAAGCTAGGTTGAGAATTTGCAACAATGGGACTGTGACGATAGCTGATATTGACTTCGGCTAAAGTATTAGCACCTCGAACCGTGATCGCGCTAATCTTCATCCCCACCGACATCATAACATTGCGTAGAAATTGAGCAAAAGGGTTGCGTAAGGTAGCCACTCGCGTAATCATGTCAGTGAATAGTAACACTTCACTAGCAACCGGTTCTCGTTCTATCTGATAGCTATCTAGCAGCGATGAGGGGGATAAACCAGCCGCTACTAAGGCTAATTTCCAACCTAAATTATGTGCATCTTGAATGCCAGTATTCATCCCCTGTCCGCCGGCTGGACTATGTACATGAGCGGCATCTCCGGCTAAAAATACTCGTCCCATGCGATACTGTCTGACTTTGCGACGAGAAATATGAAACTTGGAAATCCAGATCGGATCACTTAATTGTAGGTTAAGGGCACTGGCGCGATCCACCAAGGCTTGAATCTGCGCTAAAGTGGGTTCAGAAGCGGCTAGTTTTTGAGGCCAACTAATAATTACCCGAAACCTTTCCCCGGGCAGAGGAAACAGGGCTAACACTCCATCAGCATAATAAAAGGCGGTAGCTTCGTTATCAGGTAATGACCCATCGATTTTGACATCTGCTAAGACAAAGCTTTCTTGATAGTGAGAACCCACAAAAGGAATGCCTAAAAGTTCCCTCACTTTACTGCGGGAACCATCGCACCCCACTAACCAACTCGGTTGATAAGTTTCTTGCTGTCCATCGGCATGATGTAGGGTAGCAGTAACGCCTCCTTCGTGCGGCTTCAATCCGACTAACTCGACATTTTGCTGAACTTTTACGCCAAGATGAGCCAAATGTTCCCTTAAAATGCGTTCTGTTTGGCTCTGAGGCAAGCTAATCACAAAAGGATAGGGACTATTAACGGTATTAAAACTAACGCTTCCTAAGCGCTGCTGTTGTGCCTGTAGGTTGATTTTATGAAGCGGCTTACCGGTCTCAAGAACAGGTTTTATTACTCCTAGGTTTTCAAAAACTTCAAGGGTTCTGGGAAAAATGCCTAAAGCTTTCGACCACTGGGAAGGGGCATCTGCTTTGTCGATAATGCGGCAAGATATGCCTGATTGTGCTAAACTCGCCGCCATTGTTAATCCCACTGGCCCTGCACCGACGATCAAAATTTCCTTTTCTGGATTTAAAGATGACGACATTTTCAGCTTCCCAATCAGTTATAGTATTTTACTCTAGTCACTCGCTTAAATACTTCCTCTCCTAGTTAGAATAAGCTAAGACGCATTTAAATTATTTATTGAGGGCTAAAAATCCTGAAATTAATCTTGTTTATTTCGTAATTTTATCATTTCTTTATGGACTGTCATGCCAATCTGTATAGCATCTTGTAATAAATCTCTATAATTACTACTTGGATTACTTAAATCGAAGGTCATTAAAGCTGTTAAATTAGCTTCGATACTGGTGAGTAAATCATATTGATTGTTAATCAGTGCTTTATGTTTTCTGATAATTTTCTCTACGGTAAAACCTTGAATTAAACTATCTTTGATTACCCTTAAAGCCTCCATTAAATCTTGATGTTGACTTTCCCAATTTTCTGCCGTATTTAAGGCATTGCTTAATTCTAGAGCTTTCACTAGCTTAATCGATTGAATTAGATGATTATATTGTTCAGTTTTATCAACTAAGATAGCTAAAGACTTAAATTGATGACTTTGTTTCCACCAATAAATATTAATCAGTAACATTAACCCTAAGCAGATGATTGCTAAAATTATTAATATTTGATTAATTTCGGTGCTACCTTCAGGCATTTTGACTCGATTACGAATGACAATAATAGCGAGGGGAATCACGCCAATTAAAATCAGTATAAAAGTAAAAATTTCCGTTAAAAAAGTTGAAAACAAACTCTTCTTATTTTTTAAAAACACTCCTCGATAAATATCAAGAGATATTTGAGTCACAAGATTTCCATCAATTAAACTCTCTAACTCTTGTTGCTCAATCAAAAAATCATCAAGATTCACTGACATTTAATTCTCTCCATTTTAGGAATTAAAACCTAAAACTCTACCAATAATTCTAAAGAGTTGAATATAAAAATTACTTTCTATATCGCGAAATAAAGCAAAAGGTTGACCCGGACTCCCAAAAAAAGGTCTAAGCGTCCATCCTAATTGACTGCCAACAAAAGCAAATAGAACTAACCAACCCCGAATAATATTTTTTCGATTTTTAGGAATTTCATCATTTTGGAAAGGAATATTAATAACTGAGTGATAGAAAAAATTAATGCCGATAAAACCCGTAATCGCAAAAATCGTAATATTCAACAATTGAAAAAAGAAATAGTCATTAGAAGAAAGTCTAAAGAAAAGAGAAACCGGAGCAAAACCAAACAACATTACACTAATCATTGATAGAGAAGCTAACAGTAAAGCAATATATTGAATAAAACTAAACCGAGAGCCAGAGACAATATCAAAAAAATATAACGTTGGCAGACAAATAATTAAGGTGAGTAAATATAAAGCTGGTAATTTGAGCGCTGAAGACAGCATTTGTAACCAGCTTTGAGAAGACCCGATAATGGCTCCATAAATGGCTAAAAAAACGGCACTACAAATCAGTAAGGAAAAAATTTTAGTTTCTAGTCGGTTACCTTTATGAATTTCTTCCAAAAACTGAAAACGATTCCGTAAAAAGCTAATTAAAATGGCGAAATGATTCATGGCTAAACTTCCCCAATAATTTCTAGGGTAACCAGGCTCTCAAGCTTCGTCAAGGGATATAATAGGAAATTTTCAACTTCTAAGAATCATCCTCGGCCATGTCGAAGAAAAACCCGAGCGTGCTTAATAATGTAGCCTTATAAACCGTTTAAATTTTATAACCTAGATTAATCTCCAGTAGCTCCTGGGCCAACTATTGAAAACTTTCTTGGACTAAACTCTTGCTATTGTTTGTAAACTTGTGAGATGATTTCTAAGAAAACTATTATAATTTGATAAAGTTAGTGTAGTTTGCAAAAAAAACCTTCTGCTTTGATTAATAGCATAGAGTCTGTAGGCTCTAGGGAAACCTTTGATTATTCATAGAGGAAGTAAAAAATGAAGAGTAGTATCTTAAAACAGCTTTCATTGATTAAATCTTGGCCTTCAAAAATCTTGTTTTTTCTGATTTCTGTGATCGTTTGTACAGCCATTATTCCCCTACTACCGATTCATCCGTCTACAGCCGCTACACCTTCTAAGGTTGTGTTTGTGTCTCCCTCTTGGGTTGCCGAACATCAAAACGATGCCGACATCCGTATACTTGATGTGCGAAGTAACCCCTTAGATTACATCACCGGACATATTCCTAATGCTGTGCATATTGCCGATCCGACTTTTCGCGGGCCTAACGGCACACTACCAGTACAATATTGGCAAAGCCAGAAACTACAGTCTCTTTTTAGCGAAGCCGGCGTAACTGATCAAAGCAAAATAGTGGTTTATGCTGATGGCAGAGAGATCCTCGGTGCAACAATGGTGGCTTATCTGTTAGAACGAACCGGACATCATAATGTAGCAATTGTAGATGGTGGGTTAGCTGGCTATAAAGCCGCTCAATTGCCAGTGGCTAAAGAATTTCCTAAATATAAAGCCGGCACCTTTAGCGTAAAAGATGATCCGTCAGTTCGCGTTACCCTAGAGCAAGTTAAACAATCGATTAAAAAGCCTGGCATCGTATTTATTGACCCTCGTCCCCCTGAGTTATTTTCCGGGGAGCAACAGATTTGGGTGCGTAACGGACATATTCCGGGAGCTAAAAATATTCCTTGGGTTAGTTTCACGGTTGGAGAATCTAACTTTCATCAATTGAAACCGTTAGAAGAAATTAAACAAATTTTAGCTAAACGTGGCATTACCCCGGACCAAGATATCATCGTCACTTGTAGCACTGGACGAGAAGCGACTTTGCAGTATCATGTATTAAAGCATTTACTGGGCTATCCCAAGGTAAGAGTATACGAAGGCTCGTGGACAGAATATTCGTCCTATCCAGATTTGCCCATCGAAACAGGGCGAGATAGCCAAAATGTCTAGCCTGAGCCGCTTCTGGAGTATCCTTAAAAGATGAAAATCTTTTCTTTAACCCTAATTCCTTGCTGTTTTGCCCTAAATATTATCAATCTATTACCGACTAGCGAGTATGCTTCTGCTATCCCATACAAGATGAGTTGCGCTCCCACTAGAACTGATGATACTAGAAGGAAACCTAAGCCCTCTCCCTCTCCCTCTCCTTCTCCCTCTCCTTCTTTGATAAATGTTTTAAGTTAGCTAATCATGAGTAGTTCAGGCATTTCTCTATCGGTTGCACCCCGCAGTTTACAACCTCGCTCCCAGAAAACCCTCATTTTACTGCTTCTAGTAATAGGAATAGCGATCATACTGGCTTTGAGTCCTTTTGGTTGGCGGCAATGTGTCTTATTTCTCATCGGCAATTTATTTGGCATTAGTCTTTATCATGCTAGTTTCGGGTTTGCCTCGGCTTACCGCAAATTATTTGTTCATGGTGAATTCAAGGGCATACTGGCACAGATCTTGATGTTAGCCTGTGCGACGCTCTTATTTGCTCCCATTCTCTTAAGAGGTTCCCTATGGGGACAAGAAATGACAGGAGCCGTTTTTCCCGTCAGCGTTCAAGGAGCCATTGGTGCTTTTCTGTTTGGGGTGGGGATGCAGCTTGGTAGCGGCTGTGCCTGCGGAACACTTTACACTATCGGCGGTGGTAGCAGTATGATGCTATTGACACTGTTGACCTTTTGTATCGGAGCATTTTGGTCCACCCTAACCGCCCCTTTTTGGTCAGGGTTCCCCAAAACTGAACCTTTATCTTTGATAGAGCAATGGGGATGGACTGGAGTATCTATTCAATTGCTTACTTTTGGGCTTATTGCCTGCGCTTTGTGGTTTGCCAAGAAAAATCCGGAGAAAAAAAGCGAGGTAATGCCTACTTCACCCGGGCAACCCTCTTCATGGCTTCATTCTCTGTTGTATGGCCCTTGGTCCCTTCCCATAGGAGCGTTTATGCTGGCTTTTCTCAATGGGTTAACCCTACTTATAGCCGGACGACCTTGGGGGGTTACTTCGGGCTTTACCTTATGGGGCGCTAAAATCGCACAGCTATTAGGCTGGAATCCTGCCACTAGCGAGTATTGGAGTCAAGGGACACACTTTGAGTCCCTCAGTCGTAGTGTGTTAGCTGATGTGGTTTCTGTGATGAATTTGGGTATTATTCTGGGTGCTGCCCTAGCCGCCGCCCTTGTCGGACGCTTGTCCATTAAAAAACCCCCTTCTAAATTAGCGATGATGGCGGCTTTATTGGGAGGGTTGCTCATGGGTTATGGGGCTAGGTTGGCCTTTGGCTGTAATGTGGGCGCTTACTTTAGCGGCATTGCTTCCACGAGTTTACATGGATGGCTTTGGATTATTTGTGCTATGGGCGGAACAGCGTTAGGCGTGAAGCTACGTCCGTTGTTTGAGTTGTCTAATGGATAATAGCAAAAGTTAATGGCAGGGTAGAGCGATGACAACTCGATTCCTGCCTGAATTTTTAGCCTCATACAAGGCTTTATCGGCGGCTCGAAGGAGTTGTTCTTGAGTCTTACCATGCAGACCATAAATAGCCACCCCCAAGCTGACAGTATATTGAATCATAGTATTATTATGTTGGGCGCTTAAAAGAGAATTCAACTCAACCTGATGTTATTCTGCTCATTTGATAGCTTCGTTCATCGAAAATTACGGGTAGAAACCCCGTCCTTCTAGGACGGCTTTACATAAATTTGAACTAGGATATAATAATTAAAGCCACGATGACCTTAATTGGCAGGTGAAAATCCTCGTGGTGGGACGCTCTAGTTAAATGGCGTTTAACCGAAATGGTTAAACCAGTGGCAACACTCTAGTCCTAGCCCCCACAAGCAAAAACAATTGAGCGAGTGAGCAAACAGACACCTAAAAGTAGACTCAGATCCTTTTGGACGAGAGAGTAGAGGGATTTTGGCTATCCCTTCAATGATGTTTCCATCATTCTGAGAATCCTTGCACTTCAGGGCAAGGAGTGTCAAAATTATAATACTAAGGATCTGGACAGGATCTTAGGCATGATTTGTCCTGTTGTAGTCATCTAGTCTTGATCTGGCTCAGCAAAAGTTTTGTTTAATAAAAGACAAAAAATTTTAAAAACCTTCTTTTTTATCGGCACCGTTCAATAAATTTAAGTTGTTTTCATCCCAATAGTTAATGGTGGCTTGGCAATCATCGGCGGTTTCTATAGGATTGTTTTGAAGGTATTGAATAAACAGCGCTAACTTAAGCGTCGGTTGTATTTCTAATGGAGGCACAGGGTTAGGGGTGGGTTGATGACTTGATTGAGTCATGTTGCTCTCTTGTAATTGGTGGTTTTATCTTAATCTTAACAAGACTCTTGAGAGCTTTTTTTGGATATGAGGACGAATTTCGAGCAAATTCATGATAGTTTGCTCACTTAATGCCTTGAAAATGGTTATAACCGTGCATCTTATGGTAACTTGTTGTAGGTCAATTCTATAGCTATCTTACCACCAACGGAGTATTCAATTTTGGGTGTAGAATTACGGAGTTACGTTTATTTAGACAGGTTACAACCTCAGCACGCCGCTTATATTGGTGCGGTAGCACAAGGATTTTTACCCGTGCCGGGCGATGCTTCTTTGTGGATAGAAGTCTCACCGGGGATTGAAATTAACCGCATTACGGATATAGCCCTTAAAGCCGCCGTTGTCCGTCCTGGGGTGTTATTTGTGGAAAGACTCTACGGACTTCTAGAAATTCATTCTAGCAATCAAGGAGAAACTCGAGCCGCCGGCAAAGCCATTTTAGCCTCACTAGGTATTAATCAAAAAGATTGTATTAAACCGCAAGTGGTTTCTAGCCAAATTATCCGTAATATCGACCCTTACCAAGCACAACTGATTAACCGGAGTCGCCGGGGACAAATGCTGTTAGCCGGACAAACTTTATATGTTCTAGAAGTTCAACCCGCCGCTTATGCTGCCCTCGCTGCTAATGAAGCTGAAAAAGCGGCTTTAATTAATATTCTACAAGTGAGTGCTGTCGGGAGTTTTGGAAGATTATATTTAGGAGGAGAAGAAAGAGATATTATTGCCGGTTCTAGTGCGGCATTAGCGGCTATTGAAAATGCGCCGGGGCGGGATTCTAGTGATGGGGATAGGAAAGAATAATCTAAGAAACTACTTATAAAAAAAGTGTTAAAAAATACCTAAAAAAGTTTTCCGAGCCACCCATCTTAGTGCTGATTTTGCGCTTAAGATTTTGCTGCTATAATCCCTGGAAACCCAATTCACGAGTAAGCCTTAAATTGTATGAATACAATAGAAGCAACGAAAGTTAGCCAGTTTACCTATCTGCTTGACAAAATTGCTTCAGCAGAGTTTCGTCAAGAGCCATTTAAGCATTTAGAAATATTTGATTTCCTTTCAGAAGAGCATTTTAATGCCGTAATCAATGCAAGTCAAATTGCTATAGCAAAAGCCAATGATACAAAAAGTTTAATTGATACTTTGATAGAGCAAGGGTATGAAATTATCGCTTTTCCAGGTTGTACAACCTCAGTAAAGGCTTACTTAAAGTGGCTTAAAGGCCAATCTGGCTACACTAATGTTGAAACCTGCGAGGGTTTTGGCCTTGCCTTTCGTCTGAAAACTCCCCAAAATAATATCTTAAAACAGCTTCGTGAGTTTTTTCATTCTGAGGAGTTTAAAAACACTTTGAGGGAGAAATTTAACATTACAAGACCCACTAAATATGATGCAGGTCTGCAAAAATATCTTCAGGGTTACGAAATCAGTCCTCATCCAGATATTCGCAGCAAAGCTTTAACCTATATGTTGAATGTCAACCCATCGGTAAATTCTGAAGATTTAGACATTCATACTCATTACCTTACCTTAAAACCCAAGAAGCGCTTTATTGGAGAGTTTTGGCGTTACAACGAAGATTATGATAGATGTTGGGTGCCCTGGGAGTGGTGCGATACGGTTAAACAGCAGACTAAAAATAATAGTATTGTCATCTTTGCTCCTTCTTGGGATACTCTACATGCTGTCAAACTCAATTATGATCATTTGGCAACACAAAGAACTCAATACTATGGAAATCTCTGGTATACAGATATGCCGACTCAGGGTCCTATGCCTGATTATCAGCAATTTGAGATTCAAGGCAGACTTAAGCCGCAGCCCGGCTCAGAAACTACCCTACAAATGCTCAAACGCTATGCTAAAAGTCTAATTAGATTAGGGTGAGCCATACCCACCCTGCTGATCTCTCTGGGAATGGCAGCATTACTCATCTCCTGCCATTTTCTTCTAAGCTTCTTTGTTGATAAAAGGTAATAAAGCTATCAGTCTAGCGCGTTTTACCGCCGCCGTTAAATCTCTTTGCTGCTGGGCTGTTAATCCTGTAATCCGTCGGGGTAAGATTTTGCCGCGTTCAGTAATAAATTTCCGTAGCAGTTCGATGTCTTTGTAGTCAATGGGTTGACTGGGAGGAATGGGAGACAGCCGCTTACGATAATAACTCATAGTTTTTTCTTTCTTTGACTTTTTACTTAATTTATGCTAAAGAAATTACTTGATTTCTTTGTGGACAGTATGCTTGTTGCAATGGGTACAGAATTTTTTTAATTCTAATCTGCCTGTAGTATTACGACGGTTTTTAGAGGTCGTATAGCGGGAGACACCGGCGGAACGCTTATTGGTGTTCGAGCGGCATTCGGTACATTCTAGAGTGATGATTAGGCGTACACCTTTCTTGCTGGCCATAATCGAGGAACGTTTATCCTAATTAAATTTACACACAAATAACTATCATCGCATATTCTAGGCTCTTTGATCAAGAGTAAAGGACTGTTTTACGAGGCGATAAAACGGCATTTCTCAAGGCAGCACAGAAGGCCAATCAAGCTTTCCAATATTTAGTAGGAGAGTCGGTGGTAGTATAGAAATATCTTGTATATTCATTGTATAAACACCGTTGAGGATTTTTAGTTAATCATGGTGATACAAAAGTTAAGTCAGTGGGGTAACTCTCTTGGGATAAGACTACCACAGGCGATAATTCAAGAAATTGGGCTAAATGAAGGAGATTTATTAAGGATTTCCTTAGAAAATAATCGAATTATTTTATCACCTGCCCGTCCTAAATACACCCTCTCCGAATTACTTCAAAATATCTCTGCCGATCAACAGCATGAAGAAATCGAGTGGGGCGATCCCCAAGGAGACGAGATTTGGTAAAAATTGATGGTAGTATTCCCTGTCGTGGCGATATCATCAGGCTTTCATTAAATCCGCGAACCGGCAGTGAACAATCTGGGATACGTCCGGCCTTAGTGATTTCTCCCCAAGCCTATAATCGAGTCTCAAAAATTATTTTAATCTGCCCCATTACGAGCAAGGAAAAGGGGTGGCCTTTTGAAGTGAAATTGCCGGATTCGTGCCAGGTTCAAGGAGTAGTATTGGTCGATCAATTAAGAGCCGTCGATTGTCAAGCTAGAAATGCTAACTTTATCGAAAAAATCTCGATGGAAACGTTAAACGAAATCATGGCTCGTCTTGAATCTTTGGTAACATGAGTAAATGGCCTGGGTCTAGAGGAATTTTGGGACGTTGATAGCGATAACCGGTAAAGGGAATTGATGAATTTAAATATACATCCCGCAAAAAACGAGGGGATCAACGCTTGAAGTGGTAGAAGTATCCGCCGCACTTTGATCTAAATCCGGCTCGAGTAATGCCCCACATAGCTCATTACTAGGAACAGCTTCTTTCATTCGTTTGGGATAGGGTAGATTCAGATTCGCCATTAATTCTCGAAACTGGGTGCGGCTACGGCCAGCAAAACGAGGATTACAGCGTTTTTCCTCTCCAATGGTAGAAACGGTGCGTCCTTGATAGTCATGTCCCGGATAGACAAAGGTTTCATCGGCTAAGGTAAACAATCGCTCAGTAACCACATCATACAGTAAGCCGGCATCCCCATTTTGAAAATCGGTGCGACCACAGCCGCGAATTAATAAAGAATCTCCACTTAGCAAATGAGTCCCATTGATTAGATAGGCATTATGTCCATTGGTATGACCCGGAGTAGCGATCGTCCGGATTTCCACCTCTCCTAATAACAATAGTTCATCATCAGCCATAAAGCGATCGGCTCCCATCACGCCGGCATTTTGCGGCACAATAATTTCACATTCGGTCAAGGTTCGCAATTTAGCCGCGCCGGTAATATGGTCAGCATGAACGTGAGTTTCTAAACAGTAACGTAAGGTTAACCCAAGCTCTCGCAGAATTTGTAAGTCCCGTTCCACCTGTTCTAGCACGGGATCGACTAAAGCGGCTATTTTCAAGTGAGCATCAGCGATTAAATAAGTATAGGTAGAAGATTCTTTATCGAACAGTTGCCGCCATATCAGTGTATTTTGCTTTTGTTCCTCGACAAAAACCTTAAAACCGGTTTTAAGTGGCAGAGTTTGCAATATTTCTTGGGCTAAATCTTGTGCTTGTTTTCGGAGTTCCGGCACCGCGATAGACTCCCAAAGATTACCCGCTCTTGAAGTCCCTAAAGTATATAACCAGCTAGAGGGATTCCCTTTAGCATCAAGAATGGCACCATTATTAGCCGTGTCAATGCCTAATCCGATGGCACTGGGGCGTAATAATCCTAAAATTTGCAAACTGCTGATCAGAGGATGAGAAATAGTACGATAATTTCCGTTAGCGCCGGTACAGTTGATCAGACGACCTACGCTCAAATGAGTGATGATCTCTGTTCCCCGTTGACGGAGCGTTACCTCAAGACCACTTTCAGTTAAACTGGCATTTTCCAGCCGCGCGGCATAAACCTGTAACTGTCCCCGTTGCACTAAACTTTCTAAAATATCAGCAATTTCGGGGGCGATACGATGGCGATGAATATCCCAATAACATTTGAGGTGACGTAAAAAGCGTTTTTGTTCTTCTAGGGAAAGGTGCTGCCAAAGTTGTTGGGTTACCGGGCGCAGGGAATCTATAACTGCACGCCAATCTACACCCATTGAAGCGGCGGCTTTAACTTCTAGACGCACTTGACGCAGGAGTCTGCCAATGGTTTGAGGCGCATTCTCTACATCGATAAATCTTTGATAAGACGAGATAGCGGCTTGATGGCGTTGGGGGAGCAGTCCATGACGAGAAACGGCGTATATCGGCCCACGATGTCCTTGTTCATGCAAAGCGACTATCATGTCTACCATTGTCAACCCTGTACCGATTACCAGCACGGACGCTTCTGGGTCAAGATTTGTCGTCGCTTCCCAATACCAAGCTTGTTTCACTGAGCGATCACTCTTGACGAGATGACTAATAGAGGGCGGCAAATTCGAGGGAAAATTCCCCGTTGCTAAGACGATTTTGTCTCCATAGAGATGTTCATCGCTCTCAAAAGATACTACGGCCCCTTTGCCTAACGGTTGAATAGCGACCACTTCGGCGGTAATTTTCTCGAAATGGACATAGGGCGGGGCCTGCTTGAGGGCTTGTTCTAACGTTGTTTGTATATACTCCCCATATAGCCGCCGAGGGGCAAAACTCCTGCTCTGGATCTCAGGGTGGTTTTGCTGCTGTAACCACTCCATAAAATGGTCGGGTTGATCCGCATAGGCGCTCATTTTGCCGGCGCTGACGTTAAGCAAATGAGATTTGATCGGGGTAGCATAAGCGATTCCTTTACCTGGTTCTGGAGAGCGATCAATGAGTTTAATGATCATCGGGGTTTTGGCTTTTTGCAGCAGATGAGCCGCTACCATCGAACCACTAAAGCCGCCACCAATAATAATAATCGTGGACGGTAAAGGTATATTCGTTTTTCTTATGCTTTGGTTAAGTTGAGTATTCATATTAGTTTTTTTATTTATTATATTTTTTTTTAGGGAGAAGAAATATTTTTAAAGTTTATTTTTTCCATTATAGCCGAATAATTATTTTCAAAAAGTATCTTAAATAACTTCAATATTTCTTCTCTCTCAAAAGAACGAGCCTAGATTCTCTCAACCCAAAAAGAGGTGTTTTTAGACAAACTTTAGTTAATGATTATCCCCAACAACATAAAACTTATTTATGTAATTCCCGAGAATTTTAATTGCCTGTAGGTTAGCGGGCCAACTATCCCATCATTTTTTAAGCCATTAGCTTTTTGAAAAGCTGTAACAGCCGCTTTTGTCCGAAAGCCAAAATTTCCATTGAGCTTACCCCGATAAAAGCCTCGATTTTGTAAAAGCCGTTGTATTTCTTGAACATCATCTCCCCTCATTCCCGCACTGATAAAAATCTGTTCTGCATAATTTTTTGCCTGAAGAAATTGAGCAAGAGATTGAGCGTTAACATTTAACTCTTCAAAAAAGAAAAAAACTTCGCCGCGAATTCCTAAACGTCGATTAATAAGAATAGTTTGCCAAAGTTGCTCAGGAGAAATATGAAAATCTTGTGGTTTTCCAGGCGCATTTAATCGAATTAAAACCCCCGGAAAAAGTCGAGTTAAATCGTCAGGACTAAATTGTTTAAGGGTTGTCTCTACTAGAGCCTGATAGTCTTTTAAGGTTCTCCGATAGAGTTGAGGATGAATCACATCAACAATTTTTTGTCTTATCCAGGTGGGAGAATCTTGTAAATATTCATGATAACCAAAAGGATAGGGATGAGACGAGATAGAAACCAATAAATCATTTTTAATGGCTTTAACTTCTCGAGATAAATTACCCAAAAAATTCGTTAAAAGAGCGGCTCGCCATTGTAACCATTTTGCATCTTTAATATTTTGCGGGGGTTTAACACCTTGCTCGCTATAATATCGCGCCCGAGTTTTTTCATCATATCCCCCCTCACAGGGTAAAGCCGGTAAACGATCATCTCCTTGTACACCAGCAACATCATAATTACGAGCAACTTCTAGAACTAAACTTAATATAAAATTCTGCACTTCTGGCTCAAAAGCATTCATCCATTCAAAGCCATTTTTATTTAAGAGTTGATTATTGATATCTTTAGCCGCCCAATGGGGTTTACTGGCGATAATATGTCCGCCATTTTTTTGATATGAACAAGCAAAGCCATATTCAAACCAAGGAATAACATCGATGCCAACATTTTTGGCGGCTTCAATCACTTCTGCGAGGGGATCTCGCCCGGCAAAAGCCGGATCAATTTCTTGATTAAAGGTTTGAAGCATGACTTGAGAGGGATATTGAGTAAAGCCTTTATTCCAAACTACCGGAAAAACCGTATTAAATCCCGTATCAGCCAATAAATTCAGTGCATTAATAATATTTTGACGAGAATTTAATACCTCACTGCCTACATTAGTTAGCCACACGCCGCGAATGGTTTTCATGATTAATCTCTGTAGAAATGTTGCCGGCAACTTCTCTAGACTCGGGTTGAATTTTTTTTAATATAACTCATTACTGTTAACGGTTAACTGTTTGAGCGGCGCATATCTAACCACTGTTGTAAAATAATCGCGGCGGCTTGACGATCAATTAAACCTTTATTGCGAGTAGAAAAGCGTTTTTGAGCTTTTAACTCTTCTTCTGCTTGATAGGAAGTTAAGCGTTCATCCACGTATTCTATGGGTAATTGTAGAGCTTTACCGATTCTTGTGGCGTAATTTTGAACTTGTCTCGCTTGAGAACCTATATCCCCATTCATACAATAGGGTAAACCCACCACTAAGATTTTTGCTTCTCGTTGTTGTACTAATTGTTTGAGTTGTTCTACATCAGCGACAAAAGAACTTCTGACAATAGTAGTTAAGCCGGTAGCAATTAATCCTAATCCATCGCATCCAGCGACTCCAACGCGCCTTTTACCGACATCTAATCCTAATGCCGAAACTTTCTCCATCTTGATTAGTCCCACCCGTTATTGTTCAATATTTTTGCCTCCATTTTCGGTATTTTCCGGCGACTCAGGGGGTTTTTCTCCCGTAAAAGAGCGTTGATTTCCCGACTTATCTGGTTCATTTCTATTTTGCCCGGGATGAGAGACTTTTAACCAAGGACTAGGAATCGGTTGACGAGGGACCGGATGGAGTCCAGAAAAAACTTCACTTAATGGGATACCTTCGGGTTTGCTTTCTTTTAATTTATGCCAAACCGAACGAGACATCAATAAAGTATGCTCTACTCTTTGGGCTTGCAATTTTTCCAGATATTCTTCGCGTTCATGTTGATAGTCAGCCGAGACTAATTCTAGGGGAGTCAAGGGATATTTTTGGGCAATCCGCGCCATTTGAGTTAATAACTTAGGATATAACCAAGTGTAAGCCGGATGAACCGTTAACTTAGCTTTATGAGGCAAATTGCCGTTTTTAGATAAGGCCAGTTCAAAATACCCGATAGCGGCTTTGCGTTGGGGTTCAAAAACGTAGCCTCGAGACATTTCTATTTCTCCACACCAATTTTTCAGTTTATTGGCTAATGCTCGCGGGAAATTGGTTTTAAAATCTTGTGTATGGCGATCAAAGACTTGACGCAGTAGCGGCGGCATGGAAACACAATCTAACTGATAGAGCAAATGAGCATCAGCATTGCTAACCGGTAACAAGTTCGGTAAATCGGGTTCTGAGTGGGCTAATTGTTCTAATAACTGGGGAGACAAAGACCAATAACTCAACTCGGCTAAGGGTTGAAATCCATTTTGCCGATAGAGCGCGATAATATTTTTCTGATGAATATTAACTTCTATAACCCAAGTGCGAGCCTCCCAAATTTTCTCTAAGCAATAGCGCAGCAGATTAGAGGCTACCCCTCGAGGATCACTAAAAAATTCTAGATCGGATTGATCTTCTTTGATCAAAACTTGCTCTACTCGCCAAGTGCTGCGGCTACTATTAAAGGGAGCCACTTGAATCACGCCTCGAAGTTGAGTAGTGGAAGTTTGAGGCACTTCTTTATGAGCGACGTAAAATCCTAAATCATGCTGAAAAGGGTTAGGAAACCAACTCAGCAGTTTCAGAAGTCCATACCAACGCTGGACTTGTTGCAAATCTTGCTTAAAACTAGCCAACCCATCCTGCTGATTATCCAAAGAGTTATCTTGAGCTAAGTCTTTGATAGCTTCGATGTCTCGGTAGTATAAAGGCCGAATGGTGATTTTAGCCGTTTGGGGTGGAGATACGCTCATCTAAAAGTCCATTGGTCGCCTACTGTTTTATTCTAACGCTTTTAATAGCTCATTAAACAACCCTAGAAAATTGGATCAACTCTAAACAGACCAACTACTATAAGGCACGCCTGATCAATTTGCGATTGCTTCAGTTGACAGCACCTATATAATACAAATGTAATCTATCTACCCCGAGTGTAATTATGGGAATAGAAATCGAACGAAAATTTTTAGTCAAAGGCGATGGATGGCGCTCTCTAGGCTCTGGAACCATTTATCGTCAAGGATACATTACCACTGAAAATAAAATTAATACTGTTCGTGTTCGTCTTATCGGCGAGCAAGGATACTTAACCATTAAAGGAAAAACCACAGGAGCGACAAGAGCAGAATTTGAATATCCGATTCCCAAAGAAGATGCTTTATTTATGTTAGAAAACTTATGCGATCACCCATTAATAGAAAAAACTCGTTATAAGATAAAACAAGGGGAATTAATTTGGGAAGTAGATGAGTTTATGGGAGATAATCAAGGGTTAATTATCGCTGAAGTCGAATTAGAACAGGAAAATCAGGCAGTTGAGTTACCCAACTGGATTGGTCAAGAGGTAACGGGAAACCTTCAATATCACAATTCTAATCTGGTTAAGTATCCTTTTAAAAAATGGAAAGATGAACACAGATGAATCTAACCCAGGGAGGTTCCTTCTAGACAAGTATTGTCTAAAATAGCACCCTCTAAAAGCGTTTGCTCAAATTGAGCGCACAGTAAATTGGCTCGTGTCAGATTCGTTCCTCTACACACAGCCCCAAGAAAAATGGCTTCTTCGAGGTCTGCCCCTGATAAATCAGCCCCCGATAAATTCGCGCCGCTAAAATCCGCCTTGTTGATCATAGCGCCTACTAAGGTTGCTCCTCGTAAGTCGGCTCCGCGAAAATCCGCCCCAGTTAAGTCTACATGGCTTAAAATTGCGCCGCCGAGAAAAGCTCCGGCAAAGCTAATTTGAGAAACTTGTGCTTCCAATAAAATTGCCCCGCGTAGGTCGCCATTGCGAAAATCTGCGCCCATTAAATTAGCACCGGTGAGATCTGCCCCTTTTAAATTAGCTCTGAGGATTGCTCCTTGTAAGTTCGCACCCGCTAGAGAGGCACCTGTTAAATTAGCCTCTGATAAATCAGCCTCTGCCAATTCGGCACCGGCTAAATCTGCCCCAGCTAAATTACTCAGCCTAAGATTTTTGACTTTTCCTTTACGAATGGCGGCTAAATCCAATGTTTCTAAATTCCCCATTTTAATGCTCAATTACAATTAAAAAAGAACAAACCACTGATGAGAGTACAAACGTTGTAAACAACATCTCTTAGACTATGAACTGGTAAGTTCTGTCTCCTGACTCCTGTCTTTTGACTCCGGTTTTTTACCTTCTTCTAGCCATACACTAGGTAATTGCGAAGGACGAGTCGGTAATTGCATTAATCCCATCTCTGCTAGTCGAATAACCGTTGTTAAAGACTCTATCAGTGCTGGATCAAAACGAGTACCACTGTAGTTTTGACATTGTTCGAGGGCCTCTGTCAAATTGTAAGCCGCACGGTCGCCTCTGGGTTGAGTGAGTTCTTGAAAATAAGAGACTAATCCTAAAATACGGGCTTCGATGCTAATTTCTTCGCCTTTTAATCCGTTAGGTGTGCCACTTCCATCCCAATGTTCTAAATGATGTAGCACGATTTGTTGTATCGGGGCCAGTTCCGGCATTGTTGCCAATAGTTGTGCCCCTAAGACAGCACGTTTTCTCCAAAAACTATAATTAGTTTCATTTAATTGATGGGAGCTTTGAGAAAATACTTCACTAGGGGCCTGGGCTAACCCAATACGAAACAGTAACCCAGCTAATCGTAATCTTCGCAGTTTAAGCGTGGGTAAATCGATAATTTGTCCGAGAGTTTCTGATAAGGCGCTTACTTGGAGAGAGGCTACCGGATTATCTTTATCTCGTTCATCTACTCCTTGCGCCATTCGCAGGAAAGCTTGTAATTTGTTAGCCGCTAAATTGCGATTCATTTTCAGCGCTTGTCCTTCCAACTCTACCAATTCTCGGGTTTGACGAGTAATAGTAACTAGCTGCTGTTGGCTGGTTTGTAAATAACTAACAATCCTCGCCACAACACCACTGAGATCGGCCGGAGCGGCACTAGGCATCAGAGAGATTTCTTGATGTGAAGTGTGGAGTCTGTCGGCTAGGGTAGGATTATAAGGCCGAAATCTTTCTATTAAAATAGAGGCCGATTTTTCCACCAGCGTGCGATCAAAGGTCCATAACCCATAAAATTTTCGTTCTGTGTCTACAGTGGGTTGATTATCTGCGCGATATTCTTCCGGCGACAGTTCGTGACATAATACCATTGCCGCATAGTCACGAGCAACGATAATCAGATTCCATTCATTAACCAGACTATCACTGTCATCAAGATGAACCAAAGAGACATTATCTTCTTGTCCAGTTTTATGAGTGGCAAACCCGCTATCCGGCATCGCCGCAATGGCCACATGAGCGGAACACTGAGCCAGATCAAAATAGCGATCGGCTTCTTGTAAGTACCATTTCCCCTGTTGAAAAGTGACCAACACTAGGGGTTTTTGTGCTGAATTTTGGCTACTACTGAGCAGGATGTGGTCTTCTAAGGCATGGCAAAGGGCAACAAGGGTGTTTTTAAAATAAACGCCATAACTCGGAGGCAGTTGACCGTCGGGAAGAGAGGCTTTAAGTTGATTGAGAGTGGCTTCTGGTTGCATTGGGGGTGAATTGATGTACTGAAATCGCCTTTTATTGATTTTTGATCTTATTTCTCTAGGATAACTATAGCTGATTGCTTTAATCAGTCAAGCCCAATTTATTTGCTACTGAATCGTATCTGGATCGATTCCCAAGGAGCGCAAGTAGTTTTCTAACTTTTGGCTACGTTGTTGTGCTTGTTGGGTTTGTTCTTCTAGTGTTGGATATCTTTGCCCTTGTTGATTGTACCAATATAACCATTCTCGCTCTAATCGGTCATGATTTCCCCGCGAGCGTCCTATTCCTAAGCCTATTTCTGGCATCCAATAAGGTTCCCCTATCTGTCGCTGATATTCTCCATCAATTAAGCGATAGAGTTCAAAGGGTTCATGTCTATCTCTGAGCCAAAAATCGGGATTATAGATTAGGTAATATAACACCCCTAAACGGGCATAAATCTCCATTTTGCTTTCATACTCATTACCTGGGGTTTCTGAGACTACTTCTAGGACGAATTGAGGGACTATTTCTTTTTCTTCCCAAACGACATAACTTTTGCGAAGTTTATTACCTCTGATGCGATCTACGCCCAAACTGAGAAACCCATCGGGAACAATAGGAACTCTAGGATTAACGCCTGTAGCATGATAAAGTCCCATATTTACGCCAAAAAACCAATTATTTCGAGTCGTCCAAATAAAGCTGAGAATAAAGCGCAGAAAATTAGGGACTAGGATATGTAATTCGTTATCCACTGGTAAATTATCGGTTTCGGGTAATTCCTCGCTACTGGGTAAGCGAACTTTGGGGTCATATTGTACCATGATAAGGGCTGAATTATCTGCTTGATTATCTATTCTCTTTGTTAATTCTAACGTAACTAATGACTGTTGACTATTGACCAATGACTAATGACTATTGACTAATGACTATTGACTAATGACTTATTTAATTTGTCCGGGTATTCATGACCCTCAATTAACCAATAATTTTCTGGAAGCCTTGAAACAACAAAGGATTAATTTAACTCCTCTGTTAGTTTTACCTGTGGATCGTTATCCCACTTTCTCGGCGTTTCATATCGTTGATTTTTTACAACAAGAATATAAAAATAACCCCTTTAAACAATTAACTTTCATTAGTTTTAGTGCTGGTGTAGTGGGGGCTATTGGTGCGGCTTGGCGTTGGCGGCAACAGGGCAAACAAGTACGGGCCTTGATTGCTGTTGATGGGTGGGGCGTGCCTCTGTGGGGAGATTTTCCTATTTATCGTCTCTCTCATGATTCATTTACCCATTGGAGTTCTGCTCTTTTGGGAGAAGGACAAGAAAGTTTTTATGCTGATCCGCCTGTAGAGCATTTAGACTTATGGCGGGCACCTCAAGCCGCTACCGGCTGGCAGATCCGAAAAAACCATCGCTCTTGGACGACTGCTAGTAGTTTTCTCGGCCGTTTGCTCAGTTCTTAAGGATAATTTAACTTTTTCTCAAACCTTCTTTCTGTTTCGGGTTTAGTCCTCACTGAGTAAACATACTTGCTTGAATTTGTCAAGTAAAATCTATACAATTGGGTCATAAATTTATGACATTGATGAGCGCATTTTCGAGAAACGAACCTAGATAAGTCTAGAAGTTTGACTATTTCTAGGTTTTTCCCTAAGAGAATATGGAATTTTAATAACTTGTAAAGGAGGCAATACCTCAATGAATATACAAGAATTACTCAAACGTTATAAAGCCAAAGAACGCGATTTTCAGGGAAGCAATTTACATCAAGCCAATTTAGAAGGAGCTAACTTACAAAGGATTAATTTAACTCGCGCTGATTTAAGCGGCGCTGATTTGAGTGAAGCTGATTTAAGTGGAGCTTGTTTGATGCAAGCAAATCTAACGGATGCCGACTTACTCAAAGCTCATTTAGTGGGTGCAAATTTAGTAGAAATTAACCTCATTGGTGCAGATTTAAGAGAAGCCAATTTATCGGGAGCCGATCTAACTAAAGCTGACTTACGTTGTGCTAATTTAACTGGAGCTAATTTAACGGGAGCCAATTTGAGAGAAGTCAATCTTGATGGGGCTAACTTAATGGGTGCTAACCTAACAGATGCTCAAATCATCAACACGGATTTAAATATGGCAGATAACCTAGAAGCCGGACATTGTGGAGATGATATGTGTCATACTCCCCTACCAGCGCGTTCACCGAATTGGGTAAGTTGGTCAGGGGAAAAGATGGGTCAAAATTGACCATTTTTTGAATTTTCAATTCACCGAAAAATTTTTGCAGCGAGCAATTACAGAGACAAACTCTCACTCAATAGACTTCTTGCAGAAGTCGGGAAAAGGGGAAAGGGGAAAGGGGAAAGGCTTGATCCTTTATTCGTTTTCTTCAAAAATGATGATTTGTGCAAGAGATCTAAGAAAATTTAGTAGCCTTGAATCAGTGGCGGTTTTAAGCTTCCACTGATTAATTTTTCTGAGTAAATGCTATTAGATAAAAAATTTAATGGGCGGCTGGTGCTTTGCTGCTGGCTCCTCCTTTACCTAGAAATAGCAATAACGGTAAAGAACACAAAAATATAAGACCCACAAAGCGAAAAATATCAGCAAAAGATAAAATCGCCGCTTGGATATTGACCAATTGCTGAAGCGATGCAAGGGCTTGTTGATGAGCGCTACCGGCATCCGAACCCCGGCTCATAAATAAGCTCGTAAGAACCTTCAGTCGTTCATGAGTTTCTAAATCATAAGGAGTGAGTTTTGCCAGCAAGATGGTTTGGTGAAATGCTTCTCGCTGCTGGAGCAAAGTAGTTAGTATAGCAATTCCAATACTCCCGCCCAGTTGACGACTCAAATTATAAAAACCCGAGGCGGCAGAAATATCTTGTTTTGGGATAGGGCCTAAACAGGCCAGACTCAGAGGCAGAAACATTAAAACCGTTGTTGCACCACGCCAAACCAGCGGCCAAAATAAATCATCAGTACCGGTTTGAGGAGTGATGGTTGCTAGATTAAACATAACGGCGGAGGTACCCACTGCCCCAAGACCAATTAAAATGCGGGCATCTACCTTACCTGACATTTTACCGAGTATAATCATCACAATCGCTGAAGCTAAAGCACCTGGAGCAAGTAAATCGCCGGTTTGTGTGGCCGAAAATCCGAGTACCCCTTGAGCAAATAACGGTACAGCAAACAAGGCCCCATAAAGTCCCATCCCTAAAATACCCGAGTAAAGACTACCGGCTGCCAGAGATTTATGCTTCAACACTCGCAGATCAACCGCCGGTGCTTTAATATTCAGTTCTCGCCAAATAAACAGCACCAATCCCACTACGCCCGTAATGGCTAGGGTAGTAATAAAACTCGACTCAAACCAATCATTTCTTTCTCCTTCTTCTAAAAAAGCTTGGCAACTGCCCACCGAGACGGCTAATAAGGCAATTCCCCACCAATCGACGGGCTGTTGAGTTTTGTTCACTTTGGGAGGATCAGGACGTAAAAAGATCATCGACATCGCTATGGCCACTAACCCGATGGGGAGATTGATAAAAAAGATCCATCGCCACCCGAGATTATCCGTAAGGTAGCCGCCTAAAGTCGGGCCGATGGCCGGTCCGGCAATCACACCAACACCAAACACAGATTGAGCTACGCCTTGTTCGGCGGGAGGAAAGCTTTCAAAGAGAATTGCTTGCGCTTTGGCTAATAGTCCACCGCCAAATAATCCTTGCAGTATTCGGGCAATAACCAGGATAGCGAGATTGGGGGATAAACCACACAGCACTGAGGCGAAGGTAAAACCCACCATAGAAAAGACAAAATAGGTTTTTTTGCCGAAAAAATCCCCTAGCCAAGCTGAAAGAGGAATAAGAATCACATTAGCGATGGCGTAACCTGTAGCGACCCAAGCAATTTCTGTAATAGTTGCTCCGAGGGTGGTTTGAATATCGGTTAAAGCAACGTTGATGATGCTGGTATCGATGACTTCTAAAATTGCCCCTAATGAGGCCGTCACGGCGATCGCCCATTTCCGAGGGCCTTGAACATATCCACCGGCATCATAAACCAGGTCTTTTGATTTTTTTGAGAGTTTAGTTTTTGACGAGAATTGATTAGTAGCCATTAAAAATAGAATAAAAAAATAAGTTTTTGCCTTTTGCCTCGTTTTTACCTCTTGTCCTTGGCTGTATTTACCGTGACTTTAACGTTTAATCCGGGTCTAAGCTTGTGTTGGGGATCGGCATTGCGGTTAAAGACTAAGCGGACGGGAACCCATTGAACGACTTTATTAAAGTTCCCCGTAGCATTGTCCGGAGGAATCAGAGCAAAACTTGCACCGGTTGCGGGGCTAATACCTGCAATTGTGGCGTGGAACTTTTCTTGTGGGTAAGCATCCACTTCAATGTCTGCTGGTTGCCCGATGTGTAACTTGCCTAATTGCGTTTCTTTAAAGTTTGCTTGCACATATACCCGCTCGGTTTGTAAAGGAACTACTGATAATAAAGGTTGCTCGGGCTGGACTTTTTGCCCCATTTGTGCTGTCAATTGACCAATGGTTCCTTTAATGGGAGATTTAATCAGCGTGTATTTTAACTGTTGACGGGCAAGGGCTAAAGCCGCCTTAGCCTGTTCCACTTGCGCCTGTGCTTCTTGCTGTTGGTCGGTTTGCACGGTTACCGTTTGCCCGGATACTTGGGTTTCAGCTACTTGCCCTCGGGCGGCTTCTACCTGAGCCTGTGCTTGTTTGAGTTGGGCTTGAGCGTTTTTAACTTCGGCTTGTGCTTGAGCAACGGTTTTATTAGTTGCGGCTAAATGGGAGCGAGCATCTTCATAGGCCGCCCGCGCTGTATCAAATTGTTGTGCTGAAACGGCCCCTTGTTCGTAAAGAAATTCGTAGCGGCGGAAGTCGGCCAGGGTTTTGTTCACCAGTGTTTGGGCCTGAGCGACATTTGCCTGCTCGGTTTCAACTTTTGCCTGCATTTGATGAACATTAGCCTGTTCGGCGCTAACCGCAGACTGACTTGAGGCGAGCTTAGACTGAGCTTGTTGCACTTGCGTTGGGTTGGTTTGACGAGTAACGCTGACTGTATCTCTAGCGGTTTTTAAATGAGCTTGAGCCGCTCTTAAATTGGCTTGTGCCTGTTGTATTTTCAGATTTAAATCTTGGTCTTCAAGTATAATTAAAATCTGTCCGGCTTCTACCGGGTCACCGTCTTCAATTAAAACTTGTTGAACAGTGGCAGAAATTTTAGCAGAAATGGGAGATAGATGTCCCTGAATTTGGGCGTTATCAGTGGTGACATGGGTTTGTCCAAATTGCCACCATCGCCAACCCCATAGACCCCCCACACCAAAAAGGCTAAGGGTGATCAGTAACATCAAGCCTCGTTTAACAAGAGATTTTAAAGGATTTTTTTCTTGATTTTGCTGCGGGTCTTCTTCAAGGCCCGGGTCTTTAAATGTAACAGTATCTTCGTTTTTTATAGGGAGATTTTTTTGTTCGTTGGGCTTTAATTTTGTTTCATTACCTTCGCTGGCTATTGATGAGGTGGATTCAATTTGATCCTCATAGGTCGTCTGTGAAGATTGTTGAGGGTTTCGTTCCAATTGAGTCTTTTTGCCGTTGGATACAGGGGATGATTCTAGCTGGATTGAATTATTTGTTAATGGTTCTGGCTTCATGTTACGTTACTTTCGCTATAATTTTTAACTCAATGAATTCGAGGAAACCGAGGCTTGAATATTCCTAACAAATAACTCTACACAGGCTTCTAAATAATGCTCAGGAGTGTAATCACGAGGAATCGATGAGACGTGGCGGCGTAACATTCCAGCTAATAACATTCCCGTAAACTGATCGACGGCTAAGGGACATTCTAGATCACTGCGAACAGTTCCTCGTTCTATCCCATTTTGAAGATATTTGATCAGCTTTTCTCGTAGAGGCAGAATAGATTGCTGAAAGACTTGCAGCGCTTCTTGGGGATGACGCTTGGCTTCGCCGATAAACATTCGGATCAGTGCTTCGTATTTTTCGATCATCTGATCGTAAAGTTGGGCATAATGCAGCAAATCACGCCATAAATCTTGTGTCCATTCCTCTTGCTGGCTAAGGGCTTGTATTTCTAATGTCTTGATCTGTTCAGCTACCGTTGCTAGAAGTTGCTCTTTGCTCGGGAAATGTCGAAATAAGGTGACTTCGCTTACCTCCGCTACACGCGCAATTTCACGGGTTGTTGCTCCTGTGATTCCCTCGGCGGCAAAAACTTCGATAGCGGCTTTGATTAGGCGATCGCGTGTCTGTGTCTTTCCTGGTGATAAATTAGTCATTTATATTGTGTAAGTGCTTACTTACTTATAGTAAAACATGATTTAGTCAAAAATGACTAATGACTAATGACTATTGACTAATGACTGTTGCTAAAGGAGCGAAATCCCTGCTACCTTATCAATATCCTTTTTTTCAGTCTAACTGTATAAGAACGACAACAGTGTCCTACGCTATCGATTTCGGAACGAGTAACACCGTTATCACCCGTTGGAACCCCGTTACCCAACAACCTGAAACCATTAATCTTTTAGGATTCTCTCAACAATTGGGAGACAATCCTCCGTTGATTCCTAGTTTAGTTTATGTCGAAGATGCGAGTCAGGGTAAAGTCATTGTAGGACAAACGATCCGAGATCGCGGTTTAGACTTAACTAACGATGCGCGATTCTTTCGCAGTTTTAAACGAGGGATAGGGGCACCCATTCAAGGGTTTTTACCCGAATTAGATGAGAAAGTGGTCACCTTTGAAATGGTGGGAGAATGGTTTTTAAATAGCCTGATTGGACAATTACAACCAGAAACCTCTCAAACCCCTAATTCCTTAGTGTTAACTGTTCCGGTGGATAGTTTTGAGACTTACCGTCATTGGTTAACTCAAGTTTGTCAGGGTTGGAATATTGAACAAGTCAGAATTATTGATGAACCCACTGCCGCCGCGTTAGGGTATGGGACAACCGATGAAAGCTTGTTGCTAGTGGTAGATTTTGGCGGCGGAACCATTGATTTATCTTTGGTACAGTTGGATTTAGGAACGAAACAAAAGTCTCAGGGGTTTATTCTCAAATGGGGAGAAAAATTATTAGGGACGAGTTCAGGACAAAAAGCCAAACTTGCTAGGGTGTTAGCCAAAGCCGGAGCGAATTTGGGAGGCAGTGATCTAGATTATTGGTTAGTAGATTATTTTCATCAAACGCAAGATTTACCGAAATCTCCTTTAACCACTCGTTTAGCAGAAAAATTAAAAATACAATTATCTTCCCAAACAGAAGCGACAGAAGTGTATTTTAATGATGAAACTTTAGATAGTTATGAGTTGGAATTAAACCGGCAGCAGTTTGAGGAAATCCTCAGACAGCAACAATTTTTTGCTCAACTTGATGAATTAATGACGCAAGTGTTGCAACAGGGAAGACGCAACGGCATAGAAGTATCAGATATAGATGCTGTGTTGTTAGTGGGGGGTACAGTGCAGGTCCCATCGGTGCAAAAATGGGTGAGGGAGTATTTTGAGGAAAGTAAAATTAAATGTGATCGTCCCTTTGAGGCCATTGCTCTTGGGGCTTTACAGTTAGCACAGGGATTTCAAGTCAAAGACTTTCTCTATCACAGTTATGGTATCCGTTACTGGAATAGTCGCAGAAACTGTCACAGTTGGCATAGCATTATTAAATCAGGGCAACCTTACCCCATGAGTGAACCGATCGAATTAGTTTTAGGAGCATCAGTAGACAATCAGCCTTCGATTGAATTAATTATCGGAGAATTGGGTGCAGAAACCGGAGCAACAGAGGTTTATTTTGATGGCGATCGCTTAATCACTCGTGCGGTTGGGGGAGGAGATACCGTAGTACAACCCCTTAATGATAGAGAAGGGGCGCGGACAATTGCTAGATTAGATCCTTTAGGGTATCCCGGAAGTGATCGCGTTAAAATTCAATTTTGGATCGATGAGCGGCGAAATTTACGAATTAATGTAGAGGATTTGTTAACACAGCAATACTTATTAACCAATCAAATTGTCGCCCAGCTAAGTTGAACTATTACATAACAATTGTAATTTATCTTGGATAACTTTTTATCCAGTTTAAGATTTGTTGCAAAATTCGCTGTTCTTTTAATTTTTATATATCATTGATATCAATTAAGATATAAGTTTCTCTAACCTAACTGCCTAAGTATAATTTTTAAAAATCCTACCGTTGACTAAGTAACAGTTTTTGAAAAAAGATTACTTTTACAAAGGAGCAGTAGGGGGCTAATTTTTACGCGGTTTTCTTTTTGCAAACCCAGAAAAATGAACAGTATGGTCAGTTTTAGGGTGGTGTAATAAATCTGTTGATGTTCGGTTTTAAAAAGCCTCAGATTTATCAATTTCGATTCGCTACCTATTGATGGGTTATGCTCGATTAATTGACTTTGGAGGAATTTGTCATGACTGAGATTTTACAAATCGGCTCTTCTCAACTTGAGCAATTAATAAAACGAATTGAAAACATTGAAAGCAAGCTGGGAATCCAACGCGAGTCAAAGGATGCGACGCATCCAGCTAACGAAGCACTAAAATATTGTTCACTGCCAAAAGTTCCGCCACAGACATTTAATTCGAACGTGTCGTTGGATCGTGTGCGGCTGATCCAATTAATCTCAAAGAAGTGGGTCAATGGGACAAAATTACGTTATTATTTTTTCGAGAAAGGTGACTATGCGGCAGGAAACGACCAGAAGGATATTGTCCGGCAGGGATTTGAGGAGTGGAAAAAAGTAGGGATTGGCATCAAGTTTGAGGAAGTTCGAAGCATGAGCGAGGCAGAGATACGAATCGGATTTCTGCAAGGAGATGGAGCTTGGTCTTATATTGGGCGTGATATCCTCACTATTCCTAAACAAGGCGAGCGAACCATGAATTTCGGCTGGGATCTTCGCACTGATCCCCGTAGAGTAGATGTTCCAGTTCACGAGATCGGTCACACATTGGGTTTCCCTCATGAACACCAAAACCCGTTTGCAGGTATCGTATGGAACGAAGAGGCCGTTTACAGATATTTTGGTGGGCCTCCCAATAAATGGGACCGAGAGACAACGTTTTTTAATATTCTCCAAAAGCTTGCACCCGGAGAAGTCCAAGGCACACAGTGGGACCCCAATTCAATTATGCATTACGCTTTTGCGGCAGGACTCATTGACCGCCCCGAACAGTATCGCAACGGATTAAACCCTGCCGGCGGACTTTCTGAGCGAGATTTGCAGCAGGCAAAATTCTTCTATCCCCCACTTGATGAATCAAGTTATCCAGAATTAAAAGCTTCCCATTCGGAAGTTCTTTCGCTTGCTCCTGCTGAACAAAAGAACTTTGTGATCAACCCTCCTGCCACCCAAAGCTATACAATTCAGACGTTTGGAAAATCGGATACAGTCATGGTTCTTTTTGAGGATATCAATGGTGACCTGAAGTATGTCGACGGCGATGACGACAGTGGCACAGACACTAATGCACAAATCAATGTTCGGCTTTATAAAGGTCGGCGGTATGTGCTGAGAATTCGTTTATACTCTAACTTTTCTACTGGCGAAACCTCAGTAATGTTTTGGTAAACTTTAGTTCGACATTTAGCAAGAGACAGGAGAAGAATTGAGACTTTAAAGGGTTTTTATGGCTAAAAATTCTTATAAAATCAAGTATTCTGACTCCTGACTCTTTCGATCCTTCCGTCAATTCCTGACATCAAACTTAGGTTTAAACACTAGCTTCTAAATGGTGAAACCAACGGGAGCGAAGGGTTGACACAATTAAAAATATCGGTAAGAAAACCGTTTTTATCAACAAAATACCGAAAATATTTGGCATTTCTAATGCTTCTCTTAGCAGACCTTCTCGCCATCTTATGATAATTATTATAGTTAAAACTATACCTAATAATGCTAAAGTTATTCCTTCTTGACGAGATAACCTACCTAACCCCAATCTAAATGGCTGACGCAACCAATTAATTATACTAATACTTATAAATTCTAAAAAATTTAATATTTTTGTAGGGAATAGCGTTTCAATCATTAAAAGAATACCAAATAGCCAACTAATGCTTAAACTATAGCTATAATTAGGCGTTAAAACTAATCGTATTTTTAAAATAAAATTGTAACTTATGAAAAAAACAAATTGGATAAAAAATCTTGGTAAATCAATTAAATAATGAGGACGAGAGACGATTTCTGGAATATTTGAAAAAACAGTAATTATAAAAATAATTGTTAGAAATAATCCGACATATAATGAAGCTATTTTGATTTTTTTTATAAATAAATGTTTATTTTGGTTAGCATAATTAGTCAAAAATAACAAGATAGCTAAAAAATAAATGACCAAACTACTCCAGTCAGCATCTAAAATTTTGCTGTTACTTGATAACCATAGAATTAGTATTAAAATTCCGAGACTTCGGCTCCATAAAGGTTTATTATAAAGACAATGAATGCCCCAAATTAAACTTCCTATAAAAACGCAAAGTTGAGCAATAATAAAACTATGTATTTTTAAGGATAAAACCTGAGTATTAGTTAGATTTAAAGCTTTTATTGTCCATAAAATAATTTTTTCAATTAGATAAGGATCAAATGGGGCAGTGAAATGATCGGCAGTAGGAGAAATCAGAAATTGACGAGCCGTTCCTGATGCAAAATCCCCGCAGATCTCCATATAATTACATTCTACTTGGGAAGGTAACGCTGATTTAAAAACTTCTTTCAATTGACGAATAGGGTTTAATTCTTCATATAAGCCAACTGCAAATAATAAATTAGATGGAAAGTTATGATTGACTTCACTCCCAAAACTCAAGGATACAGTTGATTTAATATTTGGATGGTTTTGAGAAAATATTAAAGCGGTATTTCCCCCCATTGAATGACCAACAATAGCTATTTTGTTAAGATCAAATAGTCGGTTATTGGTTTGAATATAATCAAAAATAGCTTGAGTATCTTCTTGAGTGGTAACGCTTAACTGTTCAAGTAGGTTCTTAGATTTTTCTAAGGAATAAGACTCGCCAAATCCCCCAAAATCAAACGCAATTGCTGCTAGTCCTGAACGAGCAAATTCTACAGCTAATAAGTGAGAGTGTTGCTTAGAATTAGTAATGCCATGACATAATATCACTACCGGTAAAGGGACTTTAGCCATCTTTGGCGTATAAAGTTTACCTACTATTTTTTCTTGATTTTTATTGATAATTGTTAGGGTTTGTATATTCAGATTAGTATAAGGATTAAATACTACACTTAGGGTAATCCCCAGAGTTAGCAAAATTAACCCTAGCCAAATTCCCCGCTTAAGTTGGTTTTTTAGTGCCATCAGCATAACACGATCGCCTATATGAACTATATTCCTAGTATTCCCAGCTAAGATTATTTACTATCTACACCCACCGTTAAAATTTCATTAATATTTTGTTTAAATAATTAAGAAAAACTCTACTTTGTTAATTTAAATCTAACTCAAGACCAAGAACAAGTAAGGAATTTTAACATTTTGGTGGGCCTTACCCACCCAAAAAATTAATCATGAATGACTACCGGCGTTCCTATAGAAGACCATTTATACAACCATTCAGCATGATCAACCGCTACATTAATACAACCATGACTAACCGGCGTGCCAAATTTATTATGCCAGTAAGCCCCATGAATCGCATAGCCGCCTTGATAATACATGGCATAAGGAACATTAGGAACATCATAATCCGGTCCCCGCATCCGATCTAAAGAACGCATAATTTTTACATTAAAGACACCCGGAAGGGTAGGAGTTTCTTTCTTACCTGTGGAAACAATCACCGCATAAACCGGCTTTTTCCCTTCCCAAGCAATTAACCTTTGAGAAGATAGATCGATTTCTATCCATCGATTTTCTGAGGCTTTGAGGGCCACTATTTTTTCATTGATAGTATCTTGCGGCGATTGGGCTAAACTGGGTAAAGGAGTTAATCCCATCCCAACCGTTGTTAAAGTCAGTAACAGACTTGCTAAGACTGCTTTCCCAGAGAAAAATAGAGTGTTGTGTGAGTGTGACTTGATCATAATATCTTCCCTTTTCTTGCTTTTTTAGAGAAGGATGTTTAAATAATTGCTGTTGCTGCTTATTTTATAAGCTAGTTCATTTCCATATTAACAATGAATCCATTCGTGTCACCAGTCCATCACAACAGAGACAAAGCTTAAAATTTCTTAACGATATTCTTAAGCTTCTATCGGCTCATCAATTCATTTGTATTTATCTCGGTTCATCTGTGAAAAATTACTTCTGTGGTTGGAGGACTATTTTAAAGCCACTTGATAAAGTTTTTGCTTTTGTTTCAATTTTAACTGTTCACAAGATTTTAAAAAAGTGATCAGCTTGTTCCCTAATTGAAAAGTTTTAATAGCTTTAGTAATCGGCAGGTTGTATTGTTTGTTAAACTCAGAGGCAACATTGGCAATGGGAATATATTCCTGTTTGGATTGTTCACTTAAAACCTTAACAATTCCGACCACTGCTATTTTGAGTAATTCTTGGGAACTCAAAACTTGAAAAACTTCACTAATTTTTGCACTTTCTACAGGCGAAACAGAACTTTTTTCTTTTTCAAACACAGTTACATAAAGTTCAGATTTTTCACCAATTTGATGAATAACAAAGTCTTCTTTAAATTCTATAAAAATATCTCTTGCCCTTTTACCTGGTAAAAGATAGTTAACAATTTGACTAATATGTAGTCCTGTTTTTTCTTTAAAGACCTTAGAAACTTCGGACAAGAGAAGCCACTGCTTTTCCTGCTTTTTTTGTTCTTCTAAAATAATCTTTTTCAGGAGTGGAATAAAATCCTGAAGTGAGGGAATATCCGGCAGAGAACTTATTGAATATTTGTGAATTTTTTGAGTTTTAGGATCAACAACAACTATTTCATCAGCTTTTCGAGAAACTCGATGTACAATCAAATCATTTTGGATAAGCCGCTTAATTAGAGGGTCTAAATCTTTATCACACGAACAGACAAAAACCTCTTTAACGAGACAAGAGTGTAGAAAAACCGAGTCGCCTAAAGCAATCATTTCTAAATCGGCATTATTTTTTCCACTCGGCACATGAATTAGAACATAGCCGCGTTGTTTAAGTTCTTCATCTTTCTTGCCCAGACTGCGCCAATTAGCCACAGCTAACTTAACTTTTAAAGGATAAGAAGAAAGTCTCTCTAATAATCGTTCTATTTTTTCTTCAAGAGATAAATTTTCAGCATCCAACAACAAAACCGCCAACCCCTCATCGGATAAAGGAGAGGAGTTTTGATGAGAAGAACTTAATTGATTAAGTTTGCTAATTAACCGAGTAAATAATTGGGACTTAAAAAAAATCGGTAAAAAAATATTAGTCAGTAAAGCAATAAGTTTAAGAATAACCGTATCCCATTCTTCAGTGGGAGAGAACTTTTCCACTAACCGCGTGATAAATTTATCTTTAAACTCAGGGTTTTGCCAAGAATAAGACTTAAACTTGTTTTGAAACCAATCAGGATGGTGTTGATGCGTCTCTACCAGAGTTTGGTAAATAGACTCACTCATAGAGACGAGTAAATCAGAGGTTTGATTCATAAGCCAACCTTACAAGCTACAATTCTATAATTCCCTAATATGACCGCAAAAATTCTAAGTAATCGTATTTTTATAATATTTTGAACCGAGGATCTCTCCAACCCCCCTGATAGCAAATCGGATTCACGCCCTCTCTTTTGAGTGTAGAAAGGTTGCAGGCAACGTCTGTAGAGGGATTGAATGTACAATAGAAAATGATAAAGCTTCATATTTCTTAACTACTTTAATTATGACGAGAGACTTACGGGGATTTATAAAACTACTCGAAGATCGGGGACAACTGAGACGCATCAACACTTTAGTCGATCCCGACTTAGAAATTGCAGAGATCTCTAACCGAATGTTACAAGCCGGGGGCCCCGCCTTACTCTTTGAAAATGTCAAAGGTGCATCATTTCCGGTTGCGATCAACCTGATGGGAACAGTAGAGAGGATCTGTTGGGCGATGAATATGAACCATCCTCTAGAATTAGAGGAACTCGGCAAAAAACTAGCCCTCTTGCAACAACCCAAACCCCCGAAAAAACTCTCTCAATTCGTAGACTTTGGTAAAGTCCTATTTGATGTCGTCAAAGCGAAACCCGGACGTAACTTTTTTCCTCCCTGTCAGCAAGTTGTCATAGAAGGAAACGATCTCGATCTCAATACCCTTCCCCTCATTCGTCCTTACCCTGGAGATGCCGGTAAAATTATCACTCTCGGGTTAGTCATCACCAAAGACTGCGAGACAGGAACCCCTAACGTAGGAGTTTATCGCCTACAATTGCAATCATCCAATACCATGACGGTACATTGGTTATCAGTACGAGGGGGCGCTAGACATTTACGCAAAGCCGCAGAAAAAGGCAAAAAATTAGAAATAGCGATCGCCCTTGGGGTTGATCCTCTAATTATTATGGCAGCCGCCACTCCTATTCCGGTTGATCTTTCAGAATGGTTATTTGCCGGCTTATATGGCGGTTCTGGGGTACAGCTAACCAAATGTAAAACCCTAGACTTAGAAGTCCCGGCCGACTCAGAATTTATCTTAGAAGGAACCATTACCCCAGGAGAAGTATTACCCGATGGTCCCTTTGGCGATCACATGGGATATTACGGAGGAATAGAAGACTCTCCCTTGATCCGTTTTCATTGTCTGACTCATCGCAAAGATCCCGTTTATTTAACTACTTTTAGTGGTCGTCCCCCGAAAGAAGAAGCCATGATGGCCATCGCTTTAAATCGTATTTACACCCCCATTTTGCGGCAACAAGTCTCAGAAATTACCGACTTTTTCTTACCGATGGAAGCGCTAAGTTATAAAGCCGCTATTATCTCCATTGATAAAGCCTATCCCGGACAAGCCAAACGCGCGGCATTAGCCTTTTGGAGTGCCTTACCACAGTTTACTTATACCAAGTTTGTCATTGTGGTAGATAAAGATATAAATATCCGCGATCCGCGCCAAGTTGTCTGGGCAATTAGTTCAAAAGTTGACCCATCTAGAGACGTATTTATTCTCCCCGAAACACCCTTTGATAGCTTAGATTTTGCCAGTCAAAAAATCGGCTTAGGAGGAAGAATGGGAATCGATGCCACCACCAAAATATATCCCGAAACCGATCATGATTGGGGCGAAGTTTTAGAATCAGATCCCGATGTGGCGGCTATGGTTAATCGTCGTTGGGCAGAATACGGATTAGGAGATTTAAACCTAACAGAAGTTGACCCGAACTTATTCGGCTATGAGATAAAATAAATCAAATCCCGTAATCATAAAAGATACGGCTACATGAACCAAGTCCGCCTGCGCGGACTCATCAAACTTCTTTGCGTCTTTGCGCGAAATAGAAAAATATGCTAAAACGAATATATATAGACAACTTTCGCTGCTTCGTAAACTTTGAGCTTTCCTTGAGACAAATTAATTTATTTATGGGACTCAATGGAACCGGCAAGTCAACCGTTTTTGAAGTTTTAAGAAAATTACAAGCTTTTATCACTGGTGAAGGACAAATCCATCAGATTTTTAAACTTGCAGATTTTACGATTTGGCAAAAATTACCTCTTCAAACATTTGAACTAGAAATCGAAGGTAATGAAGGTAATTATAAATATGAATTAGCCATCGAACACAATCAAGAAATAAATAAAGCCAGAATTCACTATAAGCGTTTGTTTTTTGATGGAAACCGTTTAATAAAATTTGAGTCTGGAGAAGTAAAAATTTATCGAGATAATTATTCAGAAGAAGGGACAATTCCTTTTAATGCTGCTTTGTCAAGCCTTCCTTCCATGAGTGATACAGTAAATACTAAAAAATTGAGTTGGTTTAAAAAAAGACTGGAACGATTTTTGATTATTAAAATACTACCTACTTTAATAAAAGATGAAAGCGAAAAAGAAGAAAATTTATTATTATATAATATGAAAAATTTCGCCTCATGGTATCGATATATGTCACAAAATCAAAGAAAAAGCTTTGAGGTTCAAAAAAGCTTAAAAGACATCTTTGATGAATCAGTTTATCTAAAATTTGATATATTTGGAGAATCAAAAAGAATTTTAAAAATGGTTTTTGAAGGAAAAGCAGGTAATATAGAATATCGCTTAAATCAATTATCGGATGGACAAAAATGTCTAGTTGTCTTATATAGTCTAATTAGTTGTACGCAATCTGAAGACTATACGCTTTGTCTAGATGAACCAGATAACTTTTTAGCTTTGCCAGAAATTCAACCTTGGTTCATGCAGCTTTATGATCTTTGTGGAGAAGGCAAATTACAAGCTTTACTCATTTCTCATCACCCAGAATTAATTAATATCTTAGCTACATCTCTTGGGTGTTGGTTTGAGCGGGAAAATAACTATACTCCTGTGCGGGTTAAAGCTGTTCGAGATTTTAATAAAAATACAGGGCTTACTGTTTCCGAATTAGTAGCAAGAGGTTGGTTAGATGACTAAGCGGAAAGTTGACGTTACTATTCTATGTGAAGATCTACAGCAGCAAGTTTTTGCTCGATATTTTTTAATTAAACGAGGTTTTGATGCCAAGAAAATAAGACTTCTTTCTCTTCCTGATGGACAAAGATAAGGTGAGCAATTTGTAAGACAACAATACCTCATACAGGTAAAAGCTTATCGAAGTAAATCTACTTATCTATCGGTTTGTTTAGTAGTAGTAATGGATGCCGATACTAGAACCGTTGAAGAATGTTTAAGACAATTAGACAATGCTCTTGAGCAAGATGGACAAGAAAAACGTCAACCTGATGAAAAAATAGCGATTTTTATTCCTAAAAGAAATATTGAAACTTGGATATATTATTTACAAGGTAATTCAGTAAATGAAGAACAAGCTTATCCAAAACTAACTCAAGAAAGTGACTGTAAAACTTGTGTAGATGCCTTAATTGAACAATGTCCTCAAGGACTGGATACAGACGCTCCCTCATCGCTACAAATAGCTTGTAGGGAAATCCCCAAAATTTTTTAGCTTCAATTATCCTGGAATTTACTGAACTTAAAGAATTAATCTAGTAAATATTCTCTAATTTTTCTGGTTTTACTTGTTGCTTTTGTGAAAATAACCATGATTTTGAGGAGAATTTCTGGTTGAAACAATCAAAATGAAACATATTGTTATAAATATCTTAAAATCATTTCAGTAACTCTTCTAATTGACATTAAACTATTATCAAAGTTAGATTCGGTACTATAACTGATTTTTAAAAAATCTAAAAACTTAGTCAAAAAATATAGATTAAAGTAGCCATTAAAAAAACTTTAATCACTATTGCATAAAAAATAGTGGATTGATTTTTGGCGGTTTAAAACTGGTGCATTTCTAAAAGGAGCTAAAACCTAACTCAAAAAAAATAACTTATTAAAGATTTTTAAAATGTCCATCCAAATTAATAACTAGGAGAAAAAATTATGGCAGGAGGAGACTTTAGCACTATTGATTTTGCCGCCGCCGCACCTTATACTTACAACCTCAATACAGGAGGTGGCGCTTATAATGATCGCACCGTTGGCAACTACAAAGACATCACCGAACAGCTACAGGGTGGACAATTTGCTTTTGGCAATATCGTCACCTACTTGGTACAAATTGAAGTAGCCAAGAATGCTGTTGATCCCGTTCAGTTTGCCGAGTTTGATTTTGGCTTTCTTGCCGATAGTACCGGACAAAGTGGTGCGGCTCAAATTGATATTGTCAACGTAGCCGTAAACTATGGAAATGTCGAAAATGGTGACAACGGGACAGATAGCAATGGAGGTAAAGGCGTTTATGGTCTAGATAGCGGCATCTATGACGATTACCAGGGAAATACAGCCCTTGATAAAAACGGTATTTTAGGCAGTACAGCTATCCTTGTACCTGGCAGTGAAAAAATAGTCGACCCAAAAAGCGGCTTAGAAGTGGCTCCCTACACCAAAGGATCACAATTACAGGGTACTGTCCGCATTAGCGACCTCGAAGCCGGCGAAAAAATTGTCGTGCGGATCGATGTATTACTGGCAAATTTAGCTGCTAGTAATCCCACTGGAAACCTACAGGGGGAACTCTTAGGAGGGCGCGTGGTTGATGCTAATGGTAATTTTCTGGATAAGATCAACACCGGTCAGCAGACTATCCCCTTCCTCAAAATTGGTCAAATTGCCAATGTCAGTAGTCCAGCACTCAACGTCGTTAAAACTGCCGACAAGAGCCAAGTTGACTGGGCCGGACAAGTAATCACCTATACCTACACCGTCACCAACACAGGCAATGTTAGCTTAAGTGGCATTAATTTGGTAGATGATAACTTTACTGCTACTGACACTTCGGATGATTTGGTGCTAAGTGCCACACAAAAGAGTGTTAATGGCGATGATGTCTTGGATGTGGGCGAAACCTGGACTTACAGCTATCAATACGCCGTAACTCAAAATGACCTCGACAAAGGAGGACAATTAGTCAATATTGCTACCGCCTCCAGTACCCAAGCCGCCACTAAACAAGACTCCGAAACCGTTGAAATTCTTCAAAAACCCGACCTAGCAGTGGTTCAAGCCGCCGACAAGAGCCAAGTTGACTGGGCCGGACAAGTGATCACCTATACCTACACCGTCACCAACACAGGCAATATTAGCTTAAGTGGCATTAATTTGGTAGATGATAACTTTACTGCTACTGACACTTCGGATGATTTGGTGCTAAGTGCCACACAAAAGAGTGTTAATGGCGATGATGTCTTGGATGTGGGCGAAACCTGGACCTACAGCTATCAATACGCCGTAACTCAACATGACCTCGACAAAGGAGGACAATTAGTCAATATTGCTACCGCCTCCAGTACCCAAGCCGCCACTAAACAAGACTCCGAAACCGTTGAAATTCTTCAAAAACCCGACCTAGCAGTGGTTCAAGCCGCCGACAAGAGCCAAGTTGACTGGGCCGGACAAGTGATCACCTATACCTACACCGTCACCAACACAGGCAATGTTAGCTTAAGTGGCATTAATTTGGTAGATGATAACTTTACTACTACTGACATTTCGGATGATTTGGTGCTAAGTGCTACACAAAAGAGTGTTAATGGCGATGATGTCTTGGATGTGGGCGAAACCTGGACCTACAGCTATCAATACGCCGTGACTCAAAATGACCTCGACAAAGGAGGACAATTAGTCAATATTGCTACCGCCTCCAGTACCCAAGCCGCCACTAAACAAGACTCCGAAACTGTTCAAATCATTCAAAAACCCGACCTAGCAGTGGTTAAAACCGCCGACAAGAGCCAAGTTGACTGGGCCGGACAAGTGATCACCTATACCTACACCGTCACCAACACAGGCAATATTAGCTTAAGTGGCATTAACCTGGTAGATGATAACTTTACTGCTACTGACACTTCGGATGATTTGGTACTAAGTGCCACACAAAAGAGTGTTAATGGCGATGATGTCTTGGATGTGGGGGAAACCTGGACTTACACCTATCAATACGCCGTGACTCAAAATGACCTCGACAAAGGAGGACAATTAGTCAATATTGCTACTGCCTCGAGTACCCAAAGTGCGGCTAAACAAGACTCCGAAACCGTTGAAATTATTCAAAAACCCTCGATTGAAATAGACAAAATCACGACTGACGGGTTAGTCAAAGGGGATAATGTCGGGATTACGGCAGGACAAGCAATTAATTGGGTGTATGTAGTCAAAAATACTGGTAACGTCAGCCTATCTAATATTAGCGTGACCGACGATAAAGTCCAACAAGAATTAATCAAGCTAGTCAATAATGGTGACGGAGATACCATTCTAGCTCCCAATGAAACTTGGATTTACAAAGCCGACGGCATTGCTATCACTGGTAACTATCAAAACCTGGGTACAGTTAGCGGTGACTACTCTGGCGGACAAATCACAGACAACGATACTAGCTCCTACCTTGGTATCCAGGCCCCTGGGGTGCGGACACCCGGCTTTTGGATTAACTGGACTCAAGTATGGGATGGGAATGCGGCTAATGACACAGAATTCGCCGGTCGTTCAAATTTCCCCATGAGTGACATTCTGCTGCAACCTTATTCAGCTTCTAGCAATGCTCCTAACGTTATTGATCCCGTGACCGGAAAATCAAGCGTAGGGATTCTCATCGGTGACTATAACCGAAACGGAATCACCGACAATGGAGAGCGAACAATTTTCTACAGTCTCGACGAAGCAAAAACCATTCTTGCCGCCTCCAACAAAGTGCAAGAAGACAAGCGCTACACCCTTGATCGCTCTTTAGTTGCCTCCTGGCTTAATTATCTAGCCTTTAATCCGGCTCCCATTAAAGATATCAACGACGGCATTGCCTGGATACAAACCCATACTGCCGACGAAAATCAGGACGCAATTGGGGATGGAAGTTTAGTGGTGGGTGCATCAACTTATAAACTAAATGCGAGTTCGCCATTTTGGAATGTAGCCGCTCCACTGGCTAATTTATCCTCTGGTCAATCCATTAATACGGCTCTCGACAACTACAACAACTTCGGTTTATCTTAATTGTCTAGTGTCAATATTTTTTAGCTTAAATAGATCTGGGTAGGCCATGCCTACCCATCTAAACAAGTCAGGAGATAGGAGGCTTAAAAATTGCCAGAAAAATAACGTTTTTTTCAATTAACAAGTTAAATATAAAAGTTAAAATTCTAAAAAACTTCTCTCTTGAGAAAGATGTTTGCTCCAACTCGTAGCAACAGTAATTAAAATTTTGGGATTCGCTAAAAGTCAACGAGAAACTATACTTTAGAAGCGGTCGACAAAATAGCTACTAGCCTCAAACAACTGCCACTTATTTTTCCTAATGTTCTACCTTGGGGCGGGTAAAATCTTCAATTTAAATCTCTCTTTCGGTATAGCAAATCATTAATAAAATCTTGAAAAATAGGGATAAAGCTATTTAAACGACCAAGAGTTAAGGCCGATAGCACAGATGAGGGAAAACAATCGTGGCTAAAGTCAAAAATATTCTCGATCTAATTGAAGAAGATCACCGTAAGGTAGAAAAACTCCTGCAAGAGATTGAGAAAACCAAAGATCCCCAAAAAAGTCAAGAGATTTTTAAAGAAATTTACAAAGAGTTAAACCTTCATGCTCAGGCAGAAGAACTGGTGTTTTATCCGGCCATGCAAGAGTATGAAGAAACCAAGCAGTATATTGAAGAAGCAGAACAGGAACATATTTCTGCTGAAATCATTCTCGAACAGTTAACCAGTATCAGTGCCGAAGATTCTGAATTCTCAACAAAGATACAAGACTTAAAACAACAAGTCAAGCACCATGTTGAGGAAGAAGAAAAAGAAATTTTTGCGGCAGTTCGTCAGTATATAGATGAACAAGAATTAGAACAAATGGGAAAAAAGTTTCAAGCAACTAAGCTGCGCCTCGCGCCAAATATTGAAGTAGCAATGGCTTAAGCTTTTCTCAAGCTAAACATTATAAATTTTGAATGAAATAATTTTGCTGTAATTATGACACAAACGCCTAATATTCCCCCCCTTATTGAAAGTGATGAGCGAGAGTACCGTGATACTGGTGTACCCAGTACAGTAGCTATTGCAGGACATCCCATACATCCATTATTAGTCACTTTTCCCATTGCTTTTCTCTGTGCCGTATTAGCAACGGACTTGGCCTACTGGCTGACTCAAGATCTATTTTGGGCTAGAGCTTCTATGTGGCTGATTGGTGCTGGTGTAGTGACAGGGATTATTGCCGCCATTACGGGATTAATGGACTTTTTGAAAATAAATCGAGTGCGGCAACATAGTGCAGGATGGATTCATTTGATTGGAAATGTGGCAGCACTGGCACTTTCGCTGATTAATTTTGGCTTGAGATGGGGCAATCAAGCAAACGCCATTGTTCCCACAGGAATTATTGTCTCATTAGTAGTCGCCACGACATTAGGGGTGACAGGATGGTATGGTGCTGAATTAATTTATCGTCATAAAGTCGCGGTTATTGGTTATGGCCCCAATGAAAGACCCTAAAATTTATAGCTAATCTCCTGTAGATAATAACTCTTTGCTCAGGCACTCCTATCAACAGGAAGTGCTTGTTTTTAGGCCAAATGTCATCTATCTCGACTTTTCCCTGATATTGTCAGCAAAATAAGTCCCAGCACATCAATAAAGGGCACAATATAGGCGAAATGTAACAATTTTTTAGCCTTACCTACTGTCTAACCTCACAGTCTCTTGAATTGGTTGCTAGGATGTACGTTACTAAAAACCTTTACTGTACAATAATTCTAGCTTTCTAGAATTTTAAGAGTCATTCTAGAATTTTTCTCAACTATTTAACGTGACTACGTCACTCTAGCATATTGAAAGAGGTTTGTGTGAAGTTAGCTGAAGTTCAAGAGAATATGCAAAAGACCATTGAGGCCACTCAACGATCTTTTAACACCATTCGTACAGGTCGCGCTAATGCTTCGTTATTGGATCGGGTAACGGTAGAATATTATGGGACAGAAACACCTTTAAAGTCTTTGGCCAATATCACCACCCCAGACGCGACGACCATCGCTATTCAGCCCTATGATAGATCTAGTCTGGGCAAAATCGAAAAAGCGATTCAAATGTCTGATGTAGGACTAACTCCCAATAATGATGGTCAAATCATCCGCTTGAATATTCCCCCTTTAACCAGTGATCGCCGTAAAGAACTGGTTAAACTAGCTGGGAAATTAGCAGAAGAGGGTAAAGTCGCCGTTCGTAACATTCGCCGAGATGCGATCGATGCTATTCGCAAACAGGAGAAAAGTCACGAAATTTCCGAAGATGAAGCTCGTAATTTACAAGATGATATTCAAAAGATTACTGACGAATATAATGCCAAAATTGACGAGTTATTAAAGGCTAAAGAAAAAGACATCACCACTGTCTAAATATTTAGTTTTTTGCCAGGTCCCACAGCGAAAAATCTGTGGGATTTTTGATGAGGTTTGCCAAAGAGGACGATGCTACTTAATGTTTGATAAACTAAGTGAATGCGGCTAAAGCATAAACTCTTTCATTCATCCTCACAAAATCTCGATAAGATATGACACTCACTCACATCCCAGAGGGAGAAGAACGACAAGTTCAAACCACAAGCGTGGCCTCCATTGATGGCGCTCCCGTCGCCTATATCGTCGTTTTAGCCGCCGTTACGGCAGCACTGGCTTTTATTCCCTTTACGATCATCCTAGCATCAGGTGGCGGAATGCCCATGAGTCAGTTTATCTATCCCTTGCTCGGATGGATACTCGGACCACTTGCCGGAGGATTAGCCAGTGGTATGGGGATGTTAATTGGTGCTTTTTTTGCTCCCTATACGGCAGGAATGCCGATTTTTTCAGTGACGGGAGCCTTTCTAGGAAGCTTTACCGCCGGAGCAATGGTTTTAGGTTACAGGCGGAAATACTGGTGGCTGGGATTAACCATTTTGTTCACATTTGCCTATTGTTTCTATGTCCGCCAAGCCCTTCACAATGGTGTCAGTCCTAAGATCATCTTTCTAGGTTCTTTTATCGATTGGTCGGGCCTTGTATTATTCGCTTTACCCACTCGAACCTTATTTGCTCGCTGGATCAACAGTAACAAACTTATTCCTTTAATAGCAGGTTTATTCTTAGGAACCTGGACCGTCTCTGGAGTGGGCCATCTCAGCGCGAGTGCGATCAATTACTATTTGTATAATTGGCCCGAAGAAATTTGGATTGCGCTTATTCCGATTATGCCCGTAGAAAACTTGTTTCGTTGTGTGGGCGGGACAATCATTGGTGTTGGGGTAATTTCTGGACTGAGGGAGATAAATTTAGTTAAACCTAGAGAAGCTATTTATTAATATGAAAGCGATCGCCACTTTAGAAAAAGTTTCTTATCTTTACCCCTCTTCAAGGGATGCGGTACTAAAAGATATCTCCCTAGAAATTTACCCAGGAGAATTTTTAGGACTGATAGGCCCGACGGGTGCGGGGAAATCAACCCTTTGTCTCGCCCTCAATGGAATAGTCCCCCAATTTTACGGGGGGCGCTTTTTTGGCCATATTACTGTAGCCGGAAAAGATACTCTCGATAGTCCCATCACAGAATTATCTCGTTATGTGGGGATGGTATTTGAAGACCCCGAAATGCAACTCACCTCGACTTCGGTAGAAAATGAAATCGCTTTTGCGCTGGAAAATTTATCGGTTCCTAGAGATGAAATTATCAGCCGCATTCCCCGAGTCTTAGAAGCAGTGCGCCTAGAAGGTTATGAGCAAAAAAATCCTCAAGAGTTATCCGGCGGACAAAAGCAACGTTTAGCCATTGCTTGTGTTTTGGCCCTACAACCGAGTCTATTGATTCTCGATGAACCTACCTCTCAATTAGATCCGATCGGTTCAAACGAAGTTTTTGCTACTGTTAAAGAACTCAATCAAGAGCTAGGTATTTCTATTCTTATGGTTTCTCATGCGGCTGAAGAAATGGCTCAATTTGCTGATCGCATGGCTTTTTTATCGGATGGGAAACTGTTAGCTTTAGGAACCCCTGACCAAATTTACTCCCAGGTTGAACAATTAACTCAACACTATCTGCGCCCCCCTCAAGCGGCTCAAACTTTTTATTTAATCACAGAGCGGCAAATTCCCATTAGTCAAATTCCGGTTACCCTCCCTCCGAGTTTAGCCCTCCTGGTCGCCTTATCCCAAAAAGCTCAAATCACTCCACCCCCTCAATTTCTGACACCGCCAGAGAGAACAGAACCCCCTTTGCTATGTGTAAAAAACCTCATCCATACCTATCAAGATGGAACCCAAGCCTTACGAGGAGTATCTTTAGATATTCATCCGGGGGAATATGTGCTGATTGTGGGGCAAAATGGAGCCGGCAAAAGTACCCTAGTCAAGCATTTCCTCAACCTCCTACAACCTTCTCATGGCAAGGTGTATGTTAATAATCGAGAGACTAGCACCCTCTCAGTCAGCGATTTAGCGCGTTCCATCGGCTATGTGGCTCAAAATCCCGATCAGCAAATTTTTAACACTACCGTAGAAAAAGAAGTCACTTTTGCTTTGCGAAATCTCGGTTATTCCCGCAAAATGATCGAGCAACGGACCTCCTCTAGCCTTAAAGATATGGAGTTATGGGAAGTTCGTCATGTTCATCCCCTGGCTTTACCGAAAGGCGATCGCGCTCGAATCGTCATTGCCGCAATTTTAGCCATGAACCCAGAGATTGTGATTTTTGATGAACCTACCATCGGACAAGATTATCGGGGAGCCTGTTCTATTTTAGATGTGAGTCGTCAATTACATCAAAAGGGAAAAACGGTTATTGTCATTACTCATCATTTATATTTGATGGCTGAATATGCCGAGCGAGTGATTGTCATGGGACAAGGAACGATCCTACTCGATGCCCCTATCCGCCAAGCTTATCATCAAACAGAACTGTTACAATCTACCTATTTAACTCCCCCTCAAGCGGTTTTGTTAGCTCAAAAACTCGCTGAACTTACAGGACAAGATTACCCTTTATTAACGCCTCAAGAGTTGGCCAATTGCTTTGTACCTCGTCAGTCTAGTTAGGAGATAAGATTATGGGAATTGCCAATTTTCAAACCGTAAAACGAGATTCTATCTTTACTCGTATCGACTTCCGCAGCAAATTGGTGATTATGGTAACAGTTACCCTCATTGCCTTTATCTGGGAAAGTCCAATTACCGGCGGCTTTTTAACCTTAACTGTGGTCATTGCTTGTCTATTAGCAGGAGTTAAGTTAGATTATCTCGGCACTCTTTTAAAGATTATGCTCCCCTTTTATCTGTTTCTTTTACTGAGCATGGGCTTTTTTAATATCACTCAGGTCAAATTATTAACCCATAAGCAAGAATTAACCACCTTATTAACGGTTCCTGCCCATTGGTGGATTTTGGGTGGCGCAAAAATGTCGGTAGAAGGGCTTTTATATGGCGTAAATGTTATGTTTAAAACCTTGACAATGCTTCTGGTGATTCCGTTAACCATTTTTACCACTGATGTCAACCAGATGATTGTTAGCCTAGTTAAGGCGAGAATTCCTTATAAAATTGTTTTTATTTTTTCTTCGACTTTGCGCTTTTTCCCCTTACTTTTTGATGAAATTCAAGCCATTATTCAAGCCCAAAGATTAAGGGGATTGGCATTTGAAAAAATGGGTTTACTAAAACGTATCCGTGTCTATGCTACGGTAGCTGTCCCCCTGATTTTAAATGCTATGACCAAATCTCAAACCCTAGAAGTGGTATTACAATCCAAGGCTTTTTCGGGCAGTTCTCAAAGGACTTATCTTCACGAATCTATTCTCAGCAGAACTGATTATTTAATTATCGGTAGCTGTGTGGGCTTATTTGTCCTAGCTTTAATTGTTTATTTTTGGTTAGGAATCGGTCAGTTTGCTTGGCTGATTTATCCTCAACAAAATTTATAACAAAAACCCAGGAATAAATCCTTATAATGGCGGAAATCGTACTAACTTTTAAACTAGAAAGACTCCAAAATGATAAAAGTTACTGATAGGTGTATTGATTTTTAGAAAAAACCGGTTTGCCTGTAAATATAGCTTGTTCAATAATATCAGCCGCTTGGCGCACTCCTCCAGAGTCCTTAATGGCCTGTTGTAATCTGATAGCATTGTTTTTATAGGAATCTTCTGTTAACACCTGTTTGATAAACTGCTGTAGTTTCTGCACGCTAACTTGCGAAAGAGGTAAAACTTTTCCGGTTCCTGTCCAAGCGATTCTCGCCGCTACTGCGGGTTGATCGTTTGTAATGGGAATAGCTATCATAGGAACCCCATTGGTTAAAGATTCTAAAGTAGTATTCATCCCCGCGTGAGTGATAACCAGAGTAGCCTTTTTTAATAGTTCTAATTGCGGTGCATAACCAACGACAAGGGGGTTTCCCGGCAAATTGGCTAGAGAGTCGGGACTATGACCACCCCCTAAAGCTATCACCACTTGAACCTTTAAGGGGGCGCACGCTTCGGCAATCATCTGGAAAATCCACAGAAGACCATTTTGTATTGTTCCCATCGAAACATAAATAAGAGGTTCTCCCGTTAACTTCTCATAAGGAAAAGGTACAGGTTCTCGCTTACTTTTATGACTATATGGTCCTGTAAAATGAAAGCTTAATGGTAGTTCTTGGCGAGGAAATTCAAACTCGGCAGGCTGGTGACAAAGTTGAGCTAATGAGGAATAGCTTTCGTTAAAATTTGAGAATGTAGCTAAATTCCACTGTTTACGGTAGCTATTAATGGTTTCTCGCAGGGATTTTTCTAAATAATTAAGCAGTTCATAACCGACTTTGTTGCGTAGAAGCCCCTTCCATGAGGGATCATAATTCCAAGATGTTATAAAGGGAGGAACACCTATTTCTTGATTGGTCATCACTCCATTGCAAATAGTTACGAAAGGAATGCCTAAATAGTCAGCAACCGTTCCTCCTTCTGGGGCACATTGATCTACTAACATCGCCTCTATTCCTGCGGTTTGAGCGGCTTTAGGAGCATCCTCAAGGCACGTTCTAGCCGCCTTGACACCAATGGCAAAGCTATAGCGCAATGCTTTAATTCCATGTAAATTACTAAGTTTAGAAATTATTTTTTGCGTTGAGCCTTCAGGAAAATCCGTCTTGCCAGTCTCCTGAAATTCTAATCCCATAGCTAGAGCTTTTTGTTTAGCATATTCAACTCCCAATAAAGTAACGCGATGACCACGCTGTTTTAGTTCATAGCCTAAAGTCGTTATCGTGTTAAGATGACTGGGGGCAGCAGGACAAATAAGTCCAAAATGAGCCATAATAAGCAGTCTCAACTGTAATTTAATCTACTTATCATACCATTGATAGCTCAAATTTCCTCATAATCAGCCAAATTTATGATTTAACCTGAAACTGCTTGCCTAACACAAAAACTTATAACTTAATTTGATCTAATAACCTATCAGCAGATTGATGTATAGCTACGTAGTTACCCATTCTAAAGTTTTCGTCCTCAAACAGATTGTAGGGCTTGAATTTTACTCCTGTGGGGTAAAGTCTTCCAATGGAATAACCATAGGGCGCAAGAAGATGATAAACATCGCCTAACGTTATTCTCGGTGGAATATAAGTTAGACCATATTCAAATTGAATTAAAGTGATTTTTCCCGCTTGAAGCAGTTCATTAAATCCTTTTAAAACTGAGAGTTCATGCCCTTCTGTATCAATTTTCAGAAAATCAATCTGATTAATCTGGTTTTCTTGACAATATTGGTTTCCTGACTTGACTGAACAGATTACAGTTGTCGATTCCCAATCCCTGGGTAATGGTTGAATACTATTACAGGTATCTCCATAGAGATAACTGGTTACTTCAATCTCTCTATCCCGATCAGAGAGTCCAATATTAATTAAAGTAACTCCTGCCTCCTGTCCTAAATTTTTCTCAAGAATGCTGAAGGTTTCAGGAAGAATTTCAAAACAATAAATACTTGAATTAGGAAATTTATTTTTCAGGAACCTAGTCCATTCTCCATGATTGGCTCCCACATCAAAGGCAATAATATTTTTTGAACCAAAATATTTTTGGGCTGATTCAATTAGATAAAATTCGCCATTATCTGGCATATTATAATAAGCTTCGTTCCAGTAGCCGCTTAAAAAATCTTCGGCAATTTCTTTACCTATTTGAACGATTTTACTTTGATAATTTTGTCTAACTAAGTTTTTAATAAATTTAGATAGTTCACTCATCGAAAATTAAAAATAAAAAGATATTATACCCTATCTCACCCTTCATTTACTATTTTGTCAAAAATCAGGAAACTACAGGGGAGATAAGGCGAATTTAAGCCGCTTTTACCTTGCGCTGAGGAAATTGATCAATCTTAGCTATGCCATAAAAAACCAGTTCTTTATCCTTGATTCTAAAGCGATCTAAACGTAATTGAGTCCCATCGAGGGCAAATTTATCTAAATCTAATAAATTATTCACATGATCAATTAAAGCTTTGCTTAATTCTATCCCTTCTGAATCACCCCCATAAGTGACATCGACAAATTGAAGCTTACGCCGCTCAACCACTTCTAAATGAGCTTTGAGGTCCACATTAAGCGGCTCTGAAGCTTCTCCGACTCGGACCTGAGATTTTAAGCTAAAGGATTTATCCTCATTGAGAATCATCTCAGTCTTTTGGAAATAGAGCGCTTTTCCTTGATACTGTAATTTTTGTAACTTTTCTACTACAAAAGGTGTGTTAAAAGATTTTGTCAAATCATCTTCAGTCAGCACAACTCGCATACTTGCTTGAGTCGGTTGCCTCAGTCTAACCTGACCTTTAAAAATGGCACTAAAATCGATAGAAACCGCTTGGACATAGAGTTCCATTGCCTCAATCCGTAGTCCGTTGTACATCAGCATGGCGTTACCAATGAAGTCAAACCCGTCCACACTGCCCTGAAGCAGTTTAGTTACGGGTTCAGCACGGACGTTCGCCTCAATTTTGCCAGTGCGCTTGAATAAGGCAGCGATCGCTGCGCTTACCGCTTTGCTGACGAGTTGATCTCCACTTTGGTTGGGTAATGGTAAGCTACCAAACACAATCGATGTCATATCCTGATTTACGAGTATCATTGCCCATCTTAACATTAAGAAATATTAAGCGGGTAGACAATGTGTTATTCCAAACTTTTGAATAACTAACACATGAGTTTAAGCGAGCTTATCTAAGGCAAGAGGGAAGGGGAAAGGACAACTAATGACTAATGACCAATGACTCATCAAAAATGCCCCATAGGGGGATAGTGTTCTAGAATAAAACAAAGAGTAAGCTGACTGGGGTGCGGAACCAGTTCCGCACAGCGATCAGCGATCCAATCAAGAGAGGAAAATATAGTGGTTGCTATACCTGAACAACGACAACAAGACCTCACTCCCTCAGTACCTGCCCATGACGGGGTTGCGGTGCTACTGATGGGTTATGGAGAAGTAGAAAGTTATGAAGACTTCGCCAACTACAATGAACAGGCATTAAATCTTCTAACCGCTAAGTTTGCTCCGGTTCCCACCTGGATTTATCCCCCTCTGGCTAAATTATTAGCTATTTTTGACCTCCATGAGTGGCAACACCAACATAACCACTTTATTTCACCCCATAATCATATTTTTGAACATCAACGGGAAGCCATTGAGAAAAATTTACAAGCGAAGTGGGGAGAACGAATTAAGGTATTTAAAGCCTTTAACTTCTGCGCCCCCTTCTTGCCACATCAAGTTTTAGAACAAATTAAAGCTGAAGGGTTTGAAAAAATCTTGATCTATCCCCTGTTAGTGGTAGATTCGATCTTTACCAGTGGCATTGCCGTAGAACAAGTGAATGCGGCTTTATCCCATACCAGTAACGGACAAGAACACTGGGTTAAAGGACTGCGCTATATACCCTCTTTTTATAATCAGCCAGACTATATCAATTTAATGGCCCAGTTGGTAGAAGAAAAAATTAGCCAAGAGTTAGCCGCCACTTATTTACCTTCCCAAATTGGGATTATTTTAATGAATCATGGATGTCCCCATGAAGCCAAAGGGTTTACCTCCGGAATTGATGAAAGCCAAGCGCTTTATGAATTAGTCAGAGAAAAACTGATTTATCGTTATCCTCTGATTTCTGTTGGCTGGTTAAATCACCAAACCCCCCTGATTAAATGGACTCAACCGAACGCCGAATTAGCGGCTAATAATTTGATTGAACTCGGAGCAAAAGCACTGATTTTTATGCCCATCGGGTTTGCGACAGAAAACCACGAAACCCTTTTAGATGTGGAGCATATTATTGAAAATTTGCGTCGCAAATACCCTAAAGTCAATTATGTTCAGATGGCTTGTGTCAACGATAATCCTCAATTTTGTCAGATGGTAGCCCACTGGGCAGATGAGCAAATAGAGGCTTTATTAAACGAGGAAGCTTTAGCGGTTAATCCCAGTTTAGCTATCTCCCAAGTGCAAGCTAACCATCATCATCACCATCACCATCATCACGGACATCATCATCATTAAAACCTGGTTATAGGGTAGGGTAAGCTCACAGTTTCCCTTACCCTTTACCTTAGTTATGATGAAGATGAGCGAAAAGCCCATCCCACATCGTTAGCTTGATGGTTGAGACTGCTCCTCACCTGTTCCCTCCTCGGGCTTCTGTTCTAGCTTCTTCTCATTAAAGGCCTGTAATTGCTTGAGATGAATATTATTCACCTGAACAATAAAATTCTCCACAGATTTTTGTGCTTCCAGAGGCAATTGAGATGCTTCCAAAGAACTGTATTGATACAGGGGAGTTACTCCTAAAATAAATTTTTCCTGTTCAGCTTCTAACAATTCAACGGCAGTATTGGCAGCCACCCAGTTTTCTTGAAACGGAAAGGAAGTCACGATACTAGCCACGATCGCCGCAATGGCAGGACAGATAACCGGTAACCATTTGAGCCAGCCGTTGCCGGTTTCCAATTTGTCCACTAATACTAAAATGGGTGTAACCCCAGATAAAACAATCGTCGCAATCTGGAAAATATAATAAATATTGCGAGAGGTTTCGCGGGTTTTTTTGTAATCATCAATTAAATCTTGGCTATATTTTAAGGCTCTAACTCTGGCTGGCGTGATAAACTTATTCGCTCCCCCAGTCACATCACTTCTAAGAGCATCATATAATTTAGCCTTGCGAGTCAGTTCAAAGCGCTCACTGCTTTTGTTGTAGCCTTTAGCTAATTCTTGATCAATTAAATACACAAAAACTAAAACAGCCGCCGAACCAGCAGAGTACAATTTAACGAGTTGCAGTTCGGGAAAAATTAAGTTAAAAATTATTGTCCCGATGAAAATAGCTAACAGTAAATACTCAAATATTTTCAACGCTGACAAAAACCCAGCGTTTTCTGAGCTAGAGTAATCTTGTTCGGTATTTAAACCCTGAATTGGGTCTATTTGTTCGATATTGGCCATAGCTTTAAGATCAATTTAAATTGCATCTATCATTTTACTCGACCTACTCCGCTTAGGACAAAATTTAAACATTTATTCGCTAAAAAGGCTAATATGCCTGCTCAATCAGGATCGGGATTCACTAGAAATAGTTGACATTTATCCCGTTAAATTCCCTTTTTATTGCTCAAAATTCTCTATTTCACTTCATGGCAAAAGCTATCACATTTGAGGGTTCGCTGGCTCAAAAGAGCGGCTTTAAGTAAGATTCTACAGCAGCAATGGGTGAACCGGTACAAGAAGTGGCCCAGAGCTACAGGCCGCCAACTCATAAATGAGAGAGGCGCGACGAGCTTAACATCTTGAAGTGTCGTGCCCCACCAATGATCGGCATATTCTTTTTGCCCAGTTCTCGTAGTTCTATTAACGAGTTCTATGTCTGGTGCGACTTCTGCGACGGGCCGCTTCTTTGCGTTTTTCTTTTTCTTGGGGAGTTTCAAAGAATTGATGTTTTTTGATGTCTTGATATATACCTGCCTTGGCAACTTGTTTTTTAAAACGTCTGAGGGCAGATTCAAGGCTTTCGCTTTGACCGATAATTATCTGAGTCATTCGTGAGAACAGTACCTCCGTTTTAGGCTAGTTGTTGTGAGTTCTGTATTATACAAAAAATTGCGGCCTCTGACAAGTAGAAGCCGTTAGGCAAAAAACTTCCTTGACAAATATTTACCAATTGAGTTTAGATGAAATACTCTAAAGCTAAGTGTTTACGGTATTTTAATTCGCACCCTGGCAATGTTTATTGAGTTTTTTCAAAAATTAGTAAATTAGTAGAGGCAAGATTAGGAGAGACTTTTAATGAGTAGCAAAGATTATTAAATTTTAGCAATAAAGTCCTTGGCACTCCTTTAAGCCGTCGCTGAATTTCTGTAAACTCACCAATAATATGAGCGGTTAAACGAAAATTTTTCTGCTCAAGATATTTGATTAAAGCCGTTGTATCAATTTGCCAAACCCAGAGTTTTTCATTATTAAAATCAAACCAGATTCCCTTACCCATAGGAAGGCTTTCCCAAGCCAATTTATGTTTACTCAATAAATCTCTTGCTAGGGATTCAATAGTATGATCCAAAGCGTTTTTATTGGTTATATACAACCCTAACTTGCCACCTGGAGCCGTCACTCGTGCTAGTTCATCTAGAGCTTTTTCTATTTCTTTAATATGAATAATAACCCCCCAAGAAAAAATTGATTTAAATGAAGCATCAGCAAAACTTAGAGCGGTTAAATCTTCTTCTTTAAATTTAATTAAATGAGTGACATCTTCTTGTAAAACTCTTTTTTGGGCTTCTCTAAGCATAGTTTTTGAGATATCAATAGCTAAAACTTTAATGTTTTTCTTGGCTAGGCGAATACTATGAACTCCTGGCCCACAACCCGCATCAAGAATGGTTTCTCCAGGCTGAATATCCATCAATTTAAATAGATTTTCAATGGCTTTATCATAATAATCCTGTGCAAGAGGATGATAGTAGTCTTCATCCCAAGCTTGAACAGTTTCTTGTTTTTCAAAAACTTGATACTGCTCTGAAATCATTTTAAGTATCTCCTTGTTTTAATTAATTATTAATTATAAAATCAAATTAACTCAATAAACTAATAAAATTAATAGTTTTCGCTAAGAAAATCCTTATTTTAAGCCATATTAATTGTCTGAGAATATACTTATTTTTAAGAGATTAATTACTGTACTTTTGCCTAAAAAAATGTTCAGTTAACTAAAGTGAAGCGGCTGTGGCATTACTCATGAGAGATTTGAATTAAACAATAGTGAAAACTAGCTCTAGACAAACTGCCGGAGAGTCGGATCGATAGACACATAAGGATGTCACCCTATTAATGGATCTCCAGGGGCTGATCTCAGTCAGCGTCCTTTCCTTGATAAGCTAGAAAAAAGATCAGCCTCAAGTAATATTACAAGGATAGGGAAAGTGGTTAGGATTCTTAAACTCGCCCAAATGTCAGCTTCAGAACTCGCTCTTTTAAAAAAACGGGCAGAGTTAGATATCGATAATGCTCTAGTCATTGCTAAAACCGTCATTGAAAAAATTAAACAAGATGGGGATGACGGCGTAGTGGAATATGTCAGAAAATTTGATTACGAAGGCGCAACGGTAGAAAATCTTCGCGTCACCCCCGAAGAATTTGCTCAAGCTCATGAGTTAATCGAAGCTGATGTCAAAACAGCCATAGAACAGTCTTTTAAAAACATTAAAGAAGTTCATCAACGCCAGATGCCGGAAGAAATCCAACTGGCAGAAATAGAAAAAGGCGTATTTGCCGGCGAAAAAATAGCCCCCCTTCCTAGTGCCGGCTTATATGTTCCTAGAGGACGCGGCGCATTCCCTTCCATGATGTTGATGTTAGCCATTCCCGCCGTTGTAGCAGGAGTCAAGCGTGTGGTGGTCTGTACCCCGCCAGATAAACAGGGTCAGGTAGAACCAGCCTCTTTAGTTGCTGCAACAATGGCTGGAGTGACAGAAATCTATAAACTCGGAGGCGTGCAAGCAATCGCCGCTATGGCGCTGGGAACTCAATCTATCCCTAAAGTAGATAAAATTACAGGACCTTGTAGCGTTTATGGGGCAGCAGCCAAACGGCTTTTATTTGGCACTGTTGATGTGGGATTACCAGCCGGACCTAGTGAGTCGATTATTTTAGCCGATGAATCAAGCAACCCTCAACTAGCCGCCCTAGACTTATTAATTGAAGCTGAACATGGTTCTGATTCTGCGGCTTTGTTAGTGACCCATAGTGAAACGGTAGCCGAAAAAGCCAGTCAGTATGTCGATCATTATTTACAACAATTACCCGAATGGCGCAGAAAATTCTGTGAAGATGGGTTATCGGCTTATGGGGGTATTATCTTAACTTCTAGCTTAGAGGAATCCCTCAATTTTATTAATGACTACGCCCCAGAACATCTCGAAGTGTTAGTTAAAGAACCGTTTAATATTCTAGGACAAATTCACAATGCCGGCGAAATCTTGTTAGGTTCTCATACGCCCTCTTCCATGGCCACTTATGCCATCGGCGTTAATGCTGTGCTGCCGACTGGCGGCTTTGCCCGTTCTTATTCGGCGGTGTCTGTGTTTGATTTTCTCAAGCGTTCAACCCTCGCTTATGTGACACCCGAAGGATTTGAAAAATTAAAGCAAACCACCACAACTTTAGCCGATTATGAGGGCTTTCCCGCTCATGGTTTAGCCATCAAAGAAAGAGAGAACTTGTTTTCCTAAAAATTGTTAAAACAATCGCCAGGGATACAGTTCCCTGGCCCGATGTAGCAAAGGTGTGCAATATTTAGAGATTCTAAAAAGATCTACAAAGCCAAGCCGAGGTTTTCCCGAAAAAATTGGCTTATAATTTTTCTCTTAAATCTAGCTCGGTTAACCCAAAGCATTCCCTAAAATAAATATATCCAGAAAAATTGGGAGACAGCTATGGAAACCATTCTAGCCACAATAGCAGGGTTTATCATTCTCCTCGGTTTTGGGGGTCTAAAAGTTGACCGTGAATATGAAAGGGGAGTTATCTTTCGCCTAGGACGCTTTAACAGTATTAAAGGACCCGGTATGTATTGGATCATGCCGGTTGTTGACGAAAAAGCTAAGGTGGATATTCGGACTAAAACCGTTGATATTGCTCCACAAGAAGCCGTCACCGCCGATAGCGTTACCATTAAAGTCAATGCCGTGCTTTACTATCGCATTCTCGATGCTTCTAAAGCCATTAACCGAGTAGAAAATTACCAAGTGGCTGTTTATCAAGCCGCTATGACTACCCTACGCAATGTGGTGGGGCAATGTATTCTCGATGAAATTTTACAAAATAGAGATAAAATCAACCTTACCGTTCAAAACATTGTGGATGAAATTACTGAACCTTGGGGCATTGAAATTGAACGGGTAGAAATGAAAGATGTAGAAATTCCTTTAGCGATGCAACGAGCAATGGCTAAAGAAGCCGAAGCCGTTCGAGAAAAACGTGCCCGCTTAATTAAAGCGGCGGCTGAACAAGAAGCCTCTTTAATGTTGGCGCAAGCTTCTCAAAAAATCATGGAAAATCCTGCCGCTTTAGAATTAAGACGCTTACAAATGCTAACTGAAATCGGAGCCGAAAATAACACCACAACCCTAGTGATGATTCCCTCTGACTTAGTTACTTTAGCGAAACAATGGACTGAAAACGCCCAAAAGTCCCAAGAAAGACAGTCTCTTAACCAAAACGGGACTAAAGGAGTTGAAGTTTGATTTTTTCTGTTAAGATAAGCAAAGTTTAACTCAAAAAAGGTTAGGACAGATGTATTTGTTTTTAGAGGCTGTAGCCAAGGTCGGTAATTTTCCTACTTATTTTGTAGCTGTTTATGCCCTTGGATTTATAGCGGCTGTAACCATTGGGTCAATTGCTTGGTACAATTCTAAACGTCCTGCGGGATGGGAAGATGTAAAACGTCCTGAATTCGTGCCTGAAGTTAAGGCCGAAAATAACGATTCCCAACAGCAACAAAAGTAAAAGGCTGGCGATTGTTTCAGAGGGATTTTTTATCACCTAAGATAAAAACGTGGATAAACCAACAATTGACCAATTACTCCAAGAACTAAAAGACCTAAATGAAGCCGTCCGAGAGGCGGCAACTGCCCAACTCTGGCGGATTTGGTTTGAACAAAAAGGAGAATTAGGCTTAGAACTGCTTAGACGCGCTCAAATTTTCTTAGAGAGCGGACAATTAGAGCAAGTAGAAGCGATTTTAAACGAAACTATTGATCATTATCCAGATTTTGCCGAAGCCTGGAATAGGCGGGCTGTTCTGTATTATCTACAAGAACGGTTTGAAGCCTCTAAGCAAGACTGCGAAAAAGTCGTTAAATTAAACCCGATTCATTTTGGGGCTTGGCACGGGTTAGGATTATGTGAGGCGGCTTTGGGCAATTATGCAGAAGCCATTAATGCTTTTCGCAAAGCCCTAGAAATTCAGCCCCATGCTTTAATTAATCAAAAGCTGATTTTAGAATGTACGGCATTGATGAGTTGACAGGCAACAGGTAAGAGGGGAAACAGATAAAGGGAAAGGGGAATGGTAGACACAAGCCTTACGCCCCTAATGACTAATGACTAATGACTACTGACCAATAATAATGCAACATTCTCCATAGAGGTGATAGTCATAAATAAGAACAAATGATAACGTTAGAATATTTTAACCATGAGGAGTGAGCCTGTCTCATAAGTGCCATGACACGAATAGACTCTGTTAATAATGAACGAGAATCTCTCTCAGTCAATGTAGGTTCTTCTCGCCAAATCACGCTATTTACCGCTACCTGCCTTGTGATCGCTAATATGATCGGAACAGGTGTATTCACGAGCTTGGGATTTCAAGTGGTGGATATTCAATCAGGTTTTACTTTATTACTGCTTTGGTTTGTCGGTGGTATTTTTGCTCTGTGCGGTGCCTTGTGCTACGGAGAGTTAGGTGCAACTATGCCGCGTTCAGGAGGAGAATATCATTTTCTTTCTAAAATTTATCATCCTGTGGTGGGATTTTTATCGGGATGGGTATCAGTAACGGTAGGATTTGCCGCCCCCATCGCTTTAGCAGGAATGGCTTTGGGCAAATATTTATCCAGTGTTGTACCAGGCTTAAATGCCACTGTGGTCGCTATTGTGGTAGTGATTGCTGTTTCCCTAATTCATAGTACAAATTTAAAAGCCGGTAGTTCCTTTCAACAGATATTTACTATCTTGAAGGTGCTTTTAATTGTTGTCTTTATTGTTTGTGGATTAGATTTAGCTACCCCAACAGGGATTAGTTTTACACCGGCGACAGAGGATATGTCGCTGATTTTTAGTTCTCCTTTTGCGATTTCCCTGTTTTATGTCACTTATTCCTATTCGGGTTGGAATGCGGCGGTTTATTTAGCCAGCGAGGTGAAAAATCCTGAAAAAACTTTACCTCGTGCCCTATTTTGGGGAACCCTGGTGGTTATGGCCTTGTATTTATTGTTAAATTTTATCTTTTTGTATAGCACTCCCCTGAATAAGTTAGCCGGGCAGTTAGAAATTGGCTATATTGTGGCTGATCGAATTTTTGGTTCGTCCGGGGGAAAATTGATGGCTTTGCTGATTTCTTTGGGCTTAATTTCTTCAATTAGTTCAATGATTTGGGCCGGACCGCGTGTGACTCAGGCTATTGGTGAGGATATCCCCCTCTTCAAACTTTTAGCCCGAAAAAATCGTTATGGTGTCCCCGCTTATGCCATTTGGTTTCAACTAGCGATTATTCTCGTTTTGCTGATTACTTCGACTTTTGAAAAAGTGGTCACTTATTTAGAATTTACCCTGATCCTGTCTTCTTTTATGACGGTGTTAGGGGTCTTTGTTTATCGCCTACGTTTTCCTAATCTTCCTCGCCCTTACTCTACCTGGGGCTATCCCATTACCCCCTGTATTTTTCTTGGCATTGGTCTATGGATGTTGTATTTTTCTTTTCATGCTAAACCGATAGAATCTTTAGCAGGATTAGCAACTATTGCTCTGGGTTTACCGATTTATTATTTTGCCTCTAAAAAGAAATTAGCATAAGTGATTTAATTTTCACATAATCCCCTTTTTTTATCTCAAGTATAAAAGCCATGAAAAAAACATTCACCTCTTTTATTGTCACCCTCGGATTGTTGGGTTTATTACAATCTTGTGCGAGTGTTGAACAAAAGAAAGCTGCGACGGAAAACTCTGCCTCATCGCCAAACGCTCTCCAAACAAGCACCGGTTCAGAAGCCACCCAAACGGCCGCTAAAGTTGAATCAATCTCCTCTCAAGAACCCCCAAAACAGTTTGATGAGGCGAAAGCTAAACGCTTAACCGATACGGCAAGATTACTCGCCGGGATGAAAGTTGAAGATAGCAGCGAATTAGCTAAAATCCAAAATATGGATGTTTGGCAAAATCATCACCATACTTTAGAAAATTCTTGGGCACAATTAAATAAACAACAACTTTCTAAAGTGAGAAATTGGTCAGATAAAGAACTCTCGGCAATTAATAGCACTTCCCCAACGGTTTTTTATCCTTTTAGTGGTCCGGACTTTCTCTATGCTTATTCTCTTTTTCCCCAAGGAAAAGAATATATCATGATTGGCTTAGAACCGGTGGGAACAATTCCAACTCTTTCTGCCACCAATACGGGTCAGGTGTATCGAAAATTAGCTGAAGCCAGAAACTCTCTTTATGCCCTGCTTAAGTTTAGTTTCTTTCGTACTAATGATATGAAACAAGACATGGCTAACCAGGGTGTTATCCCAGTTCTCTATACCTTTTTGGCGAGAACAAATAATCAAATTCTCGATGTAGAATTGGTGGGAATAGATAAACAGGGGAATGTTCAAAAAATGGCTAAAGGCATGGTGCCAGGCGTGAAAATTTATTTTGTTCCCCAAGGAGAAACTACCCCAAGGACTCTTTATTATTTTTCAACGGATTTATCTAATGATGGGTTAAAGAAAACTCCTGAATTTGCGGAATTTGTCAAGAAAGTTAATAGCCCTGTGACTTATTTAAAAGCCGCTTCTTATTTAATGTATAATGATAGCTTCTCGACCATTAGAAATGCAATTCTAACTCAAAGTAATCATGTTTTACAGGATGATTCAGGAATGCCTGTGAAATTTTTTGCTCAACAAAAATGGAATTTGAAGTTTTATGGGAATTATACTCAACCCATCGGTTTATTTAGTAACCGTTATCAGCCGGATTTACACAAAATTTATCAAAGCGGTAAAAGTATTAAGCCGCTCAACTTTGGCATTGGCTATAAATTTGGGGTTAACGAGTCTAACTTAATGTTGGCTAATCATAAATAATAGCGGCAAAAAAAATTTTTCATAGCTTATGAGGTGGGTTAGTGCAATCCACCTTTTTTGATCAGTTATGACTTCATATAGGAAAATTAGATTAGACCAATTCACGTTAAGATTGCTACAGTTCGGTTTTTGAGCCGCCATTAACAAGCGAGTAATCCAGGAAAAAAGGATCACCGAGAATTTAAAGGACACTAGAAAAGTGGTAACAGGGTGCTTGGCTAATGGAGTGCGCCAGAGAAAAAAATTATCTGAAGCTTGACTTGTACTGTTATATCTTAAAAAAAGAATATATATATCAAGGCAGATACTTAAAGAGCGCTTACAATGACTATATGAATAGCCAGTTAAACAAAATTAAACCTTTTAACCCAGAAGATTTTCTAATTTTAGTCGTCGATGACCTTAGTAAAAATTTACAGCTTGTGGTTGATATTCTTGATCATTCCGGCTATGCAACGACCTTTGCTACCAGTGGACAGCAGGCTTTTGAACGAGTCAGAACTGCCCATCCAGATTTAATTTTACTGGATTTGATGATGCCAGAAATGAACGGCTTACAGGTATGCGAGAAGCTAAAATCTAATCAAGAGTATCAAGAAATTCCCATTATTTTTCTGACGGCTAGTGATGAAGAAGGAGATCTTTTAGAAGCATTTAAACTAGGGGCAGTGGATTATGTGACTAAACCTTTTAGGGCGGCTGAATTACTCGCACGAGTGAAAAATCATTTAGAATTAAAACGCACTCGAGATGAACTGAAAGCGGCTTATGCTCAACTGGAACTATTAGTTAATATCGATCCCTTGACGAATGTGGCTAACCGTCGTGCCCTTTTTAAGTTCGGCGAGCAGGAATTGTATCGCGCTCAACGCTATCATTGTAGCTTTTCTATCTTACTTATTGATCTAGACTACTTTAAACACATCAACGATTCTTATGGTCATGCGATGGGGGATACAGTCCTTAAAATCGTTTGTAATGCTATCAATAATAGTATTCGCCAAATAGATCTTTTAGGCCGTTTTGGCGGTGAAGAGTTTGTGGTGATTTTACCAAAAACTAAACTGAAAGAGGCTATCATTGTAGCAGAACGCATCCGCAAGACGATTTCTGAACTTTCCTTGCTCGTTGGCCAAAAAACCCTAAAAATAACCGCTAGTATCGGATTAGCCACTTATAATCAAAAAGATGCAACGCTTGATGAGGTCCTCCACCGGGCAGACAAGGGACTATATCTAGCAAAAGAACGGGGACGTAATCAAGTGGTGATTTATGACCTTAATGAGCCTCAAGAACATGATTAAAAGCCAAAAACTGTTAAACTTGAGTTTAGCCATCGCTTTAATGACTCTAGGGTTATTTCCTTGGGCATCTACTAGAGCCGCTTCCTTAGAAGAGATTATTCATCGAGGTAAACTGATTGTCGGGGTTAAAGATAATACACGACCCCTAGGATTTAAAAACGAGCAAGGAAACCTGCAAGGTTTTGAAATTGATGTGGCTCAACGTCTGGCTCAAGAATTATTAGGCAGTGCGGAGGCGGTGATTTTACGTCCGGTAAACAATTTAGAACGTTTACAAGTGGTCATTGATGGGACGGTGGATATTACTATCGCTAGAGTAACAGATACATCTTCCCGCTCTAGAGTGGTGGACTTGAGCATTTATTATTATTTGGATGGGACAGGGTTAGTGACGAAAAATCCCCTAATCCGAAATAGATTTGATGCGGCTTCCTCCCGAGTTGCCTTGTTGAACAACTCCAGTACCATTGCGGTGATTAAGTCGGAAATGCCTAACGCCAAATTGATTGGAGTAGACTCTTATGAAGAAGCGTTAAGTCTTTTAGAATCGGGCCAAGCCGATGTTTTTGCGGGAGATAATAGTATTTTAGCGGGTTGGGTGCAGGAATATCCCCAGTATCGACAGTTACCAGTCCGTTTATCCGGAGAAGCCTTGTGTGTGGTTATGCCAAAAGGATTACAATATAAAAGCCTACACAATCGTGTTAATGATGCGATTGCCCGTTGGCAAAGGTCCGGATGGTTACAAGAAAGAGCAACCTATTGGGGACTACCTTAAACAGTCAATAGTTATTAGTGGTTAGTCATTAGTCCTTAGTCAATCCTGTAACAGTTAATCGTTAATCTAGTCATTAAACAACAACCAATGATCAATGACGAATAACTAATGACCAATGACTAATGACCAATGACTAATGACCAATGACTAATGACCAATGACTAATGACCAATGACTAACTATGGATGAATCTCTACCGGTAATTTATATCTCTGTATTAGTGCTGTTATTATCAGTGACAGCGATCTTTCTATTTCGCCAAATTTTCAAAACGCGACGACTTGAAAACACTTTTTCCCGTCTGCAAAAAAAACTCCAGAAGGAAAAAGGAACGGCTAAGGAATATTATGAGCTTGGTAGCCTTTATCTGGATAAAAAGTTATATGTTCAGTCTGTCAATCTCTTTCAAAAGGCTTTAAAAGCTGACGATGATATCGAAACGGAAAATAAGGCGTTAATTTATAATGCTTTAGGGTATACTTATTATGCTCAAGAGCAGTATGAGTTGGCTATCCGTAACTACAAAGAAGCGATTAAACTCTATCCTGAGTATGTGATCGCCTTAAATAATTTAGCCAATGTTTATGATAAAAAACAGATGGCGGCTAAGGCGTTAGAAACTTATGAGGAAACTCTTAAGGTTGACCCTAATAATAGTCTTGCTAAACGCCGGGCTGAGTCGTTACGTAAGCGCTTTGTTGAGTCCAAGTAATAGGGTTATTCTCGGGTTTTAGGTTGGGATGAAACCTAACCTACTCAAAGGTTTTAACTTAACCATCAATCAAAAACCGACTTCAAACCATCGAAGGCGATCTCTACGGGATCGATCCCTTCCTCGTTTGCCAGCACTATCGCGGTAGCGTCTCCAGAGCGCAAATACAACATTGCTGAGACAAAACCGTAAGCACTTCCCGTGTGTCCGACGGCTTCCCCGTAGGGAGTATTGAATTGCTCTATCCCTAGTCCGTATCCTTTGACTCCCATGATGGTGTACTCGCTAATGCCAAATACTGCGCCCGCATCTTTTCTGATAAAAGTCAACATTTCCTGAAGTAGCGACGGCGATAGTAAACGTTTCTCGACCAATAAGCAGTGGAGAAACTTGCTTAAATCTTCGGCAGTAGACATTAATGCGCCATCCCCCAAACCGTTTCCATCGTTGACGTTTACCTGACTATGTAACTTTCCCGCCCCATCCACTGTGTAACCAGTGGCCACGTTTGCGGCTGGGGATTCCCAGAGTTCAGTATAGGTGTGCTTTAGACCGCAAAAATTTAAGATTCGCTCCCGGGTCACCTCAGCTAGGGTCGCTCCTGTTATCCCCTCGATGATTAACTGTAAAAGAATATAGTTAGAATCGGTATAGGCGAAGGTTTTCCCGGGTTGGTCCCGGGGCGGCCTATCGAGGATAAACTGAATGGCCTCGTGTGCTGTCCAGGGATGAAACCGGTCCCGATTTTTGGCGGCGTTGACAAACCCTTTGGTGGAAAGATATTCTGCTACCCCACTGGTATGATTTAACAATTGCCGCACTGTGATTTCGCTGCTGTAGGGTAGGTGATCGCTGATATCTTTGGGTAAATAGCCCGCAATCGGCTGATCAAGCTTAATTTTATTTTCTCCTACCAACTGTAACACAATTACCGCCACAAAAGTTTTACTGGTACTAGCGATGGAAAAGGCATCATCTGGTTGTACCTGTTGTCCGGTCTCCAGACTTCGCAGACCCGCTCCTCCGCTCCACACTCCCTTTGGGGTAGAAAGATACATGACCAGACCGGGAACATGATCGCTGGTCACCTCTTGCTCCAAAATCTCCTGTAATTTGGCGTTGGAAAATAGACTAGCAGAAGGTCGTGTTGGACTGGCGACCGAGGGTTTGATTGCTTGTTCTTTACCTTTGAATAAACCTAACAATCCTCCCGCAAACAGTCCCGATAGCACCAGAAGAAAGCGACCGAAAGAACGTCTCGAATAAACTTTTTTCATTAGTCTCCCTCCTAAATCAATCAGTTGAAGTCAATACCAAGGAGCCATCAATGTTTAGTTGCCCTCTTCTCTCTGGTAGTGCAGCAAATATATTGAAACTGAAACAGACTAAATCTTTCTGTAAAATTTGTATTGATTAATATATATTTTAATTATTATATCATGTATAGGTACTATTTTAGAAAAAAATCAAGCGGTTTTCGGTGATTTTTTTCACAATTTTTTCGATAAATTAACGAAAAATAAGATAACTTTTCGGATTCTACTCCACAGATATACCTAGAGTATTTTGATGAGTGAGGCGGAGGTTTATGCCGTGTGATGATTGTTATGATAATTTAACATTATTCAAATCTGTATTGGTGAGGTCAGCTTCGGTTAAATCTGTGTTTTGTAAGTTAGCGCCTTCTAGGATGGCTCCCATCAATTTTGCTTTTCTTAAACTGGCTCCTTTTAAGTTAGTATAGCTTAAGTCTGCCGCAATTAATTTGATGTGATCTAATTGGGCATTTTCCAAATTTGCTCCTCGTAAGTTTGCTCCTATTAAATTGGCTCCCTTTAAACAGATGCCGCTTAATTGTGCTTCTTGTAAGTCGGCATTGCGAAAGTTTCTCCCTCCTAAAGCATATCGTTTTAATAATTCGCCGGCATCAGTGACGTTTATTTCTCGTTTGGGAGGACGAGTAAAGGTAAAGCTAAAAGTATCCCCACTCCCAATAACTCGCCGCATTTCATCATACATCACATAGTCTCCAATTCCACTGATTTTAACCCATGCTCTGGCCCGCGTTAAGGCGACAAATAATTGATTGCGTAAATAGATATTACTTTCGTCTTTGGCCACTTGATCTAATCCTACTATATAAACTAAATCTGCTTCATGACCTTTGGCACGATGAAGACGAGAAATAGTAACAGCACCTTCACACCAAAATTGATTTGGGTTGCGTTGGTCGGGTTCCGGTTTTAATATATTACTATCTGAGCTACCCGGAATAAATATATCTATTCCTTGTCTCATTAAAAAGGTGGCGATATGAGTTTCTAGCCGCATAGCTTCATAAAATGTGCCTAATACAATGACTAAAATTTCTCGACATGGCCTTAACCCTTCATATCTAAAATTATGAATAATTTGACTGGCTAAACTGCTGATTTCTGAGGAGCGAGAAGCGTGTATTTGAAAGTCAATTATTGAACCTTGCCAAAGTTCGGGAATGGGGTTAGGTGAGTTTTCTCGAGGACGTTTTAGGGTGATTTTTTGCCCCGGAATAAATTTTCCTTCCACTTGATAACCGATGGCTTCCCATTCTGCTTTTCGAGTCATGCCGGTTAACATTCCTCCTGTGCGTAATAAGCCCATACTGATGCCGTGTGCAGCCGTTATAATGGGATGAGGGGTGCGATAAGTGCGCCGCATGATTTCACTTTTTTTGATGTTATTGGGATATTTACCGGTGACAAGATGACCTAATTTTTCGCCGAATAATTCACTGGCGGTAGGGATTTTTAAACTGTCTAAACTTTGCGCCTCATCATAAGCCCATATTAGCCGCTTTTGTTGGGGGTGTAAAGGGTCAGCAGAGCGTAGTGCTTGATAAGCCATCCAGTAAAAGGGCTGTTTATCTTCAAATTTATAATTATCCACAATTAAGTCTTGTCCTTCGTCGATTAAAATTGCATCAAATATTTGGGGAATGGCGGTTTCTTTTAAGAGTTGACTACAAGCTTCTGCTAAGGCTTCATTGGGTTGCTGACTGCTGGTATTTTGAACGGTAAGAGGGGCAACACCAGCGTATTTACATAAGGTACTATAAAGTCCAGGTTGCTGTCTTGAACCCCAAGCATGAAGGATGAGTAAGTTACGGTTTTTGGGGTCGTATTTTTGCTCGTTATTGCTGAAGTATTCTAACCATTTGTCTATCTGTTCTCTGATGGGATGATAGAGACTTCGGGAGAAGAAGACTAGGGCAATTTTCCAGTCAGGATGTTTTAGGTGCATGATGGCGGCTTTTTGGGTTAATAAGACGGTTTTTCCTGAGCCGGCTATGCCTCTAATTCTTTGACATCCTGGGGGAATTTGTTTACTGATGGTTTCTTGTTGGATGTCGAATTCTGAAATGTGTGAGCGCAGTTTTTGTAAGAGTTTTCCTCGGCTTTCCGGTTGAGATAATACTTGATGATTGGGTTGGCAATGTACAGGGTTTCCGGCTAGAATTGATAGTAAGAGTTTCCATTGATTTTGGGTTAGATTAGCTCCTGATGTGAGAGGGAGAGTTTTTTCTATTTGTCCACCGATGAACACAGCCTGTAAAAGATGATTTTTAAAGATGATAGGGGGTGATGTGGGGAGTTTATGATAGTTTTTTTCTTGCCATTGTTGTTCGGTGATGAGGGGTAAGGCGATAAGAACTCTGCCTGTTATTTGATTTTTTAAAGCGGGTTCTTGATGGGTGTATTCTAGTAGGGCAAAGAGTTGATTTTCCGCTTGTTGATAGGGGGAGTTCGAGGAAATATAGTAGTTTTGATATTGCCATTGATGGCCGTTAATGTTGATTATTTGATTGATGGTGATAGATTTGACTTCGATGATGATGATTCCCAGTTCTTGATCTATGATTAAGATGTCGGGTTCTTTACGGAATTTGCCGCTTTTAGAAAAGATGGGATAGCGCCAGTAAGCGATACAGTTTCTATCTTTAAAGGCTTCTTGAATGGTTTGCCATACGATTTGTTCTCCTGTGGTTCCGGGGGTGTCAAGGGTTTCGGTTGTGATAAATTGCATAGGAGACTCGCAGGCTCAAGCCTGGAGCTATACGAGCAAAGCCTGCGTAGGCAGGCTAATATAATTGATTCTAAGTTGTTTGAGGGGGATAAGAAGTTTTTCTTTCTTAAAAATTTTATGATTTCCGAAAACCTTGAATTTGTTTAGGAAAGTTGGGAGCTAATAAAGACTGTTCTAATTCTCCTTGCTGATTATAAAATTTCATGATTCCATTTTCATTACATAACCATACTTCTTCGGCTTTGGCTTCTAAATATAAATTAATTTTGATTTGCATTTCTTCAAGGGTATTACTCGCGCTTATCACTTCTATACAGATTTCGGGCGCAATAGATGCGGCTATTTCATTTTCAATAATTTTTAAGCGTTCATCTGAAGCCCAAACTACATCGGCAACTTTGGTATTATCAGAGGTATTAATTGCACATTCAGGAAAGGCAAATCCTTGCTCTAATATTGAGTTTAATAAATTAGCGATAATTCCTTGATAAAATGAATGTTTAACTCGCGCAGGACTCATGATGATTTGTCCCCATTTATTTAATTCTATTTTAAAGGGTAAGTCTTGTAATTGTTTGTTTTCACAGATTTCTTGCCATTGCATGATTATGTCTCCTTTTTCTGTTCATAGATTAAAACAGGTACTTTTAGTGTTATTAATTTTAGGAGACTCGCACCCGTCTATGGTGGAGCTATACGAACAAAGGCTGCCTACGCAGCCTATTATAATTGATTTTAGTCCGCGCAGGATTGCTCTGTTCGTATAGCGGAACCATAGACGGGTGTAGGAACTTACAAAATGTGAGGCGATGTTATTAAATTTCCCAGTCAGAAATGAGTTGTTTTTGTTGATGATGTTGGGGTTGGTTACGGATGTAGTTAGCTACTTGATCTATGTTGCTGTGACTGACGGTGAAAACTCCATATCCTCCTTGCCATTTAAAGAATTCATTGGGTTTGATTTCATGGGTGATGAGATGGGAAGAACTTCCTTTTGCTTCTCCAATGAGTTTAGATAGGGTTATTGTTGTGGGAAAGTTTGTAAGCAAATGTATATGATCTGCTATGCCGCCTACGGCGATAACTTGACAGTTTAGTTGCTTACATTGTCGGGCGATAGCATTATATATAATTTCTTGAATATCGGGGGTCATTAGGGGTAATCTATCCCATGTTGCCCATACGCAATGTACGTATAATTGCGTAAAATTTCTAGTCATTTTTTTAATAAGATTAATTAGGGTTTTGATATTCTCTCACCCTGAAGGGTGGAGCTATACGAACAAAGCTTGCCTACGCAGGCTCTATATTTTTATTTTATACATTAATGGGGCAGATATGAAAGGATAATTTTGTTATTTTTTGTGTTTTTTTCCATTATTATTTTTAGCCCGCGAAGGCGGGCTTTGTCCCAGTAGCCCCACCCTTCAGGGTGAGGGTATTTATCAGGTTGATGGAATTGCGGCCTTTATATCTTGCCAAAATTTTAGTGCTGTTTGAGTTCTAAATTCAACGTGCCTACGTAATGCTTTTGCTATCGCTTGTCCATAGGGTAGAGGAAGATTTTCTGCCATTTGACGAGGTGATCCCTGAAGAATTTCTTGCTCAGTAAATGGAGGTGTATAACCTAAAAGTACACTCAGCAACAAAAGTCCTGTATGGTAAATATCAATCTGTTTGGTAAGACGGTATTCACCATTATCTTTAATGGCATACTCTTGAGGGTCTAAATATTCTGGTGGAAGCATCCACGCAGCTAATGTTGTATTAAAAATATCGATATCAGCTTCTAAGTTACTAATTCCTAAATCTCCTATTTTAAAAATCCAAACAGGAGTATTATCAGGTAACAGTTTGTCTTTAACTAAATGGACAAATACATTACCTAAATGTAAATCTTTGTGAACATAACCAACTTGATGAATAAAATGGATTGCTTGTAATATGTCTCTTGCAATATAAGGAAATAAATAATCTAAAAAATCATTTTCATATTTGTAAATCTCAATCATTTCTTTAAAGGTACGATGACAACGCTCAAGAATTAAATAAAAAGTATTTCTGTATTCAAAGCAATCATAAATATAAGTAATATTTGGATGACGAAGAGTTATTAATTTATTTAGTTCTTTTTCCCAATCTTCTCGAACTTTTTTATAAGTTTGATTATTGGGTTTCAGAACTTTTGCTACAAGCTCATTTCCCCACTCATCCCAACATTCATATACATTTCCAAAATTTCCGTTATTTATACGCTTACCAATTATATATTGATCTTTAGAGTCATTATTTATAATGATTTCACCCTTTTTAGGTGACTGAAATTTTTTAGGTAATGGCCATTCTAGATCGCTAAACAACTTGATTGTCATAAAAAATTACTTTAAGATTATGCCTTATTTAGAATTCCCCATTTTCAAGATCTTTTTACTGCTGGCAATATTTCTTTACACAAGCCAAACCTAACCTGAGAGACTCTCACCCTGAAGGGTGGAGCTACACGAACGAAGGCTGCCTACGCAGCCTCAATAATCCTACTTTATTTCCAATTTAGCCCGCGAAGGCGGGCTTTGCCCGTATAGCCCCACCCTTCAGGGTGCGGGCGCAGGTAATCTTAGCCAAAAACTAGCCCGCGTAGGCGGGCTTTGTTCGTATAGCCCCACCCTTCAGGGTGAGGGTGTCATAGCGCGGGTATCAATATGGGTATAAACGTAGGTTAACCGCGTAACCCAACGGCAAAAACCAACTAACCCACCAACGAGAGCGCCCGTTTAGTAAGTGCTTCAGCAGTCAACCCATTAAACGCCATAATTTCCCCAGCGCTTGCGGTAGTTTCCCCGCGTTTCCAGGCAAAAACATCTCGTTTCGAGGTACTGCGTAACATCACCGGTTCTAACATAGCGCTAGTGCCGCCAGTAACCCCAATTAAAGCATCACCGCCAAAAAGACGTTCAAACCCTTCATCATCCAAGAAATGACTGTCTGCATCTGTGCAAGTATGCCACATCACATCATCAGGACGATACAAGCGGCGGGGACTAATAACCGAAACGATACGCACCCCTATACCTTGGTCTTCCAAATGTTGCGCCGCATCAAAAACTGGAATAAGCGTCATATCCCCAACAACAGCAAAAACCACCTGTTTCTTGCCTTCGGTTTCATGCAAGACCACACCCCCATCTTGCAACGCTTGACGGGTTTGGTCAAAAGTGGTTCTCACCGGTAATGCAGACTTACTGGCCGTAATAGTAATACCCTTATTTTTCGTGCCTAACGCCCACTCATAACAGACCTGAATACTATTAGCATCACAAGGGAACAAGGGGAAGATATTCCCGTTACGCATCATCGCCGCAAAATAATTTTCAATTTCAGGGCGTTGGTGAGTCCATCCGTTGCGCCCTTGTTCTAGCGCCCCGGCAGTAAATAGCGTTATTGTAGAGGGAGTCGGGCGGCGTAACTCGGCCATTGCTTGAGTGACAGTTTGCCATATCGGTAACCCATTGATAGCAAAAGACTCATAAGAACACCATAACGTACGAGCGCCGAATAACGCTAACCCTACTGCTAACCCGGCACAAGCATCTTCACTCAAAGGTTCATAAACCTGTCCTTGGGGACCCTGATAATAAATATCATCAACGGTAGGGTGAACAATTTTTAAACCCACATTGATGTTATTAATACCCGATGCCGCATTTCCATCGGCATTAGTAATGACAAAATTGGGGTCTTTTTTGCCCACATGAACGACTAATTCACCCATTGCTGTTGTAGCAACTTTTTTATCCCCTTTAACTGCATATTCCGTTAAAGGTAACTCGCCTAACTCGGGTAAAGGTAACTCCTTCTCGGTTACTACATGATGAGATGCCGGGCCACCAGCAGAACGTTCAAAATTGGTTCTTACCAAGTCCCAAGCTTCAGGAGATAAGGCCCGTTCCTTGAGCGCATTCACGATATAATCTTTTTCTAAACTATCTCCTGGATATAAATTATGAGACTGTGCCCCGCGTTTGTGAACCCCTGCACCTTTGAGTTGTTTAACAATAAGAACGGTTAATTTGCCGCTAAAAGCAGACTTAGCCGCTTTATCGGTGGCTTCTAAAACTGCTTGGGTAAAGGCTAAACGTTGACTAAAAGAAAACTTGGTACTATCTACATATTCCCCGGGTTGGTTAGCATTATCAAAGTCTTTCGCATTGACTAAGATAACCTCTTGGAAACCATTCCCTTGCCAATATTTAATCATCTCTTCGTTGGGTTTCGTGGATACCATACTGTGATGTTCTTGAGAGTATCCATTCCACACCAAAATAGGCAGAAAATTGGTCACATCCGGATAGGCAGTATGGAAATGAGCAAAACTACTCATGATATAGGGTTCTCCTAAGCCGCCATCCCCAATAGTGACCGGAAAAAGCACATCCCGATGTAACTTCGCCCCGGCCATAGCAAAATGCTGTCCTTGTCCAAGGGGTCCGGCTGGGTTGAGGAGTCCCGGAATTTGTCCCGAGAGGTGTCCTAGGAGTCCGTGCATTTCTCGGAAACGTTCCCCCAACTGTTGCACGGTATGAATTCCCATGTCTTCTAGAGAGCGGTCAAGGAACATGGTACTGTAAAATCCGGGGGCATGGTGTCCCACTTCAGTGATAATATTTTTGTGCCCTAGCATGACCAAGGAAGCAATGGCCTCAGCAATAGAAGCAAAACCCCCGGGGTGTCCTGACTCTTTTGTGGCGGTGGTTTGTAGGGTTAGATAACGTAAAGCATCAGCCGCTAATAGGGTTTGATATACTGCTACTGGGTCATCCGCAGAAGCTACCGCACTTTGTCCTTCTTTTATCGCGGCTTGTTTTCCATACTTTTCAAATTCGGGTAATGGCTGCCCAAAATGTTTTACCCCTTGACAAAATTCGGGAATTGCTGTACCTATAGTCATGTTTACCCCTTAATCTAACGGCAAGTATAAAATAAATCTTACAGGTTTGGGGGAAAGTCCTGAGCAGTTATATTTCTGTTGAGGATGAATAATCATCTATGGGTTGTATTGAAAGATAAAAAGAGAAATCTGATCGCTTTATGAAAGTTGTATAATATAAATGTATGCTTAGATAAGTTTATTATCGGAGGACAGGTATGCCAAGTTGCTATAAAATAGCACAATTTTTTATTCGTTATGCTCATGAAGCAGGCTCACTTCTGACTAATCTTAAGCTACAAAAGTTAGTTTACTATGCTCAAGCTTGGCATTTAGCTATTCATGGTAGTCCTTTATTTGAAGAAGATTTTGAAGCTTGGGTACACGGACCAGTCATTCCTGAACTTTATCAAAAATATAAACAATATAAATGGAATCCTATTAGTGAAGACGTTGATAAACCCGTCTTATCTGAGGAATTAGAAGAGTTTCTTGAAGAAGTTATTGATGTATATTTTTCTTATGATGCCTATGAATTAGAACGAATGACTCACTGTGAAGCTCCTTGGATTGAAGCTAGAGGAGCAATTCCTATTGATGAGCCTTCTAATGCCATAATTACAAAGGAATCTATGAAAACCTATTACGCAACTCGTGCCGAACTCGAAGAAGAAGTCAAAAATTAAGCCTACACAAATTTCCCCAAAATCACATTCTGGGATTAAAGCTTATCAACTTAACCCCCCTGAAGGACTTAGTTTCTCTTATAAATATTTAGATACTGAACACATTAAATTTACTATTAAGCACAAGGATATTAAATATTTAACGACTCTTTTGGAAAGGTTGAGGGATTTGTCTAAATTAACGGCTCAAGAGTTAAGAAATAATCCGAATAAAACTCTTAGATGTCATGAAATTAACTGGGAAGATACTACCGAGTCAGGCTTTGGTATAAAAGGCGAAGAACAACTGGTAGATCAACCTTACCAGTTTTCATTATCTGCTAACCAATATGGAAGAATTCATGGATTTTTTATTGAAGAAATATTTTATATTGTTTGGCTAGATCCCGATCATAAGCTTTATTCAAAAAAATAAGTTTTGTATAACCCTAATCAAAACCGATGAAATTTTTTCTAGCAATAATATTAACAATCTTTTTCCTAATCAGTCATCCTATCCCAAGCCAAGCCGCCAGCTTAAAGGAACGCTTGCTTCAATATCCCCAATGGACAACTAAACCCACCCTAAAAGAAGCCAAAGAAGATTTAATTTATCCTGACTGGATGGAGGGAACCTGGAAAGTTAGCAGTATATTAGTGGATCAAATTGCCCCATTAGCCCCAGAAATTGTGACACCCGGATTTGAAAATAGCCGCCAATATATAAATCAACCCATTGAGTTTGAGGTACGTTTTCAAAAAAATCATACTTATCATAATTATAAGTCATTCTTACCAAAAATTGCGAACAAAAAAGCTTCCATCGTCGCTGATCGAGAATTTAACTCATTAAATATAGCCAAAGCCTACTTAGGAGGGCAAGGAGTGTTAAAAGTTAAAGTCGATCCCAACAATCCCAATCGTCAAATCATCTTTTTACCCGAAAACCGCCAGATTATTTATAGTATAACCAAACGAGACAGCCAAACCCCAACTCCCCATCAATTTATCAGCAGCGAACTGACTCAGCAGATGTTTCGCAGCGAAAGTAGTATTTACTTAAACGAAGTAGAAACAACTACCGCTTATCAATTACTCGAGTCAGGGGATATAAAAGCCCAACAAGTCACCGCCATCTATTTATCGCCAAAAGACCCCCAATATTTTCAAGCCGCCCGTTCTCCGGTCAGTTTGTATCACTATGAGTTACAACTCGCGAAAATCGCTTCCCCCTAGCCGCATCCAGCGAAAAACCCGATGTCAACAGACACTCAAAAAAGAATCTAAAGATATCCAGATTTTCGGCCAAATTTTTGATACCTTAAATTATGATTAACGTCTGATTTCCCAGTCGGAAAACAAGCAAGACTATGGCTCTAATTGTTCAAAAATATGGTGGTACCTCTGTCGGTTCAGTAGAACGTATACAAGCTGTTGCCCAACGAGTTAAAAAAACGGTTGATAGCGGCAATACAGTGGTGGTGGTTGTCTCGGCGATGGGCAAAACAACCGACGGTTTAGTCAGTTTAGCAAAAGAAATTTCCCCTAACCCCTCACGCCGGGAAATGGATATGCTTCTATCGACTGGGGAACAAGTGTCTATTGCCCTCATGAGTATGGCGTTGCAAGAGTTAGGACAACCCGCTATCTCAATGACCGGGGCCCAAGTGGGAATTGTTACCGAAGCTGAACACAGCCGCGCCCGCATTTTGGAAATTAAACCGGACCGTATAGAAGGCCACCTCAACGGGGGTAAAGTCGTCGTCGTAGCCGGTTTCCAAGGCATCAGCAATATCGATGAGTTAGAAATCACCACTCTGGGGCGAGGGGGTTCAGATACCTCTGCCGTCGCTTTAGCCGCCGCCCTCAAAGCTGATGTTTGCGAAATTTATACCGATGTTCCCGGCATCTTAACCACTGATCCTCGCCTGGTGCCAGAAGCCCAGTTAATGGCCGAAATTACCAGTGATGAGATGCTAGAATTAGCCAGCTTAGGGGCAAAAGTCTTACATCCAAGGGCCGTAGAAATTGCCCGTAATTTTGGCGTTCCCTTGGTGGTTCGTTCGAGTTGGAGTGATCACCCAGGCACCCGCGTTATTTCCCCGATGCCTAAACCCCGGTCTTTAGTGGGGTTAGAAATTACACGCGCCGTCGATGCCGTAGAATGTGACCCCGATCAGGCTAAAGTGGCTTTATTACGAGTGCCCGACCGCCCCGGTGTGGCAGCCCGTTTATTTAGCGAAATTGCCCATCAAAAAGTCGATGTAGACTTAATTATTCAGTCGATCCATGAAGGCAATACTAATGATATTGCTTTTACGGTGGTGAGTGATGTTCTCACCAAAGCCGAAGCTGTCGCCGAAGCCATCGCCCCCGTTTTACGCATCCATGCAAATAGTGAAGAAGCTGAAGTATTAGTGGAAAAACAAGTGGCTAAAATAGCGATTGCTGGCGCAGGAATGATCGGTCGTCCGGGGATTGCCGCCAAGATGTTTACCACCCTAGCCGAAGCCGGAGTCAATATTGAAATGATCTCCACTTCGGAAGTCAAAGTCAGTTGTGTGATCGCTCAAGAGGACGCAGATAAGGCAATTCAAGCCCTGTGTCAAGCCTTTGAGGTGAATAGTTCACCCGTCGATACTGAAAAACCGGTAGCTGAAAATGCTCCCCCTGTGCGCGGCGTGGCCTTAGACCGTAATCAGGCCCGGGTAGCCATTCGTCATGTTCTGGACCGTCCGGGGATGGCGGCGAAAATTTTTAGTCTCCTGGCCGAGAAAAATATTAGCGTAGACATGATTATTCAGTCTCAACGCTGTCGCATTGTGGAAGGACAACCTAGACGCGATATTGCTTTTACCGTAGCCGTTGGGGATGCCTTAGTGGCTAAAGCCGTATTAGATAAGGTGGCAGAAAGCCTCGGCTATGGTGAAGTGATAGTAGATACCGATATCGCTAAAGTTAGTATCGTCGGCGCGGGAATGGTGGGACAACCCGGGGTGGCGGCTAAGTTTTTTGCGGCTTTGGCCCAGGAAAAAATTAATATTCAGATGATTGCTACTTCGGAAATTAAAATTAGTTGTGTGGTGAGTAAAGAAGAAGGGGAAAAGGCCCTAAAAGTGGTTCATGCGGCCTTTGAGTTGGCGGGTAAGGAAAGAGTAGAAGTGCCCGCTTAATCAATCTTAATGAACAAATATTATCAGTGACGTTTAAGTAGGATGTGTTGATCACGCATCCTATTGCTTTTTGAAAAAATGCTTAAATTTTTATTAAATCTCTTAACTGTCTTAACTGTCCTTGCATGAGTCAGACAAAGATAATAATATCTCTTAAAGGGTTATTGAGAAATTTTTTTTAGGGCCAATTAACCACAAGGAGTAACAATTTATGGTCACTACAGAGCGTTGTAAAAAGTTTACGATTTTGCATTCAAATGATATGCACGGAGACTTTTTGGCCGAGGTGAAAAGTGGAGAAGGAAATCTAATTGGTGGACTCTCCATTCTCTCAGGATATATTAATAAAGTGCGGCAAGAAGAGCCAAATACCCTGTTTGTCATTTCCGGTGATATGCTCCAAGGTTCGATGATTGATACCGAATACAAAGGGCTTTCAACCATAGAAATTATGAATTATTTAGCCCCTAATGTGGTGACTCTAGGAAACCACGAATTAGATTATGGCTTTCCTCATTTACTCTTCCTAGAAAAGATGGCTAACTTCCCCATCGTCAATGCTAATTTGTATATCAAAAAATACAATAAACGCTTGATGAATCCTTATTTAATCCTCAATGTTGACGGATTTGATATTATGTTCATCGGGATTGTAACCGAAGAAGTGCTTAAGGCATTAAAACTCGATACCAGTATTGGTACATTTGTTGGTCTGGAAGATGCCGCCGCCGAAGTGGGTAAAATTTGCAATGCCTACAAAACCGAAGACATTGACCTCACCATTCTTTTAACTCATATTGGCTTTGAAGAAGATAAAAAATTAGCCGCCATGCTAGACCCAGAATGGGGAGTAGATATTATTATTGGCGGACATTCCCATACTTTTTTAGAACAACCCGAAAAAGTGAACAATATTCTGATTACCCAGGCGGGAGTAGGGACAGATCAGATTGGACGTTTCGACATAGTAGTCGATGACGATACTAACAGTATTGTTGAATGGAAGTGGGAACTTCTTCCAGTAGATAAAAATTTGGCTGAACCCGACACTGATCTGGAAAATTTTATTAATACCTTCAAAGAACAGGTAGATCGCAAATATAATCGCATTATTACTCGATTAGTGCGCCAACTCACCCATCCCAGACGTGAAATCGAAACCGAATTAGGCAATTTAATTACTGATGTCTTTGCCGAACAATTGGCACCGGATATCGTATTGATAGGTAGTGGTTCAATTCGGGGAACCGAAATGGGACCTGTAGTTACCTTGGCTGATCTCAAAAAAGTTTACCCCTATGACGGCGCTCTTTATAAAGTTATCGTGACTGGGGCACAACTGAAGAAGGTCTTTAGTTATATTATGAGACCAGAAAACCGACGACCCGGTGAAGGGAATTGTTTCCAAATTAACCAAGGAATCCAGGCAATTTACAACGATGCTGAGAAAAAGCTTGAATCTTTGACAATTAAGGGTAATCCTGTGGAAGATGATGCTCACTATAGCCTTGCTTTGCAGGAATATCATTACCAAAATTCAGTGGTTAGTCTAAGCTTAACTCCTGAAGAATTAACCCAATTCGGTGAAAAGAAAGTCCTGACAACATCGGCTCAGAATGTCCTAGAAGAATACTTAGTTGCTCATCAGCTTCTTGATCGTCAAATCGAAGGACGATTGATTTACAAATAAGGCTCAATCTTGGTGTTGAAAACAGTGTAAATTTATCCCTATAATCAGCATGAAAAAACTAATCGTTTCTTGTTTGGCAATCATTCTGTCCCTGTTGGTTGCGGTTTTCCCGGCCAGTGCCAAGAACAATTCCTCCCAAAACAAATTAATTCACTCTCCGACTGGGAAGGGTGTTAACCAATTGGTAGCCAGTGCTTCGGGAGGCCGTACACCTCTAATTTTTGATGATGATGGCAGCCAAGATGGTATGACCGCCTTAAGTTATCTTTTAGCCAATCCTAAATTTGACATCAAAGCCATTACCCTCTGTCAAGGTATTGCCGATCCTGCCACTTTTGTCGGCAATTTTGAGCGGATGCTAGGACGCTTAGGAGTCAGCACCGATATTCCTTTGGGTATTGGCCGGTCTGAAGCTTTATCCGGACACAATACTTATCCCCAATTCATCCGTGACGGAGCCGTTACTTTTTGGTCTCCTTTTGTCAAATTACCCGAAACCGCTCCCACTTATAAAACCAAACCAGCCGCCAAACTGATAGTTGAGACCATCAAAAAATCTCCCGAACCTGTCACTATCTTGGCAACCGGCTCATTAACCAATATTGCCGAAGCACTGCGACTCGATCCGGGCATTATTAAAAACATCTCCGTCATCGAAATTATGGGCGGTTCAGTGTATCTACCCGGTAATCTCGGCGTTGTGCCGGAGCCTCCTTTTTCTACTAATAAAGTGGCTGAGTTTAACATCTGGGTTGACCCTGTAGCGGCTCAAGAAGTCTTTAAAGCAGGAGAAAAAGGCTTAAAAATTCAGTTGACTCCCCTCGATGCTACCCATGAAATCTCCTTTTCCAGAGAAGATCAACAAGCTTGGTTAGCAACAAAAACCCCCGAAAGTGAAATGGCTGCTGAATTTTTAGACTTTGCCTTAACCGTTATTCAAAGCGGCAATGACCCTAACCCGGTTTGGGATTTAGTAGCGGCTATCAATCTCGCTGAACCCAACTTTTCCCCCGAAACACCTCTGCACTTAGAAGTAGATACTAAGACAGCCCCCGGCGAAAACCAAGGGCAAACTTATGTTGTGCCTAATGCGCCGCCGAATATTTATGTTTCTCTTAAGCCCAGTTTTGATAATTTATCCTTCAAAGCGGGTGAGCTTTTTTCCTCGTTATAAAAATAACTCATTTGAGTTTTGAGTAAAAGGGTGCGTTACGACGGATTTTTAGATGATTGTTATCTAACAAAGATTGTCGCCGTCTAACACGCCCTACTTAAGTAAGTAATAATAAACTATAAAATATAAAGTTAAAAGATGAGCGAAAAATTAACCCTTCCCCTCATGGGTTGCGGAACCTGGGCCTGGGGAAATCAGCTACTTTGGGGCTACGATCCCAGTATAGATAGTCAATTACAAGAAGTCTTTAACTACTGTGTGGCTAATGGTGTTACCCTCTTTGATACCGGTGACTCCTACGGAACCGGCAAACTCTCCGGCAGAAGCGAATCCCTTTTAGGACAATTTTCTCGCAACTATGCAGGAGCTAATCGAGAAAATATCTGTATTGCTACTAAACTAGCCGCCTACCCCTGGAGATTAACTCGTCAGTCTATGATAGCCGCTTGTCAAGCTTCCGCTCAACGACTCGGTAAACCCGTCGATTTGGTGCAAATGCACTGGTCAACCGCCAATTATGCACCTTGGCAAGAAGGGGCACTTTTAAACGGTTTAGCAGATCTTTATACACAAGGACAAGTTAAAGGAGTAGGACTGTCTAATTATGGACCGAAGCGGCTCAAAAAAGTCTATCAAAAATTTGTTGAGCGTGGCGTTCCCATACTCACCCTACAAGTACAATACTCCTTACTCTCCACCTATCCGGTGACCGAATTAGGACTCAAGCAAGTCTGCGATGAACTGGGAATAACACTCATTGCTTATAGTCCTCTCGGGTTGGGACTCCTCACCGGCAAATATTGCGAAAAAGGACCTCTACCCAAAGGAATAAGAGGTTTACTCTTTAAGAGGTTATTGCCGGGCATTCGTCCTCTACTACAATGCTTGCAAGCAGTAGCGCAATATCGAGGTAAAACTCTCTCCCAAGTTGCCCTCAATTGGTGTATCTGTAAAGGAACTATACCCATACCCGGTGCAAAAAGCCTCACACAGGCCCAAGATAATCTCGGTGCTTTAGGGTGGCGACTCAGTGATGGGGAAATGACAGAACTTGATCGCACTGCTGCTAATCTAGATAGAAAAATGGTACAAAATATTTTTCAAACCCGTTAATAACGAGCAAAAAATTCCCATGACTCCAGAAGAGATTACGACAATTCTCATTGATAAGTTTGGTGAGCCGCTTGTGGAACATCCCAGCGAGGATACTTGGCAAGTGGATACCCCTGAATTTCGCCTTTTAGTAATTATCACCTCGGATTACTCAGGAATACGGCTACTCCTTCCTATTTGTCCGGCTTCTCAAGCTCAACCTTATCTTGAGCAATTGTTAGAGGCCAATTTTTCTTCCTCTCAATTGGCTTATTATGGATTGCATCAAGAAGTGCTTTGGGGCGTTTTTTCCCATCCCTTAGCCTCTTTAACTGCCCAAGATTTTAAAAATGCGCTCTCTGAATTAATTCGGTTAAATGAAGAAGGTCTTTCCCAAGGGTTTAATCTATTTATTGAAAAGCAAATTCGTTTGATTGTTAGGGCCGCTAAACAGCAAGGACAAAGTTTACAGGCGACTTTACAGAGTTTAAATCGTCTTTATGCAGAAGGAATGCTAGGAGGGTTATCTCAAGCACCTCAAGAACGGGAGCAATTTTTAGCCGCTTGGAAATATCAGTTAGAGCGGCTTTGGGATGAGGAAAGTTAGCTATGAGTCTGTTGGGTAAGCAAGTTAAAGATGTTGGAGAACAGGGACTTTTAAATATTGTTAAAAGTTTTTGTCCGGCGGAAATTATTGGGGATGATGCGGCAGTCTTGGGGGTTGCTGAGGGTCATTCTTTGGTAATAACCACTGATGTGTTGGTGGATGGTGTCCATTTTAGTGATGTCACCACTTCTAGTGAGGATGTGGGATGGCGTGCTGTGGCCGCTAATTTATCAGATTTAGCCGCTATGGGGGCAACTCCTTTGGGTATTACAGTGGGGTTGGCTTTACCGGCAGAAGTACAAGTGAACTGGGTTCGGGGGTTGTATCAGGGAATGAGAGACTGTTTACAGCAGTATCAAACGGTGATTCTTGGGGGTGATGTCTGTCGTTCTTCTGTGGTTACGGTGAGTATTACGGCTTTAGGACAAGTGTTACCGCAACGGGTGATCCGTCGTGGTGCGGCTCAAAAAGGCGATGCCATCGTGGTTACGGGTTATCATGGTTGCTCCCGAGCCGGGTTAGAATTATTGCTACATCCGGAAAAAGGAGAACATTTACCGATAGACGCGGTTAAAAGGTTGATTCAAGCTCATCAGCGCCCGTTACCCCGCTTAGATGTTCTCGAGTTATTATGGGAATTTAGCGGTCCTACTCCGGTGGCGGGGATGGATAGTAGTGATGGGTTAGCTGATGCTATAGTACAGATTTGTCGTTTTAGCGGCGTTGGGGCACGTTTAGCCTCTGAGAAAATTCCTCTCTCGCCAGATTTGAAACTTTTGGGTTCTTTTGAGGAGATGTTAGAGTGGGTGTTGTATGGCGGGGAGGATTTTGAGTTGGTGTTATGTCTTCCTTATGAGTTAGCTTTGCCTTTGGTTAAACAGTTGGGCAAAGGTGCGGCGATTATCGGAGAGATTATTGAGGAGAAAAAAATTGAGTTGGTTGATTCCCGAGGAGTTTACCCCACTCGTTTGTTGAGTTTATCTGAAGGATTTCAACATTTTTAAAGGCAAGCGGCAAAAAGGTTAAAGGCACAGCCTCTTTAAAATCCATCAAAAATTAGCTTTAAAGAAACTATGCCGCTAAAAAAAGAGATTTTACTGAATATTGCTAGGCTACAGCTACCATTACATCACTAGACTTAATGACCGCATAAGCTTCTTGACCTTCTTTTAATCCTAGACTCTTAACAGAATCAATGGTAATAATCGAAGTGACTTCAACGCCTGGGGCTATTTCAATGACAACTTCTGCATTGACTGAACCCTCGATAACTTTTTTAACAGTTCCTTTAAGCGCGTTGCGGGCACTAACTTTCATGATTTGATTCTCCAATTTTTGCCTTACTAATTCTCTAACATCTAGTGACAATGCTGCATCCTCCTTGTCATAGAAAGCCAACATTTGTCCTAGACTCCGCAAAAAGTCTCTAAGCACCTCCGTTTTTGAACGCTGAACTTGCTGGCAGTATTGCTCTAGAATTTCCCGTTCTGCCGTTGATGACTGAAATGTAATCCAACCTTGCTGTTTCCTTGGCATAATAATATACCAACTTAGTTGGTAATCTGGTGTATAATTTGTCTTTAATACCAATTATCAGCTTTTTCCTAGAAAAGTAAAAAGAAAACAAATCTGATAAAAAAAGTAAGGAGTTAGGAAAAAAGGTCGTTGACTAGCGTTTTTAAGCTCTTTTCTCCTTTCGTTAGCCTTAGCCTGATGTTTGGGCGGCAATGTTGCTCATCAAAGTAGTCAACAAAGGTTGCAAAAGTTATTATAAGATTAAGAAATTAAAGAAAAATTTAAAATTTAGCTAGATATGAGTAACATCATGTTTTTTAGACTATCGTAAAAAAAAAGATCCATAAACCCAGAAAAATCATGAATCCACCGCTCAATCAAATGCTGCAATCCCAAATTCAAATCGAGGATGATCGTACCGGATTAAGCATTGAAACCCTCAGACGGGCAATAGCCGATAATTTATTTTACATCCAAGGCAAATTTCCGGCGATAGCTACAAAACATGATTATTATATGGCTTTAGCTTACACAGTACGAGATCGCCTACTGCACCGATGGCTCAATACTCTTGAAGTATATCTAAAGCAAGATGTAAAATTAGTCTGCTATCTTTCGGCAGAATATTTAGTTGGGCCTCACTTAGTTAATAATTTAATTAACTTAGGAATTTATGAGCAAATTCGCCAAGCAGTAGAAGAGTCTGGACTGAATTTACAACAATTAATTAATACAGAAGAAGAACCCGGGTTAGGGAATGGAGGATTAGGGCGTTTAGCTTCTTGTTATATGGATTCTTTGGCTAGTTTAGAAATTCCTGCGATTGGATATGGTATCCGCTACGAATTTGGAATTTTTGATCAAGAAATCAAAGATGGTTGGCAAGTTGAAATCACCGATAAATGGTTACAAGATGGGAACCCTTGGGAAATTGCTCGTCCGGAAGCGGCTGTTTCGGTTAAATTTGGTGGACATACCGAATCTTATTTAGATGATCAGGGTAACTATCGAGTGCGTTGGCTACCTGAATATATTGTTAAAGGTATTCCCTATGATACGCCTATTCTAGGTTATAAAGTTAATACCGCTAATAGTATGCGGCTTTGGACCTCAGAAGCTTGTGAATCTTTTGATTTTCAACGCTTTAATGTGGGCGACTATTACGGCGCAGTAGATAGAAAAGTCTTTTCGGAAAATTTGACTAAAGTTCTTTATCCTAATGATGAACCGATCAAAGGCAAAGAACTCCGTTTACAGCAGCAATATTTTTTTGTATCTTGTTCTCTACAAGATATGATTAGAATTCATTTAAATGAAGGAAATACCTTAGATAATTTCGCTGAAAAATTTGCCGTTCAACTCAATGATACTCATCCTTCTATTGGCGTGGCGGAATTGATGCGCTTGTTAATCGATGTGCATTATTACCCTTGGGAAAAAGCTTGGGAGATTACGGAAAAAACCTTTGGTTTTACTAACCATACTCTTTTACCTGAAGCTTTAGAAAGATGGCCTTTAGGTCTTTTTGGTCATCTTCTCCCCCGACATCTAGAAATTATTTACGAAATTAATAAACGTTTCCTCGATCAAGTGCGGCTGAAATATCCTGGCAATAATGAGAAGTTATCTAGTTTGTCTTTGATTGATGAAAGAGGTGATAAATATGTCCGCATGGCCCATTTAGCTTGTGTCGGTTCTCATAAAATTAATGGGGTAGCACAATTACATTCTGAACTGCTGAAAAAAACTCTGTTAAAAGATTTTTATGAACTCTTGCCCGAAAAATTTACCAATGTTACTAATGGGGTAACCCCTCGCCGTTGGATGGTGGTGAGTAACCCGGAATTGTCGCAATTAATTAGCTCTAAAATAGGCGAAAATTGGATTAAAAATTTGGATGAGTTAAGAAAGTTAGAGGGGTTTATAGATGATGGCGGTTTTCGTCAACAATGGCGCGAGGTTAAACGGAAAGTTAAGCAAGATTTAGCGCAATATATTCACGATAAATTAGGTATAATTGTTTCTCCCGATTCTTTGTTTGATGTTCAGGTTAAACGTCTTCATGAGTATAAGCGTCAACATTTAAATGTGTTACATATTATCACGCTTTATAACCGCATCAAACAAAATCCGAATTTAGATATTACCCCTAGGACGTTTATTTTTGGCGGAAAAGCCGCCCCCGGATATCATCAGGCTAAGTTGATTATTAAATTGATTAACTCGGTGGGTGATATCGTCAATCATGATCCTGAAATCGGGGAGCGATTAAAAGTAGTATTTTTGCCGGATTATAATGTTACCTTGGGTCAACGAGTTTATCCAGCCGCCGATTTATCGGAGCAAATTTCTACGGCGGGTAAGGAAGCATCGGGCACAGGAAACATGAAATTTTCCCTAAATGGGGCTTTAACTATCGGAACTTTTGATGGTGCTAATATCGAAATTCGTGAAGAAGTTGGGGAAGAAAATTTCTTTTTGTTTGGCTTAAAAACTGAAGAGATTGATCAGTTACGCGCGCAGGGATACAATCCGCAGGATTATTACAATTCTAATCCTGAACTTAAAGCGGCGATTGATTTAATTAATTCTGGATTTTTCTCTCATGGAGATGGTGGATTATTCCAACTTTTAATTAATTCTCTACTGTATTTGGATCATTATCTGCTGTTTGCTGACTATCAATCTTATTTAGACTGTCAAGAAAGAGTCTCTCAGGCATATAAAGATCAGGAACATTGGACAAGGATGTCTATTCTCAATACAGCGCGGATGGGGAAATTTTCCTCAGATCGTTCTATTCGAGAATACTGTGACAAAATTTGGAACACGTCGCCGGTTCCTATTCAAATGAAGGATTATGTTCAAGCTGATGGCCTGTTGAAAGTGCATTAATAGGTAATTTAGCCCGCGTAGGTTTGCTCTGTCTGTGAGACACTACCCTGCGCGGGTTAGTAATTAGAGCATTTCCGTTTTTTGGGGCAAGATCCAAGCCAAAATTGGCGATAAAACCGCACAGGCGACGGTTATTACGGCAATCACTAATAAACCATCACTTAAATTTGTTGTCATGTTGTCACCCTCCAGGTTAACAAGTGTGGGTGTTTGTTGCTGAAGCTTATATTCTTATTATATCAATTTTTATATCGAGTTTTTCTCATCTACGTTGCAAAAAGTAACATTATTGTTGAGCAATTTGCAATATTTGATCAGCAACTTTTTTGGCAACAGGCATCACAGATAAGCGATTTCCTCGGCGAATAAGTAACAATTCTTCCTGATGAAACATTTGCTTAAGAGTGGTCAAAGAAATCATTTCAGGAAATACCTTAACAAACTCCACAATAACCGTTTGCCATCGAGGAGACTCTAAGCAAGACTGTGCATCATAATAAGGACTTTGAGAATCAAACTGAGTCGGATCAATAACATCACTTTCTACCACTTGCATCAGTCCAACTATGCCAGGAGGCGTGACATTAGAGTGATAAAAAAAACATAAATCTCCGGGTTGCATTTGCCGCAAAAAGTTTCTCGCTTGATAATTACGTACCCCATCCCAGATGGTTTTACCCTCTTTTTTGAGGTCGGTAATACTATAGACATTCGGTTCTGATTTCATTAACCAGTAATTGGTCATAAATATAGAGAAAAATGACTAATAACTAATAACTAATGACTAAAGTTGAAAATTTTCTATAAATAGTTGTTGAGTCATAGGCTGATCTACCATTAACCCCTGTCCTTCTCCCAACAGTTCTAAAGGTTTTCCCCCTACTGAAATCCAAACAGGAATTTTAGGATCAAAGCTAGTTGCTGTATAGATCACTTGAGCTAAACGTCCTATCATTTCTGCTGAACCCCCATCAGCGTTGAATTCTTCAGAAAGGTCAACATGAACCCCTTTTTTATCGACTTTTAAGCCTAATAGCTTGGTTCCTTCGGGAATGGTTGTCGTGTAGTTAGGGTCATTCGGTCCGGCTAATAACTCTTTAAACGCCTCGGTTAAAAGTTGATTTTTATCGTTGGATTTTTGCTGCGAAACCGGCATCGGTTGTAATTTGGTTTCGGTTGGGGTAAGTTTGAGCCAATAAACGGCCACTGAGTGTTGTTGAGGTTTGGCAGTCTTTTGCTGTAGCTGTTTTTGAGTGGAGAGGTGGGATTCCACAACCGCAGGTTTAACCGGTTTATATGTATTAGTCGCGATCGGGGTATTGGGGTTAGAGGTGGAAGAGGTGAGTTTATTGATGGTAACCCAAGCGAAAGTCCCTCCTGTTACCACTAAAGCTAAACCGACTGCGGCTAGTGACGCAAAAGATAAATTATGGCTATCGCGTAGATTTTTCATAAGTCCTTCCTCCATGTGGCCCTTTACTATAGACTTATCACACTCAGAAAACTGTTCCGCGCCTGGCGGCAAATTGCTATCAGAGCAATTATTAGGGGACTCTGCTGGCACCCCTAGTTTCTTTGGGATTTACACGAATAAAAGTGGCTATAGTGATTTCGGAGTCTGTGATATTCAGTTGTAGAATTCTAGCTAAAATATTTTCTTTTTTTTCTAGTCTACCAAGGTCTAATTGCTGGTTCAACCCCTCCACAAACCCACTGAGTAATCTTGTGGAAAGTTTTCGTCCATTAAGGCTTCCTGTCAGGTCAGTGATTTGTAGGGTGCGTCCTGAAATGACATTTAATCCGGCTTCTAAAACTAAATCTAGAGCCGGATTTGCCGCCGGTTGATTTGAACTTCCTCCTTGAAGGGCAGGGTCTTCATTTTCAGGATTGGCTTTTTGGAGTTTAATCTCGGTTCGGATACGATTATTGTCTAAAAACTCTAGATGAACATTGCTTAGAGCAAATTGAAGTTGTACATCATCTTGATTGGGAACTAAACGATTGACTAATTTTTGTAACTGGGATTTAATTTTAGGAGACTCGAGAGCCTGATTAATATCGGTTTCATTAATAATGAGTTTGATCGCCAATTGAGCGGGTTGACGCAGAGCTTCTACAAAGGCATCTTTACCCCCTTTCCTAAAGCGCTGTAAACTAACATCGAGAGCATCGGTTTCTAACTCGATGGCTTCAATTCTCACACCCTCTATGGGATAAACCCCACGACTAGCAATGCGAACTCGGTCAATTTTTCCGCCTAAAATTTGAGTGGTAGGGACATTATCAATACGCACCGCTAATTGTTCTACATCTTTTAAGGAAGCGCGTATTCTATTGGCAACAACTTGATCTAACACTAATCCTGCCGGAGAAAGACCTGTCAGTACGGCAGCTAAAATTATTGCTAACCATTCCATGATTTCAGTTAAATAGGTGAATATAATTTGTTTTAAATTACCTTTACTATATCAGGAAACTTTCGTCTAATAGCCAAGCCGCTTTAATTAGCCGCGAGAGTATATAAATGTTTAGGCGCATTGAAAAAGTCAACCCCTTCAGATGAGTGAATCAAGGGGCGAAGATAAAAGTTTTTTAGATTATGATTAACTTAGTTTTGTCCAGGTACTTATCAGCTACTGATTCCAACAAAAAAGGAGGATAATGTAGATTCCCCCTTAACCAGAGTTTATCAAAAACGACTGATTATTCTTCTACTTTTAACTTAGGTTTGCGCGATTCCCACCAGAGAGCAATAATAATCCCAACTAAGACCACCAATAAAGTTAAAAAGCCAAATTCGGCGATCAGATGGACTACTTGCGCTAAAGGAATAATTCGTCCTAAGAAAAAGGATAACGTGATAATCGTAACTGCCCAAAGTGCCGCTCCTGCGAAATTACACAATAAGAAATGGGAATAACGCATTTGAGCTATTCCGGCCATGGGCCCGGCAAAAATTCTTAACAGAGTAACGAAGCGACCCAAAAAGACAGCACTAGCGGCATTCTTACTAAACTGCCGTCGGGCTTCTTCTAATTGTTTTTCTGAAATTTTAAAGAATTTTCCTATACGCAGTAACAAGGGCCAGCCGCCTGTTCTACCTATCCAATAACCAAAGTTATCGCCCAGGACTGCCCCGGCGATGGTACTGGCTAACACTATCCAATAGTTAAGTTCCCCGCTACCGGCGAGAAACCCGCCAACGATAGTGATAGTCTCTCCCGGGAGAGGTATTCCTGTATTTTCTAAGGCAATGCCAATAAATACAGCCCAATAACCGTATTGACTAGCAATTTCCTGAAGGTTGTCAAGTGATAGAAGCTCTACAGACATTTAGCCTAAGCTTTACAAAGATTTACGTTCTATCTTAATCTTGACGCGAAAAGAGTAAAAGTGTCAATTGCTTATTCGTCATTAGTGGTTAGTGGTTAGTCATTGTCTACTGCCTAATGACGCTTAACTAAGTTGGGACGGCTTCACCCGGACGAAGTTTAGCCCATTTGCCGGTTTCTCGCAGGAAACTCTGACAACCCACTACATCCCATTCCATTTCGATATAATCTTGTTTTGGACGAATATTAACGTTAATGCTGGGTTCAGTCGGTTCAAAGTCGGGATTTTCGGTTAAGTGGGGTTGTTGATGTTGGGTTTCTACTGCGTTGTAGGTTATGCAACGATCAACAAAATAGCAGTTTACACAAATACACATAGCCCTAGTCTCAATCGTGCCTTTTTGTTAATCTAGCTTAGACTCAACGAAGATGGCTAATATCAAAGTGTAGAGTTTTGTTACAGTATTGACGAATTTTGACTTTTTTACTATGTCTTGGCAAAATCGCTTATCTTGCCTGTTAACCCATGAATTACCTTTTAATCTAGATTTACTACCACCTCATGCCTGTTTAGTGGGTGGAGCGGTTAGAGATGCCTTATTAAACCGACAGCGAGACTATCTCGACTTAGATTTTGTGGTTCCCCAGTTGGCGGTAGAAACAGCACGTGAAATTGCCAAGACTTGTCATGCGGGTTTTGTGATTTTGGATCAGCAGCGACAAATTGCTAGAATCGTTTTTACTGATGCTACTGTCGACTTTGCTCTCCAAGAAGGTGAAACGGTAGAATCTGACCTCCATAGACGAGACTTTACCATTAATGCCATCGCTTATAACCCTCATACCTCAGAATTAATCGATCCTCTTAATGGTTTAAAAGATTTAGAACAAGGCATCCTGAGAATGGTATCTCAGTCAAATTTAGAAGATGATCCTCTTCGTTTATTAAGAGCTTATCGTCAAGCGGCTCAACTTCATTTAACCATTGAACCTACTACTCGTTCAACCATAGCCCTTTTAGCTCCTTTGTTAAGTCAGGTTGCCGCAGAAAGGGTACAAACGGAATTAGGGTATTTATTGAGTCATCCTCAAGGGACTTATTGGTTAATAGAAGCTTGGAAAGATGGAATACTCCAACCCTGGTTAAAAAATATTACTTCTGAAAAAGTTCAGTTACTCACTCAAATTGAACCGTCTGCCCAAGCCTTACAAAAACATTTTAATCGACAGTTCGACCGTAACCAAGATTTAATCTTAGCCAAATTAACTTGTCTAGTTTCTGGTGACTCACAAGTAGCAGAATTAGAATTAATGGACTTAAAATATTCTCGCGCTGAAATTCGCACTGTTACCACTGCCTTAAAGTATCTTCCCGAACTTCAACAAACTCCTCACCTAATGAGTCTAAGGGAACAGTATTTTTTCTTTTTGCACTGTGGCAAGGTTTTTCCTATTATTGCTATCTTAGCTATGGCTCACGGAGTTGAACAAAAAAGCCTTTTTCCTATCATTAAACGTTATTTAGATCCTTCAGATCCAGTAGCCCATCCTCAATGCTTAGTGACAGGTAACGATCTAATGCGGGATCTTAACCTTAATCCTAGTCCTCTGATTGGCCAACTTTTAACTGAAATTCAAATTGCTCAAATCGAACAAAAAATTGGTACAGTAGATGAAGCTCTAAATTTTGCTCAAGATTTAGCCAATTCTCGCCAAGATAAATTTTAAAATATCATGAAAATCTGGAGATCATTTTTAATCATTGGCTTAGTTAACATTTCTCTTTTGGGACTAGCTCAATTAACCATTGCTAATACTGATATAAAAATTGAAGGAGATAGTCCCTTTACTGCTCAAGAACTCAATTCTGGAGCCATTAAAGTTGTTGTTACTTATAACCCGTTAAATAATAATTCTGAATCAGCCGATCCTAAAAATTTTTTCTATCAAATTTATTACCAGGATCAAAAAAAAGTAGAAGCCAGTGATTTTACTCAGTTTACTGGCGAAGTGTATTTAAAAGATTTAGATAATAATGGAGTTGATGAAGTCGTTGTTAGAGTCTTTACTGGTGGGGCACATTGTTGTACAAATACTATTATTTATACTTGGCAAGAGCCGAATTTTATTAAAACAGAAACCGATTTAATGGATGGTAGCGGCGGGACTTTTGAAGACCTTAACGGAGATGGAAAATTAGAATTTTTATCTTACGATAATTCATTTCTTTATAAATTTAGTTCTTATGCGGGTTCTTTTCCTCCTACTCTAATTTATAGTTTTCAAAATGGACATTTTCAAACGGTAACTCGAAAGTATCCTAAAAAGTTGAGAGAAACGCTTCAAGAAATGTACAAAGCTATTCGAGAAGGACAAAAAAAGAATTATGAAATTAATGGGATTTTAGCGGGTTATGTCGCCCAAAAAATTCTTTTAGGAGAGTATGAAGAAGGCTGGCAATTTATGTTAGCTAATTATGATCGAATTTCGGATTGGGGATTAGTGAGGTATGATAGTAATGGCAAAGTGATTGATAAATATGTTGATTATCCCACAGCTTTGAAGGCTTTTTTAATTGAGGAAAAATATTTAGATCAAGATGGAAAACCTTTATTTTAAGTAGTAATCCCTGCACAAGTTGCGGGGAATTTTTTTAGTGCGGAACGAGTTCCGCACCCCACTCTTGAACAGGTACTTTGTCAACAATAAGCTGAAAATCTGAGAGAATTTGGGAGCTATGGGTGGTATTAATTACAGGAACATGAACAAATAAACAGGGAGTTTTAAGATGATTTTGTTTTAAATGTTGCAGGACTTGATAATATAATCCTTCACAGACAAATTTACCCGCATTATGACTAATAGCAGTATGGGATAACTGAGAAATTAAAGAAGGTAAGTCAATCAAAGTTTCTAGCTGAGAATTTGAGTTAGTGGCGTTAGATTCTAGCGTTAATTGATAACGAGATTCTGCCATTCCACAACAAATTATTAAATCTGGGCTTAAGTTTTTAATTGCTGTGATCGCTCTTTCACTCGCTCTTACTATATCGACCGGCAGTTGTCGTAAAAAAGTAATATCTCTATCTGTGACAATTTTTTTTTCTTTTTGCCAAATTACTAATAAGTCATCTGAGGCGTTAGAAGACTGATGAGGTAGCCAAGTTTCAAAAGAGGTGAACAGTATCTTTTTAGTCATGGGAACTAATCAAGGCTTTGATTTAATTATAGCGGCTCATGGATATATTTCCCCTTCTCTTGTAGGAAAAGAGGTTAGGGGGTTAAGTCTTTATTTTACTTAACTTTGCCGGCTAAAGAACTCAAGCGTTCCATAAAACGCTCTTTGACTTCTAATGATTGAACATCCGGCTCAACGGGGACAGATATTTGTGAGTCTTTTTTAACTTCCTCTACCTGAACTAATTCTGTTGAGTTAGGGCGAGGTTTATAAATTTGCGGTAATTGAGGAATCTTAGCTTTTGAACTATCAAGGGTGCGAGTAATTTTTGGCGGTAAAATTTGTCCCTGTGATGGCTGACAGGATTTATTGAACCTTTCCATTTTACTTGGTTGAGGTAAATCAATATTCAGAGGAGAGCTAAGGATTTCCTCATCTAATAACAAATCAAAGGCAAAAGAATATTTGTCTTTAGTGTCTGATAAAGTAATAGTATAATTGACAGGATTGGCAATAGTATCAACTACATCTGTCATAATTGTCACAGCTTGACGATCTAGTTCGATTCCTGTTTCAGTTTCTAAAATTACTTCTGCAATTAAAAATTTGTTCTCCCATTCTGGCGGAATCTCTAACGCATAGCTGAAGATAAAAGGAAAGGTTTCTTCTACTACTGATTCCTCAAAATAGACGATAACTTGCTCTGTCTCAGGGTCAAGGAGTTCATAACGCAAATTACCTTGAAATATTGAGAGGGTTTTATCCTCTAATTTTGCTGCTTCAACGGTTCCAGAAATGAGGATCGGTTCTCCTTCACTTCTGGAAAACTGATCTTGATTTAAAATCAGTTTGACAATTCCTTCTTGTTCAATACAGTGAGCATCAGACCAAGTTACCTCTTCCTTCATTAACTTCTCTTCTCTAAAGAATGAGGGAGTATGTCTCTCTTCTGTTTCTAACTCAGAAGTTGAGGAACTTATATTGATAGAGAAGGTTAATTTTTCCTCGTTTTCTAATACAGGGGTTGAGGGATTTAGATTTTCCTCGCTTTCTAACACATAGGTTGAAGGAATTATATTTATAGAGGGACTTAGATTTTCCTCGTTTTCTAATACAGGGGTTGAGGGATTTAGATTTTCCTCGCTTTCTAACACAGAGGTTGAGAAATTTATATTTATAGAGGGAGTTAGATTTTCCTCGTTTTCTAATACAGGGGTTGAGGGAGTTATATTTTCCTCGCTTTCTAACACAGAGGTTGAGAAATTTATATTTATAGAGGGAGTTAGATTTTCCTCGTTTTCTAATACAGGGGTTGAGGGAGTTATATTTTCCTCGCTTTCTAACACAGAGGTTGAAGGAATTATATTTATAGAGGGACTTAGATTTTCCTCGTTTTCTAACACAGAGGTTGAGGGAGTTAGATTTTCCTTGTTTTCTAACACAGAGGTTGAGGGAGAAGTTAAGAGTCTGTTCGTCGGTTCGGTCTCTTGCTGACAAAGGTTGAGATAATTTTCATCCATCGGAGTTAGAGATGCTCCTCCTGCCAATAGGGAGGTAGGAAAATCTAGAGAGACATGAGTAGGATTTGTGGTGGCAGGGGGTATAACCTGAGTTTCAGACGAGAATAAAACCGGCTCAATTTTTTGCCGCAATAACTGCTCTAATTTTTGTAAATAATAGGTAGCCTGATCTTGATGGGTGATTTGTTCAAATTCCGGCTCGGTTTGAGTCTTAGGATTGATGAGCGAGGAAGCTTGATGGGTTGGCGGCCAATTTACAGGAGGGATCTGTGGTTGTTTAACTTTAGCCGCTACCTGCAATTGAATTTGCTTTTGCCAACCTCGCCCTAATAATTCTGACAGTACATCACAAGAACAGCGTAACTCCCAAATACCGGCTTCAAGGTAGGTAAAAGGGAGTATCATCATTAGTCCTTGTGCGTTGGTGCGACGCGAACAACTCTCAATGCGAGAGCGATGGCCATCCTCAGACTGGTGAGTAATGCGAATTTCCACCGCAAAATTGGGTTTACTCCCATGAGCCACAATTCGGTATCGTCCTTCAACGAGTGGCGGGGTTGATTGATTGATCGGAGTCCAGAGGCGATCGCCTTCTTTTTGAATGAGAAATTGCCAACGTTCCATCTAAAACCTCACGGGAGAACGGAAACCGCGAGCCGATAGGCTCCATCTCTATAGAGCGGGGTGCTGAGTAATCAGTGGCCCCTTGATTGTTTATGTCTGTCTAGAGACTGTTTAAGTTCCGGTAACTGAGTGAGTAATTCCTCCTGGGTAAGGGTTTGCTGTTCTTTGGTCATCATCCATTTAAGTTGAACGGTTTGATTAGCCGCTTCTTCATCTCCCAGAATCAGAGTGGCGGCGGCACCGCTACGGTCTGCTCGTTTAAATTGTTTCCCGAAAGCGCTCCCACTGAGGTCTAATTCCACCGTTAACCCGGCATGGCGTAGTTTTTGGGCTAGAATTAACCCTTGTGATTCGGCTGTTTCGCCTCGGGAAACGATATAAAAATCTAGGTTAAAATTAGGTGCTTGCTGTAGCTGTTGCAGGAGTAAGATCAGGCGTTCCATGCCAATGGCCCATCCGACGGCGGGAGTTTCAGGTCCGCCTAATTCGGCCACTAATCCATCATAGCGACCACCGCCACAGACGGTGGCTTGTGCCCCAAGCTCATCGGATTGAATTTCAAAAGCGGTGTGGGTATAGTAATCTAGACCTCGCACTAAGCAGGGATTGATTTGATAGGGAATAGCTAGGTCTGTTAATAATTGCTGAACTTGTTCAAAGTGGCGTTTAGACTCTGTTCCTAAGTAATCAATAATACTGGGGGCCCCGCTACAAATTGCCCGAGTTTGTTCATCTTTACTATCTAAAATCCGTAAAGGATTGCGTTCTAAACGTTCTTGAGAATCTGGGTCTAATTGCGGCTTATAGGGAGTTAAATAATTGACTAAAGCCTGTCGATAGTTTTGCCGGTCTTCTCGGTTGCCTACAGAATTTAGGTCTAACTTGAGATTTTTTAAGCCTAGAGCCTGTAGAATGTCGGTAGCTAAGGCGATTACTTCCACATCTGCCCGATAATCCGCACTGCCTAATAACTCTACCCCGATTTGATGAAATTGTCTCTGACGGCCGGCCTGAGGGCGTTCATAACGAAACATCGGGCCTTTGTACCAAAGCCGTTGAACGCCTCCGCTTGCATAAAGGTTATGTTCAATCAAACAACGAACTACCCCGGCAGTTCCTTCAGGACGTAAGGTTATAGAACGATCACCCCTATCCTTAAAGGTATACATTTCTTTTCCGACTACATCTGTCGCTTCTCCTATCCCCCTTTCAAACAGAGAGGTTTGCTCAAAAATTGGAGTGCGAATTTCTTGATAAAGTGCCCGACTTAAAATTTGTGCAGCAACGCTTTCCACTTGCTGCCAATAGCTCACTTCTTGGGGTAATATGTCCCGTGTTCCTCGTAGTGCTTGAATTGCGCCCATGAGAGATTATCTTTAATAGACCTCAAAGATTTAGGATAGCTTGAGTTAACCCACCGATCAATGACCGGCGATTTTAAACGGTTGTGGGGAGACGGACAGCTAAGTTTATTGGTGTCCCACTCCTGAGCAGATTTTTAATATTCTTTAAAGATTGTTTGTAAGCGATTTTACCGAGTTTTTTACTTTTTACTGATAGACTTTGAAAAAGTTTAGTTAATAAACTTGATTTAAAACTTTTTTTAAGTTCATTAAGCAGGCAAAACAGGTCTATTTTCCTCTATTAAATAGATTAGTATTATCAAGAGATTGTTAGTTTTAACTAATGGATATTATTTTTTAAATTTGGATGCTCATGATTTTTATGACTAGGGGCGATGGTTAAAGCTTGCTTACTAACATACCAGGCGGTGGCAAAAGACAGGGGTAACCCGAACACAATGGTCAAAAAAATTGCTACCACTCTTTCGGCTAATTCTTTAGATAAATAAATTTTAATACTTAAATTAAAATCTGTGTTATTTGATGACATTATTCGATGCTGACTAGACTGTCGCCTTTCATTGTGAATCCTCATAAATATATTCCCCAACCAGTATTAAGTAGACTAAGGAAAAAAAGTAAAAAACTTGATAATGAGTCGCTAAAAATTTTGGCTAATTTCAAGTTATAATGGAAAAATTTCTCAATTTACCAAGCGGTTAGTTGTTTACCACAATCCTCTTGTCTCTCGTTTGACTCTCTAGACTGTCACTACAGTACAAAGGCGGAACAAAACGTCTCTACTTTAACGTCTCTACTTTAAGGATAAAGAGTAATCGTTGATTTTTCTTCCTAGAGAGGTAGAGATGGTTCTACCTGATACTTGAGAAAGTAATAAAACTTAATAAGACCCTGTCGTTTAAGGGTTGGGTTTAAAATCGAAGCCACAAGGCTTCAGCGAAGATCACTAAATTTTTTTCCAATAGAAAGTTACGGCAAAAGCGATCACGAAAGGACAGAACATCAATAAACTCCACTTGAAAATTGGAAAAAATAAAACTAGCCAATTTGAAGAAAAATAATTAAGAGATACTGATGATATGGCTCCCACAGCATCAATATCTGCGCCTCCCCATCCGATCCATTGTCTTTCATTCCAAATGCCACTATGCTGTCCTTGGAAAGGATCATCGGTTAAGCGGACATAAGCAAAAAAATCATCAGATTTCCAGCCAAACTGATCTATATCTAGTCCGGATTCTTCTTGATTAGTTTTTCCGACAAAATACCAATTAACTCCATCTTTACTAATTTCGACCATAACCGTTTCCGTTGTTTCTCCAGCTTCAAAAATCCATAAATCGAACTTATTATCACCACTAGCCGTTAGTAAATTATCTTTAAACTGTAAGGTAATACTCCCGCCAATTCCCAAAGAGACATCATTCCGTTTATTTAAAGGCAAAAAAGGATGTTTATCATCAGTAGAATTAGGAATTTTTAGAGCCGTTTTAGGATTATTAAAAGGTGCGGCTACATTAGGTAAGCCCTCTTGGTTAAAATAAATTATGGGTTGGTAAGTAACCACTTCATCAGCAAAAGAGATAACCCCACTAGGGAACTTAATCCCATAAAAAACGGTGGTAATTTCCGCAATAGCGTTTTGAATTAAAATTACCGGCAAAATCAATAAAACAATAATAATAATTAAAATAGCTATTTGTTTTAAATCGGCTATTTTTACGCTCTTAAGTGCCATAGTAAATCGGTAATTGAACTTTAAAACAACTTCCCACACCCACCTCGCTACTGACAGTAATTTTTCCTCCATGACGTTGTGCAATTGCCGCCACTATAGAAAGCCCTAATCCGCTTCCTCCTTCTCGACGGGTACGAGCTTTATCGGCTCTCCAAAAGCGATTGAATATAAACGGCAATTCCTCTGGAGCAATGCCAATCCCTGTATCTTGAACGCTAACATAGCAAAGGCGATTTTGTTTAGTTAAAGAAAGAGTCACTTGACCTTTTGGCGGCGTATATTGAATGGCATTTTGTAATAGATTAGAAAATAAACGACTCAGTTGACTTGGATCGCCCATGACAGATACAGTGGTTAAAGCTTCATAGTTAAGTTTAACTTCTTTATCTTCAGCCAATGGCTCTAATAAATCAATTAAGTTTTCTAAAATTTGATTAAGAGAAATCGATTGCCAGGGATTCTCAACAAGGGCAATTTCCCCATCTGTTCGCGCTAAAAAGAGCAAATCTTGGGTTAAGCGAGTCATGTGTTCTGTGGCCTTGGCAATAGCGGCTAATTTTTTAACATCTTTAGGATGTATGCGCTCAGGATGGTTGAGCATGACTTCGATGGAGGTAGAAATAGCTGTTAAAGGATTTCTTAATTCATGAGAAGCATCGGCTGTAAACTGTTTGAGGTTTTGATAAGTTTCCTCTACGGGTGTTGTGGCTTTTTTTGTCAGCCAAAATCCTCCCACCCCACTTAAAATTAAGCTGAATAATATGCCAGTGGTTAATTGGGATAGCAGTTGATTTTGAACGGTTGTAATATTCTCTGTGGTTTGTGACACACGAATATAACCATCTGGAGTTGATGGGTCGGAAATTTTTTCATGATTAAAGACCGCAAGAGTGTAAAATCTAATGGGCAAAGATTTGCGGTCAAGATTAATCACCTTTAATCTGTGTTCAGTTTGAGGAGGAAAAGAGAGCGTAAACCCTCCTTTACTGGCAATCATTTGTTTGTCTTCGTCAAACCATTCTATACTTTGTTCTTCTGAAAGTTCATATTTTTTCAAATAATCATTGCCTTTGGTTTCTACTTCAGAAAAATCGGCTGCCGCCGTTTGGGCAATTAATTTTAATTTGTCATCGAGTTGTTGAGATTGTTGGAAAAGACCATAGGTAAAACGAATGGATACCCATAAACTAAAAAAACTTAAAATTGCTGCCATTACCGAGAGGTAAGAAGCAAGAAGACGAAAGCGCAAACCTTGAAACATTGCACTACATTACATTGAGATTAATTGTTTTATTCGGGCTTTTCTTTTAAGCGATAGCCCAATCCATAGACGGTTTCAATAACATCTGAAGGTGCCCCACATGCCTCTAATTTCTGCCGTAAACTTCTGATATGAGCCTTGACGGTTGCTTCTTCTGGAAGACGCTCAAATGGCCAAAGATGCTCTAAAAGTTGAGAGCGGCTAAATACCCGACGCTCATGACGTAAAAAAAATTCTAACAATTTGTACTCCTTTGGACTAAGAGGTATTTCTTCATGTTGATAGTAAACTCGACAACTACTCGGATCTAAACGTATATTTCCCCACTCTAACACTGGCGGTAAGCTAGGATTCCCTCGACGCATTAGAGCGCGAACCCTAGCGGATAACTCTTGTAGCGCAAAAGGCTTCACTAAATAATCATCAGCACCTGCATCTAGCCCTAAAACGCGATCAGTGACAGTATCTCGAGCCGTAATCATCAGAATAGGTGTTTGGCAACCCCGAGAACGAAATTTTCGACACAAACTAATTCCGTCTATTTTCGGTAACATGACATCGAGTAAAATGAGGTCATATTCAAAAACATCCACTAATTCCCAGGCTTCTTGACCATCATAAGCCACTTCTACTAAATAATGTTGATCGCTGAGGTCTTCCTCAATGGCTTCAGCAATACTGACATCGTCTTCTACCAATAAAATCTTCATATTCTTTCCTTTGTTAATTTAAGCAATTTACCATAATACATTTCTATATAACACTTCTAATAGACTCTTCTTTTGAGGGGATGGAAGCTCAACTTTCACTGGAATACCGGGTTTTAAGAAAATTTCTTGCTCTTTAGTCGTCATTTCCTCAGTTTCTAGGCTAATTTGTACCGGCAAGTGATAAAAAGGATAAGCGTCATTAGGCGGTAAGATATCAGAACCTATTAAAATGATTTGTCCAGTTAGGAGGAAATTATTGTTTTGCTCTGAGTTATTCACCATTACTTTTAGTTTCATATTCTTGTGAATTAATTTTTGGTCCTGATAAGCGATAAAAAGATAGGCTATCAATTTTTTATCGGGCAGAATTTCTAATCTTTTGTTTTGAATATTAATCTCTTTGACTTGTCCCGATATGGGAGAATTTAAAAAAATATTTTTTTTGAATTTTTGATATTTTTCTTTTTTCTTTTCAATCTGATTAATGAAATTCTCGTTTTCGCTAATAATGACCTTGATTCTTGTTTGTAGTTCTGAGAGTTTTTCTTCGATACTGATCAGATATTTTTGCTGATAAATAATAGCCTTTTGTTGGCTTTTGATTTCATCCGCTATGTCGCTTTCATGATCTTCTCCTTGTCTTATTTTTAGCAGCAATTTAGCTTTATCTTCAAAGATTTTTTTTTGTATTGTTTGATTTTCTTTTAATAAACTAATTATATTTTTGACCAAAATAATTTTTTGTGGAGAAAGATTTATATCATCAAAATCCCCCTCAATTTGATCATTGTTAATCCAACTATTGCTCACATCTTGTAAAAATTTATTTTCTTTTTTTAAACTTTTTTCTAGATCGTCTAGTTTTTTCAATTTAGGAAAACTATTGGCAACATCAAAACTTAACAGTTCTTGTCCTTGCTGCACTTGTTCTCCCGGCTGCACGTAAATTTCTTCAATAACACTATCTTGCGGTAATTCTATTCTCTCGACAGTCTCTATTGGCTGAAGTTCACCAAGCAAAAAAACCACCGGCTCGACTTTAACAAAAATTAACCAACTTATTGCCAAGCCTATGACCGCTAAAATCAAGCATAAAATTGCTCGTTGCTTAAAAAGTATGCGCTTTTTAAGCAATTGTCGTTTAATAGTTTGGTTTGACCATGACAATTTGCTCATTTAGAGTTAATTTTTTAATGACAAAGACGCTATTCTTGCTTTGCCAATGCCGGACGCTTTTCTTCCCATTTCATGAGTCGATTGACTGGGCGGTCTTCTCCCCACTTCATCAGTTGATTCATCACAGATGGTGGAACTTTGGCTTTACGAATAGCTTCTTCTTTAGTTTCTCCTTTACGGAGAAGGGCAATAGCGGTCTGTACTTGATTATACATTCTAGTGTTAGGATTGATATGTCCTGCGTCAGCAGCAATGGCTAATCCATAAGCGACATTGTTGGCATAGTAGACAGCAATATCTATTTTGTTATCTAATTTGAGAGGAGCATCGGATGTCTTGCTCACTGCTTTGATATTAGCTGATGGTGATGCACTCGTTAAAATTTCTTCAGGATCGTTATCGGGAGCTATGGCCACTTGCTCGCCATTGGATTCGTTGGCCTCTATAGTCTTCTCTTCGTTGTGAGGGTTTTCCTGAGAGCTTATATTAGAGGGTTTTGAAGACTCCTGAACCCATAAGCTTCCTGACTCAGAAGAAGCGATCGCGACTTTTTTTGTGGGTTGGCTTGGTTGAACCGAATGATTTGATTGAGGCTCAGTAATAGGGGAATCAGTGGTGGATTTAACCGGTTTAACAGTTATTGGCTTTTTTTCTTGGGCAGGAACCACCTCAGTGTTCCCTGTGTTCTCTTTTCTGGGGGCGATCCTTTGTTGCTGACTCAGTAATTGACCTATCTCAGAGGAAACTAAGGCTGTTAACTCGGCTTTTGTGGAACTATTAGCCTGCATTAATAACTTATTTTGATTTTTATATTCTTGTAATTCGGCTTTCAGCCCTTGGAGTTGTTGTTGATAACTCTCGGTTTTTTGTTTATTTTGCTGAGTTTTTGCTGAGTATTCCCCTTTATTTTCTTTTTCTTTCGGCGGACTCGTTAGTACCGGCTCAACAGATTCCTGCGTGAGGGCACTCATCTGAGCCTGTTGTTCGCGCATAATGATCACGAATACTATCGATAAAATGGCAACAACAACATTTATCTGTATCAGTGTGGGAATTATAAAACGTAATTTATTCATTGTTCGTGTAATCTGGCTTTGGTGGTGAATTGGGTGTAACTTAACAATAAATTTACAGCAATCTTATCAGCTACTCAGAAAATTTTAATTTTACTTAGACCGTATAATCTATCTTTGGATAGATGGCAAGTCTAGATTTCAGATGTAGCAAGTACAGGAGTGTTTGTAAAAAATTTTTAAAAAAGGGCAATTTTTTCATATTTCTTAAGAATTTGACGACTACAGCAGCTTGTTTAGCTTAACTTTACACAATCTTCATAAAACATAGTACCAGCTACACAGAAAATTGTAAATTTACTTAAGCTAAAATTTCTCTCTTTTGGGAGTTGCCAAATCCAGAGATTTTATCTAGTGAGCTTTAGAGCAATTTGTAACAAAATGTAAAGGCAAAAGCGGATGAGCTTATCTTTGTTTAACAACTGAGCATGGGCTGATGGGTAAATTGGCTTACCCTTTCTCAAAGATTTTACCAGCAAAAAACCCACGCAAAAGATTATGTATGATATAACTACTGACCTATCCGTGAGACTTAGTATCAAAAAGCGAGGGGGGGCGAAGGTCTTAGTAGGAGCCGCAATTAAAAGGTTAAGCTCAACGGACTGAGATGGGGAATTTGTGCCCTACGCGGGAGTTGACAATTAAAAAAGCCCCCGTACAAGTGGTTAAAACAATTAAAAAAATTCCCAGTGCCAAGACCCAACCGTTAATCGTCTTCTCCCCTTCCATCTGGGTCAGCGATCTTTGAGCATGAGGAGGAATATCAATTTGAGTGAGATTTCGAGAAGATAAGGGGAATATTTCAGTTGATTTAAGCTTTTTTGTTGAAGATTTTAAGTTTTTTTGTCTTAAATCTATCTCAGAAGAGACTCTTTTTGGTGAGTCGGCCTGCTCGACAACTTGATTGAGTTGTTCTGTTGCCCTGGTAATGGCGGCAATCTGTTGTCGTAATTGCTGATTTTCTTGAACCAGGTTTTGATTTTGAAATTCTAGCCTTTTGATTTTTTGCTGAGTTCCCTTTAACTCTTGTGCGAGTTCGCGGTAAACCGATAGAGGAACAGAAGCCCGATAGGAACTTTTGGAGGGAAAAGGCTCAGTGCTTGAGAGAAAAACCGCTTCATTAAGGCTATTAGTGGTCATTGATGAAAATTGTCGTGTAATTGTAACGGGAAAAAGTGAGCTACAGGCCCGCTTCCATTGCCGATGTTTAAAGCCGATTTAAGAGCAGTGGTAACATAGGTTTTAGCCGCTTTAACTGCGCTCAATAAATCCAGTCCTTTAGCTAAATTAGCCGCGATCCCCGCTGACAAGGTACACCCCGTCCCATGAGTATTATGAGTATCGACGTATTCGCCTCTCAAAAGTTCCCAATTTTTTCCATCAAACCAAACATCTACTCCTCGGTTATCTCCGCTCATCCCTCCGCCTTTGAGTAAGACCACTTTTGCCCCTTGCGAATGAATTATTTTCGCCGCTTGCTGCATCTGCTCTAGGCTATTGATTTCCCTCCCGCTCAACAATTGGGCTTCAAAGCGGTTAGGCGTGACAATTCGCGCTCTAGGAATCAGGTCATCTCTTAGAGCCGTGATCGCCGCCTCGTCAATTAGCTGTACTCCGCTTCGAGATACCATGACGGGATCAACCACAAGCTCTGTTAATCCCCATTGGTCTACTTGTTGCACCACCGCTTCGATAATTTCCCGGTTGAGCAGCATTCCGGTTTTTACGGAGGACGTGCCTATATCCTCCATCACTGCCGTTATTTGAGCCATTACCAGTGCAGGACTCATCCCTTGGACTTGCTTAACTCCTAGGGTATTTTGGGCGGTTATACAGGTAATTGCGCTGGTTCCATGCACACAGTGAAAAGCGAAGGTTTTTAAATCCGCTTGGATTCCTGCTCCTCCCCCGCTATCTGAACCGGCAATGGTTAAAGCTACAGCAACATTAGTCATTATTTTTTCCGAGTGGCTAGGTTATCGAGGCCGGCGGCGTTGGAGGAAATCGGGAATATCTAATCCTGGCGGTTTATTTGGCGGCGGCGGTTCGGGCTGAGTTGGGGGTGGCGGGGCAACCGGTTGACGAGGGGCCGCGGTCATTTTCGCTGGGCTATTAGAGAGAGATTCTCCCGTGAAGCCCGTAGCAATGACCGTGATCAGGATTTCTCCTTGCATTTTTTCGTCAATGACCGCCCCAAAGATAATATTGGCATTGGGATCAACCACTTCATAAATCGTTTCTGCTGCCGTATTGACTTCATGAAGTGTTAAATCACTGCCGCCGGTAATATTTAATACCACCCCTTTAGCTCCTTCGATCGAGTGTTCTAATAAAGGAGAAGAAATAGCAGCGATCGCGCCTTCTTTAGCACGGGATTTTCCTGAACCAACGCCAATACCCATTAAAGCCGAGCCGGCATCTGCCATGACAGCCCGTACATCGGCAAAATCCACATTGACTAAACCGGGGATCGTAATAATATCTGAGATCCCTTGTACCCCTTGCCGCAGTATATCGTCGGCCGCCCGAAAAGCATCCTGTAAGGGAGTATCTTGAGGAATGACCGCTAATAGTTGATTATTGGGGATCACAATTAAGGTATCCACTCGACTTTGAAGACCACTGATTCCGTCTTCGGCTTGATTAGTTCGACGACGACCTTCAAAGGTAAAAGGACGAGTGACAACACCTACTGTTAGACAACCCATTTCCTTAGCCACCTCTGCCACAATCGGAGCAGCACCCGTTCCTGTACCACCTCCCATCCCAGCAGTGATAAAAACTAAATCTGTATTTTCCAGGGCATGAGCAATTTCATCCCGAGATTCTTCGGCGGCTTTTTGTCCAATAGCGGGATTGCCTCCGGCTCCTAAACCTCGGGTAATTTTTTGTCCGATTTGTAATCGTTGAGGTGCGGCGGAATGAGCTAAAGCTTGAGCATCTGTATTAATCGACCAAAACTCTACTCCGACAATGCCACTGGCAATCATGCGGTTGACAGCATTACAGCCACCCCCGCCAACCCCGATAACTTTGATCTGGGCAACGTTACTGTGCACGATTGTGTTACTCCTGGCTCTGTCCCTAGGATTGACCTGGGGTTCGTTACTTCGATGAAAAGGGATTCCAGCACTGTTGAGGGCGTGATAACTGTCCTCAATCGCTGAGGGGTCAGCGTATTCTGTGCTATTTAAGCTTGGATAGCTAAGTCTGATTTCATCATTATGTGTCATTGTAACTGGGATAGGTTATTACTCTATTTTATTTTGTATCTATTTGCCGGTTAGGAGTTTATTTAATCTAGACTATAATTATTATGTCTGTCTGAGCATCAATTTTATACATCTGTTTGTAGACGATAAGAGATTTCAATTGTACTAACTTTTTTCCATCTAGGATACTAAAATTTTAGTTCTGCCGATTAAAATTCACGGGATTGCTTAGTCGTTTGTTGCCTCTGAAGGTTTAGAAGCTTCGACCGGTTGCGGTTTGAGTTTCACCGAAGGGGCCTGTGGGTTGGTTAAGTCAATATACACAATTCTGTTGACGGGCACCCGAGATGATAATTTTCTCATCTTGGCCAATACTTTGAGTTTTTCGGAAAACTGTGGCGTATAAGGGCCACAATAAACTATCCCTAATTCACTTTTCAGTACAATGTTACTGGGATTGCGCCAATCCACCTCAAAAATTTTGATCGCAGAAGACTCGATTAAAGGATAAAGTTCTTTCCAGTCAAACTGATATTGGCTTTCAAAGCCTGTAATTTTCAGCCGAAGTTGTTTGAGTGCTAAAGATTGTTGAGAGTAAAAGCTTTTAGGAATAAAAATACCTTCAGGATCTACGAAACCCATCCCTTGACTTGAAGAAGCAATGGCGACGGGACGACGTTCTTTAATTTGCACGGTTAATAAGGGAGGAAAAATTTGACGAGTAATTGAAAGGTCACCCACAGGGGGTAATTTTTCTAACTTGGCTTTTAACGAATGAGTTTTCAGTTGCCAGAGAGATTGAGGATATGATATGGACAATAGACTGCGAATTTTCTCTTTTGACATTAATTGATTGCCTTCTATCTCCACTTGTTCAGGGGCAGTAATTTCCCAAGAGGGGGTAGCCATTAACCAACATAAACTCCCCGCTAAACCACTGATGAAGAAAAAACGCCAGAGTCTTTGAAAAGCTTGCCAACGTCGTTGTTGTAAAAGTTCGTGTCTTCGATTTTTTAGGGTGGAAGGAGAAAGAGACTCAGATGCGATCGCCATAGCTTACCTCAAGATTTACGCTAATCATTAATCTTTAATAAGAGATTAAAACAAATCTTCAAAAAAATTCCTAATTTTAGATACTTTCAGCCAAGGAAATTTTGAACCTGCACGGGTTAAGGGGAATTGATGCTATAACTGTAATAAGACTCCAATAAACATTAAAGGCTAATCTTAAAAGCGTGACTTTAGTGCAGTATCATACTTGATTAACTCCCCCAGAACAAGTTCCTGTGCTAAAGTGAACCTTAAGAGAAGTTGAAAACAATTGTTCCACCAGCAACAATCAGCTTATGGTCATATCGAAACGCGGGCTTGTTCTTAGTGCTACTGCAGTTATACTAACTACCGTCGCTGTAACCGGGGCAGGACTTCGTCTTTCCCAAAGTCAAGCATTTTTTGAGGAAAGCCCAAAAGAACTCGTAGATGAAGTTTGGCAAATCATCAATCGAACCTACGTAGACGGCACTTTTAACCAAATCGATTGGCAATCGGTTCGAAATCAATACCTCGAACGCTCATACAAAGACAAAAAAGAAGCTTATGCAGCGATTCGAGAAATGCTCAAAAAGCTCGAAGATCCCTACACCCGCTTTATGGACCCAGATGAATTCAAAAATATGCAGATCGATACATCTGGAGAATTGACTGGGGTGGGAATTCAAATTACTAAAGATGAAGAAAAAAAACAACTCCTAGTGGTGTCTCCCATTGAAGATACTCCCGCTTATCAAGCCGGGATTCTCGCCAAAGATGTCATTGTCAAAATTGATGGCAAAACCACCGACGGAATGAGTCTAGAAGATGCTGTAAAAATGATTCGCGGCAAGGCAGGGACTCAAGTCACTTTGACAATTCGACGCGGCGACAAAGAAATGAATTATTCCTTAACCCGAAAACTGATCGAAATTCATCCAGTGCGCGCTCGGGTTGAAGATACTAAAATCGGAAAAGTGGGCTACATTCGCTTAAATCAATTTAGTGCCCAAGCCGGACAAGAAATGAGAAATGCCATTAATGATTTAGAAGCGAAAAACGTTAAAGGCTATATTTTAGACCTACGTTCTAACCCCGGTGGGCTGCTCTACGCGAGTGTAGAAATTGCTCGAATGTGGATTGATGATGGAACAATTGTTTCAACGGTAGATCGTCAAGGCGTTACAGATCGTCAACAAGCTAATCATAGTGCTTTAAGCGATAAACCCCTCGTGGTGTTGGTGGATGGAGGAAGTGCTAGTGCCAGTGAAATTCTTTCTGGAGCTTTACAAGACCATAAGCGAGCGATGTTAGTGGGCACTAAAACCTTCGGGAAAGGATTAGTCCAATCTGTGCGCGGCTTAGGAGATGGTTCAGGACTAGCTGTAACCATTGCTAAATATCTAACTCCCAGTGGACGAGATATCAACAAACAAGGCATTAAGCCAGATGTGGAAATAAATTTAACTGATGAAGCTCGCAAATCATTACAACAAGACCGCAATAAAATCGGAACTTTTGATGATCCCCAATTTAACAAAGCCTTCGAAATTCTTTCACAAGAAGTTGCTAAGTCTCCCTCTACTCAAAGAACAGCCACTCATTAAAATAGTAGGCTGAGCGAATCGAAAAGAATTGTTCTAAGGTTTATTGGGGTTGACATTTGCCAGCACGAATCAGTCCAACCCGACGAGCGATCGCCTCAGATTGAGATACAAAAGGACCCCAGTATTGTTCGGCTTCTGGGGTTTCTTCATTTTCAAGATTAATAATCTGGCAATAACCCGATGGAGTCTTGACAATATACCAATTTTGTGAGCTAATCATTGTGGTTTTTGAGATTTTGGGTACTTAAAGCAATCAACCTATCCATAACGAATGACTAACCACGACCCTAACTTGAACCTGGAAATTAAACGACTCTATCAATTGACAGTTTATGGTCGATGGGGGTTTGTCATTGTCTGTTGGCTAAGTTTAGGAAGTTTTGGTCTTTGGGGGTTGCGCGAAGAAATTAAGCTGTGGCAACAACACTTGACATGGACTGCTGTACGCTATGGTTTAGCTTATAATATAATACCTTCAATCTGTTTATTGTTTTGTATTGCCGTTACCAGTGCAGTATTAGTTTGGCAAAGCCGCAATATTTTGTATGGCATCCCTACCTCCCAACAACGACGTTTAGAAAAACAAGTACAACGAATTAAATCTATCGGAAGCCGTCATCCTTTATGGAAATGGGTTATTGGGAGTAGGGAATGAAGAATAGAAACAAGACTAATGACTAATGACTAATGACTAATAACTAATGACTAATCAGCGAGTTGCTAAAATTTGTAAAACCCGTTGAAGGTCTCCTAATTCTCCCACAATACGGCGCACAGGTTGCGGCCACACTCTCATCAAAGTAGGAATGGCTGAGACTTGATTATTTTCTGCCTGTTCGGGATATTTAGAAATATCAATCACTTTCAGCGTATAAGGATGACGTAACCCTTCTTCTAAAAGTTGATGAATGGTTTTTAAAGTTTGTTTAGTAGCCACACTATTTCCTGAGACAAATAACCGTAAAACATAACTGCTTTGATCTTCTTCGACTGGAGAAGAAACCGACTCTTGCCGGTACAAGTCAGAAATGACCTGATCGAGTAATTCTTTTTTTTCAAAACCGACAATTAAATCGTGATTTTCCCACAGTTGAGGAAACTGATCACGGTAAGTTTCAACAATAGCAGGGTTACAGCACTGTTCTTGCCATGAAGCCGTCTGCCAGACTAAATTTCCGGTAGCAAAAATCGCATTCAGGAGAGGTTGATAGCGTTGAACAGCCGGGTAAACTTCTGCCACCGTTTTATAGTCTTGGCTACTGGTATCAAACCACCGATCTACAGTCGCCGTATATCCGGGAATTAAAAAATGAGGAGGTTCAGGTAAAGCTAAAATTTCTTGTAAAGCGGTACATAAATTTAAATGCCACTGACCTTGCTTACTCGGATCGATACAGTAAATTAAATCTCCACCAGGAGTAAATAGAGCAATGCCTTTAAATAGCTGAGGTAAAATTATAGAGGTACGGTTCAAGGTTCACTAAATTACTTACTCAACAATAAAGCCTTATATAATTTTATTCTGACTTTTCAAGAAAAAAGCAATAATCGGCTTTTTTTAAATTTCCCTTGAGAAGATAAGAGTTAGGGGATAGGCACTCTTGCAATAGACACTCTAGCAACAGGCAAAAGGAAAGGGCTTCAGTTGTCAAACATTCTTCACAAAATTCCTCGATTCTGGCTCGGTGACTCGGAGTCTCCACCTAACCCGATTTTTGGGCTAAACTCTTCCCCGCAACATCATGGCCAATTCATTAGGAACGGGCGACATTTCCATCGCAGTTTCTTCGGTAATGCGTCCCTCTTGATAAAGGTTAAATAAAGATTGATTAGTGGTAATCATGCCATCATATTCACCATTTTTCATTAATTCGGCAATTTCATCATTTTTTCCTTGGCGAATATAATCTTTAACCGTTTCTGTATTAATCAAAATGTCATGAAAAGCCGCTCGTTTACCATCAGTTGTTCGACATAACCCTTGAGCAATAATAGCAACCAAAGATTCAGCAATCGCTACCCGCATAGCATCCTGTTCTTCAGCCGTATAAAGGGTAAGAATCCGTTCTATGGTTTTAATGGCACTGTTAGTATGTAAAGTTCCCATGACTAAGTGACCCGTTTGAGCCGCTTTTAAAGCTGTATTGACAGTTTCTTTGTCCCGCATTTCCCCCACTAGAATGATATCTGGGTCTTCCCGTAAAGCGGCTTTAAGAGCATTATCAAATTTGTGAGTATTTTGTCCTACTTCCCGTTGTTTAATCAGAGAACGGCGACTTTGATGGACAAATTCTACTGGGTCTTCAATACTAATAATATGTTTAGGGTGTTCTTTATTAATGTAATCCACCATAGCCGCCATAGTAGTAGATTTACCTGAACCCGTTGGCCCCGTGACCAAAATTAATCCTTTATGAGCATCAGAAACATCTCTAAAAATGATCGGCAGTCTTAACTGTTCCATCGTGAGAATTTTGATGGGAATTAAACGCAGCACTAAAGCATGACCCCGCAGGGTATCAAAGACATTAATCCGTACTCTAGCAAATTCGTATTGAGTCGCTCCGTCAAATTCTAATTCTCTTTTAAATTTGAGGATTTCGTCTTCTTTAAGAATTTCCCTTAACCAACTCATAAAAGTGTTGTAATCCACTTCCGGATAGTCGAGGATAATCATTTGTCCACGATCACGCATACGGGGTTGTTCTCCCACCCCAAGGTGAACATCAGAATAACCCTCATCATAGGCTAAACGAATTAATTCCTCTAAACTCGGCATTCCAGGTGCGCGGCCTGGGTTAGAAGGCGGTGGTGGAGGAGCCGCCGCACGGGGGGTTGCTTGGACCGCAGGTGGAGGAGCCGCCGCACGAGGGGTTGCTTGAGCCGCAGGTGGAGGAGCCGCCGCACGGGGGGTTGCTTGGACCGCAGGTGGAGGAGCCGCCGCACGGGGGGTTGCTTGGACCGCAGGTGGAGGAGCCGCCGCACGAGGGGTTGCTTGGGCCGCAGGTGGAGGGGGAGGTGCTGGAAGGGGCTGTTTTCCTGCCGGCAGTGGGGCCGTGGGGATCGGAGGAACAGGTAGAGGCGGAACCGGTTGAACTGGAGGGCGTGGTGTTTCGGTCATATCAATTCATGAAACTTTAATAAAACTGACAAAGAATGTTGAACTTGTTTCCTACTGACGAGCAAGTCCTCTCTATGGTCAGTATGCCCAAAACACGGTTAACAGTTAACAGTTAATCGTTAACAGTTGTTCTCTACTCCCTTTACCCTTTCGTCTTAAATGTTCAGATTGAACTTTTTTCTGAGAAATTTTCAGCGTGTTTGTAAATAAATATTAAGTTAAGCCCTAAGTATTTAGACTCTTTTTGCTCAATCAACTTTTGTCACTCAACAAAATTTAGGGGATCAATAAAAAATCTTTTGTTTTTGCCTCTGCCTTGAGAAGGATTTAGGTTGGTCGGTTATTCCCCAAATCGTCATCAACTCGTAATAATTCGCAACATTTAGCATAAAAATTTCCCGATGAATGTAAATTTATTTTACAAAATGCTCAGAATCAATTTTTTTTATTTATACTAAAAATCACTAACATCGCCGAGGAGCAAAGATTATGGAATTAACTCAAAGAAACAATTGGGATAAAGGCTATTGGTTAGCAACAATCAAAAGTTTCTTAATTTGGAGTTTCACCCTAACAGTTTGCTTGTTGGTGGTTGGATTTCCGTTAGTAGTATTAATGGCTACGATAGGAGCTTTATCAGCAGTAGTTTTACAATCAGTTTTACCCATTAGTTCAGTTTTATTAGTTGCTGGAAGTATTATAGGAGCGAATCTTTTAGCAGTGATTATTGGGGCAGCAGCACTAACAATGAAAGGAATTCATCCTCAAGAGGTGAGTTGGCTGCGGTGGCTGCACGGCGAAGAAACCCCTTCTCATAGTGCTATTTACGCATCTTGTCCTTTAACTTGTGGTTTAACTCGATAACCCTATAAAGCAACAGTAATCCAGTTGATCAAATTGGGATAATTTTTAATAAAAGACTTATCACCAAGCTAGTGCAGCCCGGTTTTTACCGGGTTTTTTCATTTTATTTAAGTTTTTAATCGGGGGTGCGTAACTCCTAAAAAAATTATTCCCCCCGAATCTGCGGGGGGTTAGAGGGGATCACCGGCAGGAGAGGGCAAATTTTACAAGACGAAACGCCCTAACCCGAATCCGAAAAAGAGCATTAATCATTTAACTCAATGCGAACCGGCTTAACATTCCAAATTTCCTGACAATATTCCCAGATGGTGCGATCAGAGGAAAACTTAGCCATGCGTAACGCATTTAGGATCGACATCCTTGTCCAAGATTCTTGATCAGTATAAGCCTTACTAACTTGTTCTTGACATTCAATATAAGCTTGATAATCAGCTAACAAGAGATATTGATCGTCATACAACAAAGAATCAACAATAGGCTGGAATAAATCTCGGTCACCATGACTAAAATAACCGCTCTTAATGCGATCAATAACGCCCTTCAACTCACGGTTAAGTAGATAATATTTCATCGGATCATAACCGTCGCGTTTGAGTGCATAAACTTCTTCTGCGGTTAACCCAAACAAGAAGAAATTCTCAAAACCGGCCTCTTCACGAATCTCAATATTAGCCCCGTCTAAGGTTCCGATCGTCAAGGACCCATTCATGGCAAATTTCATATTTCCTGTCCCAGAAGCTTCCTTACCGGCGGTAGAAATTTGCTCAGACAGATCAGCCGCCGGATAAATCCGTTGACCGAGAGAAACATTAAAATTCGGCAGGAAAACCACCTTTAAACGCCCGCGTACATCAGGGTCTTTATTGACCACATCAGCCACAGAATTAATCAATTTAATGATTAACTTAGCCATGAAATATCCGGGAGCCGCTTTACCGCCAAAAATAAAAGTACGCGGCACAATATCCAGATTGGGATTCTGTTTAATGCGGTTATAAAGAGTAATAATGTGCAGCACCGCTAAATGCTGACGTTTGTATTCATGAATCCGCTTAACTTGAACATCAAAGATAGAATTAACATCCACTTCAATATTTCTCGTTTTGAGGATATAAGTGGCCAAACTCTGCTTATTATCCTGTTTAATGTCCCGCCAACGACGGCGAAACTCCGAGTCTTCTACATAACCCTCTAATTGTCGCAACAGATTCAGGTCTTTAAGCCAGCCATCGCCAATTTTTTCATGATAGAGTGCGGATAATTTCGGGTTACTGAGTAAGATCCAACGACGAGGAGTCACCCCATTGGTTTTATTGAAAAACTTATCCGGCCACAGTAAAGCAAACTCCCGTAGGGTATCTTTTTTGAGCAAATCTGAGTGTAAAGCCGCTACTCCATTAATGGCATGACTTCCCACACAGGCTAAATTGGCCATACGAATTTGTTTATGGACCAACTCTTCAAAAATAGATAACTTTCCTACTAATTCATCATTTTCGGGGAACCAAGTCCGAACATCTTCTAAAAAGAAAAAGTTAATTAAACCAATAATCTCTAGATGTCGAGGAAGAAGTTTTTCAAATAAACTGACAGACCAACGTTCCAGGGCCTCGGGCATCAGAGTATGATTGGTATAAGCTAGGGTTTTTTGGGTAATATTCCAAGCTTTTGCCCAATCTAACCCATGTTCATCCACTAACAGCCGCATTAACTCCGCTACAGCCACAGCCGGGTGAGTATCATTCAGTTGAATCGCCGCCTTTTCATGGAAATCATCTAAATTGTTATGGGTACGTAGATGAATCCGAATCAGGTCTTGTAAAGAAGCAGAAACAAAGAAATATTGCTGTGCCAAACGCAGTTCACGTCCGGCGGGGGTATTATCATTGGGATAGAGAACTTTTGAAATCGTCTCAGCATCAATTTTTTCAGCCACCGCGCGGTCATATTGTCCCGCATTAAAGGCTTCAAAATTAAAGGTTTCAGACGCTTCGGCTTTCCATAACCTTAAGGGGTTAACCGTATTGGTTTTATAGCCGGGTACCGGCGTATCGTAGGGAACCGCTAAAATGGTGCGTTCGGGAACCCAATGCACTTTGAGATTGCCCTTATCATCGTGATAGGTTTCGGTAAAGCCGCCTAACTTCACTTCTACTGATTCATTCGGGCGAGGAAGTTCCCAAGGATTGCCAAAACGCAGCCAGTTATCGGGAATTTCCACTTGCCAGCCATCTTTAATGACCTGATAAAAAATCCCAAATTCATAGCGAATTCCGTAACCAATGGCGGGGATTTCTAAGCTGGCTAAAGAGTCGAGAAAACAAGCGGCTAAACGGCCTAAACCGCCATTTCCCAAACCGGGGTCCGGTTCTTGTTCTAATATTTCATCAATATCCAAGCCTAAATCGGCTAAAGTGGAACGCATTTCTTCATACATTCCCAAATTAACCATATTATTGCCCAAGTAGCGACCCATCAGAAACTCGGCTGACAAATAGCACACGAGTTTTTCTTGTCTTTTTTTGTAAGTCTCTACCGTTTTGATAAAGCGGTGCAATAAACGATCTCTGACCGTATAGGCTAAAGCGAGATAGTAATCATAAGGGGCAGCTTGTTCTTGAGCAATTCCTTGAATATAGAATAAATTATCCAGAAAAGCACGTTTGAGTGTATCTGGACTCATGCCTGTACGGTCATCTTCAATTTGAATGTTGCCCGCCACAGATTGTATTCCATCTTGGCTAAAATTGGTGGCGGTTTGAGAAAGGTAAGTATTCTCCATATTCGTCATTCGTCCATCTGTTTAATGTGGATGTGATGTCTCTTTCTTCACCGGACGGGAGTACCGGAGCGGTGCCGGCTCTTTTTTTCCCTCAAAAAGGAAGTGCTACAGGGCCGTTCCCATCAAAAGGAGATAGAAAGAAGCATTTGAACTTCAGGCGCGACGGCTTGAAGTGGGGAGTGCTGACTGATAAGAGTTGCAACTTAAGAATCGACAATTGTCAGAATAAATGATCGTGACTTGACTTGTGGCTCATTTCTCACACTTTGCTAGTAAAGTCTAAATTAGGTTTTAGTGAACTCCAAAATGGCAAGGGAACCCTCAGTATAAACTTATCCTCCATTATCTATTATCAAGGTAATGGGATCTCTATCGAACCCAAAATAAGGTAAAGTAAGTCAAGATATCATGAAACCCCCAAAATCTTAATCAAAAGTTGATCAGGAGATACTAGAATGTTAACCCTTAAAATCGTTGTATATATCGTTGTTACCTTTTTTATCGCCCTGTTCGTGTTTGGCTTCTTATCTAGCGACCCAACTCGTAATCCAGGACGTAAAGACTTCGAATAATCAGTCGTTGAAGTAACCTAGAGATTCGAGACGGCTACGGCTCAGGAACAAATGCTCATCAATTTTTAGTCTTTAGTTAAGATAATCAAGAGAGCCTATAGGCACTCTGGAGGGAAAGTTAAATTCTAAAAATGGACAATCCTAACCTAAGCCGCATTATCTCGTCTCTAGGCTTCTATGTGATAATCGAAGCTGAGGTTCGAGCAATGAACGACTCTGCCCTCGCCTAATTGTAATAAAATGCTCCCATTTGTTACTCTATTATCCCCCCCTGCTTTAATCCAACCCTTTACTCCCCAAAGCGAACCCCAGAAATCTACCCAGTTAGCTCAAAATCTTCAACCGACTACCACCGAAAAAAATACTGTTATCAGGGAGGGACAAGGCTTATCTCAAAAGAGACAACAAACATCTGTTGAAACGATTCCGGCCGTTGTAGAATTTTATTACTCTGATCCCCAAGAAATTCCTAAGATAGACCCTCATCAGTCCAATGAAACCACAGCACAGAGCGCGGAGCAATTAGGCGAACCCATTTCTGTTGATGCTAATTCACCGAAAAACCCTCAAGCGCCCACGAAAACCCCAAGCACTGAAATTGCCTCACCAAGAGCGGCTTCTCCTCAACAAGTTATTTTTGGTTTAGAGCGTAAAGAGGGTTTCGAAAGAAGTGCTATAGCCACCGTGAGAGTCACCTCTAAACAGAATGGACAACAACGAGTCTATAAGCTGCCGTTGACTGCCGCCGAAGACGACGATCCTCTTGCCCAAACACCCCGTTCCCCTAAAACGCCTCAAACTGAACCCAGTACCACTCCCCCCTCAACGCCTCCTGAACAAGAGGATGTGATTGAACTCGATGCCGATCAACAAGAATATGACTCGGTGCGAAAAATTGTCACGGCCAGAGGGAATGTTTCGATGCAGTTAACTAACGGATACCTAACGGCCGATCGCCTACAGGTGAATATTCCTAAGCGTTTAGCTGTGGCAGAAGGACAAGTGATTCTTAAACGCGGAGAACAAGTTATTCGTGGTGATCGTTTTGAGTATTATTTTGTCGAAGATAGCGGCGTGGTTTTTAATGCTAATGGGGAAATTTATCAACCTACCACCGGTCAAGATTTTTCGGCTAATGTGTCCAACGATGTCAGCGCCGGGGGAGCCACTTATAGCAATTTAAATGATCGTCTGGCCAATAACCAACCTCTACAACGAGTCACCACAGCAGGCGGCTATCAATTCGTTTTTGGTACTCAAAGATTAGGGACACCTAATAGTCAATCTATACAAGGTGGTGGCGGACAAATTAATCGCATTCGCTTCCAAGCTCAAGAATTAAAATTTGAAGGCCCTAATTGGGATGCTACTGATATCCGTTTTACCAATGATCCTTTTTCTCCTCCAGAATTAGAAGTCCGAGCGGCACAAGCTCAGTTAAGAAAAGTTTCTCCTCAAGTGCAGGAAATTAACCTCACTCGTTCCCGCATTGTTTTTGATCAAAGGGTATCTATTCCTACTACTGATCGAGTGGTTTTAGATCGCCGCAATCGCCAACCCGGTATTATTGGTTTTGGATATGATGGAGAGGAAAGAGGGGGCCTTTACGTTGAGAGTGGTTTTCCTCTTATTGATAACCCTGTTATTAGTCTTCGTATTACTCCCCAATATTTGATTCAAAAAGCTCTGTTTCCTGATACTTTTCCTACCTCACGTCCTAATGATGAATCAGTTGGTGCTTTCAGTCCTGAAGTGTTTGGTTTAGTCAGTGAATTAGATCTCAACTTCAGCAAACGAACCTCTTTTGAATCGACGGTTTCTTTGTCGAGTCTTAAGCTTGACGATACGAGTAACCACCTACGAACTAAACTCAGAGTTCAGCACAAAATCGGTGAGTTAAGTAATCCTTTTCGTTTTAATTTTGAATATAATTATCGAGAACGTCTATATAATGGGTCTTTGGGCTACCAAACCGTAGAAGATAGTCTGGGTTTTGTGATTACTTCTCCTCGTACTTATATTGGTAATACCGGTATTTTATTAACTTATCAAGGTTCTATTCAAAGTATCAAAGCTCCCACTGATCGACAAGAATTGCTAGGCAATAAACCTAAGAATAATTTAGTTACTCTCTCCCGTACCCAAGGCGCGGCTACAATGACTCGTCCTTTTTTACTTTGGTATGGGAAAGCTTTACCCCCAACTCCTGAGCAAGGATTACGATTTACCCCTACCCCGGTTTTACCTTATATTGTCTTTAACACCGGCATTACCGGTGTGGCTAGTTTTTATGGTGATGGCAGTACACAGCCTTCTCTAACGGCTACTGTGGGCTTTTCTGGACAATTTGGACATTTTTCCCGAAATGCTTGGGATTATACTGGGTTTAATCTCAGCTATAGTCAAGGATTACGGGGTGATGAGTCTCCTTTTTACTTTGATCGTTTTGTGGATCAAAGAATTATTTCTTATGGCATTACTCAGCAAGTTTATGGTCCGATTCGCGTGGGTTTTCAAACTTCCTACAGTCTCGATGAATCAAAAGAAATTAGCACAGATTTGGTGATAGAATGGAGCCGCCGAACTTATAGTATTCTCCTACGTTATAATCCTGTTTTAGAATTAGGTTCTATTAATTTACGGATCAGTGACTTTAACTGGACAGGTAACCCCGGATTGTTTGAAGGAACTTTAATTCGTCCTGTGGTTGATGGCGTAAGGCAGAATTAAAACGTGAGTGTGGTAACAGCAAAATGCTTAAATCTTGAGCATTCCTTCAGGAGCTACAGAAAATAGGATTCTTCTTTGTAAACCTTCTTGTTGAAGAATGGCATTAGCCGCTAATAATCCACTACTTACTGCTCGTTCCATTAAACCACAAGGAAAAGGCATTTTCACCCAATCTCCGGCAAAAATTAAATTAGAAATTTCCGTCGTGGTTTCTGGACGTTCGCGGTAGCTCTTGGGGGGATATCCAGAAAAGTTTTTTTGATTGACTAACTCTCGATGTAAAACGGTAGCATTTTTTAATTGAGGCACAATTTGATAAAGTTCTTGTTCAAAGGTCGTTAAGAGTGCTTCTTGAGTGGGAAATTTTTTTTCACTATAACAATAAGCGTGTAGTTCTACGACACTTCCTCCTGTCTTTTTAGCCCAGTCAATAAATTGTTTTTGAAGGCGATGATACAGAGTAATACTATCAGTTAGTTCATAGCCAGATAGGGAAGTAAAATAACTATGTTGCCAGGTAAAATCTTGATCAAACCAGAAACGAGCAACGGCAAAAGGATCGGCAATGGCTAATTGCTCAATTTGTTGTTTTAGGCTCGGGTTAATTTCTCCGGTCATTAAATTTAACAACTGTTTCACGCCCGGTACATCTGTGGCAATTACATAATAATCAGCCTCAATTTTTTCCCGCATTAATGATAAATTGGGTGCATGGGCGACTAACTGAATTTGTTCATCTTTTCGTTGCAAGATTTTAAATTGCGCTAAATCTCGTTGTGCTGGACCTCGCATGACTCGCCCTTCTACATCAAATAATGCCCCATGACAAGGACATAAAAAGTTACCATCAGCCTGTTTTGATACAGTACAACCCTCATGAGGACAAGTCAGAGAAATGGCTTGAGTGCTTCCAGGTTGGGCGGCAAAAACTCGATCTCCTGCCCCATAATATAATAGCTTGTCATCTTCTATTGCTCGATTCGGTTCTACCCAAAAGGGAATATCTGTGAGAGCATCTCCCTGTTGATAAGCCAGAAACTCAATTTTCCCCTCAGACAAGCCAATTTCAGAAATGGTTGCTTGTGTGCGGATTTTACCGCCTCGATTTTCAATGGCTTGAGCAATGGGTGTTACTAAGCTTGTTCCCATGTCATCCTTAGTTCCATTAAAGGCTAATCCTTCAGGATTCCCAAAGAAATAAAAATGGAAAAATTGTAAGAGTTCTCCTGTACTTAAATGCTCAGGCGCATTGAGACTGGATTTGGCAAAGGGAAGGAAATAAAGATCATATAATCCTTTCGGGAAATCTTTAGCCGCCCAATCTGCCACAGAGATTTCATCGAGATGATTAAAGCTTTTGGGAATTTGAAAACCTGTAATTGCCCTAAAAACCTGCCAATGGCCAGGATTAGCTAGGTTAATTCCCCAACGTAAGCGGTTAGGAGAAGAAATGGCTAAATCAACGATATTCCAAGGAAAAGCAGTGTTCGTAGGGCGAAAGACTTCTTCGTGATAAGTTCCTTGGCGAAACAGTAGAGAATAAAAGTCTAGAGATTGAAAATTGTCGCTAATTTCTAGTTCTTGTATTAAATTGTTTAGGTTGTAGTATTGGGGGAAAAAGCCATGAAAGCCATGCTCCATTTTAAATTGTTCGTCGCCTACTTCAATGATCCAACTGGCAATTTTTCCGCCTAAATTGGGGGAGCGTTCTAAGAGTGTTACTTGAAACCCCCGTTGACTCAGTTGATAGGCACAAGCTAACCCGGCTAACCCGGCACCAATCACTACGACGGATTTAGGGGCACTTAGATTGAGAGGTAAGTTTAAAGAATCTTTCTGAAATATAAAGGGTTGAGGCTTAGAAAAACGGGAATAGCTTACTATTGCTCCTACAGCACCAACACCAAGCATTTTTAAGGCAGTTCGCCGCGAGATTGCCCAGGAAGAAAGCGAGGATTGACTCATGACCGGGTTAGTTTAAGTTGATTTTAAATTTGATAATACCTTAAACTCTTGACCGAGAAGCGAACCTATCGAAAGTAGGATGATATTAGCCGTATTTTAAGGTGAAATAAAAAGAGAAAGCTTGATGACTAACTCATAGATGAGATGAGCCGCTCAATGGCTGCTCAAAAGACGCTTTTATTTCTAAAAATTGTAAAAATTCCCTAACCAATCTTTAAATAATTTTCTCATCCCAATTTGCCCTGAAGCGGCATCTAATATATTCCCCCAACTTCTCTTAATAAAGGGGAGAAAAAGAAAAAAGTGATCAAGTCTAATGAGTTGAAACTTAGATCTTATTAGGCTAAATACAAAAGAGTAAAAGGAGGTTTTTTATTATGTTTAAATATGCTGGCATTTTCGGGATAGGCGGCAGTTTGGTGCTAGGAATTCCTTTAATGGCTTTAAGCGCATCTGCTCAAGAAGTGATAACATCTCCTGTTTGTCCCAGACTATATTATGAAGCGCCTTGGGCCACTCTTTTAACTCCTCCTGCTGGATGTCCCGCTAATGATACAAATCTATCTGGAACATCAAGAATTGAATATGTTAAGCCTGTAGAATCGGGCACTCAGGCGACTCCTCCTTTACCGGAGGATACCACTCCCGCAGTGGCTAGTGTTATTCCTAAACAAGGTTATGTCAATATTCAATTAAATAATACGACTAATACGGTGGTCACTTACGAAGTGATTGGACATACTAATCAACGGCAATTATTGGGGCGGCAAAATATAGAGCTTCAAGATATTCCTCTGCCTGTCACTATTACGCTTGTTCGTCCAGATAATGGGTTTTTAAAGATTATTCCTGTTAGTTCTGAGTCTGATTTATTAAATATTACTTTGCAGGAAAATCCCAATTTTAATGATACTCAAGGGGTGGTGAGAATTCAAAAAAATGGTCAAGTTTACTTGAATTAAATATTAAGCGCCTAACTCATGAGAGCGCCTTGTAGCCGCCACCACCGCCTGAATGAGTGCTGAACGAAAACCCGCCTTTTCTAACTGAGCAACAGCCGCTATGGTTGTCCCACCTGGGGAAGTCACCTTATCTTTCAATTCTCCTGGATGAAGACCCGATTCAGCCAATAACTGAGCCGTCCCCAAAACAGTTTGTATTGCCAATTGTAGAGCTATCGGACGGGGCAAACCGGCAGCGACTCCCCCATCGGCTAAAGCTTCTATCATAATGGCTACATAAGCCGGACCTGAACCGGATAAACCGGTCACAGCATCCATTAAAGACTCGGATACTTCCACCACCTTTCCCACTGCACCAAAAATTGACTGTGCCCAAGAAAGATGTTGAGATTGGACTTGTTTCCCAGAGGCGATGGCACTGATACCGGCTCCTACTGTGGCGGGCGTATTCGGCATTACTCGAATAACTGCCTGTTCAGGAAAAGCTTGTTCTAAACGCTTTAAGGTTACACCTGCCAGAATTGAAATGATTAAGGGCGGGTAGCGCCTAGGAAATAACAGTCCTAAATTCTCGACGACCTTATCTAAAATTTGCGGCTTAATGGCTAATAATAATACTTCTTCGGCCGTGGCAGTCTCTCGATTATCTGAAGTGACTTGTACCTGATAAGTTTTCTGCAAAAAATCACGCCGTTGGGGTTGAGGTTCACTGACCAATACAGCGTTAGGATCATAAATTTTTTCTTGAATTAGACGGGAGAGGATAGCTTCTGCCATCACTCCACCCCCAATAATTCCTAAGCGAATAGACACTTTTATAATAATTGATGGTTACTGATTAGGGGGCATCAGTCATTAGTCATTGATCATGGCTCAAATCCAGTCAGTTGTCATTGTTATTTATTGAATTATTTATGCTTTAACTATTAACTAATGACTTATGACTCATGACTAATGACTCATTCTATTACTGAGCAATGCGACTCGCTTCGGCTCCCCAAATGGGAGAGGACATACTAGAACGAGTTGAGGTTTTAGGAGCATCAGGAACATCATGAACCGTTCCTGTTAATGTACTTACTTTTACACAATTAGGAGTAAATAAGAAAATACTTTCGCCAATGCGCTCTTGATGACCATCAATCGCATAGGTTCCACCCGCAACAAAATCTACTGCTCTTTGAGCTTCCTCGGGGTCCATAACATTGAGATTCAAGACGACTGACTTGCGCTCTCTAAGGGTTTGGATCACTTGAGGCATTTCTTCAAAAGAATGCGGCTCGATGACAACGACTTCCGCAATCCCATTGGTGATTCCTGGCATACCAATTACATTGTTCCTCGTGGTTGTTGTTCCCATGCCTGTATCTGATGTTAGACTGAAACTCTCCCGAGTCCGACGACTCTTAATAGGTTCTTCTTCTTCTGGTTCTACCAACTCTGATTGATTGTTTTTGGAATATCTCTTATCATATTCCATCTCCTCATAGTCGGTTTCATATTCGTCCTCTTGCTCTGTAATACCGACGAAATCTTTTAACTTTGTTAAGATTGTATTCACAGTCCAGTTCCCTTAACGACTTTAGTTTATGGTTAATGCCTTGCGACAAGTTGGTTTTTAAGTTAAAGATGAACGGAATTGAAAAATCCGAGTTTTAATGGTTAATTTACCATTTCCTCTTCTGGCTTTCCTAAATCGGCCTCTTTAGTACAAAGAAACTGACTTAATTGGCTTATTTAGGTTAAGGTAACAACGAATTGAGACTTTCCCCTTTTAGTCGTGTTAACCTAAATTTTAGTTCCATCTTTAACGCTGGAACTGAAGTTGATTTACTAGCCAATTTTAGATCAAAGTTGACAAACTCTAAAAAAAATTTTAAGAAATTTTTTAGGCTCTCTCTCCAAACAAAATTCGCCCTAAGCGAATCATGGTAGCACCTTCACCCACAGCCCATTGATAATCATCTGACATTCCCATTGATAACTCTCGAATCTCTAGCTGTGACTGCCCATTAACTTGGAGAGCTAATTTTCGAGTGGTTTCAAAGGCGGCTTTAATTTCTGCTTCATTTAATCCCAAGGGTAAAATTGTCATCAAACCCTGAATTTTTAACTGGCAACATTTCTCGATTTGTGGTATGTCTTGGAGGAATTCAGGAATCGGCCAGCCATATTTATTCGGGTCAGGTAACACTTTAACTTGGAGACAGATTCGCGGCACATTGGATAATTCTTTGGCCAAACGATCTAGACGTTGAAGGAGTTCGAGACTATCCACCGAGTGAATCCACTCGAAACTTTCCAAAACTTTTTTTGCTTTGTTACTCTGTAAATGGCCGATAAAATGCCAACAAAGATCAGGTAAGTCTTGGAGTTGTTCTTGTTTGACTAAAGCTTCTTGCAGACGATTCTCGGCAAAATCTCGGATTCCCGCCTGGTAAGCTTCGCGCATTGCTTCAGTGGGTACCTGTTTAGTAACGGCGATAAGACGGACGTGGGAAGGAATAAAAGAGCGAATTTGGTCAATCCGTTGAGCGATCGTCATAAAAGCTAGACAAAAGTGCGCTGATATATATTATGTAACTCTTGATAGTCTTCTACTGAAGCAGTACGCCGCATATGACGCAGACGATTTTCTACCAGTACACGAGCATCTGAGCGACTAATGGTTTCAAAAGAAACAACACCGTTTGGCTTAAGTTTAACCAAAAAAAATAGACGTTGCGCGTAAAGGGTGGTAAAAATCTCCTGGTTCTCCTCCACTAAGCACACTCTATAGAGTAAACCAAAGGTCGGGTGATTTAAATAAGTTTCGTTATTCATTAACAGTGACAACAGCAGTCTTCCTAGTTAAAGGGATTTATTGAGTTGGGGACCATCATTAGCTTTTTCAACCAGTTTAGCAAGATGAGTGCCCTAACTCTGAAGCTAGAGATGATGTTTCACATTTCTTCGCGCGGGAGCAGGGAGTAACGGCCCTAACCCTAAAGAGAAAGGCTCTACGAGATAAACTTAAGTAGGTGGGCAAAAATAAATGAACAATGGATTAACTCTTAAAAATGCCTCAATTCCTTATTTGTTGCCTGTTCCCTGTTCCCTATTCCCTCTCTCCGTTTTACGTTTAATTATGCCCACCTACTTACTTATATGATCAACACTATATATTGAAAAATAAAAATAGTAACTATGCAGATAACCCGATGTCTTCACACAGCAATTTTAGTATCAGATTTAGAAAAAGCCGCACACTTTTACAGCAATATTTTAGGATTAACCCAAGTGGATAGAAGCTTAAAATATTCTGGCATCTGGTATCAAATTGGAGATTATCAAATCCATTTAATTGTTGACTCTAACTTAACCATCACTCATCAAAACGAAGAAAAATGGGGCCGCAATCCTCACTTTGCTTTAGCTGTAGCTGATTTAGAAGCCATGAAAGAACAGTTACAACGTTACGGTTATCCTTTCCAAATGAGCGCTTCTGGACGAGCCGCTTTATTTACTCAAGACCCTGACGGGAACATTATAGAAATTAGTCAATAGTCATTAGTCAGAGCGTCTTTTTTTCTGGCTTCTTGCCTAGTCTTAATAATAGTGCCGATTTTATGAAAATCATCGCTTATCTATATAGTGATCCCCTGTTAGAATCGCCGCCTAATATCTCAATTTGGGGCTTAGAAGTCGATCAGGTTTATCAAGATTTAGACCCACAACGTCCTCAGTTACAAGAACTCTTAACCCAAGCGCAAATCGATCCCCCAACTTATTTATTAATTCGCCGCTTAGAAGAATTAGGCGATACAGTAGAACAAGTCGGCGAACGCCTCAATCAACTGGAAAACCTTGGCATCGAAATTATCGCCACAGAACAGCCTTATAGTTCTTCTCTACTCAACAAAAATAGCCCTAAAGATATCCGTACTCATTTAACCAAACTTTTACAAGAGATCCAAAAAAATCAACGCCGCCAACGCTTAAAAAAAGGACATGCCCGCAACCGAATTAAAGCCTTACCGCCACCCGGAAAAGCCCCTTATGGATATCGCCGAGGCAAAGATCGCTACATCCTTGATCGCAGTACCGCCCCGGTGGTTAAGGATTTTTTTGAACGTTTTTTACTCTTTGGTTCTTTACGGGGAGCCGTGCGCTATTTAGAAAAACGCTATGGGAAAAAAATTTCGGTTTCTACTGCTCGAAAATGGTTAACTAATCCCGTTTATCGGGGAGACTTAGCTTACCAAAATTCGGATATTATTCCTGATACCCATCTGCCTATTATTTCTCGCGAAGAAGCCGCTCAAATTGATCGCTTATTAAGACGTAATAGTAATTTAGCCCCTCGAACAGCCAGCGCACCGCGTTCTTTAGCCGGCTTAGTCAGTTGTAACCAATGTCAATCTCAGATGACCATTACCCGCGTCACTACCCGCAATAAAAAAACTGAATATCTTTATTTACGACCGATGAATTGTCCTTTACAGCCCAAGTGTCAAGCGATTCTTTATCAAGAGGTTTTAAACAAAACTATTCTGAAAATTTGTCAAGATTTGCCTTTGGCTGTTGCTCAGTTAAATTTACCTAATTTAGAAGCTATTAAGCTAAAATTAACCGAAAATATCAGCAAAAAAAAAGCGATCATTGATCAATTATCCCAGTTACAAGAGCAAGGAATTTTAGAGCAGCAAACCTCGGATTTACGCAGTTATCAATTAAAAACTGAGATAGCTCAATTGCAAACCCAACTCGATCAATTACCGCCCGGAGATTTAAAAATTATTACCAAAGCGGTCACCATTCCTCAGTTTTGGTTAGATTTATCCGAAGCAGAACGGCGGTTTTATTTTCGTGAGTTTATTCGTCAGGTGGAAATTATTCGTCTTCAACCCGATGATTGGGCAGTTCAATTAATATTTATTTTTTAAAAAATTCAAAGCGGCTCTACGGGCGAACAAAAGTTCGCGGCTGACAAGGCTTTTTCGCTAGGAGACAGGGAAGAAGGGCATCTGCTAAAAAGCTTAAAAAAATCTTTAGAAAAAATGTAAAAAATATGTTACATTAACTTTAATGTTGTTCAATTAAGGCCCCTAAAAAACCGTAGAAAAAAAATACTCAAGAGCAATCTTGGAGATATTTTGCTATCTTTGCAGGGTTAGCCTGCTCCCAATGTCAATTAACCTAAAGATAGAATTTTACGCAGTGGAGAATAATCAATAATGTTGTGACCATTGTGTTCAGGATTCATGACAAAAAAAATTCTTCATAAATGCGCTTATCTTGAGTAAGCCAAAACTATTATTGTGTTTGAATAACTAATTATTGAAACTAAAAGGAACTATTATGAAACCCTGGTTAATAAATGGACTCTTACTGGCAATGGTAAGCAGTGGTTTATTCATTGTCAAAGCACAAGCCAACGCCAAAACAGAATTAAATATCACCATTGATGGACTTAAAAGCCTAAAAGGTCAAGTTTGTATCAGCGTATTTTCGAGTAGTAAAGGTTTTCCAAGCAGCAAAAATCAAGCGGTACAAGCTCGATGTCTGGGCGTTACAGGGGCTTCAGAAACAATCTCATTTGAGAATCTAGACCCAGGAAGCTATGCAGTTGCCGTTATTCATGATGCTAACATTGACGGTAAACTGAACCGTAACCTACTCGGAATTCCGATAGAAGGCTTTGGCTTTTCTAATAATCCCAAAATACTAACAGGCCCGCCTAAATTTGGAGAGTCTGCCATTATAGTCAGTGGTCAACAGACCAATATTCGCATCCAGTTAAAGTATTTCGGAGTTTAGATATTTGATAGTTTCTGGTTATAACTAGAGAAAAAATAGCCCAATAAATAAAGCGAACCACACAAAACAATCACTCGCTCTGAAGACTTATTTAAATCTTCAAGGGCGGGGTCTTCATTAATAGCAACTTCTAGGCAGCTAAACAGATCAGACATGGGTTTAACTAAGTCTAAATGCGGACAAACCTCTTTAGCCAAAGCCGCCAAAACTGCCGGATCAGCAGTCGCTTGCTCCGGAACCGGAACCAGATACAAACGATCTCCAGGACGCAATAAAGCTTCAAAAATGTCTTGATGGTCTTTAGTGGATAGTATTCCCATTACCCAACTAACCGGTTGATTGAGGCTATCCACATATTGACGTAAACTGAGGGCAGCCGCAGGATTATGGGCCCCATCAATCAAAATTGAGCGATTAAGCCACTCGATCCACTGTATTCGCCCCGACCATCGAGTTTTAGCCATTCCGCTTACAATTGCCGCATCAGAAATCTCAAACCCTTGTTCTTGTAAACGTTCTAAAACTGCTATAGCGATAGCTGAATTCATTAACTGTATATCCCCGAGTAACGCTAAAGGATACTCGATGGTTCTGTTTCCCGTATATTTTGCCCACCCTTGTTTCATGGGAGAAGAAGGACTTACCCAAACAGCCGGACAATTTAGTAGTTGGAGACGACTTGCTACCACCGCCTTAGCGTCTGGCGGCAAATTTCCGATGACAGTCGCGCAACCAGGTTTTAAAATACCGGCTTTTTCCCCAGCAATGTGAGCAACTGTAGGGCCTAACACTTGCCAATGTTCTCGACTAATAGAAGTAATAACACTAACCAAAGGATGGTCACAGACATTAGTTGCATCCAAGCGTCCTCCTAATCCTACCTCCATAATGGCAATATCTACCCTTTTTTGAGCAAAATATAACCAAGCGGCGGCGGTAATGACTTCAAACTGAGTGGGACTTTCAAATTCAGTGGGGTGCGGAACTCGTTCCGCACTAGGGATAGCGGCTTGAATTTGTTGTAGAATCTCGGCTAAAACCGTTGTGGGAATAGGTTGTTCATTAAGACAAATTCTTTCATTCCAATGGACTAAATGAGGAGAGGTATAACGTCCAACAGTATAGCCGGCTTGTGTTAATACAGAGGAAAGATAAGCACAAACGGAGCCTTTGCCATTAGTTCCGGCAACATGAACAATCTTAACACGATGATGAGGATTACCCAGTGCTGATAATAAACGTTGAATACGTTCTAAACCCAGATGAACCCCAAAATGTTGATAAGGTTTTAGTAAAGCGTCTAAGTCATTAGTCATTAGTCATTAGTCATTAGTCATTAGTCATTAGTCATTAGTTGTTAGTTAAGAGACTGGTTTTTGCCTATTCCTTTTTGCCTTTTGCACGAGTACCTATTCCCTGTTCCCTATCTTCGTTGAGCAAACCAAGTTTGTAACTGTTCCCGACAAGCAGATTCCATAATACCAGACAGAACTGATAATCGATGATTAGAACAACTACTATCGGGTAAATTAGCAACAGTACGAATAGTTCCCGTTTTTGGGTCATCTACCCCATAAACTAATAACCCTATTCTGGCCTGAATAATGGCTCCTGTACACATAGGACAGGGTTCTAAGGTAACATAAAGATAACAAGCTTCTAAATGCCAAGTTTTTAAGATTTGACTAGCACGGCGAAGAACGAGAATTTCTGCATGAGCCGTTGGGTCTTGGTCTCGTTCTTTTCGGTTAGACGCTTCAGCAATTAAACGACCTTCTCTATCAAGAATAACAGCACCAACAGGAACATCTCCTGCTAATGCCGCTTGTTGTGCAAGTACGATCGCTCGACTCATCCACTGTTGATGCTTGAGATAGCTTTTTTCATCTAACTGGGTAATATATTTATCCAATTTTAAGCACCTACTAACTGGGTTTTTTACCGGTATTGCGAATGTTAATAAATTTATTGAGAAATTCAAACCAGAAGGGGGCGCCCATTGAAATTGCTATGGCGCTAACCACCCAACCAATAATCGCTTTAAATACATTTTTCTGGGTTAAGGGCAAAAATTGTTTATCCCAAGGATGGGATAAATCCCAACCTATAGGGAGAGTAGACAGGTCATTAAAAGTTGTGTTAATTTGCTCTTTTACGGGATTGAAACAGTTATTTGTATCGCTCGTTTCTTGGGCATTGTCTAAACAATCAGAAACCTTTGGATAGTTAGATTGAATTACTTCGTCTGCCAGTTGATTAATCGTCATTCTCAAGGTGGAATTTTTGGACAGACTATTAAAGATATATACGGTATCGGCATTAACTGCCACAGCTAAAGCCAAAGCGATGATCAAGGCTACTCCTTTAGCATTTCTTTTATAAGCACCAGCCGCCCTTGCCATAGAATCGTCAAACCAAATTTCTAGTTCTTTTTGAAATTGAAGCACGGCATTTTGTCCTTCTTTAACTTTAAATTCAGCAATTTTAACTAAGGATAAAAGACTTTCTTTTAAAGACTTATTGATGAGCGGTGACTGTTCAATATTGTTCTTCAAGGTTTTTATGTCTTTGGGAAAATTTTCTTCTGTTTCAGAAAGAGTCGACAAAAAAGCTTCAGAAAAAGTTTTAGCCTTAATATAGGAAGGTCCATCAAATTTAACCATTCTGTACTTTCCCGTTTGGTATAAACCTCTAATTAAAGAATTTTCCCAAATTTTTTCGGTCAGTTTTAACGCCTTATTGTCTTCTACCTTATCGGTTTTTTCCTTATTTTCTAAACCAAATAACTTAGCAATAGAATATTTTAAATGTCTAGACCTCCATTGCCATAGCGTTGCGATAAGCTCTTGAATCTCGGAAGCAACTAAACTTAAAAGTAAGTAAATAAAGCTAAAACTAATAATCACATCTAAAACTACGGACAAATTCATCGTTAAACCTCTTGCTTATTGATGTAAATTAATTCATGCCATAAAAATTATACAAGAAAGTTCCCAAGCAAGTCTCATAAGTTTTAGAAAGCATCAAGATTAAGAGACTCAAGCTCTGCTAGAATCTTGAAGACAGCCTTGGCTAACTTCTTAGTTTTTATTCGATGAATCCTCCTTTAAGTAAAACGAGTTTACGCAAACAATTATTATCAAAGCGGCGGTCCCTTGCTCACGCTGTCTGGAGAGAAAAAAGTGATCGCCTCGTTCAACGTCTTCAGTCTTCATCTGTATTTAGGGAAGCAAAAACGATTCTTGCTTATTTCAGTTTTCGGCAAGAACCCGACCTCAGTCCCTTGTTTACTGATCACTGTAAATGGGGTTTTCCGCGTTGTGTCGAGCAATCTTTAGTGTGGCATCTGTGGCAGTTTGGCCAGCCGCTACAAAAGGGAATTTATGGCATTGAAGAACCTTTAACTGATGCTCCCCAATTAATTCCTACCGAAGTTGATTTGATTCTTGTACCTGCTGTTGCTTGTGATCGTTTTGGCTATCGTTTGGGATATGGTGGCGGCTTTTATGACCGGATGTTAGCCGATCCTCAATGGCAAAATATTCCCTCTATTGGCATAGTCTTCGATTTCGCTTTTTTGCCGCACTTACCGATTGAATCTTGGGACCAACCTTTAGATGGCATTTGTACCGAAAATGAATTTCTGATGATTACCTCCAGATAGGAAAAAGTATTTATACTCAAGTAAATTTATCTAATGAATCTTATTAAGATTTATTAATTCTAAGCGGTTTTCTATACAACCTTAGCTATGATGAATAGCGAAGTTAAGCTATAAATAATTAATTATAAAAAGAAAACTATAGGGATTATCGAAATTAGACTATGAAGCATTATTGTGATCAATGGATTGAAGAGTGGTGTCAAAACAATGGTTGGACCGATTTAGTGGTAGGTGGTTACAATCAATATTGGGCTTTTCCTCCCCATGCAGTCATGCCTGAACCGATTCCTTCAAAGGTTCTGAGATTGATTAAGGCAGAAAAAGGGTTATGTATTGAAGAGAAAGCGTGGTTAAGTTTATTGAGTGTGGTTAGCGTAGGCGCAATAATTTTGAGTTTTTTACTAAAAAGCCCGATGCCTTTAGTATTGGCATTTGCTTTTGATGCGATCGCAGTGGCTAAATTGGAAGTGGAAGACATTTGAAGTCGCCAATAGGGAATCTTTCAACAGGGTGAGACTCGATGGAGTTCTCAGCGAGGAATTCTCGGATTGGAGTTAATTGTTAATCTTGTCTGATATTTGACCTAAAAAGCCTGGTGACCAGTTATACCATGAACGGTTGCCAGGTTTTCAGTAAAAGGCACTTCACTGTTATGATTTTATGAGAGAGTAAGAAAAAATAATCATGTTTGGAAGTCCTTTACCAAAAGATGAAGCCAATCAATGGCGGCATCAATTAAACCAGTTCGTCAAGGAAAATGAAAAAGATTTAGCCGCGTTAGCTTGGGGGTTGTTGCAAGAGTGGGGAGACAGTGCGGAACTCGCATTCTCCCCCAATCAAGACGCTTTAGGAATTGATTTACAACCCTCACCCCATTTCGTTCGTTGTTCAAAGGAATCTTTAGATCAGTTGAATCGTCAGCTAGACCAGAAAATTCAAGAAATTTTGGGAATTTTGGAGAAATATAATGCGGCTGAGGAGGTGGCTATTGTTGGCATTGGAGAAGGACAAATTAAGTTAATTTATTTTAAACCTCAACCAACACCACCACAGTGTTTTGAAGAAGTTGGGGAAGATCTAAGCGGCTTAATAGAAAAACTTGAGAAACGGATGGGAGAACTGATCACAGTAAAAAGTCAATAATAAACTTAGATGATTCGCTCTTTCAAAAATCAAGGAACTGAAGATATTTTTAATGGGAGAGATACTAAACTAGCCAGAAAAATCTGCCCTCAAAATTTGTGGGATGTAGTAGCTAGAAAACTCGATCAAATTGACTCTGTAAAATTTTTAGATGAACTCCGGGTTCCTCCTGGAAACAAACTAGAACCTTTAAAAGGAGAGCGCTTAGGACAATATAGTATTAGAATCAATGATCAATATCGAGTTTGTTTTACTTGGACTGATGATAGTCCTACCGATGTAGAAATCGTTGATTATCATTAACTTTAGTTAAGGAGAGAGTATTTAATGATTAATATTCCTACTCATAGAATTCCTACTCATCCAGGTGAAATGCTTTTAAAAGAATTTTTAGAACCTTTGGCAATCACTCAGGAAGAATTAGCCGAAAAACTCTATATTTCCTCTGAAGAAATCAAGGAATTGGTCAAAGGTACTCAGGGAATGAAGCCGCGTTTAGCTTTGCGTTTGGCTAAATTTTGGGGGATGTCTCCTGAGTTTTGGCTTAATCTCCAGTTGCGCTGGGATATCTATCACATAGAGCAACTAGAAGCTTCTGATCTAGCAAAAATTCATCCCTATTCAGAACGGGTTTAAGAACAAGAAAAAAAAATCTGAAAAACTGATAAAGGGGTTTCATTCAACCCCCTCGAGATAATATATTAAATCCCTTCTAAACAGAAGCTCTAGCTAACTTCACAGAAACTACCGACTAAAGTTCCCACCGGTTCTCCTTGGATAGCTCGAACGATATTCCCAGGAACCGACAAATCAAACACCATAATAGGAATATTATTCTCTTTACAGAGGGCGATCGCTGTTCCATCCATTACCCGCAGGTCGTGGGTTAACACATGACCATAGGTTAAACTACGATAGCGCCGCGCTTCAGGATTCTTATGGGGATCACTATCATAAACCCCATCAACTTTAGTGGCTTTAAAGACTACCTCAGCCTCAATTTCAGCCGCTCTCAGGGCCGCCGTTGTATCAGTGGTAAAAAAGGGATTTCCAGAACCCGCCCCAAAGACTACCACTCGCCCTTTTTCCAAGTGACGAATGGCTCGCCGCCGAATATAAGGTTCTGCGACTTCCTGCATAGCGATAGCAGTAAGGACTCGTGTAGGAATATTAATGTGTTCTAGAGCATCCTGCAAGGTGATCGCATTCATGACTGTAGCAATCATACCGACATAATCGGCCGTTGCTCGGTCCATTCCTGCCGATGCGGCTTTGACTCCACGAAAAATATTTCCACCGCCGACGACAACAGCAATCTGAATTCCCATCTTGACGACATCAGCGATTTCCTGAGCGATATCAGCAACGACTTTAGGATCGATACCATATCCTAAATTCCCCATTAAAGCTTCACCACTCAGTTTAAGTAATACCCGTTGGTAACTCATTCTACTGCCGTAATTTTAATTGTTTACTACTGTTAAAAATTAATCTCCACATAACATAGCAGGTTTTTGACATTAATTATTAGAGATTAATACCAATTTTGGCTCAGGGCTTGATATCCAATTAATTTATAGATTAATTTGGCGGTAGTAAACTCGGAAACCACTGAATCTCTTACAGGGGCTAATTCCATCACATCACAGCCGATCACTTGATGAGTTTGAAAAACTCGTTTGAGGAAGTGCAGGACATCGTACCATCCCATACCGCCAGGTTCAGGAGTTCCCACCCCTGGGATCAAACTGGGATCAATGCCATCTACATCAATGGTAATAAAGACTTTTTTTGTCGTAATCTGAGCGAGTGCTTTTTCAATCCAATCCGGTTGAGCCGCGATTTCTCTAGCCCAAACCACCGGAATTTGTTTTTCTCGAATTAATTGAGCTTCTTCTGCACAAATACTGCGAATTCCTACCGGTAAAGTCGGTAAACCCATTTCTAATACTCGTCTCATCACACAAGCATGATTGTGGATGGAACCTTCAAAACTCGAGCGCATATCCCCATGAGCATCGATTTGAATGACAGTAAAGGGTTCATCGATTGCCTGTTGATAAGCACTCACGACTCCTGTGGTGATGGCGTGTTCTCCCCCGACAGCAATCACAAATTTATGATCGGCTATTAACTCAGAAACCGTTTCGCGGGTGACTTGTAACATTTCTTCAGCCGAGATTGCTTGAGAGCGAGTATCAGCTATGGCAGCATGAGTATAAATTCCCACATCAATACAGGTTTCTTGCTGTAATTCTTCGTCATAAGCTTCTAGTTGTTGGGAGGCTTCTAAGACAGCATCTGGCCCATTTTCACATCCTTTGCGAAAGGTGGTGGTGGCTTCGTAGGGTATGGGTAATATGACAACTTTTGCTGACTCGTAAGGGGTAATGGCTTCAGAGCCTAAAAATTGTTGTACAGCAGGAGTAGTTTGTAAAAGCATAGGTGCTTAAGGTATAAATGATCACCATAGACTACGATATCTCATTTCTCGTCTCTTCAGGGGTTGTTCATTACTGCGAATAGTTCTGTACTTTTAATGTTCAACCGCCTCAAAAAGAGAACGAATCACCCCCGCCACACAAGGAATAGCCACACTATTACCGACTAATTTGCGGTTGGCACAATAAGAGGTAAGGAGTTGAAAGTCTTCAGGGAAGCCTTGTAAACGGAGCATTTCCCGCTCAGTGAGTCTTCTTTCTCCATTCACTAAAAGATAATTATAGGATGCCCCTGCTCTCATCGCACAGGAATAAGGATAAGCACTAATATGTCCGGCTTTATTTTCATGCCAAATTGTCGGCTCATTATCGTTTTTTCCCTGGTATTTAGCTAATCGATTCAGACGAATTTGTTCTGAAGCGTAATAAGAAGCGGCAACCGTCGTTTCTAAAATTTCTTTTAAAGGTTTAATCGTTCTTACCGGCATCGGCCATTCAAAAGGAATCGGCTCTAAACAACCCACAATAAAAATCCGTTCTCGTTTTTGCGGCAATCCAAAATCTAAAGCATTCAAAATTTTATAAGTGACATTATATCCTAACTTTTCCAAAATATCGATAATAACTTTTAATGTCTTTCCTTGTTGATGTCCGAAAAGTTGTTTAACATTTTCAAGCACAAAAGCTAAGGGTTTTTTATATTCTAAAATCCGAGCAATCTCAAAAAACAAAGTTCCTCGAGTATCTTCAAACCCCTTAAGAACTCCACAAATACTAAAAGGTTGACAAGGAAAACCCGCTAACAAAAGATGATGATCAGGAATACTATCAGCCGGAATTTTAGTAATATCTCCTGCCGGCTTTTCTCCAAAATATTTGCTATAGACTTGTTGAGCATCTGGATCAATATCTGAAGAAAAAACACATTGAGGTTTAATATTATATTCAAGACAAACTTGACTAGCCGCTATCCTGAACCCCCCTATGCCGCAAAACAGATCAATATATCTAATAACTTTTTCCCCTTTAACAACATCAAATAAACCCATTTCACCGACAAATTAGGAAGCCTATCTAATCAACAGGATTATAACAAAAAACGCACAGCTTAACCTTTTTCTTTGCTCATGAGCGCTCAATTAAAAAAGAATCCGTCGACTTAACGATGTGCATACCCGCATCAGCAAAACGTTTAAAAGCCGCATCAGCCACATCACTATAATCAACCACACCAGGAACCACCACCGGCGAAGTACAATCTTCTAACAGATAAACTTTTTTAGCCAAACGGGGGTCTTTTTCCCTTATATCAGTTAACAAATCATCAATTGTCCAAGCCACACAATGACTTTTAGCTTGTCCAGCTATAATAACAGCATCAAAGGCCAATATTTTCTCTAAAAAACGAGTATTTTTCGGAGCGAGTATCTTGCCGCTTACCCCTTGTATCACTTCAGGACGAAAAATCGAATAATTTTCCGTTAAAGGATGTTCTCCCTTAATTTCAAAATGAGTCTGACTCGAGCGAGCTATATTGTGAAAAAAGAGAGCTTCTTCGACTGAAGAGACTAAAGCATGGCCAATGCCGCCCAACATAGAATGATAGGGCCAAATAATGAGAGAGTATTTTCCATTTTGACTCAATTGTCGAGCATAATGTAAAGCGTGCTGGGTTAAAATTTCTTCATTTCCCTGAGCCAGACTATGAACCACAGCCGCATTAATTTTCCAGATTCCTAATTCAATATCTTCTAGAGTAATAGATGTCATAGGTTCAGGATGTTGGCCTGCATCATTAATCCAGAAAATCGGATGAAAAATTTGCATAGCCGTGTGAGTATCCATTGTGGAAGCTATTTGGGTAATAACATTTAAATTTCGATAAATAAACTCACACAAACGGATATTATCTTCTACTGCTCCGTTGCCGGAGGTTCCGCCTACGAATAATTCAAACTCAGGGATACAGAAGGTATTTTGAACATCTATCAGGAGTAAACAAATTCGAGTTTGATCCTTGGCGGCTGGTTTAATCTGATGAGATTTTGCCCAATGAGCGGCTTGAGTTGCTCTTTGTTGATAAGGTACTCGCCAAACGCCTCCCACTTGATGGGGATTAAAGAAGGAAGGTATTGGAAGATAGTGATTAGTCATTAGTCTTGTTCCCTGTTCGCTCCTGAGCGCTACAAAGGATCACTGTTCCCTGTTAAAAAAAATTTCAAGGGCTTACATTTTCCCTTGTCGTAACTCTACCATTAAGAGTTATGATTAATGGGGACTGTTTGTAAGCCCTATCCTAGTTAAACTGTCTAACCGCGTTTACTCGCCGTTGCAACAGGAGTTTTGCTTGGAGGTTGATACACTCTTAAGCTCGGAAAGAGAAAATGATTCTCTTCTACATATTGAGCGCCAAATAGTCCTTTTTCTGCCCAAAAGTACCGATCAGTGGTATGTTCATTGCGTCTTACCGTTAATACTGCCGGGGGAGCAATTTTTTGCTCTTGGATATATTTCCTGGCGGCTGTTACCGGTTTATCTTCGCCACTTTCGATACTATACTGGGGTACTAACTCTAAAATTTTGCGCCCTTCTTGGCGACGACGACTTTTCCGTTTCCGTTTTCTTGCCAACCCAATTACCTCCTATTTCGGCTAATCGCTGTAATCATCGTTACAAAAGCCGTTGGCATTATATCCGTTCTAAATTAAAAAATCAACCGTACAGCCGTAAGATAGAAGTTAAGGGTTGCCTCTGTAAGGTAGGCTAGTGAGTGAGTCTGGCTGTGAGTCTCCCAAACCCCTTGGATAACTGCTATACAAAACTTCTTATTTCGTAATAAAATTTAATAAACAGAGAGCAGCTTTCATGTCTAATTCTTTATCGATATTAATTAGCCCTAGTGCGGAATTAGTGAGCTTGTGTCAATCGCAAGTAGAATTGTTAAGCGAAGGATTTAAGGCAGATTGGACTGCTGTATATTTAACCGCTAAATGGGAGGAGAATGCCAGTAGCGAGTTATTGCCGGTGGTTAGCTATCCTGAGCAATTTTCCTGGCAAAACGGCAAGATGACGAGTTTACCGGGGTCTGGGGATGAGGAAAAGTTAATGCTTCCCTCTTTGTGGCAAACCCTTCCAGAAAGGCTCAATGATGCTGAAACTCAAATAGAGTCTTTTAATTATTTGCATAAGCAGGAAGTGGCGGGGCAAAATAACCAACTTATTTTACCTTTAATCTATGAAGAGATTGTCATGGGTTTATTGGTAACGGTACGTAAAGACTTACCCTGGCGTGAGACAGAATTGACTCAAATTGAAAAAATTGTTAAAACCTTAGCTCTGGGTTGTTTTTTAGACCAGCGTCAAGAATGGTACAAACAACAGTTACAGCAACAATACGCCAAAAGTGCCCACCAACGGGATCGCCTTGATAATTTGTTGCATCAGTTACGTAACCCATTAACCGCTTTACGAACCTTTGGAAAACTCTTACTGAAGCGTTTATTAGCCGATGAACGGGATCAAAATGTGGTTAAAGGAATTATCCGAGAAAGTGATCGCATACAAGATTTATTGCGTCAATTCGAGGAAGAAAACCACTTGGAAGGCGAAAATATTGGCAAATCAACATCCCTGGCCTTACCTGAAGCTCAAGCTAATTCGCCATTATTGTTACCGAGTATAACTTTAAGCTTAGAATTCATAGCTATAGATGAAGTTTTAACGCCTTTATTAATTTCTGCTCAAGCATTAGCTCAAGAAAAACAGATTGGGGTCACTTCAACCATTCCCACTAATTTACCGGCTATAAAAGCAAATTTTGCCGCTTTAAGAGAAGTTTTAACAAATTTGATTGATAATGCTATTAAATATACTCCGGCTGGTGGACAGGTTGATGTAAGTGTTAAATTTAAAAAGGAAGATAATTGGGAAACCATTGAAATTAGTGATACAGGCTATGGCATTCCCCAAGAAGATCAACAGCATATATTTGAGCGGCGATATCGAGGGGTTCAAGCAGAGGGCAGTATTCCGGGGACCGGATTAGGGTTAGCAATTGTTAAAGATTTAGTGGAACAAATGCAGGGAAAAATTGAGTTTATCAGTCCCAATAGAAAAAGTCAAAAAGCTTCTTGTCCGGGGACAACATTTATTGTTGGGTTTAAAGTTAGGGAGTAGGCAAGAGGCAAAAAGTATAATGACTAATGACTAACTAATAACTAATATGAAAATTCAGGTTAAAGTTAAACCTAATGCCAAACAGCAAAAAATAGAAGAGTTGGAGGATGGGAGTTTAGTTATTTCCTTAAAGTCTCCTCCAGTTGATGGAAAGGCCAATGAAGAATTAATTAAGCTGTTGGCGAAAAAATATCAGGTCTCTAAATCCCAGATTTCAATTCAGTCTGGGTTATCTTCTAGAAATAAATTAATTGAAATTGTAAATTAAGTAATCGAACAAAATTACAGTTAACTATCAAGGTTAGGGAACATTATTGAATAAACGGTTACCTTGATCAAAACTGAATGAACCTGCCCCAAAACAAGTAATCATCAGCAACCCTCCCATTAATCCCAAGTTTTTAAAAAACTGAATATCTTGACCGGGCGCTGAAAAATCCGTGTGAAAAATAAGGGTTGCGGGAATTAAAAAACCAATTAATAACCAGGCTCCTAGACGAGCTTTAAAACCTAATAAAACTGATAAACCCCCAACTAAAAGCACAATAATAGTCGGGATGAGTAACAGACCGGCAAAGGGTAAGCCTTTAGATTCCATATATTGCTGAGTCGATGCCGGATCAAGGACCTTATCAATGCCGGCTTTGAGGAAAATTGCTGAAAGGAATATCCGCGCAACAAGAGGCGTAAACTTTTCCATAATTCCCAACTAAACAAGTGCTTGTTTTAGATTATGACAAAATTCTTCGATCGATTTTAATCCTTGTGCGGGTGTTCCTTCGGCCAGCCGCTTAACAATGGCACTACCAGCAATAACCGCATCTGCGCCCCATTGTTTAGCCTGTAGCGCCTGTTCGCGGGTAGAAATGCCAAAACCCACACCAATCGGTTTATCGGTTACAGCGCGTAAAGAGGATAATAAATCTTCTACTCGGGTAGCAATTTGGGAGCGGACTCCGGTCACCCCTGTTACGCTGACCAAATAAATAAACCCTTGAGATTGAGCCGCTATTGCTTGAATTCTCTCAATGGGACTGGTGGGAGCTACTAACAAAGTCACTTCAATCCCGATTTTCGAGGCGGGTTTGAGTAAGCTTTCAGCTTCTTCTAGGGGTAAATCCGGAACGACTAAGCCTTTAACCCCTGCTTGGGCGATGGTCTCCAGAAAAGACTCTACTCCCCGATAAAAGATCGGATTATAGTAAGTAAAGAGAATAATCGGGGTGGAATTTTCTTTTGAGAACTGTTCAACAATCCCTAATACATCTTCTAGCTTTACCCCTCGGTTTAACGCGCGGGTAGCTGCCGCTTGGATAACTGGGCCATCTGCTAGGGGATCTGAGTAAGGAACGCCTAATTCAATCAGGTCTGCGCCCGATTTGGCCAAAACCTGTAACGCTTTTGCTGTCGTTTCTAAATCCGGATCTCCGGCAGTGATAAAAGGAATAAAGGCGCATTGGTTGCGAGCGCGCAGAGCTTTAAAACAGTCAGAAACCGAGGTCATGCTATAGGTTATCTCTGGTAGAATTAAGAATTTTTCGAGGATTGCTGCTCTTGTTCGATTTCAGCTTGAAGTTTTTCGAGTTCTTCGGGGGTCATTTCTTCGAGACGTTTTTGAAGAACTGCATCTTTATAGTCTTGGACCTGTTGATTGTAGGTCATATTTTTCGTAACGACTCTAAATAAGTAAGTCAACACCCACCCGATTAACCCTCCAATTAATAGGGCTTGACTCCAGATTCCAGCATCGCTACTATCTAGACCGGCTTTTAGCAGGATGAGATACAGTGCCCCCCCTGCAACAAATAAGCCTATTCCAATCCCTATAATATCGATTCGTCTCATTAGCGTTTGCTTAAGCTTTTAGCTCTCTACGTGAGGGACGAAAATTTAAGAACGGACTCAGTAGCAACATTCCCGGAAAGCAGAAAAAGACGAGAAAATACATAAAAGTCCTTTCGATCGAACTGGCTACATACCAGCGACTATTAAGATAGAAATAGACGACGGCGGGAATGATTAACAGATAAAGAACGCTCAGACCCAGATAGAGAATGGCTACGAGTATTGTTTCGTCTGCTAGAAGGTTGCTGATCATAGCTAGTGCTTTTTGTCAATATATTGCTGACTCAAGGGAAAGAAACTTATCTAACTTTAACTCATTTTGGGGTTTAAAAAAAATTTCTGCCCAAGTGTCAATTACCTGTTGCATTATCTAAAAGTTATGCTAAGATTAATAATCGTGGGTTAAAACAGCCCAGACAATTTATATTCGGGGGCGTGGCGGAATGGTAGACGCTACGGACTTAAAATCCGTTGACCCTAAACGGTCGTGAGAGTTCGAGTCTCTCTGCCCCCATCCCTAAAATTCCCTGAAAATGTTACCGGGTAAAACTTTTAGACTTTTTCTTCCGTCTATCTTGTGTCTATCTATGGTAGTATATTTTAGTCATTCTTGGTCAGAATTGGTGGGAAGAAAGTGGGAAGCACTTTTAACTTAGAAGAGGCGATCAAAGCCGCTAACGAAAAACTCGACTTTGTAACCATCCGAGCAAAAAGTAATTCTACCTGTCTTTATTTAAGAGCGACCCTACCCAAAAAGATACTACAAAGCCTATAAAGCTTTAGCAGTCTTTGCGGGTATTCCTTGGGCTTTAGAAAAATATAGGGGTAGATACAGAATCTCAAGCACATCCAAGAACAAGATTTAATTGATAGCTGGAAAAGCCGCTAATTCGCGCGTTAGGGTTATATTATCAGTTATTTTGGGTTCATTGTGACTTTACCGAAAACTTTGCCCAAAAAATCTACAGTGGGGTAGGCGGCTTCATCTTCATTTTTAGGTATTGGCATACGGATAGCGCCGAGCATATAATCTCCAACCTTTAAATCTTGACAAGCAAGCTGTTTTTTATATTCTTCCTAATAAGGAATGTAATAATTAACGGCTTCTATCCATTGTTGATCACTAAACAACTCAGGATGATCGTTGTCGATAGGAGCGCCTTAGAAAATATGGAACCGTGCGGCATTATAGCAGAAGTCAGGAGTCAGAAGTCCCCAAGTCAGAAGGGAAAAGCTTATTGCTATTAAGTTTGAAGTTTAAAAGATGTCCTAAGCACAGGAGCGGTTGCTATATAAGGAAAAATCCAGTTTTCATTGGTTAACTATCTCATTTTTTTCTCCCTTTTATAAGAATAATTTTAGCAAAGATAAACACTTAAACTTTTGTCTTAACTCCTCATTTTTTAGCTCACTTTTTTAAATTAAGACAAAGTTATAATTTTTCATTAATATTAACAAAAGTGTTCAATTCTCTTTAACTAGATTTAAAAAAATTTGGATAGCAGATGGCTCAACTCTCGAAGCTTTGTTTAAAAAGCTGAAAAGTCTTGTCGGCTTTTTCTATGATTTCTCCCATTAAGGTAGTTATGAAAGTTAAAAATCAACAAGGTGCATTACTGCTGATCAGATGAACAAAATCTTAGAAGAGTATAAGCAAGGTCAGTCGTACTCCGGATGCCATTGGCAGATTTTAAAGAAGATATTACAATTGGTTAGCAATCTCAGCATACCAATCAACCAATTGAGTCGATCCAGAGTTTTTTCTTTTTTTAATTTCTTCTATAATATTTGTCGGTGCATTCGGATGAGTCTTGTTATTTATCTCCAGATAATTTCCCAAAAGCTTTTTTGCCATCCCTTTGCCCTGCACGAATATTTTAGCGTGTTCTGCATGCGGTGAAGGTTGATTAAGTAGTATTTTAATATGCTGATTCATGTTAACTACTATTTGATAAATATCTTGACTCTGCTCCAATTCAAAAACGACCCAAGAATAGTCTTTTTTGTTATGTACTTGAGCATTTTGATAATAAGCTGCATTAAGAGGTGGACTTTGTTGCCTGTTGTTTATGTCTATCAGTTGTATTCCTGTTTCCTCGAATGTTTCTCGAATAGCAGTAGTTATTGGATCGTTGTTATCCTTCGGCTCCATTCCCCCACCGGGAAGGGCATATTGTCCCGCTTGATTGACAATGTTGTTTGGATTACCGCCATGCGATTGAAATGCAGCATTTTGTAGTGCTTTTTGAGTGATAATAATATCATTCCCCTGTGTTATAACCGCATAGACTTGCTTGCGACCGTAAGCTCCGCCAGATCGTCGAGGTTGAAAAGATGCCTGTGCCATTGATTTAACCCTCCTAAGTAAATAAACACGAACCAATTGAGCAGAATATCATTAAAAATGTCCCTTTTGAGCTTGTTCCACGTTCTGTTGTGATTTCTGAATCACCTCATCTAATTGACGGTATTGTTCTAAAGCTTCCTGTGAATTTTCTGGGTTAATCGTTAATTTCAGTCCACAGCGAGAACAATAAATACTATCTTGAGAACCGGATAAAAAACCTAAGAGTAACTCCCGTGACACAGAAATCATCTCGCCACACTCAGGACAGGGAAAACCACCATTTTGCTGCATTTTTAGTCTCCTGATTGATTTTGATTGTTTAAGGGTTGGGAAACAAAAGATATATTATCATTAACCAAAGAGAGTAACCTAGAAATTCCCTCCGGCATATCCGAGCGTTCAACCGTAACCTGTACTCCCACTCGTAATGACTCATAAACAGGAATTTGGTCAGTGTCAACCGTGTTTTGTTCACCCTCAGATAGGCCAGTATGAGGCGATTGTAAATCAGTAGGAGGATGACCAGTCATCGGAAGAATCACCTGTAGTTGAAGTTCATCCTCGTAATTTTCCCTGATGTTTTGGTCCGTCTCTGTTTCCTCTGTCATAGAAGGATGACTTTGAGTTTGTTGTAAATTTGGCTCAGTTTTACTCCTTACCCTAGACTCTCTCTTACCCCGAACAATTTCTAAGTCAAAATTAAGTTGAGCATCCTTAATCCGAATCATCGGAATAGGCATCAAAGAAAGCAAGGGAATTTGCACAATTTGCCTAAACTTACGACCTTTTGGCTCAATTTTTTCATACTCAAAAGTCACCATCCGCAACTTAGTCAGACCGTTGTTTTGATCACCCCCTACCTCTAAAACATAGTTAATCATCTCCTTAGCTGCAATTGCCTCACCTCTAACCAGAGATGCCAATATCCCACCCAAAAACTGATGCAGATCACAAATACCAGAATAACGAGGGGATTGATAGCCACTTCTTCCACTATCAAAATAGTCATCGGGTACAACCGTAAGCATAACTCGATTCCCTAATTTCCATTCCTGATGCACTGTTGCCAGACCACGCGGCAGCCGCAAATCTAGCCTTTTTAGGTTTGTATAGCGCACTGAGGAAGTGGTCATCATTAGATCCGGACGTTGACTAATAGAGTGAGAGACTGCATTCGCTTGGGCGATCGCTTTGCCAATTTCCCTGATAACTCTTCTAACAATCCGGCGTAGGTTCATATTTTCTCGCTTGATTCTAAGTTATTTCCCGAATAATTGACAAAACTAGGATGCCAGAACACTCTCATTAAGAGTAAACACCAAAAATTACAGTTTTTCCTCTAAGAGTTAGAAGTGGGGGGGTTAGGAGTCATTTCTTTTCAGTATTCTCAGTAATGCTCGCCGTCAGAATGTTCAGTACAGCCTGTAAGCCTGCTGGCATAGCATCCTGTAGAGCATGAACATTAACATCCATTGTGTATTCTACGCTATATTCGGAATGACTCGATGAGGTTGAATCTCTTTTCGATGATATTCCGCCGGTGAAGTTTAGCCCGAAAGCACTCTCCAACCAAGAACTCTTAATGTTTAAATCTGTTGCCAAGCTTGCACTCGTTTGCTCATCAGATTTACTACCTGCATTAATTTTGGCTTTAAAATTAATGTTCATGTTATCAATACGAAGAAACGGAATCGGCACAATGGTCAGCAGAGGAACTGTCAACGTCACATTTTTGTCATTTTTTTGATAAATGAACTGAATTGTTCTTACCTTGTTTGTGGTTTTTCCGGCATTGTCTCGCTCTATAGCGATCTCTTGGATGAACTGGGCACAAGCGGTTGAAGCAAGACCTTGGGCTTTTACAGCCGCCACCAACGGACCGCCAATGATATGTTCAAAGGGGATATCACTCAGAAGTTGAGTAGCCTGTTTTTGCTCCTCACCACCTCTTAGACCGGCAGCCCTAACTAAAGTCCTCTCGCTATTTACAGGTTCTGCTGTCACTGAAAGCGTTTCCCCAGGTGACAGCACAACTGTTTCCCTGACATTTTGCGCCAGTGCTGCTGTTTCTGATTGCGAAGCCGTTAGCTCACCAGAAACCGGTTGCTCTGTTGGCAATTGCTCTGAATTTGTAGGATTTGCTTCGGAATTGCTGGGATTCTCTTGAGATTCTGTCATAACTAAAACTCCTTAAAAGCTACATAATTAGACTTTGGACAAAATTATTTTTGATGAGCAAGGGGAATAGGTGATATAAAATGTGTTTTTATATGCAACCGGGGGATGCAGTTTGTTCAAGGGATAAGAAAAATCTTCACCTTTAAACCCTTGTCTTGTGTCGATTAATTTTTAGCTCTGGAGAGCGTGCCTTTACCCAAAACTTTCCTCAAGTAGATGTGGAAATAAGTATTGTTTTAGTCCCCTGCACAAAGAGTGAACATACCTACTAACAATTTCCTAGAAATTTTTCTAGCTGAAGTTTTGCTAAATCCTCTCTCGTACATATATATGACCTAGTATGATTCTAAGTGTATTTAGAGTTAGAAAAGTATGAGATAACCTAGGAGAAAACGGGCATTTTTCCACCTCCTAACTAAATTATAAAATCTTTTTTACTCTTATAATTCATCTAAATAAGACACAATTTTGAAGATTTTCTGAAGTTGATCAAGAACTTTACAAAAAGCAAAATATAATAAAAATTTATTTTCTTCTAAAATCGTTTCGCCGTTTAGGGTTGTCACCCAAGTTCCTTTTTTTGTCGGCCCACCGGCATCAAAACACATTGAAGGTGAACGCAGGGCTTCTGGGGTGATATTATCGGGTGGGTATTGTAAGTTTTTGTCGCCTGTGTATAGTCGTAAAACCTGATCTTCTCCTTCTTCTTCTTGGGCTTTCTCATTCGTTACATCTAATCGAGTAAGTAGGTGGACAAAATTAAAGTTAACTGTGAGATTGGGCAAAGGGGAAGGGGGAAAGGGCAATGGGTAAGAGTTAGGAGAGTTTTACATTTCTTAATACAGAAAGCTTTATTTATGTCCAGGTACTTATTGTGATATTCATAAGCTAAAGAAATTCCTTCAATAGTTGCCCCACTTCCTTTAAAATCCAATTGCCAACCATCTTCTATTATGTCGTTATAATTCAAAATGTGAATGGGGGTTTGGTAAAAATTTCTCAGTTTTACTTTTTCTCCTGAGTAATCTAAAAAGCCTTGGGCGGTAATTGGCCTATTTTCTAATTCTTGTCGAGGGGTCAATGTTGTTAAATTATCTACATCTTTAGGGATGGGAATTTTAATTAAAGGGCCCTCATATCCAACCCCTACTGCGGCACATAATTGTCCTAAACTGGTTAAAGGAGCAAGCGGTTTAGCTTTTACCGGTTGGTCTAAGGGATTTCTAATTTGTCCTAAAGGGGCATGATTTCCTTGAAGAGAAAAACTAGCTAAAATTTGTGCAACCCGTTTATGATAAGTTAAAGACGGTTGATCGCTCAACAGATATTTTAATCCGTATAAGTCAAAGGTTTTCCCAGGAATAAATTCTTGTTTAAACTTTTCAACTTCATGCGCTGATAATAGAATTTCTATGGTATCTGTACTGTGATGTCCTTCTACTTCTCTTTTAATTTTTAAAGTTTCTATACTGTAGTCTTTAATGATTTTAGGAATATCTTCTCTAATTTCGTTGCTAGGGATAGCGATATCATTAATAGAAATTTCGTTAATGATTATTAGTGAGCGGCTTTCAATTGAAGAGGATGATATTATTGTTAATACTTCATCTTTGTAACTAAATTCACCGGCGGTGGGATTGTTGGTAGTATAAATATAATTTTGTTGATTAATGGTTACTGAGGTGGGTATATTAGGGGTATTGAGCGTTATTTTTGAGTTTGATTCCGTTGTGGTTATAAGTTTTGTGCTTTGATTAATGGTTGCTAAAACATTGGGTTTTGCAAGAATTGTTACTGCGGTTTTTTCTACTTTTCCTAAAGGATTAAGATTTAATTGATTATCCTTAAAAGTAAATTCTCCTTGTTGAGGAGTAGAAGAATTTGATAATTGATAAATTTGATTTTGATAGTTGACTGCAACGATAGCGGCTATTATTTGAGGCGTATTAATTTTAATTAATACGTTTGTCGTTTTCCGAAAGTTTAATTGATTAATTTAAGACCTTTTTTAATAAAATCTGTTAATTTAATTCAGGTTTTGCTTTTTAATAAAACCTTTTTTTGAGGGACTAATATCGCCTAAAAACTCTATAGACCCGAGTTTTTGCATTTTATTATTAAGGAATTAAGAAATACATGACGAAAAATAGTTGATTTGATAACTGCTATACTTCTAGACTTCAACTTTACCCCTCCTAAAGGCTTAAAACCCCCCTTAAATTTTTAACTCTTTAGAAAGGTATATTATGAACAAAAGCTAAGTAACTTAATAGCAATGAAGCCAGTGAAAAAGAACGTTGGGCATCTATTATTGGTGGCAGTGCTTTAGTTTTAATGGGTTTACAGCAACGCTCGCTCAATAGGAGCATTAATGGCAGTCGCCGGAGGGGATTTAATTGATCAAGGGCTTACTAGACAAAGCACGATTAAACAAGCTCAAGACACAATAAAACGGACTCTAGGAGTAAGACAAACGATGAAAGCTGAAAAAATAGTTACTATCAATAAACCGACTGAATATCTCTATAATTTTTGGCATAATTTTGAAAATCTGCCTACCTTCATGAAGCATCTTCAATCAGTCACCCTTTATGATAATAACCGTTCTCATTGGGTAACTAAAGCTCCTCTGGATAATACTGTTGAATGGGACGCTCAAATCATTAAAGATGAACCGAATCGCTTAATCGCTTGGACATCGGTTGAAGACTCCCAAATAGAACATTCCGGTTTTGTTCGTTTTCAACCGGCACCCGGCGATAAAGGAACCGAAGTTAAAGTAGTAATCGAGTATAATCTACCCGCAGGTGCTATAGGAGAAACCCTAACCAAGCTATTTGGCGAAAACCCGAAACAGCAAATCGGAGATGAACTTGCTCGTTTTAAAATGCTCATGGAAGCTGGGGAAATTGCCACAAACGATGGTCAACCATCGGGACGCACTAACTCAAAGGACTAATAAAAATGAAAGCAGTATGTTGGCATGGTACAGAAGATGTGCGGGTAGAGACCGTGCCCGATCCCACAATTCTCAACCCCCGCGATGCGATTCTCAAAGTAAGCTCCACAACGATTTGTGGTTCCGATTTACACATTTACGATGGCTTCATCCCGACAATGGAACCCGGCGACATTCTTGGTCACGAGTTTATGGGAGAAATTGTTGAAGTTGGTTCTCAAGTGAAGCGTCTCAAGAAAGGCGATCGAGCAGTGGTTTCTTCGGCGATAGGCTGTGGTCAATGCTGGTACTGCCACCAGCAGCAGTGGTCACTGTGCGATAACTCCAATCCCAATACCTGGATGCAGGAAAAAATTTACGGCCATGGAACAGGGGCAATCTTCGGCTACTCTCATGCTTTTGGAGGTTATGCGGGTTCCTTTGCCGATTACATCCGCATTCCCTTTGCCGATTTCACCGCTATCGGTGTTCCCAAAGACATTCCCGATGAGAAATTACTGCCGATCTCTGATGCCTTTCCCACAGGTTATATGGGAGCGGATTTGTGCAACATTCAACCGGGTGAGATCGTTGCTGTGTGGGGCTGTGGCCCTGTGGGACAATTTGCGATGCGGAGTGCTTACCTACTAGGTGCAGAGCGCGTCATCGGCATCGATCGCTTTCCTGAAAGATTGCAACTAGCAAGAGACTTTGCCAAAGCTGAGATTATCAACTACGAAGAAGTAGATGTAATCGAGGCACTCAAAGAAATGACAGGAGGAAGGGGACCCGATGCCTGTATTGATGCAGTAGGGATGGAAGCACACGGTACAGGTCCAGAGGGGTTGTTTGACAAAGCTAAACAAGCCATACGCTTAGAAACCGATCGCCCCCATGTCCTCAGACAAATGATGCTCGCCTGTCGTAAAGGGGGGACTTTATCCATTATGGGAGTTTATGGGGGTTTTGTGGACAAGCTACCTATGGGTGCAGCCATGAACAAAGCCCTCACTTTTAGAATGGGACAGATGTTTGGTCCCAAGTATATCCCCAGGATTTTAGATCATGTTTTGAAGGGTGAGGTTGATCCCTCGGCTGTGCTGAGTCATCGCTTGCCTTTAAGTGAGACTAAGCAGGGCTTTGAAATGTTTAAGCACAAGAAAGATCAATGTATCAAAGTGATGTTGCAGCCTGACTAATTACTTGGACCTTCATGTTTTGTTAACTGTGGGTTTACTTAAGTATAAACAATGGAGAAAAAATCATGAAAGCCGTCTGCTGGCAAGGCACGAATAAAGTTACCGTTGAAAGCGTCCCCGATCCCAAAATTATTAACCCACGAGACGCTGTGATCAAAATTACCTCAACAGCAATTTGTGGTTCGGATTTACACCTCTATGATGGTTTTATTCCCACGATGGAGCAGGGCGATATTTTAGGGCATGAATTCATGGGAGAAGTGGTTGAAGTTGGTAGTGAAGTCAAGCGGATTAAGGTTGGCGATCGCGTTGTCAATCCCTTCCCGATCGCCTGCGGTCACTGCTTCTTCTGCCAACGAGACTTAACGTCACTGTGCGACAATACTAATCCCAATGCTTTTATGGCAGAAGCCATCATGGGATATTCACCATCAGGTCTTTTCGGCTATTCCCATATGCTAGGAGGCTATGCGGGGGGTCAAGCTGAATATGCCCGTGTTCCCCATGCTGATGTCGGTTTATTCAAAATTCCCAACGAATTGGCCGATGAACAGGTATTGTTTCTTTCGGATATCTTTCCCACCGGGTATATGGCAGCAGAGAACTGCGATATTAAAGCCGGTGATATTGTTGCTATTTGGGGCTGCGGGCCTGTTGGTCAATTTGCCATTCGCAGTGCAAGGATGCTCGGTGCTGGGCGCGTTATCGCCATTGATCGCATTCCTGAACGCTTAGAGATGGCCCAAAAGGGCGGAGCAGAAATACTCAACTTCGAGGAAGTTGATGTAGGTGAAGCCCTCAAAGAAATGACTGGGGGGCGCGGGCCCGATTCGGTGATGGATGCAGTGGGCATGGAAGCTCACGGTTTGGGGCTTGAAGGATTCTATGATAAAGCCAAACAAGCTGTGCGCCTGGAAACTGACCGCCCTCATGTACTCAGACAGGCAATTGTCGCTTGTCGTAAAGGGGGTACAGTGTCTATTCCCGGTGTCTATGGCGGCTTTGTGGACAAAATTCCTATGGGGGCGGCGATGAACAAAGCCTTAACCTTTAAAACCGGACAAACCCACGTTCATCGATATATGGGACGGCTGCTTGAGCGCATTCAAAATGGCGAGATCGATCCCTCGTTTGTGATTACCCACCGCCTAAAGTTAGAAGATGCGCCTACTGGTTACGACATCTTTAAGCACAAAAAAGATAACTGTATTAAGATTGTTCTTAAACCTTAAAAGTTTTTTCAAGAAAAAAAATCTAAATTCAGTTTAATAATATTTGAATTGTAGAGACAATACCTGCAATATTTCGTCTCTACAATTAAGTACCTGAACATAAATAAATAGCGCTCTGGTAATTTTTTTAAGTTTAAATATTTCTCTAACTTAATTTCTTAATTTAATCCTAAATTACTGCTTTTTTGAGTAAAAAATATAATGATAATCATTTTTATAAAAATGCAGTTTTTCAAAAATTCTTAAATTAATCAATTGAACTTTTATAGAGCTAGAAAGTGAAAGGGGAACTGATTTATTTAAATTGGTCGGATTTGCGGCAAACCAGAGTGACAAAAATATTTGAACGGGGCTAAAAGGCGCGTGGTTAGCCGCTCGTTAAGCCGTTGATCAACTCGAATGCTTCAACGGCACCATTAATAAAGTTTGGTTGAATAGGACGAACCGAGGACAAACGGTCTGTCAAGCAAGAAGATAGTATTGAGGGAAGGTTTTTGACGGAGGATAAGACAGTAATATTTTGCCGCCGCAACCGCACGTCTTGGCGATCATAAAGGCGCATAAAATCCATCACCAGTAATTTGATAATTTCCTATGGGTTTAATAATTCCTCCTTCGGCGAATATTTGATATTGCCCGGTGTTTGAATTTGCGCCACCTGCAAATTTTAAATTCTGAAATTGCAGTTCTCCTTTTGAGCAGGTTATTAATGCTCCTTTCGTAGTGGCGGATGAAGAAGAAGAAAGGGTAAAATCTTCTAAAAGACAGATGCTTACCTCTCCTTCTTGTTTAATCAAGCTAAGTGTCTGGCTACTGGTAATATAACTCGTGTCTATTCCTGAGCCTTTAAAGATTAGTTTCCCACCACTACTTAAAGGGGGTCTAATAATGAGAGGATATTTTAAATCTAGCGTTCCTGAAAAATGAATGTAACAATCGCAAAGTCCTAAATCTAATAAAGCGGCAATATCCGCAGCTTTTTGCAAGGTTTTAAAAGGCGTTTCTTGACTTGCATTATCCAAGTCATCTCCCGAATTTAACACCCAAAAATGTTGGTTACTTTTTAATAATTTTCGCATTGATTCTAATTCTTCTTTTAAGAGATCTAAATTAAGGCTCATCTCTAGTCTAGAGCGAGAAGAGTTATTAAAAATTAAAAACTCCTCTGATAAAAATAACAGGGGTTGAGCAGGAAAATTTTGTGATTGATTGGCAAGCTTAAAACTGCCGCTTCCTCCGGCTTTAATTTTTTGCGCCATTTGAGCCAGTGTTAAGTCAATCTCTGGGAGACAGTATAGTCCTCCCCCGCGCTCTAAATTTTCACGATGATCTATTTTAGTGACCTTAATATTGGGGCTAGAATAATAATAGGTAATAGCAATTTGAATCAGTTTATTTGTAGGAATGTTGGCCATTCCGTTCGCCGCTTCAATTTTGGGAGTGGCGACTTTCCATAAGTTAAACCAATAGTCAGATTGACTTGGGAGTTGTTGGAGTAATTCTGCGCCGCTAAACGTGAGAATTGTTAGGGTTTGAGTAGCGGCTATGGCGATGGGTTCTTGGGGTAGCCGATATATTTTTCCCTCTATTTTCAGATAAATTCTGATTTTGGGCTGATTAAATTTTCCTTGTTTATTTCCTGCGATGGCTAGAGCCGGATAATCATCTCTAATGGTTCCATACCCATTACTATCGCAAGGGTGGCTTAGATGAATTTGTAGCATTTGATTAGACTTTAATGAAATAGAGTTGCTCCAGCTACTGGGGTTAGTTTCTCCGGCTTCGGTGCTAATTAGGGCCCGCACGGCTTCGGCGGCTGTTAATTGATTATTGAGTTTGATTTCTATCCATCCCCCGGCGGCGGTGTTTATCGCGCATATTTGATTAGGGGTATCAGCCGCTAAATTATAGATGAAGTTTTCTATGCCTAATTGCGGGGTGACGTAGTTTTTGGCCAAGACTACGCCATCAAGTCTTGATATTCCCATGCTATCAGGGACAATCCGGCACCTAGAACCTGCGGCTAAAACTGCATCTCCAGCAATGGCGGCTAAACCCGGCACAATGATTCCTAATGGTTTTCGGGCATAAATCCAAGATTTGATGGTTGAACCTAAGAAAATTCGGGCAAAGGTTAGTTGTGCGGCACTAATTTTATAGATAATCTGACAAGCTAGGGCATATCCTCTAGGGATGGCGGCATTTAAAGCAAATAAGTATTCTCCCGCCGTGAAAATGTAGCGTCCTACGTCGGGAAAATTTTCGTCTAATTCTCCAGTTTCGCGGCGCACTAATCCCAAAATATCAATTAAAATTCCTCCTGATAATGCGGCTGATCAACTGGGATCTTCATCGACTTTGTTATATAAGGCGATTTCATGCCCGATGCCGATTTCTGCTTCGTTGTCTTCTTCAAGTCCGTTGAGTAACCAAATTTTTAAGGGGGTTGATTGGCTACCGTTGGGATTATAAAGGGGGAGTAATGTGATAAGCTGTTACGCATCTAAATTATTAGTCCAGATAAAGAAGGGGGAAAGAGGAAAGGGGAAAGGGGAAAGGATTGAACTTTTGTACCAAAAATAAAGTTATAAAAATTAAATGCGTCTTAGCTTATCAGCCGTGTTTAGTTCGTTAATGTATCTATCGCATCCATCAACGGTTGAGCTAATGTAACAATCCCATCCTCCTGTTTCTATCCAATAGCCGTTTTGTGCGGCTATATCTCCTGTTTTGGCTTCATTGTCAAATTCATAATATTTATCGTTGGCAATTACTTTTTGAATTTGCCCGTAAATGGGGTTAGCGGCTAAGTCTGATATGGTGTTAACTGTTTTGCCGCCTAAATGATGGTCTTCGGTTAATTGTATTATTCCTGTTTTATCCTCTGCAAAAAGTAAAAGGAGATTTATGAAAATTTTTATTGACACGGAATTTATAGAAGACGGACGGACAATAGATTTGGGCGTGTCTGCAAACAGGGATTACAACCAAATAGTTATAGCTGCGCGTTCGCGGACATATAAACAATTAGCGGTGAGTAATCTTACTCAGTATAGCAGGTTTTCAGACACGCCCTACATATTTATTACTACTCCCTCTTTGAGATCAAGATTTTTCTAAAAGCTCAAAAGCATTTAAAAAGGCTCTTGTTTGTCTAGGGAGAGGATTATTTTTGGGATAGCGAACTCCTAAAGCGTAAACTTGTTGCTCAACCAAATAAACTCGCATGACAATTATTTCTTCACCACTCTCGAAGGTTATTTCTCGACCTGGAAATTCTTTGATGGCAATAGCGCGATCATCTTTTAAGGTAAACTCGCTATTTGGAGCCAATTTTTGCACTATGGCTCTAAATAAAACTTCACGATTTTGCAATTGTTCTTGGGTTAGGGACTCAGCATAGGCCACAACATAACGACGATCTTCGGCATTAGAGGCTAGAGTGCGAAAACTCAAGACTCCCAAAGACGTATTTAAGTTGACGGTTTCTTGACTTAAAATGCCCGGAGGCATCCAAAAAGAACTATTTCCCTCCCTAAAAATAACAAATTGCCAAGCATTGGCTTGAGACTGAACGGGAATAACATCACTAGGAGGACGTTGAAATAAAATGCGGTCTTGCGATCGCAAACGTCCCGTTTCAAAAAAGCTACGCACCTCAGCAGTGGCATTTTTCCTCTGTTGAGCGAGAAAATAGATAATCTTGTCATTAGGAAAACTATTACTATGACTAATTGATTCTGCCTGAGTTGGCAAACATTTTAAGCTTTGCAAAGCAATAACTATTATTGCTAGAGATTGAGTCAGAAAAGTTTTGATCATAAACAACTGATGACTAGGCTAAAGAGCATTTATGGCAGTAAGTTAGGAGACATCGAGACAGGAGACACTCGGCGAAAAACTTTTGTCATATTAATAGGTTAGGCAAAAAAGTTTCCCATTCTTAGCTTCGACTGCTATAAATTGTATAAGCCCAAGGATCAAAAATAAAGCATTAAGCCTTTTATCATTCGGAAGTTACTCTCCAATAGTGGAGATGACAAATTCATGAAAATTTGACACTCCCCATCTAATTACTACACTTTGTTTCGTAATATAGATGGGGATTCTTGGTTCACTTTTATATGCTTGCTCTGACAGGATTACTCCAACCAAAGTAGAGGTATCTTCTCCCCCATTAGCCATAGCTAACGATAAAAAACCGGCTCTCCTGTACTTAGGGTGATAAGAAAAAATTATAAATCGTAGGGTGGGTTAGGCGCGGGGATGATTTTGATAAAAAACCGATAATATAGCAGAAGTCAGGAGTCAGAAGTCAGAAGTCTGAAGGGAAAAGCTTATTGCTGGGGGAAGATGCGGCATAGTTTTAGATGAAGGCGTATTATTTCGGACTAATGAAAAAGCCTTTGTTCAAACTAAACGCAAACTATTAAATGATTGTAATTTGTATTGTATTGTCAGTTTGCCAGCAGGAACATTTAAAGCCGCCAGAGGAGCAGTTAAAGCCAATATCCTCTTTTTCAGCAAAGGCAAACCCACCGAAAAAATATGGTATTATGACCTATAAGATGTCAGCGTAACCAAACGCAAACCCTTAAGCTTATCAGATTTTGATGAATTTTTTGAACTTTTACCCAGTCGGGAAGATACCGATAAAAGTTGGACAGTTACCCGCGAGGAAATAGAGTCTAAAAACTTCGACCTCAAAGCCGTTAACCCTAATGCTAAAGCCTCTGAAGATGAAAGCAGACCCAAAGAATTACTAGACTTAATTGAGACAAAAGGTAAAGAAGTCGCGGCGGCTTTATCTCTGTTAAGAAAGTGGGAGTAATTTAAATAGGGATCTTAGTAGTTTAGGAAATGCTATAAACTAAAATATATTGGTAACAGGTGACCTCGAGATAAACTTAAAAAAATCTAAAACTATGCGGACTCAACAAACCTTAGAAATTCGCTGGTTTAATCAAGGGAAACTACCGGCAAATATTCAACAGTGGTTTGATCTTGACTGTCTCGGTAAAAAAAAGCAGAGTTTAGACTCTCCCGAAGAACGAGAAGATGATTATCTTTATTTACCGAATTGTCAGATTTTAAGCTTTAAAAGGCGTGAACAAAATCTAGAAATAAAATTTCGAGTCAATGAATTTATCAACGCTCAAAATAGTGATCCTGCCACGAGTCAAGGAAACATTGAAAGATGGATAAAATTAGAATATAATCAAGATATCCTCAAAAATATTGACAATTTCGATAATTATAAACAGCAGACTTGGATCAAAGTCAAGAAAAAAAGATGGCAGCGTTGTTACAAAAAAGTTAACTTAGAAATTTGCCATCTTCAAATAGCACAAAATTTCTGGTGGACAATGGCGGCTGAAATGAAAGAAAACCCTAGAAATAATCTACAGCACTTTAAACAAGTCATCTCAGAATTTAGTCAGACTTACTCAGGACAGGAATTAACCGCTAAACAATCTTATGCTTATCCTACGTGGCTTCTGGAAAGTTTTACAGGCTGTTTATAAAGTAAATCGGTAAGCTAGAGATTGTTCGGCGGTATTTTCGGCACTTATAAAAGATTTAAGTCGAGTAGGGTGTGTTAGCAGAGCGTAACGCACCTAAAAGTATCGAGCGCAGAGCGTAACGCACCTAAAAATCAAAGGATTCTTAGAGCATTAATTAATATATGTACCCAGATTTAAACTCGAGAATATTACTCTTATCTAGATTCAGAGCCGATATAATATTTAAGTTAGGAACCTCTTGATAACAGTGAGAACAATACCAATAAATTTTACTATTTCGAATATGACGTAAAGTTTTTCCGGAGCAAATAGGGCAGTGACGCATTTTTTAATAGTTTAATATTATTACTTATATAATACTAGGTTATTGGTGCTTACTACATCTTTCTAAAGAGATAAAAATTAGGCAATAGATTGTATAATTTAGCACAATTTGCCTTCTAGTAGAATAGATATGATTAAAATTAATAAAGTTCTCGGATGAGAACCGAAAACCGAGGATAACAACAGACATTTAATCTTGTACTAAACTAGAGGGAGTCCCTCTAGTCTTTTTGAATTAACCTTACAACTTTGTCAACAATCTAGTATTAGTCATTGTCAAAAGTTCTATAACGTGCTTGATCGGCGGCTCGTTGAGCTTTACCAGAAACATCATCGGCGGCTGTTCTAGCATTTTTAGCCGCTCCTTTGAGAGCAGATGCAGCTTCTTGTGCAGAATTTTCGATATTTTCTCGTAGATCTTTAATGCCTTGTCCAGCTTTATCTTGTACATCTCCTGCTATATCAGAAATATCTTTTTTAGGTAGGAGAGGTTTATCATTTCCATGATACACACCGTGTCTTTCTAGATTTTGTCTAGATCCGTTAATGAGTGTTTCAGCTTTTTCGTTAACGCCTGATACATCTTGACGTTGAGGAATATCACTCGGTTGCATCACATCAGCCGGTTTATTTGAGCGAGAAGTGGGTGCATTAGTAGCAAGCACTTTAGAGCTAGTACCACAAGCGGTAAGCACAAATAAGAATAATCCTGCTACAAAAACAGCAATTACTCGATATAAAGAAACAGGTTTTTTGATTTTCATTTTCAAACTCCGTCGATAAACTAAAAGATAATTTAAGGCTGTTTGATCAATTGAGCAGTGCAGATTAACTGGAGAACTGAACAAGTTCCCGACTAGCATTTAGAAGTTTTTGAGCAACACTATTGAGTTTAAATTTTTAACTATCTAAGTTTTGGACTTTCTGCAACTTGCTTGTTTTGACCTTAGCATTAATTATGCTTTTGAAACAATTACTAATAACCAGATTAATCAAGTTTTGTCTGGTTCCCATCCCTCAAAAGTAATAGATAAATTGATGATTTTGCCAGCCTAGTACCGAGTTTTTCAGATTTTCTACGGCTGAGTTAGCGAGGAATTCTCTTAACCTCTTACCGAAGAAATACTTTGAGAAAAGCTACCTATTTCTTAAGTCAGAGCAAAATAAAAATTATTTATCATACAATCATTGGCAGAGTAATTTTAAAAAATTTATCTATATCCTAGTAACTAAACCAAGGTATAGAGATAATAGAAATTCAAAAAAAATCAAATCAAACCTAATTTTAACTTATGAAAGTAGAAGCCAAATTTACCAGCCAAGAAGCGGCTCACAATGCCCAAAATGCCATACAATCAGCCGGATTACCTCTAGAAAAAATCAGTCTTGAAACCCAGTCATTTATCCCTAGAACTGAAATTCGTCAAACCCAAACCCTAAAAAATGCTTCTACTGCGGCAGTGACGGGAGGCGTATTAGGGGGCATGATCGGCTTTTTTTTAAGCTTAGTTAACAGTAATGTTCCTGGTAGTGTGACATTTGTGGCTGATCATTCGGAAAGATTGATGTTTTTGATCACCCTGGCTGGTAGTATCATTGGCGCAGCCGGTTTTGGATTAATAGGTGCAATAACAGGGATTAATGTGCCTAAAAATGTGCCCAATGCTTATAGAGATAAAGCGGCTGATAATTATTTACTTGTGGTTGAAGGGAATGAAGAACAAGTACAGACAGTAACAGAAATTCTCAAACAACAAGGCGGTCAATTGGCTTAAAAAACATTAGTATTTATTATTAATAAAAAGTTTAGCCCGCACAGGCGGGCTTTGCTCATGTAGCTGCACCCCATCGACAAACTCAGGGCAAGCTTTTAAGGTATCAGAGTTTGGGAAAATCAAACAGTGCTAGAGGTTAGGGGGGTTAGGCAATAAATCACAATTTACAGAACTAATTCATCTTAAAATCCGTCTTAAAGCCTCTTTTTCTCCTAATGAATTAGGATTATTGCAGACGTTGACGCAGTAAATCTTTAGCTTTATCAGCAGTAGAACTACTAGCTTGTTTAAGATTTTTGAAAAAATCAGCTAATTCCTGATCCCCTTCTCTTTCAGCATCTTGAATATACTGATCGTAAGTTTCTGCGCCTTGCAGCAAGTGATAGAGTACACTAATCAAATTATAGTGAGGATTTTGTGTTCCTGTATTAGATTGAGACGATGTACTAACTGTCATTTCACACCTCCGTTTATCTTTATTTCACAAAGTACAAAAGTAAAAAATAAACCACTTCGATCTAAAGAAATAGAAATTTATCCAGGAGCCTTAGACAGATTTTGCTTAAATCTAACTTGAGAGAGATGTTAATTGAAGGGATCAATCCTAATTTGAAATTATTATTTAAATATTCAATAAAATATTTTTTGTTCCCTCTGCTCCCTACTGAGATTAAATTTGCATTTCTTTCCCCCAAATACCTAGAGAGGTTGGCGGCAAAACCTCCAAAAGTATCGTTTTATAAAACAGCCCATAAGTGTCACCCGAACAATTAATTATATATTTTCTTTCATCCCGCCTCCTCTGTGCCTCTTGCCTTGATCCTCTTGGCTTGTGCCCTTTCAACTGATCTCTTCCTTTTGGGATAGCCAACAGGCTTTAAACCCTACTGGGCAAAGGATTAAACTCAGGCTAAAGATAGATGTCTAAAGTCTCATTTTTGAGGAAACTTGGGATTAAACTGGGTAAATAGAAATTGAAAGACTTCTTAGCCCAGTTCTCTGCGATATTTCTGAACCCTAAAGCAATTTGAAAGGTAAATTGTTAAATAATATGTTTTCAACTCCATTAAATTTTATGGGATTAGGACTCCCGGATTTTTGGCTGGTACAAGTTCCTGCCGCAGATAACACCAGGGAAACAGCAGAAAATGCAGCCCTAGTGTTTAGCGGTCCCCAATTTTTCTCAGCTTTAATTGCAGGAGTCGTTCTAGCTTTTGCCATACAATTATTGTTAACTAATTTGGGAGTAGCTATAGGAATTTCTAGGGCTGGCGTTAAATCCGATGACTCATACACGCACACCAGCCAGGAAAGTTTTGGCAGTACCATTCGCAAAATCGGTTGGACTCTGGGACTCGGAACTTTAATTAGTGTAACCGTTGCCTTATTTATCGCCTGTTTATTAGCTGTCAAACTCAGTTTATTTACCTCTTCTTGGTCAGGTGCTATCGTCGGTTTAGTCATCTGGGCAACTTATTTTTGTTTGTTAGTTTGGGCCAGTTCTACTACAGTCGGTTCTTTAATTGGTTCAGTCATTAACACCGCTACCTCGAGTTTTCAAGCCTTATGGGGAACAGCCGCATCAGTCATTGGGGCTAAAGCCGTCAATAGACAGGTCGTAGAAACAGCCGAAGCCGCAGCAGCAGCCGTTCGTCGTGAAATCGGATCGGCGATTGATCCAGTCACTTTACGGGAGAATTTAGAAGATTACTTAAGCTCCTTACCGCTTCCGAGTCTAGATTGGCAAAAAATCCGCTCAGATTTTGAAAGTTTACTCAATGACCCCAACTTGCGAGAAGTTTTCAGCACCGACAACGGATTAGAAATTGATCGACAAGCCTTTGTCAATCTCATTAGCGATCGCACGGATTTGTCAAAACGAGATGTTAACCGCCTAGCTGAACAACTCGAAGCCGCTTGGAAAAACACCACTGCCAAGTTTCAAAAAAAAGACCCCTTGGCAGATATCGGAGAATACATTAGAAATGCCACTCGTGAACAACTCTTAGGCCCTGATTTAGGAGATAGAATTGGTTCTCTAGTGGATGAGATGCGGAAACAAAGAAAATCTGACCATCCCAGTCCCCTCGCTCAAACCCTCAGTACCAGTTTAAATACCCTAGTAGGTTTAGTGATGGGACGCACAGACCTCAGCGATATAGATGTAGACAAAATAGTCGGTCAATTTCAACAGCTAAAAGATCAATTTAGCGAACAGAGCGATAAACTTTCCACTAAGGTCGGCTTAAAAGAACCCCCCTCACCCAGTCCGGTACGTTCTGATATCGAAAATTTTCTACTCAATGCTTATCCCTGGCAGTTGCAACCGAGAAATCTCAATCGAGAATTTAGAGATTTACTCTATGATCCCTTAGCCAACCCTGCGCTTATGGCTAGAGAGTTAGAACTAATTACTCGCTCAGATTTTAGCGAATTGTTGCGGCAAAAAGGGTTATTAACCCAAAACAAAATCGAAGAAACCGCTAATATCCTAGAACAAATTCGGCTCGAAGTTTTAGAAGTTGCTTACCAGCAACAAGAACAACAACGCAGACTTGCCCTGTTTAAAGATATAGAGCAATTTTTCTCTCGGACTTCCCCGTCAAGACCTCGTCAATCCTGAAAGACTTCAAGCGGATTTTATCTCGGTTTTAGAAGACCCAGATGCGGATTATGATACCCTCAGTAGTCGTCTAGCCCTCTTAGACCGTCCTACGCTGCAAAGACTCATGCTTCATCAACGCGGAGATCTTACCCCAGAAATAGCGGCTGAGTTGATTCCGGCTTTAGAAGCGGCTCGTGATCGCGTTCTCCAAGAAGCCCACGATTGGCAAGCGGCACTCAAAGTTAAAGGAGAACAGGTAAAATTAAGAATAGAATCCTATCTGCGCGATACGGGCAAAGATGAACTCAATCCCGAAGCTATTGAGCGAGAACTGAAATTATTACTAGAAGACCCTCAAGTGGGCGCGGCGGTATTGAGATCGAGAGTCTCTCGCTTTGATCGAGATACCTTAGTCAAATTACTTTCCACTCGTGAAGACCTCAGCGAACAACAAGTTAATGAGATTCTCGACAACTTAGAAAGAACCTGGAGTCGTCTGGTTCATGCTCCTGGGGAACTAAGCGGCAAACTGCAACAACAGTATACTCAAGTTTCCAGCACCATCGCCGATTATTTACGCAATACCGGCAAAGAAGAACTCAACCCCGAAGGCATTCAGCGAGATTTACGCAGACTTCTCGAAGATCCTAGAGCCGGAGCGAGTGCCATTCGGCAACGACTGGCCATGATGGATAGAGATACTTTAGTCAAATTGCTCTCCCAACGACAAGACCTCAGTGAGCAACAAGTCAACCAAATTATCAATGAAGTACAAAGTGTACTCAAAAGCGTGGTGAATGCTCCTCGCTACTTGGCACGACGTACTCAACACCAAGTACACCGTTTTCAAGATGCCCTCGCCGACTATCTACGCTCTACTGAGCGAGAAGAACTCAATCCGGAAGCCATTCAACGGGATATCCGCTTATTGCTCAATGATCCTCGTTTAGGAATGGAGAGTTTGCAACAACGCCTCTCTGAGTTTGACCAAGATACCCTGGTAGCTTTGCTGTCTCAACGAGAAGATATTAGTGAGCAAGAAGCTAAGGTGATTATCGAGAATATTCTTTCTGTTCGGGAACGCTTTGTACAACAGGTGAGAAACATACAATATAAGATTCAAGATATTATTGACGGGATTTTAAATAGAATTCGAGATTATCTCAATGGATTAAAGCGCCCTGAACTCAATTATGATGGATTGACCCATGATATTCGTCAATTGTTTGACGACCCTAAAGCGGGTTTTGAATCTTTGCGTGATCGCTTCTCACAATTGGATCGCGATACTCTGGTGGCTGTGCTGAGTTCTCGGGAAGATATTTCTCAAGCTGATGCAGAACGGATTATCAGTAATATCGAACGCATCCGCGACCGCATTTTACAAAGAGCAGAACGTATTCAACAACAAGCTCAATTGCGTGTTGAACAAGTTAAAGAACAGGCTCAACGTCAAGTGGAAGAAACCCGAAAAGCGGCAGAGGCGGCTTCTTGGTGGTTATTCTTTACGGCTTTTATTTCTGCCATCGCTTCTGCTACTGCGGGAGCTTTAGGCGTTGTGGATTAATTGCTCTGATGCTAGGGTGGACTGTTCCCACCCTTGGATTTTCTTGAGTAACCATTTTCAAGCCGCATTTGTCACCCCGTCAGATCGGGGTTTTTCGTTGATGGTAATGTTTTAAATTGCATCAAATTTACCTGGTAAATGTACCACTAAGCTAGAATTGTCTTAGCTAGAGCCAGAAATAAATTTAATATGTCCCTATTAACCCGTGAAATATTGGAAGCAGGGCGAATATATAGATCGACTGGTGCGATTGCAACAAAGTTATTACGCCAAGAAATCTATCGAGCGTGGGAAAGGTCCCATCTACAAGGAGCTAACCCTCGCGCTATGCAAGCTGAAAAGCTATCTCCCTTAGAAGTGGAGCGGCTCTTAGAACAGCAAAGCGACTTTATTAAAGTTGTTCGGCCTTATGCACAAATATTATCCCAAGCGGCAGGGAAAGAACATCACGCGGTGATGTTAGCTGATCCCCATGCGGTTTTAATAGATCTATTAGGAGATGAACAAACCGTAGAAAACGAATCATTTCCTCAACCAGGATCATTACTGTCTGAAGGGGTAGCAGGTGCTAATGGTATCGGGACTTCTTTAGCCGAAGAAAATTATAGCGAAATTGTCTCAGCCGAGCATTTTATCGAGGGGTTTCATGATTTTACCTGTCAGGGAATTCCTCTGCGAAACCAAAAGCAAGAAATTCTTGGGGTGCTGAGTATTTCTCTACAATCTCCTGATGCTAGTCATCGATTGAAAGAACTGTTACTCTGTGCCTCAGCCGGTATCGAAGCTGAATTAATTTTAACCAATTTACAAGCCGATTTACGCTCGGTTTTAGTCTCTCATCCCGATGATTACGAGGTATTAGAAAAACTGCGTCAAGATATTGTTCAAGCCCATTATACAGCCCGTTTACGGATGGACCTTAGCTCTCGAATGGTAGCAAGCAACCGTATCGACTACGCGAAACAATTATTACAACAGGCAGAACAATCTATTGAAATATTTCGTCGTCGTGCTAACTTTTGGCGTGAGTTGGCTTCAACAGAAAAAGATCAGCTTAAATCTTTATCTCTTACCGAGACTATCCGTAATTTAGTTGAGGTTTTATCCACTGAAGCGGCCATTCGTAAAGTTCAAGTCATTGCCCCCCCTTTTGAAGATATTATTAAAATCACTGTACTCGAGAAAAGCTTTTTTCGAAAACTACTTCGCTATTTTCTTCATGCTTTTGAAACGGCAGGAGCCGGAGGAGTTGTCAAATTAGAAGTAAAAAGAAAGTTTTATACATCATTTGCACAAGTCAATTTTATCATTATGAGAGGGAGTAATAGTGCCTCTTTAAGTCCTATTTTCTATACTTTAACTCTACCTGTAGAAGAAAAATAACCATGAATAACCAGACTCATTCGCCTAAAGGAAAAGTTTTAATTGCCGATGATGACGAAGATTCTCGCCTACTTCTCAATGTTTTACTAAGTGAAGAAGGATGGCAAGTTTGCGAAGCAAAAGATGGGCAAGAAACCCTCTCAAAAGTGAGTCAGGAATCTCCAGATATCCTGATTTTAGATAACCGAATGCCCGAACTTAGCGGCACAGAAGTTTATCAATATCTGCGACAAAAAAATACGAATTTAGCCATTATCTTAATTACAGCTTACCCAGATTTAGAACAATTAGCCGCTTCTTTAGGCATTACTTATTTTCTGAATAAACCTTTTAATTTTTCAGATTTATTTGACTTAATGAATTTGGCTTATAAATCTCTTAATAAGTAAGGAGTTCACTAATTGATAATTAGTACAAAAACACCCCCGGCTACAGGCCGGAGGATTGTCCAGGAAAAACTCAGGCTCAATAGACCTCTTGCACAAATCATCATTTTTAAAGAAAACGAATAAAGGATCAAGCCTTTCCCCTTTCCCCTTTCCCCTTTTCCCGACTTCTGCAAGAAGTCTAATGTTGAGGTAAAGGTACGCTCTCCTCTAAAAATTGACTCAGCACAGTCTGGAATCTTTCTGGCTGTTCAATTTGAGGAATATGACCACAATCAGATAACACCTCAAGCCGCCCTTCTTTAAGTCGAGATATGGCCATTTTAGCCTGCCGCACTGGCAAAATGCGGTCCTGTTCTCCCCAGATAATTAAGGTGGGTGGGGTTAGACGAGACAACTCATTAAGCATGATTTGATGATCACGCTGTCCGGCCAAGGTGGCTAAGTTTTTCAGGGCCGATACTGTGGCCTCGTTATAGCCAGGGTCTTTTGCCATCCGAGAAATTCCCTCAAACCACTCGGGTTTAGCTCGATTCGGTTTAGCCAAAGTCAGCATACAGAATGCCTTGGCCCAAATTTTTCCACCCATCGGCATTTGTCCCATCAAGTCGATCATTTTGGCGGCTCCTGGCAAGGTTTGTAGCCGCATGATGAGGTTTACTTCTCGCCCAAGTCCTGCACTGTCCACCAATACCAAAGTTTTAACCCGCTCTGGGGTAGCCAGTGCCAAGCGTATTCCCACTAGCCCGCCGAGAGAATTGCCGACAAAGCTTACTTGTTGTAGTCCTAAAGTATCTAAAAAGGCTGTGAGGAAACTGGTATAAAACTCTGAAGAATATTCAACGTTAGGTTTAGCTGAGCCGCCAAAACCTGGAAGACTGGGGGCATAAACTCGATAACTCTTGGCTAAAGCAGGGATCACCCATTTCCAAGAATCGGCACTGTCGCCGACACCATGTAACAGAAGTAAAGGCGGGCCTTCACCTGCTGTTAAATATTCCGTGAGTAAGTTCATTGGCGAACCGGCCAGCATAAGGCTCGGTTGGGCGATCTTTTTTTCCATGTTGACGACTTCCTCCAGTTAATTTACCGATTGCCTATGGCAAGAGAACCTCCTGTTATAACTGTTGGTCTTTCATTTGACTGGGACTGACAACGTTAGTTTGAGGATAGGTTGACCATTGAGTTGAGCCGCTCTTGGTGACGGCTTCAATTTCTTGACTTCGTTTGATACTCAGCTTTTTCTCGAGTTGTTTTGCTTCTTCTGGAGTGCGCTGAGTTCCTTTTACGGGTTGGTCTACTAAACCGTGAGTATCGACGACCTGTTGGTAAGGATTATGTATATATTCCCATTGTTCTCCGGCTTCCCAAGGACCCTGTCCCTCATTCCAAGGGCCTCGTACACTTGAACCATTAGACATATTCATGTAAAGGTGAGTGTAACGTGGATCGCCTTGTAATACCCCTGGTGGGAAATTCGGCTCAATGGTTTCTAATGCGGCAGCAAACATTTTATAGTGTGCTATTTCGCGAGTCATTAAAAAGCCTAGAGTCTCTTTGACGTAGGGATCGTCGGTAAATTGCATGACATATTCATAGACGATCTTAGCCCGTGACTCGGAGGCCAGATCTGAACGTAAATCTACTGTCAGGTCTCCATTAGCATTGACATAAGCCGCCGTCCAAGGTACGCCTTGACTGTTGGTTAGGGTAGGAGTTCCACCCGATAACCCCAAAAACTGAGGATTTGTCATGGCTTCATGGATCATCTGTTCTTTTTGCTGGGTTCCAGAAAGTAAATTAAACAGCATACTATTTTCTGCCGCATTTTTAAGCTCTCCATTGACCCCATCCAGCAACATAGTAATTGTTGCTCCGACAATTTCGAGATGGCTCAATTCTTCGGTAGCAATGTCCATCAGTAAATCATATTTGTCGGGGAAAGGTTTACGAGCGGCAAAGGCTTGAAGAAAATATTGCATAGCGGCCTTAAGTTCTCCATTAGCACCGCCAAATTGTTCTAGAAGTAAACTGGCAAAGCGGGGATCGGGAGCGGAAACCCGAGCATTAAATTCTAATTCTTTTACGTGGTGAAACATCTGAATTTCCAACGAGTTGATTACTCTGTTTCTATTTTCACAAATTAACGAACTGGGTTTGGGTATCCCTCTATCAACAGGGATAGTTTTCAAGCAGGAAGACGACTATTTATTTCTTCCGTTAGCTGGAAGTTAAAAAAAATTTTTCTTCACTAAGAATATTTTTTTATCGCCGTTTTCTGTTGAGTAAAAGACAAAAATTTTTCTAGATTTATTTTAATTTATCAAATTATTGTTCATCAGGTATTAGACAAAAAAAAAGTTACCTAATAGGTAACCAAGCACGGCCATAACCAAAACAATACTCACGCATAGTGCGGCAAAAAATAGGATTAATTTTATTATAAAAAATTTTATAATCTTATTTTTCATCTGCCTAATGTTTTAATTAATATTAATTATAAATGTTGGGGGATATACAAGAGGCGTAAAAAAAGCCGCTCAGGGAGAGCGACAATATTTAATTGCTTAACTTTACTATTTTATTCTGTTACAGCAATTAGGTAGGTTAAGGAGTTAGGTTAATAATATCTTAGTGAATAAAAAAAACTTAAAACTCTATCTTAAGATACAAGAAAATGTTAAATTTAATTAAATAAAAGTTATATAGTGAAAGCCTATAAAAAAAATTGTCGCCCGTGAGGGCAACATATTCTCGACAGGATTTCTCCTTAAAAAAAGGATTATAATTTAACAGAAGAAGCTTCTTTAAAAAGAATAGCTTTTTAATTTTTTTAGTTGCCTCTGTCCTCTGTCTGAATCAATGTTAAATAAATATGTTTTTGTATATACAAAAGAAAAGAAAAAGTCTAAAGTCTTGCTATAAAAAGCGAGGGAAAGACCATATTAATTCCCAAATGACTATCCTCGGCTGTGAAATGTGAACACACCCGCACTAAATCAAAGGTTATTGATGAGATTATTGGGCTTCTAAAAAAGTGCTAATCTCTAACCTTGAAGTGTTTTGACGTTTAACCATTAAGTCCCAGGATTAGAAGTCGTATTTTGAGCTTCAGGACCGGGAGTAGAGGTTTTTTTGGGAGCCGCATTACCTAAAGGAGCAACATCTGAATTAGAGGGTTTCTGGCTGGTAGGCACAGGCGCTTCTTCAGGAGGCAGATTAGGCTTTTTGCTGGAGGGGCCAGCAGGGGGTTCAGTTTGGGTTACATCAGGACTCGGTAGGTTTGAAGGAGATTTTGGCGGCTCAGAAATCGGCTCAGGTTTAATGTTTTGAGGAATGGGAGACTGTTCAACCACTGGGGGTTGTTGCTCTTGTTGGGGTTTAGGAGATTCTTGTACCTGAGTTTCTGGCTTAATATTATTGGGAATAGGAGACTGTTCAACCACTGGGGGTGTGTTTGGCTTTTGATTGTCTCGGTTATTAGAAGGTTGTGTGATGGGGGTTTCAGGTTTTTTATTGGTGGCTTCAGTGGGGGGAACCACAGGCGCTTGAGGAGATGGCACAGCAGCCGGAGCCGGGGTTGTCGGCCTTGTCTGGGGTGCTGGTGCTGTTTGTCTTTGATTATTTTCAGATGGCAGTTCCGGTAAGTTGCGGGTGGGATTAGCAGCCGGTTTAAAGCTTACCGTAATGCGATAGGGTTGGTTGCCTCCTGTGGCGTTGGGAAAACTACGAGCGAGAATATCTCGTTTTGCCTGTTCATTTAAGACAGGATAGCCGGCGCTTTTAATTAAGGTCAAATCCACAACTCTTCCAGAAGCATCTACCACAACCCCATACTCGCTGGTTCCTTCTAAGTTTGTCGCAATAGAGGGAGTATTTCCAGCTAGACTAATGACTTCCGGTTTGAGGGTTTTTTGTCGCACTTGATCGCGACTGAGCCAGCTAACATAATTTTTCAAGGCCTCTTCATCACTGGTATTAGCCCCATCGGGTTGCAGGGAAGCCTGAAGCTCTCTAGCTCGGGCAATTAATTCTTCTCGTAAGCGGCTTTGACGCGCTTCTTCAAGTTGAGGATCAATCACTCTAGGATTATTCAGAGCGGCTGTTTGCTCGGGTTGCTTGACCTCTTCTTCTCGTAGTTTACCTTGATCGATCGGGGACCTTCTTAACTGATCGAGTCCAAAATCATTGCCCGCATCCGGAAAATTCGGTCTAGGAATCTCATCTTTAAAGGGTGATTCCTGGGGTTGTTGGTAAGGTTGAGGGGTACGAAGTTGCTCAGGTGGGGCGGGTAAATTTTGCGGAAGGGGAGGCACTGACGCAATGGGTGGGGAGTAGATATTCATTGGCGGCAGCGAGGAAACAGGCGGCAAAGACGGCGACGAACGCAGTCCTTCTAAGGGAGGTAAGGAAGGTAAAGAGGGAGTTTGAATGGATGAATAGGAATCAATTGAGGGGGGAATCTGGTTTGGATCAATGGTAGGCGTATCTGCTAGAGGGGTATTTTCTACCGAAGGACTAGAAAATTGGGTTAAGTTTGGGGTGGGAGTGGATAGCTTCGGTAAGCGGCTCTGTTCAGCCGGGGTTAACTCAATCAATTTGACATCAGTTAAGTCGGATGCACTTTTATTAGCGGCTGAGAAATAAGGAAAAGCCACTCCTAATACCAAAGCATGAATCCCAACAGAGGCAACAATAGCGGCTGTATTGGAGCTATTGAGCGGCTTGATTATTGGAGACTCAAATATAACTGCGGAAGCCATAATCTTTATAGTAAGTTTGGTTTTGTTATAGCATCAAATTTAGATCTATTGTAGAGGCTAGTGACCAGTTTGTCGGTCACCAACCCCCCTAATTAATCTTTAATTTGTACTGGCATAACCAAATAAGTCATTTTTAGGCCTCCAAGGGGAGTAAAAATCACCGGTTGCTTTTCCTGATTGAGTTGCATCTGAATCTCAGCCGCTCCCAGAGCTTTTAATCCATCCATTAAATACTTGACATTAAAAGCAATTTCTCCGCTTTCTCCACTGATTTGCGCGTCCATAGATTCTCTAGCACTCCCTAAATCTTGAGATTCTACCGATAGAATTAATTGTCCCTTTTCTTCTGCTAGGGTAAATTTTACTAAATTATTTTTTTGATCGGCTAATAAGGCGACTCTCTCGAGAGAACTTAACAATCGTTTACGTTCTAAGGTAGCCGAACGGGAAAATTGATGGGGAATTAATTGCTCATAGTTGGGATAAGCACCTTCTAATTTTCGGCTGGTTAGGCGTTGAGAACCTAACTCAAAAATCACTTGTGCTTCATCAACGTAGAGGGCGACTGCTTCAGTTTCCTTGTGCATAGTCATGATTCGTTCTAATTCCCGTAGGGCTTTAGCCGGAATAGTAATAGCAAAACCTTCTAAATTACTCTCCGGTTGAGGTGTGCTGTCTTCTTCTTCTGTTGTTTGTTGGGTAGGGGTTTGAACCACAGCTAAACGATGTCCATCTGTGGCGGCAAATTCTAAACTATCCTGCAAGCCGGACAAATGAACTCCGGTTAATACTTGTTTAGTTTCGTCGGTACTGGCGGCAAATAAAGACCCTCGTAACCCTTCGGTTAAAGCAGATACGGGTAATCTCACGGGTTCGACATTTTCGATGGTTGGGAGTTCAGGAAAATCATCGGCTTTCATTCCCCTGAGTTGAAAACGCCCAGAAACCGACTCAATAGTCACTTTGGATTGTTCTTCTTCCCCGTCGTCCTCTTCTTCTAGAGTGATGGTGATTTCTCCTTCAGGAAGTCGAGAAACAATATCATTGAGAAGTTTAGCGGCTAAGGTGATACTACCGTCTTCTTCCACATTGGCACTAAAACTGGTACGAATTCCTAAACTAAGGTCAAAGGCCGTTAAGCTGATCAATCCTTTTTCAGTATCAGCAACAAATAACACATTTCCTAAAATCGGATGAGTGGGACGATTGGGTACTGCACTCCTAACCAGTGAGAGGTTAGCATTTAGATCGCTTTGGCTACAAGTAAATTTCATCGGCAAGTAAAGACATTAGTCTACGGCCAGGTCAATTGTATTATTAATGGGGCAAGAGAAATATAAAATTTTGCCTTTTTTTAAAATTACCCGTTTCTTCCTTAACCCTAGCTTGTGGAAAACCTGTGGAAAACTAATTTAACTTTTTAATAAAATTTTTCGATTAACCATTTCCCAATCGCTGAAATAACCATTCTTCTAGGTCATTATCGGTTTTTAACCTACTGCACAAACCTAATGAGAGTTTTCCACAGCTAACCGCTATTGGTAGAGTAGGGGTAGCTAGATTGCCCCTAGAGTTAGTTAGTTGTTCGGTATCCCAATGGGCACAAAATCATAACCATAAGACGAACGATTTCCGGGTTCAACTCGTACTAGCTGAACCGGTTGGTTACGATCCCCGGAGGGTAAAAAGCGAATCTTTGTCCCTGCACCCTCTGCTGAAAAACCCCGAGTGGCTAGGGTTTCTTGTATTCCCTTGCGAGTCGGGTTAACGCTCATGGCCGCGATCAAAGCTTTAGCCGCATCATAACTCATGGCTGTGCGCCAGTTCACATCTGCGCCCCATAATTTGCCAGACTCTAGAGTAAACTTGGCCGCTTTGTGGGCTAAGATCTGCCAGGGCACTGCAATAACCATTCCTTCTGCATTTTTGCCTCCCAGTTGTAAAATTTCTGGTTTATAAGCACTATCTCCGCCTAATAGAGCTAATTGACCTTGATTAACTTGAATAACCCACAGTGCTTGCTTAAGGGTTTCTGTATTCATGGCTAACATTAAAACTTCTGCGCCTTGTTGCTTGGCGATTTTGACGGCTTCTGTTGCATTAAAATTGGCTTCGACGAAATCAATTTCAGCCACGATTTCTCCGCCATCTCCATAGACAGCAGAGGTAAAAACATCTTTGAGGGATTTACTGTAGCTACTTTGGGAGTTAAAAAAAACTGCCGCTTTTTGTTTTTTGAGGGTTTCGAGCATATATTTAGCTAATGCTTCGCCGGCAAAGCGATCACTTGGTACTGTCCTAAAAATATAGGGACCGATTCCTGATATTTCTGTACTGGTGCTAGTGGGAGAAATCATCACTAACCCTTGAGGTTGATAAACTTCTTTAGCGGCGGCAATGGTTGTACTACTGCCAAAATGACCGATAACAGCGATTATTTCTGGCGTTTTAGCCCATTCTTCAGCAAGCTTTTGAGCAATTTCTGAATTATTATCATCGTTAGCTATGAGGACTTTTAAAGGTATGCTTTTGATGCCGCCAGTGGTGTTAATTTCTGCTTGAGCTTGTGCCACTCCTCGCAAGATTTCTTGCGCCGCATTGACATCAGTGCCTATGGGAACCGCTACGGCGACGGTATAGGCTTTTTTATCGCCTATTCTAGCATTATTTAAATAGATGAGGGCTTCAGGGTCATTTTTTTGGCTCTTTAAAGATGTTTCTAAAGATTGAATGGCGATGGGATAATTTTGAGCCGCAAAGGCTGTTGCTGCTGTTTCTTTGTCTGTATTTTTTAGGGTTGGGATTAATAGTTTATCTCCAAAACTGAAGCGGCTAAAAATAGAATTTTCAGAGGGAGATGGTGGTAAAGAACTTGCTCCCGTGTTAGAAGAAGTGATTGACACTGAATTAGGATTGTTTTGATTCAGATTTTTGATCAATATTGGTATGAGCCAGACTAATCCTAGCCCTACCAAACACAGGGTAATTACTAATGCGAGAATTAAAATTAGATTGTCATTTTTTTGAGACATTATTTTAATTCAATCCAGGAAATTTTATCTAGAAAGAAGTTGATAAATCAAACGGAATAATGAGGTTATAGCTACAGCCACTAGGGTCATAAAGCCAGCAATAATTAACACAGTTGGGGTAGGCAAATTATTTCTTAAAAAAGGCAGTGCGACAATTAAAACAGCAGTAATAACAGCAATAATAGGTAAATCTTTTCCTTCAATGATCCGACGGGACTGAAGAAAAATCAGGCCACCCAGTAACATTAACCCTAAAATCATACCACCAGTGGATAATAAGCTATTAAAAGCAATCACTAATAAAGAACCCTCAAAGCCGCTAAAAGCCGCGCCGCCTAAAATTTCTAATAGAGAAAACTGTCTGCGTGGAGTGGGTGAAGGGGTAGGAGGGGGAGAGGGTTGAGGTGAAGGGGGAGTAGGGGGTTGAGGTTGAATAGTGGTGGTTTCAAGTGCTTTGAGGACATCAGAGGCGCTTTGGTAGCGATCTCTGGGAGTAGGTAGCAGCATTCGCTCAAAAACGGCGGCTAACTGCTCGCTAATTTGGGGAACATGAGAGCGCCAATTCCAACAATCGTTGTAGGAATCATATAACTCATGGGCCGGTTTACCGCTCAGTAACATCAAACAAGTCACCGCCAAAGCATATAAATCAGTTGATGGATAAACCTCTGCGCCTTTCATTTGTTCGGGGGGAGCAAATCCCATCGAATAAATTCCTGTCGAACCACTGGGTTGTTGAGTATTAGCAGATGCCGCACCGACAGCTACTTGTTTTACCGCTCCAAAATCGAGTAAATATAATCGCCCCGACAAGCGATCACGCATAATATTTGAGGGTTTAATATCCCGATGAATTGACGGATGGTCAGGATTTTCATGGACAAATTGAAGAACTTTGAGCATTTTTTTGAGGACATAAAGCACCTCTTTTTCCGAAAAAGCTCCTTTTTCTTCTAATTCTTGCTCTAAATTTTTGCCATCAATGTATTCTTGAACGATATAAAAAAACTGTTCCTCTTTGTTTTCTAAACGATTAGGAACAATCAAAGGGAAAAAGGCATATAATTCAGGAATTTGCTCATGTCGTCGTCCCAGGGTATCGAGAACCATTGCTTCTCTTTCAAACAAATCCAGTGCTTTTTTTAAGGCCTGTTCCGATAAGTCGGCTGAAGGTTGAAATTGTTTAACGACACATTGCCGTAGACTGGGAGTGTAGCGATCGCAGGCCAGAAAAGCCGCACCGAAACCGCCTCTTCCGAGTAAGCGAAAAGGCATATAGTGGCCGCCTAAAATGAGTGGCATTCCACAGCTAGTACAATATTTTTGCTGAGTGCTGGTTAAGATAGATTTATCATCGAGTTCAGGAAAAATATTTAGAGGCCGAGGACAACCTGGACGAGTACATAGAATTTCCATGGTTCGATTATTTAGGGCTTAGGGATTCATTGTTGAAAGCCTTCTCCGTTTTGATTGTAACCTTACTTCTTGGTAAACATCAGTAAGTCAACAGGAAAAATTCGATAACTAATCTGCGCTCAGGAGTTGGTTCGTTTACTAAAGTAAGGAACTATTGAGTGGACTGGCACTAATGTCCTTGGCGCGATTACTATTACCTGATAAAAACTCCATATCTAAATGATCTGGATAAGTGGAGAACTGAGGTAATATTTCTTTGATCAATGCTTCTGCGGCTTTGGAACGATAGCGGTTAGGGTTAATTACCACGCTCAGAGTCCGAGTCACTTCTATATCTTTAATGTGGGCCCGGTGAAGAACGCCCATTTGTAATTCTTTTTCGATGGCAGTTACTGATACAAAAGCCACTCCTAATCCTGACTGAACAGCATTTTTAATCGCTTCAATTGAGTTTAATTCCATTTCTATTTTTAAACGTTTTGTGTCTATATCATAACGGGTCAAAACTTTATCAATGACTTTCCTAATAGTTGATTGAGAATCAAGAGTAATAAATTGAAGCTTATATAAATCGTCTTTTTGAATCATTTCTAATCGAGATAAAGGATGAGAAGTTGGCATAATTAGTGCCAATTCATCGTCAGCATAGGGAATGATTTTGAGAGTTTCTTGTAATTCGGGAGGAACTTCACCGCCAATAATGGCTAGGTCTACTTGTCCATTAGCAACTCCCCAAGAAGTGCGGCGAGTGGAGTGAACTTGGAGTTGAACAGAAACATCAGGATATTTTTGTCGAAATAAACCTATCATGCGAGGCAGTAAATAGGTTCCGGTGGTTTGAGAAGCACCGACAATTAATGTTCCTCCTTGAAGATTTTGTAGGTCTTCAATCGCTCGGCAAGTTTCTTGACAAAGTGTAATAATTTTTTCGCCATAGCTTAGAAGAAGATAGCCGGCTTGAGTTAATTGAGCTTTGCGTCCTCCGCGATCAAAAAGAGGAACATTCAGTTGTTTTTCTAAATTTTGTACCTGTAGACTCACGGCCGGTTGAGAGACAAACAAGGTATCGGCGGCTCGTTTAAAACTTCCCTCAGCAGCGATTGCTTTTAGAATTCGGAGTTGATCTAAAGTAAAAGGAATGTCAGACATAGTTTTTTAATGCCACAAGTGTAAGGAGTCAGATGATGAACACTTCTAATGAGGAAGATGTTAATTAGACAGAAAATCCTCAGACTAAGAAGTGGTTTTGACTGATCCTGAATTGACAGTAGCATAATAAGGGGATCACTTTGACGCTCGTGGGCGCTGAGGCGATGGGATTGTTCAACTGTTTCGATAATTGTTTTACGATGGTGAAGGCTTACCTATGTGCTTATTGATTTGATTTTATGGAAAGTGATTCGTTGTTAACATCTAGTCATTGGATCATGTTGGCAATGTTGTTAGGGTTTGCGATCGCTCACAGTGGTTTAGCGGCCTTACGTTCTTGGGGAGAAACAAAAATTGGAGCAAGACTCTATCGCGTTTTGTTTGCTTTAGTTAGCCTGCCTTTAGCGGCGGCTTTGATTATCTATTTTATCAGTCATCGCTATGATGGGGTGGTTTTGTGGCAGGTTCAAGGCATAGCTGGTATTAAAGAGACTGTTTGGCTGCTTTCGGCGATTTCTTTTATTTTTCTCTACCCTGCTACTTTTAATCTTCTTGAAATTGCGGCTATCCAAAAGCCCCAAGTGCATTTGTATGAAACAGGAATCATTCGTATTAGCCGCCATCCTCAAATGGTGGGACAAGTGATATGGTGTATTGCTCATACTCTTTGGATAGGGACAAGTTTTACTTTGGTGACTTCCCTAGGACTAATTGCTCATCATCTGTTTGCAGTTTGGCACGGGGATCATCGTCTCGAACAACGTTATGGGGAAGCTTTTCGGGCGGTTAAAGAGCGAACGAGCGTAATTCCTTTTTTAGCGGTGTTGGATGGTCGTCAAACCCTTAAATGGGAAGAGTTTGTGCGTCCGGCTTATTTGGGGGTTTTAGGGTTTGTGGTGTTGCTGTGGTGGGGACATCCTTGGTTAAGTCAGTCATTAGTCATTAGTCGTTAGTCATTAGTCATTAGTCAAGAGTCATTAGTCATCAGTCATTAGTCGTTAGTTATTGGCCCCTTACTTCCTAATAAGATGATCCCACCTGATCCTAATTGGTGTAGCATAATGCCATGCCTAATATTAAACGCTGATAAAATACTCCTGGATCATGATGCTATCGGTCAACGAGAAAAATTTTTCAAAAATCGTTTTAGAATCTCCTTGTCCCGTCTTAGTCAATTTTTGGGCCCCTTGGTGTGGTTTATGTCGCTTAGTCGTGCCAAATTTACTCCAATTTCAATCAGAATGGGGCGGAGATTTGACATTAGTCAGTATTAATGCAGATGACAATCTCAGATTGGCTAATGCTTATCGTCTTCGCAATTTGCCCACCCTGATTTTATTTGATCAAGGTTTGCCTATTCAACGAATAGAAGGTTTTCACGGAAGAGAAGAGTTTAAACGTTCTTTAAAAGGATTGATGGTTGACTACTCTTTACAATCTGCTTAAAAAGTGTTTATCCGCGTAACCCGTGCATTTCATTGATCAGGTTGGTACATTTGTCGGTTACTGCCTGTAAACCATCTCGTTGAGTTGAACGGGGTGGCTCAATTAAATCCCCTATTCGAACGATAACCCGACTAGGACGGGGCATAGGCGAACCTTTGTGTAAGATTTTTTCAGTTCCTATTAAACTCACCGGCAATAAAGGAACTTGTGCTTGGGCAGCAATCATGGCTGCTCCGAGTTTAGGATTATTAATGCGACCATCAGGGGTGCGCGTACCTTCTAAAAAAATTCCCACCGCCCACCCATGAGCTAAAGCTTTTCGGGCTGCGCGGAAAGCACTCAGGTCTCCTGATCCCCGTTTGATCGGATAGGCTCCGTATAATTCAATCAAGGGTTTCAATAAAGGGATTTGAAATAATTCTTCTTTGGCCATATAGGCTACAGGACGGCCTACTGCACTCGAGAGAATGGGAGGATCAAAATAACTGGCATGGTTGCTGACAATGATTAGAGGACCTTTTGAGGGGACTTTTTCGGCTCCATAAATCCGCCCACGAAAGTAGATGTGCAGCGCTGGGCTAATAATAGACCATTTGGCGAGATTATATAAAAATAGACTAGATAGGGGTTCTCGACTTTTTTGTTGATGCTTATTCGTCATCGTTGGTTATGAGTTTTCGGGGGATTATGACCTATTATCGTACTATTCGTCTAGCGGATACAGATGCAGCCGGTGTTGTTTATTTTGCTGCGGCTTTGTCTATTTGTCATGAAGCTTACGAAGCTTCCTTGGAACAATCTTACATTAATATGAGGACGTTTTTTAGCGATCCTAATGTGGCAATTCCTATTGTTTATGGCGAGATCAAATTTTTTGCCCCTCTGTATTCTGGAGATCAGCTAGAAATTAATCTTTTCCCTAAACAGTTAACTGATAGCGAATTCGAGATAAAATACGAGCTTGTCAAGGTGGCCCCAAACGCTGAAAAGGTCGCCCTAGCACAGACTCGTCATGTTTGTATCCATCCAAACCCTAGACGGAGAAGCCCCCTTCCTGATTTAATGGTACAGTGGCTTGATCATTGTGCCACCCCTGAAGCAGTAGACATATAGGCACTAGCTTTCACAAAAATTTCTAGTTCGATAGTGATAGAAAGTGACAGGCTGGCTTTATAAATATAAAGACAGATACCAGTGATTTAATTAGGAGTAATGTTTTGAAAAAAGTAGAAGCCATTATCCGACCTTTTAAGCTTGACGAGGTGAAAATCGCTCTGGTCAATGCCGGTATCGTGGGTATGACCGTCAGTGAGGTTAGAGGTTTTGGTCGTCAAAAGGGGATGACTGAACGCTATCGCGGTTCAGAGTTCACGGTGGAGTTTTTGCAAAAGCTCAAAGTGGAAATTGTCGTAGAAGACAACCAAGTTGATATGGTGGTCGACCAAGTCATCAAGGCGGCTAGAACCGGCGAAATTGGTGACGGCAAAATTTTCATTTCTCCTGTAGAGCAAATTATTCGCATTCGCACAGGAGAAAAGAATCAGGAAGCAATTTAGGGTGTGATCACTCTTACTCAGTAGCCGGTAACTTGTTACTGGCTATTGAGGCTTCTGTTTTGATGACTAAGCTGATAAACGTTGTTGTTCGTGTTGCCCTTCGGCGATTTCTTCGATTAATTTACGGTTGAATGCAGGAATATCATCAGGTTTGCGACTGCTGACTAAGCCTTGGTCTACTACGACTTCTTGATCTACCCAGTTGGCTCCCGCATTTCTAAGATCGGTTTTTAGGGAAGGCCATGAGGTAACGGTACGTCCTCGAATGACATCGGCTTCGATTAATGTCCACAGTCCATGACAAATAGCGGCGACGGGTTTACCGGCTTCAAAAAATGACTTGACGAATTGAACGGCTTTTTCTTGTGTGCGAAGTAGATCCGGGTTAGCAACGCCGCCAGGTAACAATAAGGCATCATAGTTACTGGGATCAGCTTCATCTAATACCACATCTACGGGAAATTCTTCGCCTTTATCAAAATGATTCCAACCTTGGACTTTATCGCCTTTGGGTGAGATTAAATGTGTCTGTGCCCCGACTTCTTCTAAGGCTTGTCTGGGTTGGGTCATTTCTACTTGTTCAAAGCCTTCTGCTACTAGAATAGCGACTTTTTTATCTTGCAATTGTTGAGTCATATCCATTTTTTTCTTAATGGTTTTTGGGTTTATTGAGTTGTCTATATTTATGATTTCCTGCAACCGAGCAAGCTAAATCTGTCAAGAGGGTTAATTAAGTTTTGTGGCTGTGTGTTTTTTTCTGACTAATGATAGAACAAAGACTAAGGATTAGGAGATAAGTAAGCAGACTCAATAATGTAGAGTCTGCTAAATTTATTAGAAACCTTACAGAGCGAGGATGTACTAAAATTTTTGCTAAGTAAGAAGGCTAAGGAAGTATTTTTATTTTTAGTAGAGTTAGCTAAGATAGAACCGAATTCATCGGTATTGCTTGATAGAAACTAATTTAAGTTTGATCATGATCTTGTTTCTTAAAAAATTTACTTTTGGATGCACTAGCAAACGCAATCCCAATTGCTAATGCTAATGTTGTTGAGGGTTCAGGAACACTTACAGGAACAACACTAACATCATCAATATATCCACCTAAGCCATCAGACGGCTGTAGTCCCTGGCTTCTGAATTCTAGACGAGTAGTCGTTCCCTTAGCTTGTAGACTAAAGTTATAAACATTCCAATTAGTCTTAGAAAGAAGAGTCCCATTAGCATTTAGCTTAGTAACAAGATTACCGCCCCAATAGACATCAACTGAATTATTCAATACTGTGGGTCGTGCTGAATAAGCAAATGATAAATTGTAAATACTTCCAATAGATGTTGTAATATCTTGATAAATGTTTGTTGTCCCATTGCTATCTAGCTCTAAAAATTGGTTTCCTTCAAAAGGAGAACCTGCAACATTATTTTGAAGTTCAATTCCACTTCCACTAGAAATGCTACTACGAGTCCATCCAGGAACACTATTACTAATAATAAAAGTTCCAGGATTTATTGCTGGTTGCTCAAAACCACTATTAATAACTAAGTTAGCAGCTTGAGCTTGAGAACTAGAGAATAAAACATTTAATGCTAACAAGCTAGAAGTAACAGCAACTAACTTAAAAATGCGATTATTTTTCATTGTTTTTAGTCAAAATAACAACTATTAATACAAATTAAATCATAGTCATGTATAAGTTAATGTATAATTTAATGTATAAGTTAATAACAATTTATAAACTTATCGTTAAACTCGTCCTGAAGAAATATGACTGAATTACTTCGCCGCGCTATTGCAGAAATTGAAAAACTTCCCGATGATCAGCAAAATGCTATCGCAACTCGTCTTTTAGCTGAACTTAAAGATGAGCAAGTCTGGGAAACTCGCTTTAAAGCAACGACTGATGAACAGTGGAACCGACTAGCTGCAATGGTAAGGCAAGATTCAGAGTTAGAGTGATAGGTCATGATTAGTATTGATCGTTAACTGATTACTCAACTCTATCCACTGTTCTAAACTCAATTCTTCAGCACGACATTGAGGATTAATTTCTAATTTTTCTAATAATTCTGTTAAGCGCTCAAGCTCAATAATTCCTTTTAAATTATTGTGTAACATTTTGCGTCGATTGGCAAACCCTAATTTCACCAAAGTATCTAACTGTCGGGGATTATTGGCTGGACGCGCTACCCGTTGCGGACGCAGACGAACCACAGCAGAATCCACTTTTGGAGGAGGATAAAAAGCCCGGGCTGGCACTTCACAAATCCATTCACAAGCGGCTAAATATTGTACTCTGATGGATAATGCACTATAAGCTTTTGTTCCGGGTTTAGCGGTTAATCTTTCGGCGACTTCCTTTTGCATCAGCAAGACAATTAATTCATATTTCTGATGGCCCGGTTCGGAAATCGTTCCTAATAAATACTCTAAAATTGGCCCTGTAATATTATAGGGAATATTAGCCACAACTTTATTAAAAGGAGTAAATTTAGGAAAAGGAGCCAGTTCAGTGGTTAAATCTAAAGATAAAATATCGCCTTGTAGCAAGAGAAAATTGTCTAATTGCCCTAAACTTTTTACCAATTTTTTACACAAATCCCGATCAATTTCAACGGCTACTACAGATTCTACTTCAGGTAAAAGACGACGGGTTAAAATCCCTGTACCTGGACCAATTTCCAGAAGGCGATCAGTATTTTTAAGTTGGGCGGCTTGTATAATTTCAGAGAGTGCCTGTTCACTACGCAACCAGTGTTGAGCAAAACGTTTACGGGGTCTATTGTTCATTGTGCAAAAAATCTACCGAAAAGCATAGAGTTAAAACAGAGTTAACCTAACAAAGTGATAATACAGTTAAGATTAACAGTTCTCAAGAGATAATTAAGATGAGTGCCTTTTTATTCATCACAGATTTAGATTACACCTTGGTGGGGGATGACATCGCTTTAGAAACCCTACAGCAGCAGTTAAGTCAACATCGAGAAGAACATGGGACTAAAATTGTCTATGCTACCGGGCGATCACTGTATCTCTATCGACAACTCGAACAAGAAAAGCAACTGTTATCTCCAGATGCCTTAATTACCTCAGTGGGAACTGAGATCTACTTTAACCCTAAAGATGAGGTGATCGATCCTCAATATGCTGATACTTTATCTCTAGGATGGAATCGAGAGCAAGTCTTTGGCATTGCTTCTCAATTTAGATCACTGATTCCCCAACCCCAAAGCGAACAAAACTTTTTTAAAGTGAGTTATTATCTCAGTGAAGAAGCCGCCACACAAGTCCTCCCCCAATTAGAAGCCGCCTTAGCCGATAGCGGTTTAAAAACTCAAGTCATCTACAGTGGCAGTCAAGACCTTGACATCCTACCAGAAAAAGGAGACAAAGGACTAGCGGTACAATATTTAAGGCAACAATGGTCAATTGAAGCCGAAAAAACCGTCGTTTGTGGAGATTCAGGCAATGATATTGCGCTATTCCGGGGGGAAGAACGGGGTATTATCGTCGGCAATGCTAAAACCGAACTGCGCCAATGGTATCAAAACAATCAAACTTCTTACCGTTATTTAGCCAAAAGTCACTATGCCAATGGGATTTTAGAAGGGTTAAAATATTTTAATTTTCTTTAAAATTCCGAGGGAATAGTGACAATAACTGTAGTGCCTTGATTGACTATGCTTTCTATCTCAATTTGACCCCCATAAACCTGTACCAGATTTCTAACGATGGCTAACCCTAAGCCGCTCCCCGATATACTATTAACATTGGTGGCACGATAAAATGGCTCATAAATTCTTGCCAGTTCCTCTCTAGGAATACCAATTCCGGGATCTTTAATTTCAAAAATGTATTTAGTTTTCTGAGAAAAAAGTTTAAATTCTATTGTGCTAGAGTTGGGACTATATTTGATGGCATTTGAGAGTAAATTCGTCAAAATTTGGCTGAGAAGTTCCCAGTCTACCTGTGCAGAATTAAAATTGCCTTGACTGGGGTGCGGAACGAGTTCCGCACAGCTATATTTAATCATTTGTTGTTTACTATCAGTCATCGGCTTGATTTGTGCTATTAAATTCTGACACCATTTGTCTAAATCTCCCACTGTTGGCTCACATTTTAATTGTCCGAGTTCGGATTTTCCTAAAAAGATGAGTCTATCTAATAAATTGCTGATCTGTTCCACTGCCGTTTGAATATTATCAAGATAGGGTAATTTTTTCTTGTCTTCCCCTTTGTCTACATAACGTCTGAGTAAACTATTAGAAAATGAAATAATATTTAAAAAAGAGCGAAACTGGTGACACATTGTCGAAAAAAAACGCGCTCTTAGTTCGCTGAGTTGTTGATTTTCTTCTTCGAGAGATTGCTCAATTTTTACAGGTTTTTGGCTCTCGTCGGAAATCAGTGGCTGATTTTCCTGTAATTGCCCATATATTTGTGAGCTTTGTTGTCTAAATTCGCTAATATCCCAAATACTCCATACTCGGCCAATGATTTTTTCTCCCTGTAACAAGGGTTTAGATTCTTGGAGAAAAGTTCTGCTATCTTTTAACTCTAGAATATCAAAAGTTTCTTCAGCAGATTCTCTAGAGATTTCCCAGACAGAAGAACGGAAACTTTCGGGATTTTTAAGCTTGTTAGCAAAAAAATTTTGACAATCCTGAGAATCTTTAGATAAAATCATAGACCCTGGCAGTTGCCACATTTGAGAAAATTTTTGATTGTAGCTGAGAACTTCTCCCTCAAAACTAACAGCAATAATTCCGTAAGCGGCTGAATCAAAAGCTTTTTGTAATAAAGAAACTGTTTTTGTTAGTTCGGTTTGTAGGTTTTTCTGTTGTAATGGCTTGAAGTCGCTAATTTTTCCTCTATCGCTTGTATCGCTGGTGGTATTTTTTTCAGTTTCTCTAATACAGGCACAACAAAATTCTCGCTCACTTTCTTGAATATAAGCGATATTAATCGTCACTGATAAAATTTGCTCGTCTTTCGTCCGAAGTAAGCAGTTCAAAGCGTCTTGCTGTTCGCTTTGCCATAGATCTATCGTTTCGGAGCTATAACCTTCTATTAAATCCTTTAGCCTCATAGAAAGCAATTCTTGTCGAGAATACCTCAGTAATCTGCAAGTTGCTTCATTGACATAAATAAACTGAGCATTTTCTCCCAAACAACACACAGCCTCGTTGATGAAGTTAACGAGATACTTAGAAAAAAAAGCCTCGTCTTCTGCCTTCTGTGGTAATTGGAAATTCATAGAACAACAATCTTAGCCAATGAGTCACTAAAAAAAGTTTTTTTCATTTTTTTTACATCTCTTTACAATAACTAATCTCTGTTATTTTAAAAATCTATAAAAAGATAGATGCCCTGTGCAATGCTTTCCCTGATTGTATTCAGGGTTACCTTACCCTAAAAAAAGTTGAAATTTGAGGGCTAAGAACCACAGAGCTAGAGAAATAACTGATGAGCAATAAGTACATCTGATCCGAGAAGATGCTTGCTCAAAAACTTTTGGATACACTGCGGTACAGTGTCCCTACTTTACTCACTATAATATTAATGACTTTGCATAATAGGTCTATCTTTATGTAGAGATTACATCAGCATAGAGCTATACAACAAAATCTATCTTAAGATGGTTTTACAAAACTTCAAAAAAATATAAAATGTAAACGAACTGATAAGTAGTTTCTCCTATATCTCAGCTAAAAACGCGGATTTTAGCAATTACTACTAACTAGAGAAACTTAGGATTAAAAACAGGTTAAAGCTTGATTGTAATATTTAAACCCAACAATAACTTTTAAAAATTGACTCCCTAAAGTTTGAAAATTATGACTAGAATTTTGTTAATTGAGGATGATGATCTCAATTGTACTTTATTACAAGAATGTCTTGAGTCTGAAGGGTTTCATATTATTAGTGCAGAAAATGGTTTACAAGGACTTCAGCAAGCAAGACAACACCTGCCTGATCTGATTCTGTGCGATATCATGATGCCAGAATTAGATGGTTATAGTGTGTTGCTTCAACTGCGACAAGACCCCATTACAGCGTTTATTCCCTTTATTTTTCTGACGGCGAAAACCACCAAGGCCGAGCAGCGCCGAGGAATGGAACTCGGAGCAGATGATTATCTCACTAAACCTCTGACAGCCGAAGAAGTCATCGCAGCCGTAGAGGCGCGGCTTGAAAGAAAGGCGATGCTAGAACGCTGTTATTTTGCCAAATGTCACAATATTTTAGACCCCATATCCACTCAAAACCCCCAAGACCAAGAACCAGAATCTATTTTTCCAGCTAGGTCTATTTTTCATGAAGTTTTTGATTTTATAGAGGCTAATTATAATCGAGAGATTACTTTATCCGAGGTAGCGCAAGCAGTGGGTTATTCTCCCGCTTACCTCACCAATCGGCTCAAACGAGAAACCGGACGGACAGTCAACCGGTGGATTATTGAGCGACGGATGGTAGAAGCCTGTGCTTTACTGAGAAATACTAATTGGTCGGTAGAACAAATTGCTACCACTGTTGGCTATTTAAATGTTAGTTATTTCTTTCGCCAATTTCGTCAATACAAGGGAACGACACCGAAAGCTTGGAGAGAAAAAGAGATGCAGTCTGCCTATTAATTCCCTAAATTTTCAATTAGCGTTAACTGCCCAGATTAAGTTAGTCTAACTTAATTCTATTTTTTTTTAACGCTTTTTTAATTTCTTGAATATTAATATCTTTTATTTCCTCTGCTAAATATTCATTCAAAATTAATTCATTGTCAGGATTTATTAATCCTATATAGCCATCCTTCAAGGTATATTCTTGAAGGGTTTGACATAAATGAAGATCGGTTAAAGTTAAGGGAATAAGTTCATAATAATGACCAGTTTTTATACAAGCGTAAGCGATTATATCCTCGATATAGTAAGTTTCATTTATGCAATAAACGACTTTCCAACCCGAATTTGCTGAAATGATACTTTCTAATAGTTGGTTGTTTTTTTGGAAATAATAAGCATCATCCATTTTATTTATTTTAAAAATAATAATATTTTATTAAAAAACTCTTAAGGTAAAAACTAATTATCTTTTACTTTATTTTAAAGCAAAAGTCAAGGGTTTTTCCTTGAAAGTTTCAAAATTAAAATACTTTTAAAAACCTGAGACTTGAAATTTAGACAAGCACAGACAAAAATTTCAAGATTAGGAAGATATTATAACATAAATCAATGAAAAATAGAGACGTTTTTTCGAACGTCCCTGTAATAAATAATCATCCAATCTGACTAGCTATTGACAAAATTAAGCAGCTTGCTTGATTTTAAGAGATTTTTTGGGTTTTAAGCCGCCTCTAACTTCTTTTTGGGCTAAAAACACGCTTAAACTTCCAATAATATGATCACTTTCGGTCAAAGTACGCTCAATCTGTTCCTGAAAAAAGCCACGAGTAGATTCAAATTCTTGCTCTAGGATGGTTCGTTCTTCATCATTGACTAACCTAGCTAAACGGCTATAAGTCTTGGCGAATTTTTCGATAAGTTGTCGTCCTTCCCACTGAGATAGCATAATCTTTAAAGATAAAGAACCATCCGTAGCAAATAAACGACCGATCAGATCAAGCTGTAGGCGATACAAAGGACTAGCAAAATTTAAACTCTGCTCTAAATTGACATTTTCCTCGGCTAGAAACACCCCTAAACCAAACATAGCAAAATGTCGAATTACTTGAACAATCGTCATCATTCGGTCATGTTCGGCGAGGGAACAAAATGTCAATTTTCCTCCTTCCTTTTCCATGAAGTCCAAAAACCATTGACAAGCTTCTAAGTGACGACCTTCACAGACAATAATATTTTGAGATAAAAAGGATTGAACACCAGGCCCAAACATCGGATGTAAACTCAAAACAGGGCCAGAATGAAGTTCTAATATTGATGGAACGATCATACTTTTAAAGCTAGTAATATCGGCCACAATCGTCGAGGCACTCAGATAGGGTGCGGCTTGCCTAACTACCGACAAAGTATGTTCAATATTGACACAAATTAAGACAAGTTCTGCATTGGTAATTAATTGCGGTGCCTTATCCCAATCAGAATGTTCTAGAATACTGACCTGATGTCCCGCCGCTTGAAGCGCCACAGTAAAAAAGCGTCCCATCTTACCATGACCGCCAATAATCGTCACTCGCCTCGATTTTACTGGTGTTTTTGGCTGCTTGATCACACCACTAGCCGCAACACAATTAAGAGTAATACTTTTCCAAACAAATTCCGGAACCTCCATCTCGGCTAATAATTGAGACACATCGGCGATTTCCTCGTTATGGGTTTCTGGCTGTTTTTCCGCTTTCAAAAGGGCTATTTTTTTAGCGAGTAATTCAATTAAATCTCGATCAATTTGTTTCAGCATTCCCACATCAGTCAACGGTGAATAGTTAACAGTGAACCCTAAACAGTTAATACTAAACAGTGAAGAGTCAATATAGCCTTTCTCGATCTTGGTGAGCTATCACTAATCACTAATCACTGTTTACTTTTAACGGTTAAACTAAAGCCGCAACCGGTTGAGGCCAACGATTAAGGACTTTTCCCACCATCTCTAACTCCTTGCTGAGTGCCTCAAATTGGTCTGGCGTTAGAGATTGAGGTCCATCAGATAAAGCTTTAGCGGGATTAGGATGGACTTCAATCATTAAAGAATCTGCTCCCACTGCCATAGCGGCTTTCGCCATTGTTGGTACTAACTGGGACTTACCCGTACCATGACTGGGATCAATAGCAATGGGTAGATGAGTCAGGGAGCGCAAAACCGGTACAGCCGATAGATCCAAAAGATTACGGGTGTATTGACGGTCAAATGTCCGAATTCCTCGCTCACAAAGAATTACATTAGGATTCCCCGCAGCCACAATATACTCAGCCGCCATCAACCACTCATCAATCGTGGCAGAAGGTCCCCGTTTGAGCAACACGGGTTTATCTTGCGCCCCAACTTTTTTTAGGAGCGAAAAATTTTGCATATTGCGAGCGCCCACCTGAATAATATCAGCCACCTTAGCCACTCGACTCACATCAGCCGTATCCATGACTTCTGTAATAATGCCTAAACCCGAGGCTTCTCGAGCAATAGCCAACATTTCTAAAGCACTCTCGCCATGACCTTGAAAAGCATAGGGAGAAGTGCGAGGTTTATAAGCGCCTCCTCGTAGTAATGAACCTCCTGCGGCTTTAATACGCTTGGCTGTAGAGACAATGGCGGCTTCACTTTCCACTGCACAAGGTCCAGCAATTAAAACCACCGGATGATGTTCACCAAAATAAACTACGCCATTAGGGGTAGGAACAGCTACTTCGCTGGCCTGTCCGTGACGATATTCGCGGCTAACCCGTTTGTAGTCTTTTTCGATTTTTAACACTTGCTCGATACAAGGGCTAAGTTCTTGAATACGATGGGGATCGAGAGTCGCTGTATCACCAATTAAACCAATAATGACTTTATGTTTTCCGGGAACGATTTCCGGTGTTATTCCCCATACACTACTGATTTCTTGACTCAGGCGATTAATTTCTACAGATGGTGTACCACTTTTAATAACGATAATCATGATTAAAAACCTCTTTTGTGTAAGTACGTGGAAAAAAGTAGGGGAGGTTACCGTTAATAACCCCGCCCCTAACTCTTTGACAAGGCAAAAGGCAACAGTTAAGAGTAGCCGCTATCTGCTACTCCCTATTCATTTGTTAAAAATTGAGCTAATTGTTCTAACTTGCTCCAAGCTTCTCCACTTTTTAAGATAGTTTGTGCCAATTCAAACCCATTAGCCAAATTGTGCAGGTCCGCTTCACCTGGGATAGCTTCACCCACGAACAGCGCTAAAGCCGCATTTAAAGCTACGACATCCTGCTGCGCTTTAGTGCCTTTACCTTGTAGCACAGCTTTTAGGATTTCGGCGTTTTCTTGAACATTCCCACCCCGTAGCGCCGTAATCGGTGCCGGTTCAATACCTAGAGAACAGGGACCTAATTTGATCGTTTCAATGGTTTGATTTGACAAAATTGCTAGATCACTGTAATCTCCTAACCCGGCTTCGTCGAGTTTTTCCCGTCCGTAAACTACGATCGCTCTTTTGCGGCTCAATTGTCGCAGAACTTGAGCAAATGTCTCTACTAAAGCCGCATCACAAACCCCCACAACTTGCCCGGTTGGTTGAAAAGGGTTAACCAAAGGCCCAATCAAATTAAAAATCGTGCGGATTTTCAATTCTTTTCGCAGGGCGGCAACGCTTCTTAAGGCAGGATGCCAACCAGGGGCATACAAAAAGGTAATACCCACTTCATCGACGGCGGCCATGGATTGATTAGGACTAGCATTAAGGTTAACGCCTAACACTTCTAATACATCTGCCGAACCTGCCTTAGAAGAGGCTGAACGATTACCATGTTTAGCCACTTTAACCCCTGCCGCCGCCGCGACAAAAGCCACTGCCGTAGAAATATTAAAGGTTGATGCCCCATCCCCTCCTGTGCCACAGGTGTCAATGACAGGAGCAGGCCATGCCCCGGCTAAAGGGCTATGAAGTATAGTAGGTTGGGCGTACAAAACCTGTACCATTCCCAATAACTCTTGTGCTGATACTCCTTTAGCAGTGAGTGCGGCTAAAATTGCGCCTCCTAGGGCCGGAGAAATGCTTTGAGTCAACCATCCTTGCATCAAATCCGCCGCTTGAGGAATTGACAGGGATTCACCAGATAGTAATTGTTTGAGCAAGTCTGACCAAACCTGTGCATCAGGGGTAACTGAATCGGCTAATGGGTAAGAGTGTGTAATTGTCAAGGACATATTTTTAATTTTTTATTTTGAATAGATTAGCGACAGTTTGCACGTCTTTATCACCCCGTCCAGAACAGTTAATCACAAGGCGGGGACTGCCTTCGAGTTGCGGGCAAAGGGTTTCTAAATAAGCAAAAGCATGAGCCGTTTCTAGAGCCGGTATAATGCCCTCTAAGCGAGAAACCCTCTCAAAGGCGGCTAATGCCTGCTCATCAGTAACACTGTAATATTCCGCCCGTTGAATTTCTTTTAAATAACTATGTTCGGGCCCGACTCCGGGATAATCTAGCCCAGCACTAATAGAATGAGCTTCTATCACTTGCCCATCTTCATCTTGTAATAGGTAGCTCATGGCTCCATGTAAAACCCCAACTCTTCCTCGCGTTAGCGTCGCCGCGTGTTTTGCTGAGTCAACGCCTTCCCCTGCTGCCTCAATACCGATCAATCGTACTGTAGGCTCATTCACAAATTCATGAAACAATCCGATGGCATTAGAACCGCCACCCACGCAAGCGAGAAGGATATCCGGTAAACCCCCCCATTTTGCCGCACTTTGAGCGCGAGTTTCTTGGCCAATAATAGCGTGGAAGTCCCGAACTAACATGGGGTAGGGATGAGGTCCGGCAACAGAACCTAAAATATAGTGGGTATTTTCGACATTCGTTACCCAATCTCGGATCGCTTCAGAAGTGGCATCTTTGAGGGTTCCTGTACCTGCCGATACCGGAGAGACTGTAGCTCCCATTAATTTCATGCGAAACACATTGAGGGCTTGCCGTTCCATGTCATGAATGCCCATATAGACCACGCATTCTAAACCAAAACGAGCGCAAGCAGTAGCTGTGGCTACTCCATGTTGTCCGGCTCCAGTTTCGGCAATAATACGCCGTTTCCCCATGCGTTTAGCGAGTAGGACTTGGGCTAATGCGTTGTTAATTTTGTGGGCACCGGTATGGTTTAAGTCTTCCCGCTTGAGGTATATTTGGGCCCCTGTGCCGTCGGGTTTTTTATAGTATTCGGTTAGACGTTCGGCAAAGTATAAAGGGCTGGGCCGTCCAACGTAGTCTTGTAAGAGTTGTTGTAGTTCGTTTTGAAAGTCGGGATCGTTTTTGTATTGATTGAAGGCGGTTTCTAGTTCGTCTAAGGCGGGCATTAAGGTTTCTGGGACGTATTTGCCGCCAAATTTTCCAAATCGTCCTAGATGATCGGGTCGCTGTTTTGTTTGAAAAGTGGTGTTTTCGTTATTGATGATGCTAATCATGGGGGGTGAATTACTAAAGTTTTTTTGATTTCGGGCAAATAGCGCAAAGGTATTGATGACTAATAACTAATGACTAACAACTAATGACTCATCAGTTATTGCTGTTTTGAGTTCACGAACAAATTTTTCTATCTCTTGGAGTCCTTCGCTTGGGTTATTGTTTGCTAAACGTTTGACAATGGCGCTACCGACAATAATCGCATCGGCACCCCATTTTTTTAATTCTTTTGCTTGTTCAGTATTGGATATTCCGAAGCCTATACCGATGGGTTTGTCGGTAATGTCTCTAATTTCAGATAGTAAATTTTTGACTCTTGCTTGGATTTGTGAGCGCATTCCGGTTACTCCGGTTACGCTGACGAGGTAGATGAATCCTTGGGATTTTTGGGCGATGGTTTCTATTCTGGCTCTTGAAGAGGTGGGAGCCACTAGCAAGATGATTTCTATGCCGTAGGTGGCAGCGATTTCAAGAATTTCTGATGCTTCATCGACAGGGAGATCGGGTATCACTAATCCTTTGACTCCTACTGCGGCGATTTGAGCTAGAAAGGTTTTGATTCCTCGATTTAAAATGGGGTTGTAGTAGGTGAATAAAATAATGGGGGCTGTTAAGCTGGGACTGACGGCGTTGACTAATTCTAGAACTTGTTCTAGTTGTGTGCCTTTTTGTAATGCACGGGTTGCTGCCGCTTGAATAATGGGTCCGTCTGCCAGAGGATCGCTATAGGGTATTCCTAATTCTATGAAGTCAGCCCCGTTTTGATCTAATATTTTTAGTGCGGCTGCGGTGGTTTCTAAATCAGGGTCGCCGGCGGTGATAAAGGGGATCATCGCACACTGATTACGGGATTTTAAGAGTTTAAAACGATTGGCAATAGAGTTATTCATCGGTTAATTCAGAGTTAAAAATTGAGCCTTAACTAATAACTAATGACTATAAAGGTTTTTAATGGCTGTTTTGATATCAATCTGTTTGACTAAAGATTCTCCGATTAAAACAGCATCCGCTCCACAAGCTAGGACAAAATCCAAATCAGACTTTGTATGGATACCCGACTCACTTACAAGGGTTATGCCTAAATTTTCGATCTGTTCTTTTCTTTGAGCAATAAGTTGCTGTGTGGTTTTAAGATCTACAGAAAAATCCTCTAAGTTACGATTGTTAATTCCTATTAATCGTACTTCAGAAAGCTTTAAGACGCGATCTAATTCGCCTAAAGTATGTACTTCAATTAGGGCTTCCATTCCTAAACGATGAATCAGTTTCAGAAAAGATTGAATTTGTTGGTCTGATAAAATCGCCGCAATTAGCAATATTGCATCAGCACCATGCTTTCTTGCCCAATATATTTGGATGGGATCAATGATGAATTCTTTACACAGTAAAGGTAATGATACATTTTGCCGCACTCTGAGCAAGTTTTCAAAACTTCCACAGAAGAATTTTTCATCGGTTAGCACTGATAAACAAGCGGCTTGGTTTCGTTCATAAGCTGTGGCAATTTCTACAGGGTCAAAATCTTCTCGTATGATGCCTTTACTTGGGGAAGCTTTTTTGACTTCGGCAATTAAGCTAGGTTGCATGACCCCTTGGTGGAGGGCAAGTCGGAAATTTTTGGGCAGAGAATATTGATGAATAGATGACTCTAATTCTTTTAAGGAATGTTGAGAGTACAGTTGTTCAATTTCCTGCTTTTTTTGTCGGACTATTTTGGCTAATATATTAGGCGTTTTTTGGGGGGATGTTTGAGATGATAAGGGGGAAAAAGCTTGCATATTTTTTGATAATTATCCACAGATAAACATAGATTAACGCAGATAGATTGACCTGAGTTTATGTTAGGGCTTGTAAAGTTGTTGATACTGTTGATAATTCTGGGGTTTTTGTTAAATATTGATTCAGGTTTTTGATAATTGCCAAGCCAACGCCGCCCGCTAGGGTCATAATAGATTCTGGGTGAAATTGTACGCCGGCTATGGGTAAAGTTTTATGTTCGATGGCCATAATCACCCCATCGGATGAAACGGCTGTGACTTTTAAAGTTGGGGGTAGGTGTTCGGGTAGGGCATATAAGGAGTGATATCTGCCGACTTCAAAAAAGGATGGTAATCCTTTAAATAGGACTGATTCGGGGTCTATCACCTGAACTTGAGATAATTTGCCATGTTGAGGATATTTGAGAACGCCTAATTGACCGCCGAAGGCTTCTACAATGGCCTGTAATCCTAAGCAAACGCCAAAAATAGGAATTTTTCGTTCAATACAAGCGGCTATGGTGGCGCTAATGTTAAATTCACTCGGTTTACCGGGACCGGGAGATAAAATGACTAAATCGGGGGATTCTAGCTCTAATAGGTTTTCGCTAAAGCCATGACGCAGGGTTTTGACTTGTGCCCCTGTCTGACGAACATAGTTTGCTAATGTGTGAACGAAAGAATCTTCATAGTCGATGAGTAAGACTTTTTTGCTAGGAGCGGTGTTTGTTAAGGTTGGGTTGAGACTGTCTAGCTGCTCGGGCTTTTCTTGTGCTTGACGGAGGGTTTGAAATAAGGCTGCGGCTTTGGTGAGGGTTTCTTGTTCTTCAGCTTCAGGAATGGAATCATAAAGCACGGTTGCTCCTACTCGCACTTCGGCAATAGAATCTTTGAGCCGCATGGTTCGTAAAATTAGACCGGTGTTTAAGTCTCCATTGAAGGCTAAATAACCTACTGCACCGCCGTACCAACGTCTAGGACTCTTTTCATGCTGTTCGATAAATTCGATGGCTTTTCGTTTGGGCGCTCCGGTGACGGTAACTGCCCAAGTATGGCTCAAAAAGGCATCTAAAGCGTCAAATTCGGGTCGCAAAATTCCTTCTACATGATCGACGGTATGGATTAAGTGGCTGTAGAGTTCGATCTGACGACGACCAATGACTTTTACTGAGCCGGGTTCACAAATGCGAGATTTGTCATTACGGTCAACATCTGTACACATGGTTAATTCGGCTTCGTCTTTGAGAGAGTTTAGCAATGTCCGAATTTTAGCCGCATCATCAATGGCATCTTGTCCCCGACTAATGGTTCCACTGATGGGGCAAGTTTCTACACATTTACCTTCCACTCGCACGAACATTTCAGGTGAAGCCCCAATGAGGTATTCTCCCCCTAGATTGAAGATGAAGCCATAAGGACTGGGGTTGATTTGCTGTAGCGTGCGAAATAATTGTGCTGGTGATTTTTCACAAGTTTGGAAGAAGTTTTGACTGGGAACGACTTCAAATAAATCGCCTCTAGTAAAGTATTCTTTCGCTTTTTCTACTTGTTGTTGGGCATATTCCCCAGGGAAATGATCAGAGATTTGTTCGGGTGTGCGACGTAATCCCCGGTAATCAATGATGGCTCCTGTACGGGGTAACCCGTGTGTGGTGCCTCGATCTGTCTCAAATTCATATTGAGAACAGTAAGCTTGCTGAAGATAATAATCCACTATCACCAGTTCATCAGGCAGATATAAGACTAAATCTCGCTGATCAATGGCTCGTTGCAGGGTTTTGTTGATTGGCTCAAATTGGAAGACTAAATCATAGCCAAAGGCACCGTAAAGCCCTAAATGCTCGTCTTCATTACTGTAAAAAATCTGCTGAATTTCTCGAATAATGGTAAAGACAGAGGGCTGCTTGCTTCTCTGTTCTTCGGGAAATAACTCAGTGGTTGCTACTACTTCCCCGGCGATATAACTTTTATTAACGGTTAGTTTTTGTATTTGAGAATGTCCGCTTAAACGTTCACCAAGAGTCAACAGCAAGCGTTGACCTCGCTTATTGAGTGCTGTTAGGGTAAAAGTTCGATCCCGAGTTGCCAATTCTAGGGGAGGGTTGATAAAGCCAATAGCCCATCTTTTATATCGACCTGGATATTCATAGCTGCTGGCTAGTAAGCCGCCTCGTTCTTTGTCTATACGGGATAAGATATTGGCATAAGCTGTCTCAAGAGAAATCTCCTCGGTGGAGCGAGATACACGAATGCCGCCAGTAGTTGTATAGCGATGGGATTTTAAAGTCATAGAAGGTCCTCATATTCAAGAGTAAAGGGTAGAAAATACATTTATTTTGGTTCAATAATTGCTTGGTGACGGCAACCGGCCAACTGCCATACAAATGTTTTAGAATTGATGCAGAAGGAGGACCTCCCACACCAGGCTTCAAGTAAAGAAATGTATACAAACTGGAAAAAGACTAAAGGTTAAAGTTATGCTTTACGATTACTGCCTATGTTAAGGGTGCCCACTCAGAAGTAGCAATGAACAATCTTTAGATAGTAATAGTGATTAGTGATGGGTGATTAATCATTAGTGAGAGCGTCTTTGCGCCTTTTCTCTTCCCCTTTTCCCTTTCCCTTTCATCTCTCCATTTCAAAACGAAAGAATAGTAACCTCAAGCAAAAAATAGTTGATTGTCCTTACTGAGCGAATTCTATAGACTTCATACTATGCAAAAGTTGAATGGGATTGGAATTAAACTTCCTTTATCCAATTAACTACAATCTAAAACGTCTCTTGCATCTGTCGAGTGGCAAAAGGTTCAACGGCTGTATCTGCTCTTTATTTGCATTCATGCAATTAAAATCCCTTGCAGACAAAATCAGGCTTGCTCAATTGAACAATGTTAGAGGTATTCATGGCTCAAAGCAATGGAAACCCTTTTGCTGGTGGTGTTTTTGGAGTGAGTATTTTTCCTCCGTTTGCAGGAGAGGGTATACCGTCCTTTATTGGCGATGATACTCCTGCTTTTGAAGCTGGAACAAACGGCGCTAACCATAATCAAACCACTGGTAACGGGAACTGGTATTTCAATAGCAGTAATCAAACCACCGGTAACGGAAACTGGTATTTCGGCAGTGGAAATGTCACCAGTGGTAACGGAAATTGGTACTTCGGGAGTGGAAATGTCACCAGTGGTAATGGAAATTGGTATATAGGTGACAGTAATACTATAGCCGGCAACGGTAATAGACCCAGTGGCAGCAACAATGCTATTGGAGGTAATGGCAATAGGCCAACCGGTAGCGGTAATACAATCACTGGCAATCGCATTGATACTTCTGATAATAATCAAATAATCCTTGGTAATAGTGATCTATACTACGTCATGGCTAATAATGGTGAAATTTCTTTAATTACAAATAGCGAACAAACTCCTAGCAATCAATTTTATGATTTCGATGGTGTAGTTAGTAATACGACTACCACTCAAGGAGGCGCTAACTCTACTTCTTCAGATTTAGAAGAACTACTGCGACAGAGTCCTTTTGGCGTTCTGTTAGATATTCCTGGGGTTGATGGACCAGAAGATATTTTTGGAAATTTAGGAGGCGGTTTACCAGGAGGTGGCACCGGTGGAGGAATACCAACAGGTAATCCCTTTGAACGTTGGGACCCTCTTAAAGATGGAAATCCCTTTATTCAAGGCGATGAACCTGGAACTAATGGCAATCCTGGACTTGGCGGCAGCAATCCTTTTGAAGGCAATTATCCGGGTACTACAAACTCTACAGACAATAATGGTAATCCTTTTGGTGTAGGTAATCCTTTTGAGAACGATGATTTAGTCATCCCCGTATCTGGAGATGGTTATTTACTCAAAGATGATCAAGGCAAATGGTATTTAAGCAGCGATAACGTAATTGATACAGATGATCAATTACTTTTTGGCGGAGGGAATCCTGGCAATCCTTTTGGAAGCGGCAATCCTTTTGAAGGTGGCAACCCTTTTGAAGGTGGTAATCCTTTTGGAAGCGGTAATCCTTTCCCGGGTGGTAATCCTTTTGGAAACGGCAACCCTTTTGAAGGCGGCAACCCTTTTACAGGAGGAACTAATCCCTTTGCTGGTGGCAGTAGCCTTTTTGGATAGCTGTTTGTTCAATGAAAAATCAAGTTTTTTTGGTTAAACCGATCCAAGAGTAGTTTAAATATATAGCAATTCTGGGTTGAATGAGTTACAGTAGAACACTCTCAAAGTTGGATAAAATGCTTATTTTATTCTTACTGTCTACTGTTTTTTGTTTGGGCAAACTTTGCTATATACTACTCTTTTCTCTCACAATAAATGATCATATTTTAATACTCAAAAACTCACAAATTAAAAAAGCTATGACTGATAAATCTCTACAATCAAATTCTGGCAATCTTACCTTAACAAAGACTATTTCTAATGATTATAGTAATGGTCATCATTCCAAGATTGAAGCAAGAATTTCTCTCCCAACCCCTAAAAATGACCCTGGGGCTACTCGCTTTACGGTAGCTCAAGCCATTGTCAAAATTCTCGAAAACCTGCAAATTCGCGAGGCTTTTGGCGTATCTGGAGGCGCAATGGCTACTGTTTGGGGTGCTTTATCCGATAGCCCTGTGATTGATGTGATCCATTGCCGTCATGAAGGAGGAGCCGCTTTTGCCGCTACAGAGGCTTATTTTGCCAGCAATCGACCCATTGTCATCTTTACAACCGCAGGGCCAGGAATTACCAATGCTTTGACTGGGCTATTAGCCGCTCGTGATGAAGGTGCTAAAGTGATTTTACTGTCTGCTTGCACTTCAGCACCGCAGCGAGGACGCTGGGCCATTCAGGAAACCAGTAGTAACTCTATTCCTCAAGGAGGCATTTTTACCCCTGGGGTACTATTTAATTATGCAACTGTTTTAGAATCTCCCAAGCAACTACCACAGTTAGCGAAAAAACTGGCTCTAGGGTTATCACATCCGGGCGGCTATGTGGCTCACATTAGTATTCCAACAGCTATCCAAACCACTTTAGTAGAAGAATCTTTACCTAATCTAGAGTTGACTCCTATTGTACCGGCTCCTTCCCCAGAGACAATTCAACAAGCAATCAAATTACTCACAGAAGGTCCGTTTGCCATTTGGTTAGGTTTTGGCGCTCGTGGTGCAGCCGCGCAAATTCTTGAACTGGCTGAGAAAACCGGGGCGGCGGTCATGTGTTCTCCTCGGGCTAAAGGCATTTTTCCAGAAAATCATCCTCAGTTTGTCGGCGTGACTGGGTTAGGGGGTCACGAATCAGTCAGTCAGTATATGCAGGAGTATCCTCCCCTACGTACTTTAGTTTTAGGTACTCGTTTAGGGGAACCGACTTCTTTTTGGAGTGACTCGATAGTTCCTTCTAGAGGATTTGTTCATGTTGATATTGATCCCAGTGTACCTGGAGTTTCCTATCCTTACGCCGAGACTTTCCCGGTTGTCTCTGATATAGCGGCTTTCGTTTCTGCCTTATTAAAAAACTGGCCGGACAATTCTCATAGCAAAAAAGAAATCTTATTCCCTAATCCAGAAGAGGGACAAATTGAGCCAGCACAGAGCGATTTAGTGCGTCCTCAAGTATTAATGCAAGCGATTCAACGGATTATTGTAGAAGGCAGCGATGCAGTGGTTTTAGCCGAGTCCGGCAATTCCTTTACTTGGGCAACTCACCTGTTAAGATTTAGCCAACCCTTACGTTACCGAGTCAGTACAGGCGTAGGTTCTATGGGTCATAATGTGACCGGAGTGATCGGTGCGGCTTGGGGTCGCCAAGGTAAAGCGGTTGCCATTGTTGGAGATGGAGCCATGCTAATGAACAGTGAAGTAAGCACGGCGGTAAAATACCAAATTCCTGCTGTCTGGCTGGTTCTCAATGATGGTTGCTACAATATGTGTCGCCAAGGGATGTCCTTATTAGGACTCAACGGAGATGCAAATCTTCCCTTCACGGATTTTGCCCTGATGGCCTCTGCTGTCGGTGCTAAAGGAATTCGTATAGAAAAAGAATCTGACTTAGAAGCCGCACTTAGAGAAGCGATGGCTGCAACAAGTCCGGTGGTTGTAGATATAGCGATTGATCGTCATTGCTTGGCTCCTTCCAAAGGACGCAACAAAGGTTTAATTGCACAAGGCATTAAATCTAATCCTAAAAAACAAGACCATCAAGTTTCTTTTCCCTTAGTTTAAAGCATTAATAAAACCTTTATTGTCGAGGTGTTTAGGTAGTGAAACTCTTTGAAACAGTAAGCGAAATGGGCCATGAGCAAGTGCTTTTTTGCCATGACAAAGCGCGAAACTTAAAAGCAATTATTGCCATTCACAATACGAATTTAGGGTCAGCGATGGGAGCAACCCGCCTTTGGCCCTACCTATCAGAAGCCGATGCTTTAAGGGATGTTTTACGTCTCAGTCGTGGCATGACTTATAAAGCCGCTTGTGCTAATATTCCTATGGGCGGTGGCAAGGCTGTAATTATTGCTAATCCTCAAGACAAAAATGATGAGCTTTTAAGAGCTTATGGACGTTTTGTTAATAGTTTAAACGGGCGGTTTATTACCGGACAAGATGTCAATCTTTCTCCCGAAGATGTGCGGCAAATTTATAAAGAGACTCAATATGTCGTCGGCCGCTCTGAAAAATCCGGCGGTCCGGCTCCCATGACAGCAATGGGTGTTTTATTGGGAATCAAAGCCGCAGTAGAGTTTAGGATGCAGCAAACCAACCTTGAAGGATTAACAGTCGCTGTTCAAGGACTGGGAAATGTGGGTCAAAATCTTTGTAAGCACCTGCACGAGCATAAAGTCAAGCTTTTTGTTAGTGATATTGATGCTAAAAAAGCTGAAAAAATGCAACAGCTTTATGGGGCTACTGTGGTAGAATCAAAAGAAATTTATAATCTCGATGTAGATATTTTCTCACCTTGTGCTTTAGGGGCGATTATTAATAGTTCAACTATTCCCTTACTCAAAGCAAAAATTATCGCGGGTGCGGCAAATAATCAACTAGAAAATGAAGTGCTTCATAGTAGATTACTGGAAGATAAAGGCATTCTTTATTGTCCAGATTACGTCATTAATGCTGGAGGGTTAATTAATGTTTATCATGAGATGATAGGCTACGAAGAAGAAAAAGCCTTCACTCACTTAAACAGTATTTATAATACTCTTCTACAAATTTTTTCCCTAGCCAAATCTCAAGAAATCACCCCTTATGAAGCCGCGCAAAAAATTGCGGAAAATAGAATCATGAACGCTCAACCTTTAGGTGTAAAATAGAGGATTTTTATGGAACAAAATACATTTGCCACATCTGCCTACATTGATAATTCGCCCGAAACGGTTCATGACTACCTTTGTAGTTTAGAAAACCTAAATGATTGGACGCTATACAGCCGTATGCTAGAACAAGTCGATGACAATACTTGGTTAGGAACAGCATCAGGCTATCAGCACAATCTTTACTATCACGTAAAAAAAATCGAGCATCCAACCATTAAAGGGATTGAATGGCATTGTGGCATAGAATATCAAAAATATTTTCAAGTTTATCCAGTTTTTCTATTTACACCTCAATATATAGACCCCAATTCAGATGAAAGCGGCGTTTATTTTCACTGGCTAAGTTTTGTCGATCCTAAACGGCGAACACCAATGATCATGGAGGGAATTGAAACCGTACATACTTCTGAATGTCGCTCACTCAAAGCAATTTTAGAAAGAAAAGCCGGTCATACCTCTGCTGCTGTTGGGCGTTATAAAATTGACACCAATACAATGTTTGTCGATGCACCCATTGAATTAGGATTTGAATACCTAAGAGACTTACGTAATATGGATGACTGGGCGCATTTATTGCGTTCAACAGGGAAACTTAACCCTGAAGGAGGCGAATTTTTAGACGAATACGCTCAGAAAGTAACCGTCACCTTGCGAACCCATGCACTCAATAAATATTACTTAATCGAGCAAAATTATTTTTATCCCGAACATAACTTTATCCAGCGTTGTGCAGTCGTAATTATTCCCTGCTCTTATGCGTTCGGTGATCCTTCTGCACAAGGATTTATACTACACCAGATTACCTTCTGGCCTGTAGATCATCCCTTAAAACACGGCAAACTGCAACTACAAGACTTTGGCGCTGAAAGTATGAACATAAAACGATTACTCGAAGCGCAAGCCGGCAACACCCAAAGTTTTGCCCAAGGAATGAGCTATCGCCCCAGCAATAAAAACACTACTGCGGCTTTAGTATAAACCTCATTTCTTCGCCTCTTGGCTCTGGAGCGCGAAATCAAAAAGCCAATCTTTCCAACAACAAACACCCATAATTTTTTTCATAACTCCATCAATCACAGAAATGAAACTGAAATCACTAAAATACACAATTTCCCTAGTTACTTTTGGTTTTTCTCTAGTAACCGGTGCTGCCGCACAAGCTGCCTCCATCTCAGTCATTGCCACCGGTTTAGATAACCCGCGCAATCTTGCCTTTGCTCCCGACGGCAGTATTTATGTCACAGAGAGTGGCAAAGGAGGCGACGGTGCAGACGGAAGATGTATTCCTTCTCCGAGTGCCCAATATATTCCTCTGTGTGCGGGTCATACCGGCAAATTAAGCCGCATTACGCTAGATGGTCAAAAACAAACCCTAATTTCCAATCTTCCCTCTTTAGCCCTAACCCCCTCTGGAGAACAAGCGGCTGGGCCAGCAGATATTAAATTTGATAGTCTGGGTAATGCTTACTTATTATTTGGCTATGCTGGCGACCCGAAGCTACGGAATACGACGTTAAAAGAGCCTACTTTGGGACAACTCTACAAATACGACACAAACACCAAGGCTTTAAGCAGTATTTTTGACTTTGCCCAGTATGAAATCGATCATAATCCTGATGGAACTGATCTAATTACTAACCCTTACGCATTGGGTATTAAAGACGATTTGGCTTATGTTGTTGATGGAGGGGGAAATACAATCTATTCTATCGGACTCGACGGAAGCGGACTTAAAGGTAAAGGGGTAGCTGCCTTCCCGCTCCAACCTCTACCGAGTGATGCGGAGTTTCCTCCCTTGCCACCCGGTGAAGGCGCGCCGCCTTTTCAGCCAACCTTACAATCAGTTCCCACCGGTATCGCTTTCGCGCCTGATGGCAGTTTAACGGTGTCAGAATACTCAGCTTTCCCTTATCCTGAAGGGGATGCCCGTATTTTTAAAGTGGACCCCACTACCTTACAAACGCAAGTCCTTTATAATGGCTTTACTCAACTGACGGGTGTCACCTACGACGACAAAGGCAATTTATATGCTCTGCAACATATCAATCAGTCAGAATGGAAAGCCATTGAGCAAGGCGGTAATATCATTGGTGATATCAGTGGTTCGATCATTAAAATTGCCCCTGATGGAACTCGCAAAACGGTGCTTAGTGGTCATGGGTTAGCTGCCGCATCGGGGCTAACTTTTGGACCTGATGGTCGCTTATATACCTCAAACTTTTCTCGACTGGCAGGACAGGGACAAATACTGGCTATTGATCCTACAGCCGTACCGGAACCTAGCACCATATTGGGTGTAGTGCTATTCGGCGTAGGGGCAAGATTTTTCCGCCATAGTCTCAATAAAAAGCAGGAATCTGACAAGGATTAAACGATTGAATCATTAACTGATTAATCATTGTAGGGAGTAGGGTAAAAACCATTAGATTAACTTTAAATGATTCAATCAATTGAAAATTTTTCCCCGCCCCTACAGTTTCTCTTGGCTTTCCCTATTCTTTTTAGTAGAGTTATCACCACCAATTTACACAAGAGTTTTAAGATGAAATTAGTCAAACATATATCTTTAGCCGTCGCCAGTAGCGGATTGATGCTATGCTTCACAGCAGGCAACGCTAAGGCCTTAACCTTAACCTTTGATCGTCAAATTGGCGAACCCGGTTTTGCTCCGGGACAGTTATTTGTTCCCCAAGGGATAGGAGTACAAGACTCAACGGGTGATATTTTTATCAGTAATGGTCGAGGACTGAATCCGGACGGTTCTTTTAACCCGAATGTGGGTAACCGGGTCGATGTATTCAATGCTCAGGGTAACTATCTTCGGTCAGTGGGAAGTGGGAGACAGGGACACGGAGAAGGGCTTGATGAACCCGCCGACCTCAAATTTGATCCCCTGACCGGTAACCTATACGTCGGCGATGTTTTTAACAGTGAAATAGATGTTTATAATCCCAATACAGGGGCATTTATTACCTCTTTTGGTTCATTTGGGGGCCCGGTAGATGGAAGGCTTTTCTTTGGTCCAGGAGGAATGTCATTTAATAAAAATGGTATTTTGTATGTGACTGATTTTAGCGAGGACGTGATTAAAGTCTATGGTAGAGACGGTGAGTTAATTAACACCATTGGTTCTAGTGGTAGCGGACTTGGTCAATTTCTCGGTCCTGCGGGCATCACTATCTCTCCCAACACTGGGAATATTTATGTCAATGACCAATACAATAATCGAGTTCAAGTTCTCAATGCTGAAGGTGATACCTTGTTTGCTTTTGGTACTCGCGGTGACGGACCTGGACAATTTAAGGAACCCATTGGCATCGAAGTAGACGAGAATGAGAATATTTATGTAGCAGATTCTCAGAATAGTCGGGTTCAAGTTTTTGATCAAAACGGGAATTTCCTGACTAGCTTTGGTCAAGCGGCGGCGGCACCTCCACCGGCTTTAGGAGAACCTCCTTTTGGCAACCCCTTAGACCTCACACCAGGTACTTTTAACTGGACTGCCGGATTACACTACGATAATCACAAGCTTTATGTGGGTGATTTCTTCCAAGGTCGGGTTCAGGTATTGAACGTTAACACTACTGCCGTTCCGGAACCGAACACCCTATTAGGTGTCGTGCTATTTGGAGTAGGAACAAGATTCTTTCGTAGAGCGCTTAAGAAAAGGTAATAGGAGTTACGCACTCCCAAATAAAAACAACGATTTTATGTCATCCACCAGCGAAGCGAAGGATCGCGGACCAATCTCAAGCCCTAATGATTTCGTGGAGAGTGCGTAAGTCCTAGGTAAATAGCTTGTAGGGACGTTGCAAATAACGTCTCTACTACTTGAAATTATGCTTAGTGATCAGGATTTATGTGAGTCATTAAATTAATGAAAAAGCCTCTAAAAGTTTTATCCTTTTCTTTTTTAGTTTGGGGTTTAATATGTTTAGTAATACCCGATAAAGCTCATTCATTAAGTTTATCTTTTGTTCGTTTTGCCAGCCATACAGATGAGGGGCTTATCGTAGGCTCAAGTTTAGAGATAACGGGAGCCGGCAACATCTATGCTGTGGATGGATTTAATAATAGTTTACAGGCATTACATCCCTCCTCTGAGTTTTTTTCTATTAACAACAGCCTTTCGCCGGCTAGTAGCAATAACGGAGAGTTTCGTTGGCAAAAATATTTAAGTATAGATAAATCGGGCAATCTTTATCGTTCTAGTCAAATTACTTCTAGTAATGCTAATAATGTTTATGTTGTTGATGGAATCAATAACCAGCTTCAAGCTTTGAGTTTGAGCAATGGGAACCTTCATCTAGTGGATGGGATCAACAACAGCATCAGTGTGTTTAATCCTGCTAGTAACCTGTCAGATTCGTCAGAGAATAATAACCCCCCTAGTCAATTTAGCTGGCTTAAAACTTTAAGTTTAGATCAGACGGGTAAGCCTAAGCAGTCTAATCAAATTCATTTTACTAATGCTAATCATAATTTTTATCCCCTAGATGGTATTAATCAACAATTTCAAGCTCATGTAAGTGAAACACGGGTTAAGAAAAATGATAATTTTTATCTCATAGACGGGATTAATAATCAGTTAAATGTTTTGCCAAATAATTCCGAAATCGTAGATTTTTTAAATAGTTTTAAGCAGACTTATAATTACCATTGGGATTGGGAATCTAATTTTTCCATTGATCAAGATATTAATGGGTTTGCCGATCTTTTGGAAAATTTATCTCAAGCTAATTCATTGGCAAGTCTGGAAAACGGTAAGTTTTATAATGATTTTCTGCCTAATAATTGGCTGGATTTGTTAAAATCAAAAGATAATTTTAATTCTTACCAGGTCAAAAATATTTATTCAGATAGCCCGAAGAATATTTATTTTATCGATGGCATCAATAACCAGATTCAATACTGGCAAGACCTTCAAGTCAACGACAAGGATAATATATATTTAATCAATGGCATTAATTCAAAAGTAGAAATTATTGCCGTTCCGGAATCTTCACCGGTATTAGCTTTAACCTTACTTTTAATGGGATTTATAGCAACTGCCTTGGCGGCTAAGACAAATAACTGATATGATATCGAGTGGAAAACCATTAATAATCTAATGCCCAAACCCTACATTTCCGAGCTACGTCAAAAAATCATTCAAGCCATTGATCTAGATGGCATGAAGAAGATTGAAGTGGATCAAATCTTTCCACTGAGTCGCAAGACAATTAACTTATGTCAGCATACGAAAAAGCCAGCACCCGAGATGACCAAGCTTTCTAACCATCTTGGCGATTGCTATATTGTTGATCGGCTTAAAAAATCTATATATTATGACGATGAATTCTAATCGAATTAATGTAATCAAGTTACTTAATAAATGGCTTTCACGACAGGTTGACACAAAGGCTTTAACCTGGCTAGAAGAAAAGCGGCAACAAATTGCTCAAGGATCTTCAGCGAAAGTATTTTTTCTGGCTTTTAGCGCAGTGCCTCGCCATACCGGCAAAGAAGATTTAAAATTAACCCTTGATGATTGGCAAACCATTGAGGTGATGCGTTCGGGTTGGTGTCCCTACAATTGGAGCATCGATCAAGCCGCTCGCACACTCCTAGCTTTATCAGTTCCGGAGGATAACGCCCAAGAGTATGTACAAACGTTAGAAAAAGTATTTACGGCGGCTGATGTGAGTGAATTAGTTGCTCTTTATCAAGCTTTACCCTTGTTACCTTATCCTGAACAGTATCGCCTGCGTGCGGCTGAGGGAATTCGTAGCAACATGACGGCCGTTTTCAATGCGGTTGCTTTATGTAATCCTTATCCTGCCGAATATTTTGATGATATTGCCTGGAATCAGATGGTATTAAAAGCTTTATTTATCGGGAGTCCACTGAATTTAATTCAAGGACTTGAGAAAAGATCTAACCCCCAACTATCTCAAATGTTAATTGATTATGCCAAAGAAAGATGGGCGGCTAATCGTTCAGTGCCTTCTGAAATTTGGGCAGTGATCAAACCTTATGGTAACGCTTCCATTATTGCAGAATTAGAGCGAATGTTAGCTTATTCGGATAGCCAGTAAGGGGAAGGACTAATAACTAATGACCAATGACTAATGACTAAGGAGTAATTTTATGAACTATATCGATCCTCATATTCACATGAGTTCTCGTACTACTGATGATTATCAAGCCATGCGAGATGCGGGAATTGTAGCAGTTATTGAACCCGCTTTTTGGTTAGGACAACCCCGTACAAGCGTAGCGAGTTTTCAAGATTATTTTAGCAGTCTGGTAGGGTGGGAACGTTTTCGAGCCGGGCAATTTGGGATTCGTCACTATTGCACCATTGGGCTAAACTCAAAAGAAGCCAATAACGAACCCCTCGCCGAAGCCGTTATGGAACTGTTACCGCTATATCTCGGCAAAGAAGGCGTAGTGGCTATTGGTGAAATTGGCTATGATGATATGACCCCGGCAGAAGACAAATATTTCCGTCTTCAGTTGGAATTGGCAAAAGAACTGGATATGCTGGTGTTAATTCATACGCCTCACCGCAATAAAAAAGCCGGCACCAGCTACAGTATGGATGTATGTCTAGAACATGGTTTAAAACCCTCTCAAGTGATTGTAGACCACAACAACGAAGAAACCGTGCAAGAAGTGCTAGACCGGGGCTTTTGGGCGGCGTTTACCATTTATCCTCATACCAAGATGGGCAATGCTCGAATGGTAGAAATTGTTCGTCAATATGGATGTGAGCGCATTATTGTCGATAGTAGTGCAGATTGGGGCATCAGCGATCCTCTAGCCGTACCGAAAACCGCTCAGTTAATGAAAGAAAGAGGCATTCCCGAGGCACATATTAGAGCCGTATGTTATGAAAATGCCCTAGCCGCCTATAGCCAAAGTGGTCAAATGAACGAGCAAGACTGGCTAAATCCTCAACCGGTGGATCAGCGACAGTTATTTAGTGGTAATTCGGTTTTACGGGGACAGAAGCCGCTAATAGAAACCTCAGCCCGTGATTATGTTTTAATTGAATAGACAAAAACTATGCAGCTTCAAGGGATCAAAACTTTTTCCATTCAACATCGGATTTTTGCTTATCTGCAACTGATGCGTCCGGCTAATATTATTACCGCTTGGGCAGACATTTTAGCCGGCTTTACAGTGACGGGAACCTTAACTCACTCAAATTTTTCCTCACTAGGTCTTTTATTACTAGCTACAACCGGGCTTTATGGAGGAGGGATCGTTTTTAACGATGTTTTTGATGCAGATTTAGATGCCCAAGAAAGACCGGAGCGCCCTATTCCTAGCGGACGTGCGAATCGTTTGGGAGCCATTTATTTAGGAACTGCATTATTAATCCTAGGAATTGGGGCGGCGGCACAAGTTTCTCTATCTAGTTTCTTATTAGCCACTGGAATTGCTTTAGCGGCTCTACTGTACGATGCTTGGGGTAAACATCGCCTCCTCATCAGTCCTCTGAATATGGGATTATGTCGAGGCGGTAATTTACTCTTAGGAGTCAGTATCGTACCCGAGTTATTAGTTGAACAGTGGTATATCGCCCTTATTCCCGTAATCTATATAGCCGCCATCACCGCCATGTCTAGGGGAGAAGTGCATGGAGGTAAACATAGCACCGGCATCTTAGCCTTATTGATGTTAAGCGTCGTGCTAGGGAGCTTATGGTGGCTTGGAGCTAAAAACATCCTTAATACCTTACCCTTTTGGCTATTATTCGCCATTCGAGTAGTACCCGCTTGGATTAAAGCCGCTCTGACACCGCAACCGGAATTAATTGGTAAAGCTGTAAAAGCCGGCGTAATCTCTCTAATTCTCTTAGATGCAACCCTAGCCGCCAGTTTCGGAGCCATCATCAACAGCTTACTCATACTAAGCTTACTCCCTCTGTCTCTTCTATTAGCACGACGATTTGCCGTCACCTAAACAGAAGAATATCTGACTCGTACCAAAGCAAAAACACATCCCTATTCATCTGCGGAAAATCACTCTAAACATCTAAACTCAAATGACCATCAGTCTATCCAAAAAACCTCTATTAACTCTCCAACCGATACATCAGAGTGTCCCTGTTACCTTCCACTATGATGTTCACTTTACTAAAGGATTATTTGAATTAGACAATCCCTTATTAGCACAAATCATAGCAGCCGATAACCAATCGAGAATCAAACGAGTGATGGTTATCATCGATTCAGGAGTCTTAAAACATCATCGAAACTTAATAGAAAAACTCGAAACCTATAGCCAACGCTATGAAGAATTATTTACCCTAGCGGCTCAACCCGTCATCGTCATAGGGGGAGAAGCCGCCAAAAACTCACCCAAATTAATAGATAATTTACAGGCTTATATTAATGGAGCCAGATTATGCCGCCATTCTTATATTTTAGCCATTGGTGGCGGAGCGGTGCTGGATCTGGTGGGATATGCTGCGGCTACGGCTCACCGAGGTATTCGTTTAATTAGAATTCCCACCACTGTTTTAGCTCAAAATGATTCGGGTATTGGGGTTAAAAACGGCATTAACGCCTTTGGAAAAAAGAATTTTCTGGGCACTTTTGCGGCTCCTTATGCGGTGTTAAATGATGCTAATTTTTTGACCACTCTTGATGAGCGAGACTGGCGAGGAGGGGTTGCAGAAGCGATTAAGGTGGCTCTCATTAAAGATGCTAATTTTTTTGAGTTTATTAGTAGTTATAGCCAAGCAATTGCTCATCGAGATATGGATATTATGCAACAGGTAATTTATCGTTGTGCCCAGTTGCATCTAGAACATATTGCTAATAGTGGTGATCCTTTTGAAAAGGGTTCTTCTCGTCCTTTGGATTTTGGTCATTGGGCTGCCCATCGCTTGGAACATTTAACGGATTATCGTCTCCGTCATGGTGAAGCGGTGGCTATTGGGATGGCTCTTGATTGTACTTATTCTTATTTGTCTGGGTTGCTTTTGAAAGATGATTGGATGCAGATTTTAAGCACTTTGGTGGCTATTGGTTTTGATTTGTATGTACCTGAGTTGGCTTTAGATAAGGATTTGTTTTTAGGGTTAACTGAGTTTCAAGAACATTTGGGAGGAGAGTTAACGATTACTCTGTTACAAGGTGTTGGGTTAGGCGTTGAAGTTCATGAGGTTGAGCTTGATTTGTATCGACAAGCCATTGGTTTGTTACAGAGTTTCCGCTCTTCTGGTTTCGCGCAGAGACGCTAAGGGTTTTTTTAAGATAATTTTTGGTGGAGTCTATGAAGGTTGGAAAAAATAAGAATTTTCATTTAACTTATTGTACGAATATTCATCCGGGGGAATCTTGGCGGCAAGTTGATTTAAATTTAAGAGAGTATATTCCGACTCTAAAAGCGAGGTTGTCTCCTGATGCTTGTTTTGGTATTGGGTTAAGGTTGGCTGATGTTGCTGCGCGGGAATTGTTGGAGGGGGATAATTTAAAACAGTTTCAGTGTTGGTTAAGCCAAGAGGATTTATATGTGTTTACTTTGAATGGTTTTCCTTTTGGCGGCTTTCATCATCAAGTGGTTAAAGATCAAGTTTATAGCCCAGATTGGTCAAAGCGTTCCCGTCTGACTTATACGTTACGTTTAATTAATATTCTCGCGTCTCTTTTACCGGAGGGGATAGAGGGCAGTATTTCCACTTTGCCGCTATCTTATAAGCCTTGGTGGAGAAATTATAAAGCGGCTTGGGATTCACTTTTTAAAGAAAGTAGTCTTAATTTGGCTTTACTTGTGGCTGAAATGGCAGATATTTATAATAAAACCGGTAAGTTGATTCATTTAAATTTGGAACCTGAACCCGATGGTTTGTTAGAAAATACGGCAGAAATTATTAATTTTTTTGAAGATTGGTTATTACCGATTGGGACGGATTATTTATCGTTTCGTCAGGGGTGTTCTCGCTTGGCGGCTGAATCTATGCTGCGGAAACATATACGTTTGTGTTATGATACTTGTCATTTTGCGGTAGAATATGAGGAGCCACTATCGGTTTTTCAGCGTTGTCAAGCGGCGGGGATTAATATTGGTAAGATTCAATTAAGTGCTGCGATTCGTGCCACTTTAGGGGAAGAAAATCGAGTTAAGGTAAAGGAAAGATTACAACCTTTTGCTGAATCAACTTATTTACATCAAGTGATTGAACAATGGGCTGATGGGAGTTTACATCATTATCCGGATTTAGCAATGGCAATGCGATATTTAGAACAGTCGGCGGCTAAAGAGTGGCGGATTCATTTTCATGTGCCTATTTTTATTGGCAATTATAATATTTTAGAGTCTACTCAAGATGACCTTATTCAGGTTTTAATGTTATTACAAAATAATCCGGTTTGTGAGCATCTTGAAATTGAGACTTATACTTGGGATGTATTGCCCACTGAGATGAAATTGGATTTGTTGACTTCTATTGAACGGGAATATCAGTGGGTAAATTCAATTATAGAAAAAGGTGAAATTCGGAATTGTAGTTTACTCACCGATTAAGTATATTCGGGAATAAAATCTATTTAAAATATAAAATTAAAGGATTTAAAATAATGCAAAAAACTGTTGTTCTTAATGTTGTTGGTTTAACTTCGAGGTTATTAGAACATACTCCGTTTTTATCACAATGGGCATCTAGGGGAAAATTGGCTATGGTTAAGCCCCTATTACCTGCTGTAACTTGTTCGGTACAAGCGACTTATTTAACCGGCAAATGGCCTGATGAGCATGGCATTGTGGGTAATGGTTGGTATTTTCGTTCCGAGTGTGAGGTGAAGTTTTGGCGGCAGTCTAATAAACTGATTCAAGGGCAAAAAATTTGGGATGTGGCTCGTGGTGTTGACCCCAGTTTTACCTGTGCCAATCTTTTTTGGTGGTATAATATGTATTCTGGGGCAGATTATGGAATTACACCACGACCGATGTATCCTGCCGATGGAAGAAAGATTCCTGATATTTATACTAAACCGATTGATATTCGTGAACCTATTCAATCTGAGTTAGGCCAATTTCCGCTTTTTAAGTTTTGGGGGCCTAATACTTCTATTGATTCTACTCGATGGATTGCTGATAGTGCTAAATGGATGGAGGAACGCTACAATCCTAGTTTAACTTTAATTTATTTGCCTCATCTAGATTATTGTTTACAGCGTTTTGGTAATGATTTAAATCAGATTAAAGAAGATTTAGAAGAGATTGATGGGGTTTGCCAAAATTTAATTAATTTTTATGCGGCTCGTGATGCTGAGGTGATTGTATTGTCTGAATATGGCATTACGGACGTATCTAAACCGATTCATTTAAACCGTATTTTACGAGAGGCGGGTTTATTAACGGTACGGGAGGAAATGGGCAAAGAATTATTAGACGCTGGGGCGAGTATTGCTTTTGCTGTGGCAGATCATCAACTGGCTCATGTTTATGTGAATGATCCCAGTTATATTAATAAAGTGCGCGATTTGCTGGAGTCGGCTAATGGGGTGGCAAAGGTATTAGATAAAGAAGAGAAATCTGTTTATCATCTTAATCATTCTCGAGCCGGAGAATTAGTGCTTATTGCTGAGTCTGATGCTTGGTTTACTTATTATTATTGGCTGGATGATAAGCGTGCGCCGGATTTTGCGACAACGGTGGATATTCACCGGAAACCGGGTTATGATCCGGTTGAGTTATTTATCGATCCTCGCCTTAAGTTTCCTCAGTTAAAAGTGGGTTTAAATTTGTTGAAGAAGCGGCTTGGTTTTCGTTATTTAATGGATGTTATTTCTTTAGATGCTTCTTTAGTAAGGGGTTCTCATGGCTGTTTACCTTCGTTGTTGAGCGATAGTCCGGTTTTTATTACTCAAAATTCAGGATTAGTTAATGCTAATAAAATTGAAGCTATAGAGGTTTTTTCTTTGATTTTACAACATTTGTGGCAATAATATTTTCTGGGGAGAGAAGGCAGGCGGCAGTGGTTCTTGGCTATAGTTAATCTGTGAGTAAACTACAATTCCTACTGTTGCCTGTTGGGGTGTTCCCTATTTCCTATTTAGGGCAAAATGCTGTTTAATCACATCCCATCCGGAGCAATGCCAATAGTCTACATGAGAAATAATCAGATTATTGTCATCAAGCGTTAACTCACTTCTACCGGGAATAGCAATACGGGGTTGCCAAGGTAGGGGAGTTGTCCAATGGAGAGTCCATTCGGTATAAATAATGTTCTGTTTTTGATAAATATCATGGAGATCCATTTTAATTTGTTTAAACCAAGTGGCCATGAACTGAATCATTTCTTGGTAGCGCTTAATTCCCCGAAATTCGTTCACTGGGTCTTTAAAATAGACGTTAGCCCCATAAATGTGATAAGTCTGGTTCACGGGAAAACGCTGATAGTCGTCTTTGAGAATTTCTAATATATTCATCTTTTTTTCGCTCCAAATTAAATAATGTTGATGATCTTAGCTTGCCGCCTATGGGGTGGTGATAGAAAAATTGTAAATTTGGGCATTATAGTAAAAAATACTGACTTCAATGATATGAATAACGAGGCTATTAAACGTTATCAAGATTTACAAGTCTATCAAAAGGCTTTTGAAGCAGCGATGCAAATTTTTGAGTTATCTAAGCAGTTTCCTCTTGAAGAGAAAGAGGCACTCATTGAACCCATACGTCGATCTTCTCGTTGTGTCTGTACTAATTTGGCCAAAGCTTGGCATAAACGCCGCTTTCACAATGGTTTTGTGGCTAAATTAAATGATTCACAAGTCGAAGCCGCAGAAACGCAAACCTGGCTTGAATTTGCTGTTAAATGTAATTATATAAATGTTGAAGCAGGCCGAGAACTATACAGAACTTACAACTGTATTTTAGAAATGCTGATTAACTTGATCCAACACTCTGAACAATGGACTGTGCCCAAATCTTAAAATTTTCTTAATTTTGAGCGAATTACAGGATAAAATACTAGATAGTTCTCATAAATTTTGCTCACACTTGGAGTGTGACAGTTTAAAAACTGTCCTTAAGAGGCCATTAATTTTAACTATACTTAGATATCATACGGGGTGTGTGTGAGGAGCAAGAACGAGCAGTACAAAAACCTTGGGGTCGAAACACGGCAAGACTCCCAGGGTTTTTGTGATCTGTATACGTTTATATCCACTATATCCACATATCATAGATTTCCCAAATGGCACCGAGTCCGATAATCCCAGGATAAGACAAGCTTGCTTCTTCAATTTGAGAGGTATGAGCAGATGGCTGGGGGTTTTGGGATTTTTTGAACATTTTTCTGCTGAATTTTGCTAAAAATTGCCACATAACGGTTACCTCTATATTCTTTTAGATGTCAAAATTATTTAGTCTAGATGTTTTTTGATTTAAAAGAAAATTCCTGAAAATCCTGGTATGCATTAGTAGATTTCCTGAAGCTGGCTATGCTACTAGGGGAGTTTTAGGTAATTTCTCTTAAATTATATTATCTTAGCGTAACACTCGTTTAAAAGTTTCCGCAAGAGGTAAGAAGAAATTGCCCTACTTTCTATTCCCTGAATAAGTTTTGTTAAAATAACAATCATTCATTAAATTTTCATTAACACAAACAGAAAATGATTACTGTTGAACAACTGAGTAATTCTACCGAGCCGTTTTCGGAAATCCCTCTATGGGAAGTTATTCATGAAATTCCAGGAAGAATGAGAGTACGTCTTCTTTGGTTACAAGAATATCCTTCTTTACATGAACCGGTTGAAACGGCGATCAAGAATCTAGATTTTGTTGATGAAGTACGCTTAAGTCTGATCAATAACTCAATTATTATTCATTACAACAGTGATAAAATTTCCCCACAGCTTTTTCGGATAAAGCTCTTTAAAATTTTTGCTTCCCTGACTCCTACAAGCTGGCTATCTGCTTATCTGGAAAATTTAGAAAAGCGTAAGCTGATTTTAGATAACAATACTGATTTTACAGCCTTTTTGACCGACAGTTGGAACCAAAATAAGCAACAAATTTTAAGCGGCATTGGCACCGCCAGTCTAGTTATTGGGGGGATATTAGTCCCTCTTCCTTTAGTTCCAGGATGGCCGCTTTTACTTTTAGGAAGTTACTGCCTTAAATTGGCCACTGAAGCCGAAAATTCCCCGACTACGACCTAAAGAGTCTCAATAATCTAACAAAAGGCGGATACTATCAGCCGATACACTGACTTTAACAGCTTCGCCCGCTTGATATTGCTGAAGATAACTCCGATGAATATTCTGCTGGCGAATGGTAATCAAATGTTGTTCACCCAGTCGGACAACATATCTAGTATCTGTGCCTATATAAACGACTTCTTCTACTTTTCCTAACCAACTAGATTGGGGTGCGGAACGAGTTCCGAACTGATCTTCATGGTTAGCAGGATAAAGGGTGGCTTTTTCAGGACGGATCACTAAATTAACTGCTTGATCTATTGCTATTTTTTCGCCATAGGGCACTGTGATCATTAACTGATTATCTATTAAAACGAGCAATTCGTCTTCTTGCTGTTTCACCACCCGCCCCCTTAAAATATTAGTCTCTCCTATAAAATCAGCAACAAAGTGTGAGGTCGGTTCTTCATAAATTTCTACTGGTGTTCCCACCTGTAAAATTTTTCCTTTATTCATTACGGCAATTCTGTCTGACATGGTTAAAGCTTCTTCTTGATCATGCGTGACGTAGATAAAGGTAATTCCTACCTGTTGCTGCATCTGTTTTAGTTCTAGCTGCATCTGTTTGCGTAGTTTTAAATCTAATGCGCCTAGAGGTTCATCTAATAGCAGTACCTTGGGTTTTTTTACTAATGCTCGGGCTAAGGCGACTCTTTGTTGTTGTCCTCCGGATAATTGCCTGGGATAGCGTTTTTCATATCCGACTAATTTCACCATTTCTAATACTTCTGTGACTTGTGTCCGAATTTTTGCACGGGGGATCTTCTCCATTTCTAAGCCAAAGGCGACATTTTCAGCGACGGTTAAATGGGGAAAAAGAGCATAATTTTGAAAGACGGTATTCACAGGGCGATGAAAAGGCGGGCGTTTTTCCATCGCTTGTCCCTCTATATAAATTTCTCCAAAGGTGGGCAGTTCAAATCCTGCTATCATGCGTAAAGTGGTGGTTTTTCCACACCCAGAAGGGCCTAACAAAGAGAAGAATTCTCCTTGAGCTATTTCTACATTAATCTGCTCTACCGCTAAGAATTCTCGATTTTGAGTTCCTTTAAAACTTTTAGAAACATTGACTAACTCCACAGCTTTCATGTGTTTCCCCTCGGTTAATGCTATTTACCTACACCTATTTTTACTTCTGTCCAGGCTTCATCATATAACCTGGTTGCATCCCCTATGTCTTTAATATAGGTTAATTTTTTTAAAATTTCTGGCGGAGGATAAATATTGGGATTTTTTAATTCTGACTCATGAATAAGTCCTTTTTCAATGGCTACTTTATTAGGACTTCCATATTTAATAAAATTGGAAATTTTGGCACTGATTTCTGGCTCAAAAAGAAAATTAATAAATTTTTCGGCTGTGTCTTTATGGGGGGCATTTTTGGCTATGGCTATGTTATCAATCCAAATAATAGAGCCTTCTTGGGGAATTGCATAACGAATGTTTGGGTTTTCTTCCATCAGTTGAAAAATATCGCCGCTCCATTCTACGGCTACATCAACTTGCCCTTGATCCAGTAATACTTGTCCTGTGTCTGGGGCAAAAGCGGCTATAGTATCTCGATGTTTAATCAGATAATCTTTAGCTTGATTGATTTCTTTAGGATTTGTGGTATTGGGGTCATAACCTAAATAAATTAATACGGCTCCTAGCATACTCCGTAATTCATCCATTAGGGCCACTCTTTGCCGATATTTAGAATCAAAGATTGCTTCCCAACTGTTAAGCTCTTTGCCAGTTGCTTTGAGATTATAACCTAGCCCCATTGTGCCCCATTGATAGGGTAAGCTATACTGATTCCCGGGATCAAATGGAGTATTTAAAAATTTTGAATCGAGATTTTTAACGTTGGGAATATTGGCTAAATTCAGTTTTTCTAATAAGCCTTCTTTCCTCATGATAGTTACCATATAATCACTGGGAAAAATTAGATCATAGCCAGGATTACCGGGTTTGAGTTTGGCATAGAGATCATCCACGCTTTCAAAGGTATCATATTTAATTTTAACGCCAAATTTTTTCTCAAATTCGCTGAGAATTTCGGGATCTATGTAAGTAGACCAATTATAAATACTCAGGGCGGCTGTTTTAGCGTTATTGGTGATCGTTGAATTTTGATTTGTACAGCCTACCATCAGTAGAGCGGTAACCATCAGTACCATGACAATAAACAAGATTTTTTTCATGTTATCTCCGTTCAAAGAGGAAGGGGGTTTAGTGAGGTTTGATCGCCTTGCTTAAAAAAGAAAAGGGTAACCCGAAAAATTCCTCGCTCAAAAATCATAACTTACCAACTTTGATCAGAACTTCTTGCCAAGCTTGATCATATAATTTTGTTGCTTCACCTACATCTTTAAGATAGGTCAATCGATTAAATATTTCAGGTGAAGGATAGATGCCGGGATTATTCAAATCTTCTAGATTGATCAATTTTTTATTCACTGATGTTTGATTAGGGCTACCATATTTGGTATGATTAGCTATTTTAGCACTGATTTCTGGTTCAAAAACAAAATTAATAAACTTTTCAGCTAAGGCTTTATGGGGAGAAGTTTTTAACAGGGTAATATTATCAATCCAAATTAGAGAACCTTCTTGAGGAATTACGTAGTCTAAATTAGGGTTTTTTGTTTGGTATTTTAAAATATCTCCATTCCAGGCCACTGCTAGAGCGACTATTCCTTGGTTTAGTAAAATTTCTCCTTTTTCTGAAAAACTCTCAATTAAATCTTTTTGGCGAATTAAAAAATTTTTGGCTTGAGCAATTTCATCAGAGTTACTGGTATTGGGATTATAGCCTAAATAAATCAGGATTACTCCTAACATACTTCTTGACTCGTTAACTAAGGCTATTTTATTTTTTGAGTGAGAATTAAAAATTTCAGACCAGGTTTTTATTTTACCGATTTTCTCAATATTATAGCCTATGCCCATAGTTCCCCATTGATAGGGCAGACTATATTGATTATTAATATCAAAATCCTGATTAAGAAATTTCGGATTAATATGTTTTAGATTGACGATTTTTGTTAAATTTATGGGTTGTAAATAACCTTCTTTGGCTAAAATAGACACCATGTAATCACTGGGAAAAACTAAATCATATTTTGTGTTTGCTTGATGTAATTTTTTATACAATTCGTCGTTGGTGTCGAAGGTTTCGTAGCTAATTTTAACCTGATAGCGTTTTTCAAATTCTTGGAGGATTTCTGGATCAATATAGCTTGACCAATTATAAATATTGAGAACGAGTGGATGGTTTGACAAATAAACTTTATTTTCAGGGAGACATCCGACACATAGGATAAGACTAAAAATAAAAAAACATAAAATTTTGAATAGTTGTTTCATAATCTTTTGAAATATTCTATAATATTTTTACCTGCCTGTAATTTAATAAAAATTAAATATTTTGCTGGTGATCATTGATTGATTGGTGAAATGCAAATGGTTCAACTTATCCCCCAAATAGCCCTCGGCAAGTATTTATATTTAGAAGATTTTTGTACTTGTAGTATAACCTATAAAAATTATGCTGATAAAATAGATATTTTACCTAAAAACCCGGCTAGTCTTGAAGCGTTAAAATCTCTAACTATAAAAATCCTTGATCCAATTATAGATCATTTTGGTATAGATAAATTTAAATTAACTTATGGGTTTTGCTCGGCAGATTTAAAACGATACTTAAATCAAAAAGATCCTATCACGGGTAAAAAAAATGGTCGAATAGACCCCAGTCGAGATCAACATATCGCTCATGAAATGAATAAAAATGGTAAATATTATTGTGAAAGATTAGGAGCGGCTTGTGATTTTTTAATTGTTGACTTTAAGAGCGGTCATCTGGTGGACTGGATTTTAGAGCAACAGTTGCCTTTTGATTCTCTCTATTTTTATGGGGAAAATAGACCCATTCATATTAGTTATGGCCCTCAACATAAACGAGATATTTGGGCTTTTACTGCCACTGGACAACCGACCAAAAAAGGCATTGAAGATTGGGTTAAATTGGCTAAAATGATTAAGCTTTAAAATTCATAATTGAGGTACATAGCCGCTATTTATTTAGGACTCATTTGGGTTTATTTCTTCGGTTTCTCTTCTTTTCCTTTCCCGTTGTCGAGTTTTGATTTGGGCACGTAATAATTTAACTTTGTAAGGATCGGCATCTTTGGCCCATTGAAGAGTATGGCCTTTAATCGTGGCACAGTGTTCTTTTAAACAATTTAACCATCCTTGAAGGCGGCTAATAGTTTTAAAATCATCTAATAAGCCCCAATCTTTTTCTTGTTGAGTCAATCTAGCAAACTTTTCATAGAGAGGATAATCCGAATTTACTAATAAATCTTTTTCGGATAATATTGGCGGGTTACGCTCCTCAGAAAAATCCCGATAATGAACTTGTAAATCACTTAAATAAATCTGCATAGATGTATGTAGAGTTGGATGAGATACCCGATCAAAATCGGGATAAAATAGATAGGTTATTTTGGGATGACGATAAGAAAATTGTATTAAATTTGCATCTTCTAACCGTCCTACTGTCCGAGAGGCACACCCTTCATATAGCCGCAGTAAAGTCGGTAAACTTTCTAAGGCACTAATATGAATTAATAGAGAATTTTTTAACTTTTTGCCAACGGGACTGCTTTGACATAGTTGGGCTATTTTGTCTAAATCCCGTAAACGGGTTAACATGAGATCAGCTAATAAACAAGCTTGCTGATATCCCCCAAATAAACCTTTTAAATCTTCTCTGACATGAGTAGCTAGTTCTCGCGAACTGGGGCGATGAGTAAACTTACTTAAGGCTAAATATAATAATAAGTCTTGACGACGCTTTTCTGTGATTGCTTCCCAGTCTTCTAATTTAGTCACTTGTAACACCACCTCAAACCCACGACGTATGGTTTTAAATTCGTCTTTTAACTCAGATTCATTTTCTAATTCTCCTTTTACTGGAAGACGGCCTCTTTCGGTGAAAAATTTCATTAAGGGAGTTAACAAGTCTTCATAATCATAGAAGTGTTTTAGCTGTTTTTGGATAGGAGGTGTGGTGGCACGCGAATGAAAGCGAGATACCCGAAAAGCTTCTGCGGCAGATGCTGAGCGAAATACCAAATAAATACCTAATCCAAGGGGTATAGCATCCACATTAAGCACTTGATCTATATAAATTTTCAGTTCTTCTTGCTGATAATATTTTTGAAATGTATTACGACGGGTAATGATGCCATCTCCATAAACCACTATCCCGCGATCACAATCATCAATTAACACTTGAGCCGCTACAATTAAAACTTGACGAGTTAATTCCCAAGCTTTGATTAAGGCTGTACGTCTTTCTTCAAGGTCCTCAATCACATTAATAATATAGCCCAAATTCACAATATCTGCGGCGATCAAAGGGCTTTCAGGACGATAATAGGGGTCCCATCCCTGACTTTCATATCCTTGTTTAGCGATGCGTTCGATGTCTCCCCCATAGCCGCATCCGTAATCAAAAAACGTAGTCACCCCAGGAGTAAATAAACCCGACTCTAAGGCCAAACGTACTGGACGGGAGAGGGTTTTGCGAACAATGGCGGCTTTGTGACGTTCTATAAAAACCGGTTTGCCGGGTTTATTGGATAATGGACAAACTAAATAATGTCCTTCAAAAGCAATGGCGTGATGATTGAGGCGGTTTTCCCAGTCTTGAAGGGTTCCAATATAACGAGAATTATCTAACAATCCCAAGGCGATCTCTGAACGGGTGAGGTGAGCAAATTCTTGATAATGGGGATAAGAAGGTGTAACAAAAGTTTCTTTACGATGAAGGATGGGAGGATTATCTGAGTTGCTATAGTCCCATTCGTTAAATAACAATGTTTCCATATCCACTACGATACTGCGTTTTAAAGCAGGATGCGGATTTTGGTCGAAGTCAGGATAAAAAAGATAGGATATTTTCGGTTTGTCAATGCTAAATTTGATTAAAGTTGCTCTATTAATAATTTCAGTTATTCGAGCCAGACGTTCATATTCTTGTAAGACTTTATCTAAACTAGATAAGGCACAAGTGTGTATGTATAGCGCGTTCGGTAACAATTTACCCACTGAGCTATTTTGACATTTAAAGACAATCTCATTAAATTGCTCTGGAATATAAAACAAGGCAGTCTGTCATTAGGGATTATTCAAGACTTTAAATTTTTGTTAAGAGCTTGGCTTTTTAACTTTGGCAAAGGTAATTTATATCTGTAATATTACAGAACGTTCTGTAATCAATGATACAATCGCTACTTCCTAAGAAAATTTTAAAAGTTATACACCAAGTTATACGTTACATTAACGTTACTTTTACATCAAGAAAAACAGACGTAGTTAATAATAGGTATCATATCAAGGTCAAAGATCAGACAGAACTCATTCAACCGGAGAGTATAACATTATGGAATTAAATAGTAAAACTCATCAACTAGAGTACGTTTATCGCAATGAACTGATTAAAGCCGGCGTAGATCCTCATAAAGCCACTCAAGCGGCTAAAACCATGACAGAAAAGGAATTGCTCCTCATCGGCGAGATTTGGGAACAATGGGGAAATGTTTTAGCTAAAAGCGAACAAACTGTTTTAGCTAGTTGACGAGTTTTGAGATTTTGACTACCCTGGTTTAACCGCTTCCCCATCCGGGAATGAAACTTAATCATCTTAATTTTGACAAAACACAGTTAGGAGCTAACCCTCCCACTATTGCCCTACTATCGGGCGAATCACAACGCTCACACTACATTGCCCAGACCTATCTTCAAAATGCTTGTTTGTTGTCAGATTCTCGCGGGTTATCAAGTTACCTCGGTCTTTTAGCTAATGGTAAGCCGGTATTAGCCGCTACCAGTGGTATAGGCTCTCCTTCCCTCAGTATTGTTGTTAATGAGTTAATTCAGGTTGGCATTCGAAAAATCATCCGAGTGGGAACTTGTGGTTCTATACAACCTCATGTTTCAGTCGGTAGTATCGTCATTTCCAGCGCGGCTTTGTGCAGACAAGGGGCAGCCCTGGATATTGCTCCAGTGGAGTATCCTGCTGTTGCTGATCCTTTTGTGACGGTTGCTTTGGTTGAGGCCGCCGCCGAGTTACAAGTGAGCTATCACTTAGGAATTACGGCTTCTGTGGACACTTTCTATGAGGGACAGGAACGCTTTGCTTCTTCAGCTAACCCGCGCTTACAGAGGTGGCTAGAGGGCATTACCCAAGAATATCGCAACTTAAACATTTTGAATTATGAAATGGAGGCCGGCACGCTGTTTAAAATGGCAGGGGTATATGGGTTTGCGGCGGGATGTGTTTGTGCTGTGATAGCTCAACGCACAGAAACCGAAGACCTGCTCTTCGCTCAAAAAGATGCCGCCGTTGATAAAGCGATTCAGGTTGCTATTCGGGCGATCGAAAATAGTCAATAGTCAATAGTCAATAGTCTAGGGTTAGAATTTTAAACCTTTACGGGTGAGTATTTTCTCTTATCTCCTAATGACTAATGACTGTTGACATTTTGGGTTTTTTTTTGGTAGCTTATACGTAGTCGTTATGAGTTTGAGTTAATCCAGGCTCAAGGGAGACAGTTAAAAATGGTTAAAATAGTGGGAATTAATGGAAGTTTGCGTACAGGTTCTTACACGGCTAAAGCTTTAGATCTAGCTGCCACAAGAATTGAAGCGTTAGGGGCAGAGGTAGAAGTCTTGGATTTACGAAAGATGTCACTGCCATTTTGTAATGGTGAAGATGAATACCCCACCTATCCAGATGTAGAAAAGCTTCGCAATGCTGTTAAAGACGCGGATGGGTTAATCTTGGCAACACCGGAATATCATGGGAGTGTAAGCGGCGTGCTGAAAAATGCGCTAGATCTCATGAGTTTTGAGCATTTAGCGGGTAAAGTTACAGGTTTAATCAGTGTTTTAGGTGGGCAATCTAATAGTAATGCGCTTAATGATTTGAGAATAATTGTCCGGTGGGTTCATGGTTGGGTCATTCCTGAACAAATTGCCCTAGGACAAGCTTGGAAGGCGTTTAATGATGAGGGTAAGTTGTTGGATGAGAAACTCTCTCAACGCTTTGATGAATTTGCTCAAAGTTTAGTGGATAATACTCGCAAAATTCGCGGGGTTTCTTAGAGACTGTTGATCAATAAAACATTAAGTAGGGTGGGTTACGCTATGCTAATACACCCTACAGTAGCCTAGCGATTTACTTTACAAACAGTCTCTCCACTGTGGGGAATTTTAATTACCTAATATAAACCTACCTTTAAGAAGAGGGATCGCCGCATTAAAACCGTTAATTTAAGAAGTAATACTACTAATGAATTACTGCTTTGAGGATAAAAAATGAGTAGTAGCCAAACCAGCCAGAACAGCCGAGATAAACTTAATCCTGACAGTCAAGACCTGTCTCAATCTTATCAGCCTGAAGAAGGAGCTTATGATGAACAAGAACAACAAGAACAATATAGCCGCTCGTCCACTGAACGACGGGATTACTCTTCACAAGACATTACGGAAGCTCCAGAAGAAGCATAATCAATCCAACTCTTGTTTATTGTTTAATATTTTACTTTTAACAAATTTCCTTCCTATAGAAGTTTCATAGCTCAAAAAAAACGGAGAAGTCACCCATGAAAATTCCTGTCGAAATCAGTTATCGAGGAGTAGAAAAAACCGATACTATTGAAACCTTAATTGACGAAAAAGTTGCTAAACTCGAAAAATTTTGTAATTATCTAAATAGTTGTCATATAGCTGTTGAAAAAATTCATGACCGTCCCCGCAGTGGTTCCCCCTATCGTGTTCGCATTGATATAACTGTACCTCCAAGTCATGAACTGGTGGCGGAAAGTAATCCCGCCGAGCAAAATCAATATGTTGAACTAGATAGAGTCATTCGGGATGCTTTTAGTAAAGCCGAGCGGCAAGTTAAAGAACTTTCCCGACAACAACGCGACAGTGATCAAGCGAAATCCGGTGCAGCCCAAGATACAGAAGCTTTAGTGGTTAGGCTATTTCCCGAGCAAGATTATGGCTTTCTAAAAACTTTAGACGGTGAAGAAATTTACTTCCATCGCAATAGTGTCCTTCATAATGACTTTGAGCGTTTAGCGGTTGGTACTGGTGTACGATATTCGGCCATCGAAGATGATCAAGGGCCCAGAGCTACCACAGTACAAATTGTCGATAAACCGGGTGCGAATGTTGGCAAATCTGATATCAACCTTGTTGAGCCGCCTTTGGGCTGGGAGTAGTATTAATATATTAATCAAACGCCCTAACCCCGAAGGTTGGGCGAAGTTTCTGTTTAAATTTGACTAAAGTTTATGGTTATTTTTAGGGGATTTTTGACGCTTAAAAACGGTTCCTATTCCCAGTGCTGTTGCCGCGCCTAAAAGTGTCAAAGGTTCAGGACTAACTTCGGACATCAAATCGTTGTGTTTAATCGAGAGTGCATAACTCCTACCAACCTCAAAACCCAAAAAATCTGCAAAAAGTTATAATAACTATAGCCTTTACAATGACCGTTGCAATGGTTGACATCCCCCTTTTGGTAGAAAAATAGAGCGGCAGGAACAGGATGAAGACCTTTTGACAATATATTCCCTTTGCGCCTTTGCACCTTTGCGCGAAACACAAACACCCCAAAACCCTATGGCAAACGCTATTATATGAAGGACTGTTAAGTTTTGCTTGCTTCATGTCTAACCCCAATCGTATTCGCATTCGCGGCGCAAGACAACACAATCTCAAAAACATCGATCTCGAACTCCCCCGAGATCAACTGATCGTCTTTACTGGGGTATCCGGTTCAGGAAAATCATCCCTCGCCTTTGACACCATATTTGCCGAAGGACAACGCCGCTACGTTGAGTCTCTCAGCGCCTATGCAAGACAATTTTTAGGACAATTAGACAAACCCGATGTAGACGCAATTGAAGGACTCAGTCCGGCCATTTCCATCGATCAAAAGTCCACCTCCCATAACCCACGTTCCACAGTAGGCACCGTTACCGAAATATACGACTATCTCAGACTCCTTTTCGGACGCGCAGGAGAACCCCATTGTCCCCACTGTGATCGCAATATTGCCCCCCAAACCATCGATCAAATGTGTGATCGGGTGATGGAACTCCCAGAACGCACCCGCTTTCAAATACTCTCTCCTGTGGTTCGAGGAAAAAAAGGCACTCACAAGCAACTCTTATCTAGTCTCGTCTCTCAAGGGTTCGTCCGCATTAGAATTGATGGGGAAGTGCGGGAATTAACCGATGATATTGAATTAGATAAAAATTACAAACACGATATCGAGATTGTTGTTGATCGCTTAATCAAAAAGCCAGGGGTAGAGGAACGCTTAGTAGATTCTTTAACCACCTGTTTGCGGCACTCTACAGGAATTGCTGTTATTGAAATCTTAGAGGAACCCTCGCAAGACGCGCACTTTTCCCATTATGAAGAAAATCATACCACAAACGGAAAAAATCCGCAAGCCGCTACAACCAAAAAACCCCAAGAAATTATCTTTTCAGAAAACTTCGCTTGTCCGGAACATGGCGCAGTCATGGAGGAATTATCACCGAGATTATTCTCCTTTAATTCCCCTTATGGAGCTTGTCCTCATTGTCATGGTTTAGGCTGTCTAAAAACCTTTTCTCCCGAGCTAATTATTCCTGACCCCAAGCAACCCGTATATAGTGCCATTGCCCCTTGGTCAGATAAAGACAATTCTTATTATCTTTCCCTGTTGTATAGTGTGGGGAAAAGTTGCGGCTTTGAGATCAAAACCCCTTGGAATAAATTAACCGAAGAACAACAAACTATTTTATTGTATGGAAGAGATGAGCCGATCTGGTTTGAGGGAGAGTCTCGCCATAAAAGTAAAGGTCATTTCCTGAATTTTTCGGGAATCATCAACATTTTAGATCGTTCTTATCAAGATACTGGTTCAGATTTAATTAAACAAAAACTGGAAAAATATATCGTTAATCAACCCTGTGAAGTGTGTCAAGGAAAACGACTCAAACCTGAAGCCTTGGCCGTCAGATTAGGACAATATCGGATTATTGATTTAACTGATGTTTCGATTCGAGACTGTTTAGAAAGAATCAACGATTTAAAACTCAGCCCCAGGCAGGCCGTTATCGGACAACTCGCCCTCAAAGAAATCATTGCACGCCTACAATTTCTCATGGATGTCGGCTTAGATTATTTAACCCTAAATCGAGCGGCTATGACTTTATCTGGCGGCGAAGCGCAACGCATCAGATTAGCGACTCAAATCGGTTCAGGATTAACCGGAGTATTATATGTCTTAGATGAACCCAGTATCGGACTCCATCAACGGGACAATGGACGGTTATTAAATACGCTGAAAAAACTGCGAAACTTAGGCAATACTTTAATCGTTGTGGAACATGATGAAGACACCATCCGCACTGCTGATTATTTGGTGGATATTGGCCCAAAAGCGGGAAGACATGGCGGCGAAATTGTCTGTCAAGGCAATCTAGAAACTTTACTCAATACAGAAACCTCTTTAACCGGGGCTTATTTATCGGGGCGTAGGGTAATAGAAACTCCCCCGACTAGAAGACAAGGAAATGGCTCATTTCTGCTGTTAAAAGACTGTTATCAGAATAACCTTAAACACATTGATGTAGAAATTCCTCTCGGGAAATTGGTCTGTATTACGGGGGTATCGGGTTCGGGAAAATCTACCCTAATTAATGAATTATTATATCCCGCGTTACAGCATTATTTATCTCGCACAGTTCCCTTACCGAAACAGTTAGGAGTCATAAAAGGATTAGAAGAAGTTGATAAAGTCATTGTGATTGATCAATCTCCCATTGGTAGAACTCCCCGTTCTAATCCTGCCACTTATACAGGCGTATTTGATAGCATTCGAGAAATATTTGCCCTAACAGTAGAAGCCAAATCTAGAGGTTATAAACCCGGACAATTTTCTTTTAATGTCAAAGGAGGAAGATGTGAAGCTTGCGCCGGACAAGGGGTAAATGTGATTGAAATGAACTTTTTACCGGATGTCTATGTGCAATGTGAAGTGTGTAAAGGTGCGCGTTATAGTCGGGAAACTTTACAGGTGAAATATAAGGGCTATTCTATCGCGGATGTGTTAGATATGACGGTAGACGAAGCGTTAGAAGTCTTTCAAAATATTCCCAGGGCAGTCAACCGTTTACAGACTTTAGTAGATGTAGGATTAGGTTATGTTAAATTAGGACAAAGTGCCCCGACTTTATCGGGAGGAGAAGCGCAACGAGTCAAGTTAGCCTCAGAATTATCGCGCCGCGCCACAGGAAAAACATTATATTTAATTGATGAACCCACCACAGGATTATCATTTTATGATGTGCATCATTTGTTAAATGTATTACAGAGATTAGTAGACAAAGGCAATTCGATTATTGTGATCGAACATAATTTAGATGTGATTCGTTGTGCAGATTGGATTATCGATTTAGGTCCAGAAGGAGGAGATAGGGGAGGAGAAATTATTGCCGAAGGAACCCCCGAAGAAGTGGCACTGAATGATAGCTCTTATACTGGGCAATTTTTGCATACTGTTTTAAAACAACACCCGCCAAAAATGATTGAAACTTAAAAAATTGGATGGAGACACAACTCATCCAAGGCACTTTGATCAACCGGTTTAAAAATCATTAGGCAGCCTAATTTTGTTTGGCAAAAGGGGTCTATTTAGAGGCTTTTTTGGCAAGTTTTTTGCTTTTAAACACAGTCCCAAAACTGAGGGCTGTTGCTACACCAAGAAGCGTTAGCGGTTCAGGGACAGATTGAACAGGTTGAATTTGATCAAAATATATTGGTTCCGAACCATAGTCTAATGAGTCTGAGTCTTGGCGAACTAGCTCACCGAAAATGTTATATTCTTCAAAGTAAATTACACCACTTAGATCATATTGATCACCGTTGAGCAAAAGAGTATAATTTCCGTATCCTGAAAAACAACCGCCGAATTCGTTACAATAACGACCATCACCAAAACCAAAAGAACCACTACTTTCACCATAAACGCCTACTAAAAAACCTGATTCATCGATATTAAATGAAACCTCGCCCTGTAAGTCAACTATTTCAGGGTCAGGAAAAGAAACGGACGGAATAACTGAAGCTTGAAAATAAGAGGATACATCCGTATAGGGTCCTTGAGGATTAGTATAGGAAAAACTGACGTACCCATTGCCTGAGTCCCTAAAGAAATCAGAAAAAAAATAAAATTGATAATAAGCTTGCTTGGTCACTTCTGCCGCTTGGATAGGTTTTATGGGGGACAAAGCTAAAAGAGAGCAAGAAATAGCTAAAACTGGACTAAATTTGACAAGTTGTTTAAGCATTTTTTTATCTAGTTTATGCAAGTTAAATTGTTTGAAATACTCTCAATATATTAGGAATTACGCACCCAGAAGCTGAAAAAACGATTTTATGTCATTGCTCAGGAGATGCGAAGCAATCTAAAACTGCGATTTTTTCGTTACAGTGCGTAAGCCCTATATATTTCTTGTCCCAGAATTGACGACTTTTGGACAAAAAAATTGCAAGATAAAACTCTTTAGTTAAAATCCAATTAGGTAAGAACCCTAATCAATATTCTATAAGTAAGTTCTTATTTGTCTTCTTCCTATTGGCTTAAGTATATTTACTTTTTGCTCATTTTTTTCGATTTTTCTCCCCTAGAATTCTATTTAAATTGGGACTGACATCTAAAAAATAATTGTTTAAAGTGGAAGATGCGTTAAAAACTTTTATCTTTAAAAAATATGTTGCAAATTTCTCGAAAAATAGCAGTATTTGGACTTGCTATAATGGGATTAAGCATCACTCCAGTTGCCGCTAAATCTTTGACTCTTCAAGAGACAAATCAATCAGCTATGGTGGTTGGTACTGATAATCAAGTCAAACAAGAGGTTAATCAAGTTCTCTCAAATTATTTTGCTATTAATTATGATTTAAACAGTCAAAATTTTCAGATTATTAGCTTGCCAGAAATTGACAATAATTTAAGGATTAAACAATCATCAAAACAAGAAACTTTTATTAGCGGCAGTCAGAATAAAGTAATTCAAAAAAACCAGCAAATTCAAATTAATTATTTTAATATTTCTCTTTTAAATTTACCAAAAAATAATTCAAAAAACAGCAATTTTATTTTACATTTTTTAGATAATATCAGTGATATAAGCGAGAATAATAAACCCATTATAACAGAGCAACTAAGCTCTCAAAAAGTCTTCATTGATGGGGAGGAAAACCAAGTTACACAACAGGTAAATCAAATAGTCATGGGCATCTTTTATTTGAATACAGAATCTTATTTTACCCCCTCAATAACAGAAATTGTTCAAGAGAGTTTTTCGCAAAGTTTAAACCTAGGTAAATCGAACCAAATCACTCAAGAACTCAAGCAAACTTGGCTTGATCTTTTCCTATTTGGAACAGAGGGAGGGAGGGACAGTTTAAGTTTAGATGAATTAATACAGTCAGCTAGTGAAGCGGATCTTTTTTCTGAGATAGAATTACTGATGAATGAAAAAAATTTATTTCCTTACAGCTATAGAGGTCAAACAAGTTATTTTAGCCGCGCCGAATTACCGCCAACAGTATCAGTTCCAGAACCCAGTTCTGTCATTAACCTATTGGCAGTAGGAATTATCGGTATTACGGTAAAGATTTATCAAAATTTCAAGCCCTAAATTTGGGATTGCTTCTGGCATAAAAATCATAAGCAATCACTTCTACCACTGCCCCCTCTTCAAGAAGCGGCTCAACACATAGTCGAAATTTTTCCCAAACTTGACAAGCAATTTTGTAGTTGGGACAATTGATGCGGTAAGTCGAATTACTGACACAAGCAGTCTGGCAACCAGCAGGAAGAACTAATGATAAGAGCATCTGAAGGCTATTGAAATTTAAAGTTTTTTCAGTCATTGATGAATCTTTAGTTTTTTTTAAGAATTTCATCTCATCTTAGCAGAATTTAGGAAGTTTACAAAAAACTCCCTTGTCTAGTTTCGGTTCTTTGAGACTTACCTTACTTAAATCTATCAGTTGTCAAACCCTTAGCTTGGCACTTCGCGCTGAGGTGGAAAACCATGCTGTAATCTGCCTTCATCAGCATCATATTTTTTCGAGCTTTTAAACAACTCAAAGCGCCCATCGGCGGCATATTCAGCCACTCTAGAACGCAAGGCTTGCATTTCTTGTGCGTTCATGGGCTGGAAACCCTTAGCAATGGCTAAATTTTGCCGCAGAATAGCCAAAGAATCAATGCCGCTCACTGTGGTTGCAACGGGTAGACTCATGGCATAGCGGAGGGCTTCTTGTGGGGTTATAATGCCTTTTTTAATCGCTTCTCCATTGCCGCTCATACTTTTCATCCCAATGGCTGCAATGCCTCGTTGATTCAAGACCGGTAGAACTTGCTGCTCAAAGCTTTCAAAGGTTGCATCAAAACAGTTGAGCGGCATTTGTACGGTATCAAACGGATAGTTATAAGACAGCATCTTCAGATGAATTGCAGGGTTTTTATGACCCGTAAAACCGACAAAACGGACTTTACCCTCTTTTTTCGCCTGAGTCAGGGCTTCAATGGCTCCATTTTCTCGAAAAATCATTTCAGGGTCATTATAATAAACCACTTCATGAATTTGCCATAAGTCCAAATAATCGGTTTTCAGGCGGCGAAGAGATTCTTCGAGTTGTTGCATTGCTACTTTGCGGTCACGTCCATGAGTACAAACTTTCGTCATCAAAAAGACTTTATCCCGTCGTCCCTGTAAAGCTTCCCCCATCCATTCTTCGCTTTTGTGCTGGTTATATTCCCAGGCATTATCCATAAAAGTAATCCCATTATCAATGGCTTCATGAGCAACGCGCATGGCTTCTTCTTTGGTTTTCACTTGACCCAAACTAGCCCCCCCTAGACCAATGGCTGATACTTGCACGCCGGTTTTGCCGAGAGGACGCAAAGGAATCTCACCAGTAGCGGCTTGTTGAGTAATGATAGTTTCTTGAGGAATATTAGCGGCTTCGGTTTTGGAATTGCTGTTAAATAAAATATGTTCGGCTAGGGCGGCTCCTGTTCCTACTCCAATAAAACTTAATCCTTGCAGAAACCGACGGCGTTTTAATTCTGAAAAGGATTCTTTTTGATTCTGGTCGTTAGTCATGGTCTAGTGGGATGAATTTAATTACTTTACATTGAGCAAAGTTAAATTAGATTGATACATCTATCGAAAGTATATAGTTAATCTCTTAGTCAAGCCCTAAACAGGGAATAACTATAAGCTTAAAGCGGCTATTTGAGGCGAAAACTATGAAAACAAAACTCACCCTAGATGGAGCTTTTTAGCTGACATTAGGGTAACTTGCTTTAAAAACCGATTCAAATATTTAATCTTTAAATAAATCGACTCTTAAATCTTCGGGTGGATCTAAAGGAGGAGGAGCGACTGCGGGATTTTCAAGAAGCTCTCTAGGATTTACCACGACCGTTGTGTCTTGAGGATTATCAGAACTTTCTACAGGGGCATTTTCTTGGGCTTGCTCCTGTTTTTCTTGCGGTTGTTTTTGAGTAGTTTCACTCATTTTAAACTCTTTTAGACAATTTTTCTTCGAGTCTAAACGGCTCATTCTCATCAAACAACTATCTTAAGGATTATATCTAACAATCTTATATAATTTAATCTGGAGTCAATAGCAAGGTGACTATCATGGCCACAGGAATGATGATCGATGGACAGTGGACAACAGAAGGCTATCAAAAAGATACTCAAGGCCGCTTTTTGAGAAATCCTACCACTTTTCGGAATTGGATTAGTGCTGATAATACCAGTCAATTTAAGGTTGAACCTGACCGCTATCACCTATATGTTTCCTATGCCTGTCCTTGGGCACATCGTACCCTGATCATGCGAAAAATTAAGGGATTAGAAAATGTGATTAGTGTATCCATTGTTAATCCTCTCATGTTAAATGATGGGTGGACATTTGAAGCGTTTGAAGGTTCTACAGGTGATGAGATTAATGGCACAAACTATCTGCGGGAAGTTTATGCTAAAGCTGATCCAAAATATACAGGACGGGTAACTGTTCCGGTTTTGTGGGATAAGCAAACCGAGACAATTGTTAATAATGAATCTCGTGAAATTATCCGAATATTTGATCTAGAATTTGATGGGTTAGCTGAACATCAAGTTAACTTTTGCCCACTGGACTTCAAGGAACAGATTGATCAAACGATTGATGCAATTTACAATCCGATCAATAATGGCGTTTACCGAGCCGGATTTGCCAAGTCTCAAGAAGCTTATGAAGAAGCGGTTGGTGAACTATTTGAGGCCTTAGATTATTGGGACAAGATTTTAGAAAAACAATCTTATCTTTGTGGGGATTTTATTACCGAAGCAGATTGGTGTATGTTTACCACTTTGTTACGTTTTGATGCTGTGTATTATGTTCATTTTAAGTGTAATCTACATCATTTATGGGATTATGCTAATTTATGGAATTATTTCAAACGACTGTATCATTATCCCGGGGTGAAAGAAACCTGTAATTTAGACCATATCAAGCAGCACTATTACAGAAGTCATCCTCATATTAATCCGAGTGGTATTGTTCCCACTGGGCCGATTATTAATTTTGAATAATTTGATCTAAATCATCAAATCTTTGTAGAGGCGTGCGCTGGTAACGTCTCTACAGGGTAAAAAGATTAAAAACGCCCTATTTGACTACCAACCCTTAAAATCTATTTTTTCTGACCAGAAAAAAATTGTGATAATCCGTCAAACATTTAGCCGTAAATTCTCTGATGCTTTATTGAAGTCGAACATATATCATATTTATATTAAGAAATTATTCGCCGCTTTTGTTGTCTTAAAAAGAGATTGCAAGGGCAAATTTTTGGCGATTTTTTCGAGAATTCCTAGCTACTCATAAAATTATGATTAACACCAACGAGCCAGACAGCAAGCAATTATCTACAGGTCTTCTCCTGTTAGGGGGAGTTATATTTTTATTCGGGCAGTTATGTCCTTTATTTGTTCCTCTGGTTGCTTTATCCCATTGGTCTACTGCTTGGAAAACCAGTATTTCTGGCTTATTAGTGTTTGGAGTTCCTGAAATATTTATGCTAATATCCGTTGCTATTGTCGGTCAAACTGGCTTTAAGTTAATCAAAGAAAAAATCTTTGCTTCTACTAGAATCTTAACACCATAGTAAAGGGTCTAGCTGATAATAGTTTTTGAGAACTTCATAAAGCCGAGGATGTTTCCTCAAGAGTTGTTGCGGTTTTTCAAAAAAAGTTTCGGTAGCAACTGCAAAAAATTCGGCAGGATGGGTTGCTCCATATTCATTAATGACAGTTTTTTTTCCTTGCTTTATTTGTTGGCATAATTGTTGATATTCTTGGCTAAAAACTCTTGCCCAAGTGATATAATCCGACTTATGCGATAAAATTGGTACACCATCAGTTTGCCCGTCTTCTTGATCGAGTTGATGGGCAAATTCATGTAAAATGACATTGTGTCCATCCTGCCAATGGTCAAGGTCCCATCGAATCTGCTCATAAGATAGCACCACTTGACCGCCTTTTCCCCAGGATTCGCCGCTTAAAATTTGTCTTTGTTCTGCTTGTATATAATCGTAAGGTGAGCTAGTTCTGTTGACAATAAAAATGCTAGGATACACTAAGATAGAATAGAGCTTAGGATAATATTCTCCCCTTTCATTAAGTAACAACAAGCAAGCTTGAGCCGCAATCGTTAGTTTAACTTCTTCAGTAATTTTAAACCCTTGACAGCCTATAAATTGTTTTTCTGCTAAAAAAACCTGTATATGTCCCTGTAGCCGCTTTTGTAGAGAGCTTGACAACTCAGGATAAACTCGAGAATGGGTTTGCAAAAAAACTAGCCAATCTAAAGGAAAAGGTTTCTTTTTGAGACTCTCGCGTCGTAGTCGAGTTAGCAGAGATTTTCCCCAAATAAAGGTTATGATAATTCCCAAAACTAACCCAAGTACAACGGTTGGAATCATCTTCAAGAACTAAGAATTAAATTTACTTCTATCTTAGTTAACTTAAAAGACTATTAGCGAGTTCCTTTTTTGCGATAGCGAGAAGAGAACCGACGACGTTCTTTTTGTCTGGCGATCGCTTTTCGTTTACGTTTTTCAATAGGCGTTTCAAAATGTCTATGTTTTTTTAGATCAGGAAAAATGCCGGCTTGGGAAACTTCCTTTTTAAATCGACGTAACGCTGACTCTATGCCTTCGTTTTGTCCAACAATAATTTGGGCCACTCTAATTACTCCGGAAACTGTTTCATCATGAACAAAAATTATTCAGAGTCAACCATTCAACATCTGGTTGACATTCCTAAAATTGTAGCAATTAAGGTTAAATTTAATAGCGACGACCGCCACCACCACCAGCACCGCCACCGCCGCGACTTCCGCCACCACCGGAATAACCTCCTTTATTAAAGCTTCCTCCTGACGAAGGGCGTTTATCTTGACGAGGTCTAGCTTTGCTGACTTTTAATTCTCGCCCCATCCATTCTGCGCCATCTAAGGCTTCTATTGCTTTGGTTTCTTCTGCATCTGAGTCTAAATCTACAAAAGCAAAGCCTCGGACTCTCCCCGACTCTCGATCTATTGGCAGTTTGACTTGTTTTACTGTTCCATATTCTCCAAAGACTTCCTTAATATCATCTTGAGTTACTTGGTAGGGAAGATTTCCCACATAGATTGACATAACGCCTCTCCGAACTTGATTAATTTCGAGATATGGCTTCGGAGAAACGTCTAACTCAAACTGCAAAACGGTTTACTCTTCCGAAAATATCTCTTCAATATATTAGCTTAACACAGTTTCACCTAAGTGATTTGCCTGAAGCGATACCCTTTATTTTTGTAACATCTGCTGAACTTGATTTTGAAGCTTAGGGTCAGTCCGAACGGCTTCAAAAATTTGTTTATATCTTTCAACTTCGAATTTTTCTGTGGCAAAAACTTGTTTCATCTTAGCTTCGGCTTGTTCTTGAAGTGGAGTAATTTTTGCGACAACTTTTTTAAAACTTTCCATTTCTGCTTGACTGACCGGAGGGGTGGGGGCTTCTTTAGAATCTGTAGAATTTATGATCCAATTCCCAATAACGTTAAAACGATCTATCGTCATTCCTTCTTGTTGAATAACGTCAATCATTTGTTGTGTCGTTTGCTTATCAATGGCCACTAACTGTGCATGAACCTTAACAAATTGTTCAAGTTCAGCGTTGCTAATATTAGATGCTGATGCCTGAGCTATGTGTGTTTGAGAGACAACGGTTTGAGCTTGAGCCGGATTGAGCCAACAAAATGCACAGGATGCGATCATCACACTGATAGTGGTCACGGCTTTTTTTTGGAACTTTTTCTGGCTTTTGAATAACATGACACTTCTCCTTTTTTTAACGGTTTACAAATGTTAATCCGGAGAAGAGCCTAGCTACCCTTAAAGTGCAAACCTAATCACCGAACATCATTATGCTTTAGATGATAACATCTCAAAAGTGAAAATTGAGAAAAGAGAAAACTGAAAAAATCGTAAAACCTCAAGTCATCTATAACTCAAATATGCGCTCTGTTTGCATCAAAAACTACTCAAAAGGTTCCTATCCCTCTGTAAGCCGCTACCCTGATCAAAGTGCGGCTCCTTACCCATCTAACTCTCCTTCCATTACCGATGCGATCGCCTGTTTAGTATTGCTTTGAAACTCTTTGATATTGACCTGTTTAAGGACATTAATCGCTAACAAAGCTATTAAGGCTTCTAGGCCAAACACCAGACAATAGCCTAATAAGGGATTTTTGAACAAATATTTCCCGAGATCTAAAATCACGCCTCCACCGGAGGTAGCAATTCCTCGGGACATAGATTGAGCGAGTCCCCATGCACCGACAAAGGTTCCTGCGGTTTCTGCGGCGGTGAGGTCGAGCATTAAACTAATTGCACCTATGGTGGTCACGCCGGCAGCAATGCCAAATAATAGAACAGCCGCTTTAAGAACGATTTGTTCGCTCGTAAACCCTGCCAGAATAATTAAACCAAAACAGACTGCCACCGCGATACAACCGATTTTTGTCGTCAAGGTTTTACCTAAACGAGGAATCACCAAAAAGCCAGTAGTTCCATAGCCAATTAAAATCCCGATGCCCCAAAAAGAATTCAGCATCGTGGTTTCTCCCACAGCCATCCCAAAAATCTGACCGCCATAGGGTTCTAGCACCGCCTCTTGCAAGAACAGACTGAGGCTAACCATCACTAAAAAACTAAAAAAGAATCCGGTTTGACGACTTGCCGTTAAAACTTTCCAGGCTGTAGCTAGGGTAATACTATCTTCGCGCTCGGCTACGGTAGAACGTAATCGGTAACGGGAATATTTTTTCTCGATTCCCCAAGTGGCTATAAGGGCAAAAACTAAAACAATCAAAGGAATTACCGTAAAAATCAAGTTTATGGGCCCTTTTAAAACTTCCAGGGAGATCGATCCATTAGCTTGTTCTAAAGGAGATAATAACTTTTTACCGGTAATGCCGCCAATAACAATCCCAACCATCAACATTGACCAAACAATGGCCACTATTTTCGAGCGATTTTCTTCTTCAGAAACATCTACCAATAAGGCTGTAAAAGGAGTAGAACTCGCGCTAACCGCTAACCCATAAATGGCAAAAACCCCGGCGAGTAAGGTACTCCAGCCGAGAATTTCCGCGTTCCATTGCCATTGTCCGGAGTTTTTGATCGCGCTTCCCAGTTGCCAAACCACTTGCACCGACAAGAAGGCGGCTATCCCTAAAACCAGAGTGCCTAGACGAACGTAACTGCTGCGATGAAGACCAAAAAGCGGTTTAGCATCGGACATTTGGCCAAACCAAATTCTAGCCGGGGCGACTAATTGAGAGATGGCTAAGGTTCCGGCGGCCACGGTGGCGGGGATACCTAATTCAGAAATCATCACCCGGTTGAGTACCGCCAGCGTTAGAACAGACATTAATCCTATGCCAAGGTTAAATAACCCTAACCGAAATATGGTCAAAGGAGTGACTGGGGGTAAATTGTTTTCCCGGGTGGACATAGAAGAAGTTGAATATAGGGTTTAACTCTAGATTATTGTAAACGATTCTTAGAAGCTTATAAATCAGGCGGCGCATGAGCGGCGATCAAAGGTCTGCAAATCGTTGATTTCTCGATATGCTAGAAATACTTATAGATAGTGGACAGCAAAAAATAATGTTAGATTTTGCCTCTGTTTGCGAATTCTCCCGCACTAACTGTATTGCCATCTGCGCTTTTTTGGTTCCCCTTAACTTATTGGCGACTTCCTCCACTTTATTATTGCTGTTTTGGCGGCAACCTCGTCCACAAGTGCGCTTTTCGGCTACCCTAGCGGGATTTTTCGCTTTAACTCTTTTCTTCCATGTGGCTACCTGGTTAATTATCGGGGTTGTGATGATGCCTACTTTTATTCTCTCAGGCTTGGGGATAACCTGTTTGCTGATTAATTTTAAAGCTATTCAGGATACTGAACGCTTGGAAAACTGGTTACAAGTTGCCCGAGGGATGATCAAAGCCTAACATTCTCCCAAATTAACTCTTAAGCCGTTTCCGTTCCCCTGAGTCCCAGGGGAAATTTAAAATAAGCTAATCCTAGTCAAAATTCTAAGAGAGTTAATTGATTTTTAGTTGAGGCGTTTTCGGGCGTTTCTAAATCTTCCCACTTAGGGGAGACTCCCTCTAACAATTTTTGAGCCGCTTCTAATAATTCTAATTCAATATCTTTAAGGTCTTCACGATTATTGAGATAAGTTTTCAAAGCATCTATGGGGCCTAAATTACTTCCCACGCCTAACTCAGGTAAGCGAGGACGAGCCAATTGACTGACTAATTCAGGACGGATGGTATAACTATGAGCCGCTTTTAAAGCTTCTTGAATGGTTGCGGTATTAACGAGATCCAGTTGTTCTGAACGAATCTTATAAATCAGTCTCACGACCGCATCTTTAATGTCTTTTTTGGCCAGGTATTTTAAAATCGATGCTTCTGGATCTGCTTGTGTAGAAACATCAATTTCCATCGTACAAAAACGCCGCACCGGCAAAGAGCAAAATTCCCAGTTTACCCGACCTTTTTCTATTTCAATTAACACAAAACCTTTATCTTCTTTTTCTTCACTAAAATCCACTCGTTCAATACTACCCGGATAAACAATCGGCGGGTTATTATCTTTATTAAGATTTTGATGTTTGTGAACATGGCCTAAAGCCACATAATCAAATTCTGGACGACTTAAAAGCGATATCGGCACAGTAAAACCTTTTCCCACTGCTAATAAACGTTCCGCGCCTAACGTGGCCCGATCTACCATTAAATGCCCTAATAAAACCGTCGGTAAATTCGGGTCAAGTTGACGAATTTCTCCTTCTAAAGCGGGTTCGAGTTTTTCGATTAATAAATAATTAATTTCTTCTAAAGATAACCCCTCTGTTTCAGGACGAGTCAGGAGTGTTGAACGGGTTAACCAGGGAAGAGTAATCACTTGAATCCATCCATTTTTCGTCAAAATTTTGTGGACTTCTAAACTATCTCCCACGATAAACCCAGGGACAGCTAGGGTACGATAAATACATAGACTAGCGCCCCCATTTCCTTGAGAATGTTGATCGTGATTTCCCACTAATAAAACGGTAGGAATATCAGCATCAGCAAGACGACGAAATTGAGCCGCGAATGCTTCTTGAACATAGGGAGGGGGTGTGGCATCCGGGAAGGCATCGCCGCCAAATAATACTAAATCTACTGGCTCATTAATGGCTTTGTCGATACACAAACTTAAGGTTTTAACAAAATCTTCTAACCGGGTATTTAAGCCGGTTTCTGGGTTAATGCGCCCGTGAGAAAAACCACTGCCGATATGAATATCTGATAGGTGTAAAATTTTAATCATTAGTATTAGTCATTAGTCGTTAGTCATTAGTTATTAGTCATTAATTTTTCCTCTTTCTCCCTTCCTCTATTGCCTATTCCCTCCAAAGCCATTTTGACTCTAGCACGCACGGCAATTTCTGGATCATTAATGCTCATTTCACTGAATTGTCCAATAATTTGTTGTACCAGTCCTGAATTAGAAGAAACCACCGATAAGGCTAAATTTTGCAACCCAACAACAGCCGCATAACGAACTACCCATTCAGGATCTTGAGCTACTTGTAAAAGGGTATCTAAGACTTGTTTTTGTTTTGATTCTATCTCCTCATCAGGAACTTTTGACCAAATAATATTCCCTAACCCTCTAGCCGCAGCGCGGCGTACACTTAAAGAAAAATCTGTTATGGCGGCTTCTACGAGAAGACCTAAAGCACGAGGATCGCCAATACCGGCTAAAGCACGAGTGGCCCAAGCTCTAGCACCATAATTATAACCATCCAGGTTGTCTAAAAGTGGGGTAACAGCCGCTTGACCGATGTCTATTAAACCATCGACTGCGGCTACGGCGGCTCCGGGGTTGTTGTATCTCAATACATCAATTAAGGTAGGAATAGCTGCCTCGTGGCGTACCGCAGCTAATGCTTTAACGGCATCTAAAAGTTTATCAGAAGAGTCGGCTCCCTCAACCTCTTGAATTAATCCTTTGACTTTTTCGGTGCTGACCATTGATTCGTTATCTATGTACCTTTTCTTTATTTAATTTATCATTGATGTTGATTAAAATAACATATTAATCCTCAATTAATGATCTTTAAAAAGTATAAATCAATGCCTTATAGTCAATTTACTTTAGAAGGAGTCAAAAAAGCTTTTAATTTAACGCTTTGTGATCGCTTTGATCTTTTTGCCGATATTCCTGACCTTGAACCGAGTAGTTTTCTTAAGGAGACTTTGGATTATAATGTGCCTCTTGCTTTAGCCATTGATAGCAAAAAAGCCCGTTCTGAATATTTTTTTAATATATGATGGATAGCGGCTAAATGAATTAAATAAACATAATCTTTGTCTTGATAACTGGGTAAAACAATTAAAGCGCCTGATGGGTGTTGAAAAAGTTGATGATTACCTGTAATGGTTTCAGAAAAAAATCCTAGTTTTAAAAGTAAATTTTTAAGGTCTAAATAGAGGATTTTACTAGGTTTCATGGCGAATTATTATCGTGAAGTTGTGACCCTAGAGCGATAGCCGGGCGAATCTATAAATATTGCTCCTCTTCTAATTAAATCTTGTTTTAAGATTTCGTCAATTCCTTCATTGTCGCCAAATTGAGCATTTTCAACATTTACGCCGCTAAGGTCAGCACCGCCGAGGTAAGCATCGAAGAGGTAAGCATCGAAGAGGTTAGCACCGCTGAGGTTAGCACCGCCGAGGTAAGCACCGCTGAGGATAGCACAGCTGAGGTCAGCACCGCTGAGGATAGCACGGCTGAGGTCAGCACCGCTGAGGATAGCACAGCTGAGGTCAGCACCGATCAGGTCAGCACCGATCAGGTAAGCACCGATCAGGTAAGCACCGCTGAGGTTAACACCGCTGAGGTTAGCACAGCTGAGGTTAGCACCTTTTAAATCTTCAGCTAAACTTAAACCGGCAATCTCAGCCAACTTTACAAAATTGGCTTGATCAGCTTGTACCACCTCTAGAGTTAGTCTTTGAAGTTCTTTATCAGAAATATTTTTAGATAAAAGCACTCTCAAAATTGATTGTTGATTAACATCAATACGTGACTTATCTAACTGGCATAACCTTAAAAGTTCTTTTACAGTTGAAGGTTTGACAGTTTGCGTCTGTTGTCTTTGAGGCGGCTCTAAATCTTCTGGTTCCTCTGCCGACTCAAACTCTGTTAACCGTCTAGCTTCACTCCAAGCAACAAACCCTACTCCTACAACAAAACTTAACCCCACAATAAACCCTGAAGGTTTCCTACCCGTCAACAGCAACATCACGATCAACCCAACAAAGACGATCACACTTTGCCCAACTAATGACTTAAAACTCGCCTTAGCATCCTGATATAAACTCATCCTGTTACGGTTGGGAACCATGGCCAGACCCTCCCTTTTTCGGCAAAAGACTCTTAAAATCAACTAAAAAACGAGCAAGAATTCGACCCGCTAAAACAATCCACAATAAAAAATCTGATGTCACTATAATAAAACAAGCATAACGAGAAGACCCTAAAGCATTTTCTTGCAGACAAACATCATAACTAGAGAATTCTTTACCTATAATTATACGGCCAATTAAACTAGGAATCTGAAGCAGAAGACTAAGGGCGATAGCATCTTGCACCGACTCATAAAAAGTTCGCCACAGTCCCCCCATTAAACGCTGACCAATTAGATCTAATGGTTCTAGAATATTTTCTAATATCGATTCAATTCGTTGACCCCAAGATGTTTTAGGGCGTTGTGGGTTTGGGGGTTGAGCCATCTATCCAGGGATATGAATTGGGTAGGATAGTTTTAGTATAGTTGATCTTGAGCTAAAAAACAGATTAAAACAACATATTTATGAGCGAATACGAGGCAGTCATCATATTTTTACCAAAGATGAAGTTGAAGAAATTTTAAACCTACAACCTCAACAAGGAAAAGCTAAAATCTATAAAGTTAAGCAAATTCGCAATATATTTCTCAAATATCAATTAGGAGAGCAAGATGAAAATTCGCTATGAACTGATTATTTATTGGAGTGAAGAAGATCAAGCCTTTATCGTTGAAGTTCCCGAATTAGCAGGATGTATGGCAGATGGAGAAACTTATCAAGAAGCGGTACAAAATGCCGAGATAATTATTAAACAATGGATTGAAACGGCTCAAGAATTAGGCCGAGAAATTCCTAAACCAAAAGGAAAACTAATGTTGGCTTAGAAAGGTCAACTATGATTGCTGCTTTTGCTTGATCCGTTGTAACTTTTGCTGACGTAAATTTGCATCGAATTTAGCAATAACTTCTTCTAACTGTAATCCCACTTCCTCAAAATCTAGACCTGCGCGACGTAAATTATTAATTAATCTTGCATTGACAGAAGGATCGGGGATAGTTGGTTTATTACTCATGGTAGTCTCCACTCTAGTTTGATTTCTTGGATCTATATATTTAAGCCCCCTCACCTTGTATTAGAGGGGGTTGGGGGAGAGGTAAAACCTCTATTTTTTTCCCTTAGTTTCTAACTTCAACACCCGGCTTTTTAGGTCTTGATTTTCCTGTTTCATCTGATCTAATTCCTCCCGTAACTCCTTAATTGCCTTATCAGAACCTAAATTTTTCCGTACATTTTCTATCGCTTCCTCAGCCAGGCGGCGAACTCTTCCATCTGGGGTTTGTTCGGCTAAAGATTGTAAAATTCCCATCGCTTTTGGGGTTTCCATTTGTCCTAAAGCATTGGCCACTGCCACTTGAATTAAGAAAAAGCCTTCTTGAGAAAGAATCTCTAATTGCTCTAAAATGGTTGCTAATTTATCGGGAGTTTGACCCGTAGAAACAGCCCCTAAAGCGCGAATAGCCGATAACCGTAAAGCTTGAGGAACACCGGGTTTTGTATATTCTAAAATCAAGTCAGCCGCCACCGGAGACGTTTTCAATTGACTTAACCCGCCAATAGCACCGGACCTTACTACTTCATTCCATCCGCCCCGTTCATGTAAAATCCATCTTAATACATCAATCACTTCTCCTTCTTTCTCTTTTAAATTGCCAGAAACCATCCCACCTAAAACTCGCGCGGCCGATGCTTCTGTATAATAACTCGCATCACCTCGACACAAAAATTCTTTTACCGTTTCATAAGTTTGAAAGGTTTTTATCTCTCCTAATGCTTCTATTACAGCGCGGCGAACTTTGGCATTCTCATCTTCTAAGCCCTTAATTAAAGCCGTTGCCGCTTGAGTGAGTTGTATTTTTCCTAACTGTTTAGCGACCTCAAAACGAACTCCCCAAAATCGATCTGTTCTCAGAGATTCAGATAGCGCGTCAATGGCTTCTAGCCCTCCTTTTTTAGCAATAGTAATGGCTGCATAGATCCGAGAGATGGGATCAGGGTCATATTTTAACTGTGCTATGAGTTCTGATAGGGGATAGTCTAACTCAACCGTTTTTAAGAAATTATTGCCCACATCAAAACTGATAAAATCGGGTTTTTTCTTGCGGGGAATATAAAAAGTTTGTTCTTTTTCATGGAGGCGAAATGTATAAGTTTTGAGTTTGATTTTTTCGGTATCGTCTTTGTGTTTAAGATAGCCAAAGCCCACCGGTATTTTTAGATCAAATAATTCTTTTTCGTTATCTTTGGCTTGAGTTTGAGTCACCGTTAACTTAACTAATTTACTATCTCCATCCCAAGAATAGGCAATTTTTAAATCGGGATGTCCTCCGCGAAAAACATATTGATCAAAAATGAAAGAAAGATTATAGCCGGTGGCTTTATCGATCGCTCTCAATAAATCTATGGTTTCTACGGTAGAGTGAGCGTTATCATTCACAAAAGTATGAATCGCTTTATAAAATAATTCATCCCCTAAAACTGTGCGAATGATATGATAAACACAAGCGCCCTTTTCATACAAATGACGGTCATAAAGTTCGATGGCTTCTCGATAAACATGAGTCACAATAGGGCGACGATAACGCGAAGCATCTTCCTCTAAATAACTTCTCGCTTCTCCTAATAAATAATAAGCCGCTTCATCTGGACCATATTCCTGCTCTGTCCATAATACCTCAGAATAAGAAGCCATTCCCTCTTTAATCCAAGCATGGGACCAATGTTTAATAACGACCAAGTCCCCGAACCATTGATGAGCCAATTCATGAGCCACTAAACTTTCTGTGCTACGGTTATCAATAGCGGCTCTTTGATCCAATAAACAGCGATCAGTGAGTAAGGTGGTAGAAGTATTTTCCATTCCCCCAAAGATAAAATCATCCACGCAAACTTGAGCATATTTAGGAAAGGGATAACGATAGCCAAACTTTTGACTAAAAAAGTCGATCATGCGCGGCGTTTTCGACATACTCCGCCACCCATCTTCTTCTCGGCCTTTTTGCACGTAGTAGAGAACCGGGACATCATGCCATTGATCTCGCATTTCGGCAAAATCTCCCACCGCTAAAGTCATCAAATAGGTAGGATGCACTTGCTTTTGTAGCCAATGGTAAATTTTTTCTTCTCCGACTTCTTCAGTGTGGATCAATTCCCCATTAGAAATGGCTAAATAGTATTTAGGAACTTTTACGCGAATTTCTGAAGTGGCTAGTTGTCCGGGATAATCAAAACAGGGAAACCAAAACCTAGAGTCTTCATCCTCTCCTTGAGTCCAAACTTGAACCGGTTTATGGGGATAATATTCTTCTGGACCGACAAAATATAAGCCGCGCTGAGGTTGAATAGCTTGGTAATTAATAGCAATATTAATAGGTCTTTCTTCGGTGGGGTTAAGCAGATTAATGATTAACTGATTTCCATCATAATCATAGGGTTGACTCACACTATCGACCAAAACCGATTCTATTTGTAACTTGACCGCATCTAGCGTTAATTGAGTAATTCCCCGGCGAACAGGAGTCAGCCTAATGGTACAAGTTCCTTGAAAACTTTTATTAGGAATATTTAAAGATAAGTCTAAAAAAATATGATTAACTTGTCCAGGGCGATCAGGGTTGTAGTGGGGTTTCGCGCCTGGGAGTTCAAAGGGTTTACGGTTGTTGTCTTCGCTGTCGAAATAGGTGTTTAACATATCGTCTATTTGTCAATTGGCTTCTTGACTTTTGTTATCATTTCCTGATTTTTCTGGATGATTGAGAATTCATTGTTTACGGTTTATGGATGACATTCAGTATCTACAATGAATAATCAACAAGCAAAACTCAATAGTCATGATAACTTTAACCCTTCAGTCTGGGTTAACTTTAAGTTTTATTACAAATTTTGTTAAGCTCTATTTCAACTTTGGACAAACTAGAGGGATCTCGATCATAGATAGTAGAACTCTATGGTAGGATGCCATTCGTACTCGCTCAAAGTTTAGGAGAAAGACCTTGGTGTTAAGGGTTGCTGTTGTTGGTTCAGGTCCGGCCGGCTCCTCGGCGGCGGAAACACTAGCTAAAGCTGGAATTGAAACTTATCTGTTTGAACGGAAGCTAGATAATGCTAAACCCTGCGGTGGGGCTATTCCCCTGTGCATGGTGAGCGAATTTGATCTCCCGCCGGAAATTATTGATAGACGGGTGAGAAAGATGAAAATGATCTCCCCCTCTAATATTGAAGTTGACATAAATCTAGATAACCAAGAAGAATATATAGGAATGTGTCGTCGGGAAGTCCTCGATGGCTATATGCGTAACCGCGCGGCTAAATTAGGGGCGACCTTAATCAATGCAACGGTTTATAAATTAGATATCCCCACTAATAATACAGACCCTTATACCATTCATTACGCGGATCACTCCGATGGCAGTATAGAAGGGATTAAGAAAACCCTAAAAGTCGATGTGGTTATTGGTGCAGATGGGGCAAATTCTCGCATCGCCAAGGCCATTGATGCAGGAGACTATAATTATGCGATCGCTTTTCAAGAACGCATTCGTCTGCCTCAAGATAAAATGGCCTATTACGAAGACATGGCAGAAATGTATGTCGGAAAAGATGTTTCTCCTGACTTTTACGCTTGGGTATTCCCCAAATATGACCACGTGGCCGTTGGAACCGGCACCATGAAGGTTAATAAGGCCATGATTAAAGATTTGCAAGCCGGCATTCGTACCCGCGCCGCTCGCAAATTAGAAGGCGGAGAGATTATTAAAGTTGAGGCACACCCGATCCCAGAACATCCCCGTCCTCGTCGTGTGGTTGGGCGCGTGGCGTTAGTGGGGGATGCTGCGGGTACTGTAACGAAGTCTTCTGGAGAAGGGATCTACTTTGCGGCGAAGTCGGCGCGGATGTGTGCTGAAACCATTGTGGAAACCTCTAACGGCGGACAGCGCATTCCTACCGAAGATGACCTCAAGCTTTATCTCAAGCGTTGGGATAAGAAATATGGCATGACTTACCTTGTCCTAGATATTTTACAACGGGTTTTCTATCGGTCTGATGCCGCCCGGGAAGCTTTTGTAGAAATGTGTTCGGATAAGGATGTTCAACGTTTAACCTTTGACAGTTATCTATATAAGACTGTTGTGCCGGCTAACCCCCTCATTCAAATGAAAATTACTGCCAAAACCATTGGTAGTTTACTACGGGGTTATGCGTTAGCACCTTAGTAAGGTTAGTTAAAAAACTCTATTTAGGGGCAAGTATAGCCGCTTGGCCCCTATTTTATCGTTTTTTTTGCCTTCTAATACCATAATTGCGGAATAAGGTCATAATGACCAGCTTGTTCAGAGGGAAATTCTCCGGCTTCTATTTTTTCAATAATATGAGGTAAAGCTTTAATAAAAGCGGGACTTCTATCAATAGGATGTAGAGTCCAAGCTTTGGGATTTGTTAAAGTTGCTCGTATATAATCAGTTTGTTCTAGTTTTTTAGATACCATGATTTCCCAAGATTCTAATTTACCTTTCCCTGCATAAATATTCAAATAATTTTTTATAAATAGAGGAAATCGATTGAGGAACGATTGCCGATAAGAACGCCAAATAATCGGTAAAGGAAGCAACTGCTCAAAACGTTTACGGTTAATTAAATATAGACGACTGCCAAAGAATTTAAATTGATAAAAACCATCAGGATGTAATTGATAAGAGGCTTTTTGAAAGATCGTTCCATCGGCTGTAGGCGGTCCCGCAAGAGGTCTAACAAACATTATCTTAGAATGCTTGTCCATTAACTCTATCCCTTCTTTTATCCAACTAAAATCCGGCTGTTGGTACATCATCATATCGCTATCAAAATGCACCATATAATCGCTTTTACATTCTTCAATCTTAAAAATAGAACCTAAAATTGGATAACCTTTGTAGTTATGAGTAGCACGAAGCGGACTCCCAAAATGTTTGTTAAATATACGTTGGCGATAGCTAGGATCATAATTAAAATCCACGACTCGATCAATAACTTTCGCTTCTAATAATTTTTGAGTTAGGGTTCTGAGTTCTTCCATTGTCCCAATACCAGGACGTAACAGTTTATCACCACTCAAAGGAGCCGTATCTATCGCTAACACCCGTTCCTCAAAGGGAAAGTGACTCATTCTGAGTATATGAGGTATGGTGTGCATCATGAACGCTACATCAGTGCGTGCTACAAAAATCCAGAGAGAACAGGTTGGAAAATTCATAATGCTCCGTACAGATAGATTAACCTGAGTTGGGGATAAGGAAAGGGAGAGGTGATCGACTGAAAAACCGAAAACCATTCAGCCACCTCGCTCTATGCTTAGTATAAATTTTTAATTTTGCCATGTCGATTATTTTTGTCAACAATTTGAACCTCAATGGTAAAAAAACCTACTTAATTATGGACTGACTACTCGACTCTGCTTAACGCGAACTCAGGTTAGATTACTTTTGTATTATGTTAGTGGTTTTAACGCTCATAATATAAAAGAGACAAGGTTAATAGTCTTGTCTCTTCGATGAGGTTTATTAATATTTAGACCGCCTTTAGACAAAAGATTGAACAGTTGGGGAATGAGTCTGAAAGTTTTGTAAAGATTCTTGTAAAGAAGCAACCTGATTTAAAAGATTGTGAAGTGCTTCTCCTTCGATGACCTCAGTTTCTAATAATTGTTGAGTAATCTGATTAAGTAGACTCCGATTATAGTTTAAAATGATTAACGCTTGCTGATAACTGCCCTCGACAATTTGTTTGACCTCTTCATCAATCGCTTTAGCGGTTTCATCGCTAACCGGACGGCGGTTACTTCCATTGCCGTAGTTCAAAAAGTTACTGGAATTTCCCTTATCATAGGCTAAAGGTCCCAGTACCTTACTCATTCCATAAGTGGTTACCATGCGTTCAGCAATTTCAGTCGCCCGTCGTAAATCATCAGAAGCACCATTCGTTACATGGCCAAAGATGATTTCTTCTGCCGCCCGGCCACCTAGTAACATGGCAATTTGTTGGCGATATTCCTCTTCAGTCATTAAAAAACGGTCTTCGGTGGGAAGTTTGAGGGTATAACCCAAAGCTGACATCCCCCGAGGCACGATGGAAATTTTCTCAACTTTGCCGCCGCCAGGCATCACAGCGCCCACGATTGCATGACCGACTTCATGATAAGCCACAATCTCTTTTTCTTCTTGGCTGAGAACTCGACTTTTCTTTTCTAATCCGGCGATGACTCGTTCGATGGCTTCTTTAAAATCTTGCTGAGAAACTTTTTCCTGTTGCCTACGGGCAGCCAATAGGGCAGCCTCATTGACTAAATTGGCTAAATCTGCACCGGCAAAACCGGGAGTCGAAGTGGCGATCGCTTTTAGATTCACATCCTCGGCTAACTGAATCTTGCGGGCATAAATTTCTAGAATGGCTAAGCGTCCTGATAAATCCGGACGATCTACCAAGACTTGACGATCAAATCTGCCTGGACGTAACAAGGCTGGATCTAGGGTTTCTGGGCGGTTGGTAGCGGCTAAAACAATGACGGTCGCCTCTCCCACACCAAACCCATCCATTTCGGTTAATAACTGATTGAGGGTTTGTTCGCGTTCATCATTACCGCCACTGCTTGTCCCCCCACTGGCGCGGGATTTTCCAATGGCATCTAATTCATCAATAAATATAATACAGGGCGCTTGCTGTTTAGCCTGTTCAAATAAATCTCGGACTCGCGCCGCACCCGTTCCGACAAATAATTCTACAAATTCTGAGGCAGAAATACTAAAAAAGGTGACTCCGGCTTCTCCGGCTACGGCTTTGGCTAATAAGGTTTTACCAGTCCCCGGTGGTCCCACTAATAGCACTCCTTTAGGAATACGTGCCCCAATACGCTTAAAACGTTCTGGATCTTTGAGAAACTCGACAATTTCTACTAATTCAGTTTTCGCCTCTTCTGCTCCTGCTACATCAGCAAAAGTAATTTGATCGGCTTCTCCCTCTAGATAAACTTTGGCCTTATTTTTATTAAACAGAAGAGAATGACGAGTATCATCATTGCGATAGACAAAATACTGCATCGCCGCCACTAATATTATCGGAGGCACAACCCAGGCTAATAGAGTGGTTAACCAGCCATATTTAGGCGGGGGGGCGGCTTCAAAGACAACGCCTTTAGCTCTAAGAAATTGGGGAAGTTGTGGATCACTCAGAGGAATGGTGGCTAGGATTTTGCCGGGTTGAGTATTGGTTGTGCCTTCGGAGCGACTGCCAGATGAATAAAAAGGATTGCCGCTATCTTGTGGCGTGATCGGATTACTGGGGATGACATTTTCTAGTGCTGGAAGATCAGAAGGAGAAGGCTTAAGCTTGTAGAGAATGATCTCATCCCCGATTCTTGCCTGTTCTACTTCTCCTTTGTCCACTTGTTCTAAAAAGGTACTGTAAGGATTCAGGGGAATATCTGAAACACTGGCAGAACGGGGCCAAAATAAATAGGCAACGAACGATACACCAGCCAGAATCAGGATCAAGCTGCCGAGGGGTGGAATTCGAGGCGGTTGCCATTTATTTTTAATCGTCATACTTTTTTAGCGTCCAGCTTTACTCATCTTTAATTTTAGCAATTTGTCGAGACATTTTTTGTTCAACCTATTCGCTATTCTCCCCAAGTTGCCAAATTATCCCTTCTTTTTCTGAGCAATAGGTGGTCTACAAGTTTTTACCTAAACTGAGTAATATTTGTGTTTAAACTTTACAAGGGAAAAGGGTATTTTTTCGCAAAACCTTTCTTCAGACAGAAGGCTTACTCAACAGTTGTCGATAGCTTGAACAATAAAGACATAACCATCTCGCGCTTCTAAGCGTTGAAAATTAAGCTATGGCAGAACCCACCCCAGATAATCCCGAAACCCTCTCTAAAGATGTAGCAGAGAATGCAGGAGCTAGAACAGCCGCAACCAATAGTAATCCCTCTATTAGTGAAGAAGAAGCTCTTAACGCTGCTGCGGGAGAGACTCCTAATGCCGCCGGTTCCACTGCACCTTCTAGCGCAGAAGATCATGTTCCTAGCCGCTCTGATCCCCATGCTAGTGATCTTCCCACCAGTTACGATCCTCAACCCTAGGGACTTGTATTGCACAACTTTCTAAGCTAAATTTATGTCCCAGTTAATAGACTTTCAATTATTGGCTCCTTATAATCAAGAAGCCGCTTTAATCGGCTCTTTTTCTGATTGGCAACCGATTTCAATGGAAAAAGATGAGCGTGGCTATTTCCGAACTCAAATTGCATTAGAGGATGGAGAGTATCAATATCGATTCCGAATTCGCTCAAAAAGTGGGTTTCTAGAACCCAATCAATGGGTTGAAATCGTTGACCCTTACGCTACCTATGTGATTGATGATAGCGAGCAAAAAGGCATTATTCGTATCAAAGATGGGCAAAAAATTGTTGATACTGTTGATACTTATGTTTGGCAACATGATGATAAACCTCTGCCTTTTAATGAGCAATTAGTCATCTATGAAATGCACATTACCGCTTTTGGCGGCGACCAATATGCACAAGTGATTGAAAAGTTAGATTATCTTTCTGACTTAGGGATTAATGCTATCGAACTGATGCCCGTTACCGAATATCCCGGGCGAAAAAATTGGGGTTATCAAGCGCGTTATTTTTTTGCCGCCGAATCGAGCTACGGAACCACAGAAGACTTAAAACAATTGATTGATGAATGTCATGCTCGAGGAATACGAGTTATTCTGGATATGATGTTAAATCATTCAGAAGAGTCATGCCCTCTGAGACAAATTGATCATGATTATTGGTATTATCATGAAGCCCGTGATCCGAAGAATTATTGGGGGCCGGAATTTAATTATGAGCATTATGATGAAAATTTAGGGATAAAACCCGCTTGGCAATTTAGTGGTGATGTGGTTCGCTTCTGGATTCAAGAATATCATATTGATGGTATTCGTTATGATGCGGCGCGGCAATTGGCTAATTATGATTTTATGCACTGGATAGTTGAAGAAGCTAAAAAAGCTGCCGGTTCAAAGCCTTTTTATAACATTGCTGAACATATTCCTGATACTCCTACAATTACGAATATTGATGGCCCGATGGATGGGTGCTGGCATGAGGCTTTTTATCATTTGGTTATTGCTCAACTTTGCGGAGCATCTTTCAATTTAGAAGAACTTAAAAAAGCAATTGATTGTAAGATTCAAGGCTATATGGGAGTCACCAATGTGGTCAATTATTTAGGAAATCATGACCAAGAAAGATTGATGGTCGGGTTGGCTAATCATAATCTTTTTGATAAAGCGGCTTTTAAACGGGCTAAATTAGGGGCGGTTTTGTTAATGACGGCTCTTGGTATTCCCCAGATTTGGATGGGGGAAGAGTTTGGCAATTGTGAGCGAAAAGAAACTAATCAACTGCCTAATATTGATTGGACTTTATTAAACAATGAGCCGAATAGAAGTTTGTTTGAATATTATCGGGGATTAATTGAACTCCGAAAAAATAATTCTGTATTTTATGGCACAAATATAGAGTTTTTTCATGAGAATCCAGACCACCAAGTTTTTGCCTATAGCCGATGGAATGAACAGGGAAATAGAGTGGTGGTTGTCGTGAATTTTTCCGATAATTATTTAGGGGGTTATACTGTGCCGAATTTCCCCTCTGATGGCACTTGGCATGAGTGGACAATGAATTGGGATGTCGAGGTGAATAATCAGCAATTGAGCCTAGGTTTGCCGGAATATTCGGCTCTCGTGTTTATTGCTTAAAAAGTTATAAGTAGGTGGACAAAATTAAGAAGGGTGTAGGGGGTAGGGGAATAGGCGTGAGGAAAGGGTTAGAGATTTATTTCTTAACTTGAGCATATTAAATTTAAATTTCTTGGGGAATGGGAAATGGGTAAAAGATAAAATAGCCTTTGTCCTTTCCCCTTTAACCTTTCCCCTTTAACCTTTCCCCTCTAACCTTTCCCCTTTAACCCTTCCCCGATTTGAGAAGGTTTTAAATAAATTGGTGCAAGATCTGAGGTCACCCTATGGAGGGCAGCATTTAAATACACTGTTATCTACTGTAATGCAATTTTTCAGACGCTCGCTCATGAATTCCTGAAAATTTTTATCAATTAAATTGAACAAGATGAAACCCTGCTCAAAGCCTTATCTAGGTTGGGTTTGCCCACAACGAGACTCTATCTATAAATTTTAGATAAGCTTTAGTCTTTTTCAGAAAGGTTTGCTCTCATGAGGAAAAAGTTTTCTATAACTTTTGTTTCAAAAAATTTGTATGATTTATTATTTAATAACTTTAATCAATATCGCTACTTAAGCTTAAAAATACAGTGTAATTTTATGTACTTCAAACGGCTGTTACAGTGTATTATTCTGTAAAATATTAAGAAATTTTGGTGAAAACATAGTTATATAATGTTATACATTTTTGCTTAATGTAAAGAAATATAAACAAAAATCTGAACAAAACTAGGGGTAAATTGAGCATCAAGGCGATTTTTTCATCATATTTTTAATATTACTTAATATAAATATTGCAAAAAATTAACAATTAAAGTAAGCCTCCGGGTACTTATTAAGAATTATTAAGCTCTCTCATTTAACGGATTTTTTTAGATAGAATGCGATATACATAGACAAATAAATTTCCCACTAAAAACCAATTAGCAAAGAAAAAAATTTCAAACCATTACACTAAAGAGAGACATTTATCTGATGTAAGGTGAGCTTAAAAAAATTCTTTAACAACTGAACTTAATAAGTCCCAGTGCCCAACTCTCAATTTTATGGCTCTCCTAATCACCTCTCTTGAATCCCTTTCGATTACCCTTAACCTTTACCCGTAGGAGCAAGCATGGTTCTTACTGCTACAAACAAAACACCATTAACTCAAGGGGTTCGCATTCGTGGCCGGATGTTGGACAAATATGCTGAGATTCTTTCAGATTCTGCCCTTAACTTTCTGGCCATGTTACAGCGCCGCTTTGGCGCTCGTCGTTCCCATCTTTTGGAACTCAGACAAAACATCCAACAACAAATTCATGCCGGATGGATGCCTGAGTTTTCTGAAGAAACTGAAGACATCCGTAACAGCCAGTGGCAAATTGCTCCTATCCCTGTAGACTTACAAGACCGGCGCGTTGAAATTACAGGTCCAGTAGATCGGAAAATGATTATCAACGCTCTTAACTCCGGTGCCAATGCCTATATGGCTGACTTTGAAGATTCCAGCAGTCCCACTTGGGATAATATGGTATCGGGTCAACTGAACTTGCGAGATGCCGTTGTCGGCAGCATCGAATATATCGATCCGACAAAAAATAAAGTCTATCGGCTCAAGGAAAAAACGGCAGTTCTCCTGGTTCGTCCCCGAGGCTGGCATCTTTTAGAAGAACATCTTTTAATAGACGATCAACCCATCTCAGCATCGCTATTTGATTTCGGGCTTTATTTCTTTCATAACGCCGAAAAATTACTCCTTAAAGGCACTGGTCCCTATTTTTACTTACCCAAGCTAGAAAACCGTCAAGAGGCTGCCCTCTGGAATGAGGTTTTTATCGCTGCCCAAGAAGCCCTAGGCTTACCTGTGGGAACCATTAAGGCAACAGTTTTAATAGAAACCATTCTCGCCGCCTTTGAGATGGATGAAATCCTCTATCATCTCAAAGATCACATTGTCGCTCTCAATTGCGGTCGCTGGGATTATATCTTTAGCTTTATCAAAAAATTGAGCTTCTGTCCCCAATTTGTGCTACCAGAGCGCTCGGTTGTCACCATGACGCGCCATTTTATGCGTTCCTATAGCTTACTCACCATTCAAACTTGTCATCGTCGCGGTGCTTTGGCGATGGGAGGGATGGCGGCACAAATTCCCATTAAATCTGATCCACAAGCTAATGAACTTGCTCTGGCTAAAGTCCGTGCTGATAAAGAACGCGAAGCAAGCGATGGTCATGACGGCACTTGGGTCGCTCATCCTGCTTTAGTTCCCCTGGCTAAAGAAGTATTTGACAGTAAAATCAAAGGAGCTAATCAACTGTCGGTACTGCGCGAAGATGTACAGGTAACCGCAAAAGATTTATTAGAAGTCCCTGACGGTTCCATCACCGAATCCGGACTCAGAAACAATATTCGCGTGGGAATTTTGTATATAAGTTCTTGGTTAGATGGTATCGGCTGCGTTCCCTTATATAATTTAATGGAAGATGCAGCTACCGCCGAAATCTGTCGGGCACAAATTTGGCAATGGTTACACCATCATGCTAAATTAGAAGACGGACGCAATATCGATCAAGCCCTGTTCCAGTCTCTTCTTAACGAGGAAACAGTCGCCTTGCGTCAAGAGAATCAAAACCAGTCCCCTAACTTTAACAAAGCTGTGGAATTATTCGTACAGCTAGTTATGGCTGATGAATTTGAAGACTTTTTAACCCTGTGCGCCTATCGGAAAATTGTCGAATTTGACAATTAAGCTTCCTTGAGTTCGCTCATAAATAAAGGCAGATAACCAACCTTTGGTATACCCGCCTACTTGTTCTTGTCGTTGTATTAGATTGTCTATTTGGAGATTAGCATACCATGACTTCACTGACCTTTGAACAATTAGTTTCCCATGTTCCCCAAGGCCGTTTTAACGGAATTGAGCGAAACTATACCCCCGAGGATGTACAAAAATTACGCGGCTCTATCAAAATTCAATATACTTTAGCCGAACTTGGAGCAAACCGGCTCTGGGAACTTTTACATAAAGAAGATTATATTCATGCTCTGGGCGCAGTGACCGGCAACCAAGCGATGCAAATGGTACGCGCCGGACTCAAAGCCATTTATTTATCAGGTTGGCAAGTGGCCGCCGATGCTAATCTCGCCGGTACCATGTATCCGGACCAAAGTCTTTATCCCTCCAACAGTGGCCCTGAATTATGCCGCCGCATTAACCGCACCTTTCAACGGGCCGATCAGATCAACCACTCAGAAGGACGCAATGGGGTTCACTGGTTTGCGCCCATTGTCGCTGATGCTGAAGCCGGTTTTGGCGGCCCCCTCAATAGCTTTGAAATCATGAAAGCTTATATCGAAGCCGGGGCGGCTGCGGTTCATTATGAAGATCAACTCGCTTCTGAAAAGAAATGCGGACATTTAGGTGGCAAAGTTTTAATTCCTACGGCGGCTCATATTCGTAACCTTAATGCTGCTCGTCTTGCTGCTGATGTCATGGGCACTCCTACCTTAATTGTGGCTCGTACCGATGCTGAAAGCGCTAAATTAATCACCAGCGATATTGATGAACGCGATCGCCCCTTCATCACCGGTGAGCGTACTCCTGAAGGCTTCTACCGCTTACGGGAAGGTTCAGGTTTAGACCATTGTATTGCTCGGGGACTTTCTTATGCCCCCTATGCTGACTTACTCTGGTGGGAAACCTCCAAACCCAACCTCGAAGAAGCCCGCCGCTTCGCCGAAGCCATTCATAGAGAGTATCCTGGTAAACTCCTCGCTTATAACTGTTCTCCTTCCTTTAACTGGAGAACCAATTTAGACGATGAAACCATCATCAAATTCCAAAAAGAACTAGGCGCAATGGGGTATAAATTCCAGTTTGTCACCTTAGCCGGCTTCCACTGCCTCAACCACAGTATGTTTGAATTAGCGCGTCATTATGCTCACAGTGGTATGGAAGCTTATGCTCAACTGCAAGAAGCCGAATTCTTGAGCGAGGAACAGGGCTATACCGCTACTCGTCATCAACGCGAGGTCGGCACCGGTTACTTTGATGCCGTTTCCGTTGCTATCTCCGGCGGACAATCTTCCACCACCGCTATGTCAGCATCTACTGAGGTTGAGCAGTTCCAAGGCCATGAAGATCACCACCAGGGAATGACAGAACCGGAAAATGTTCCTCCTGTTTGGTATGAAATTGTCAACGCTCACATTGGTAGCGGAACCTCACGCCATCCTGAAGAAGTAAAAGCGTTTGAAGCTTTCAAAGAAGCACGTTATGCCCGCATAAAAGAAGCTTATCGGGAAATAGAGGAAATTGCTCACCTTGATGATTAATTCCTAACTTGTTCCCCCTTTTAGAAAGGTTTTGAGTTAGAATTTTGATGTATAATCCATAATCTTTGCTCCATGTGTGAATAGTGAATAGATCACGTCTGATCACTATTCACCTTTTTTATTTTCTTAAAAGACAAGTTCATTTTCTCTTAAAAAAAAAGTAGATTCATCAATGTTAAACATATCGCTCCTGTGAGATAATAGAGAAATACTTATCAAAGATATTTACTCGAATTTTAGGACTAAACAGCCCTTAACTCAAAAATTTGCCTGTAGGTTACACAGCAACCTGAAGGTCAGTGACTGATCTAACAACACAGATGGAAAAATTGCTCCTATTTGAGATGATGCCACCGGGGAAAATTCAACGGCAAATAGTCGCAACTGAAAAGTTAAAAAACTTTTTCTCTCTTCATCAATGTACTTTACAGACAAGAATAGACCCCAATTCTACCATACACTGTCCGTCATTTGTCTCGTTTTCGTTATACAATGTAATATATAACTTTGGGAGGAATCATTTTGATGGCAAATTCTCCACTGGTTTCTATTCGTATTCCTGCCGAAACGTTAGAACGTCTTGATGATCTAGCTCAGAAATTGTACCCTTCCCGTCGTCGCGGCAAAAATCCGAATCGTTCTCAAGTCATTTTGGATGCTATTGAGGAATTTTTAACTAACCACTCCTGTGAAGAATCCCAGGAACTTCCGTTAGAAGACCAAGTTAATCAAATTCTACAGCAATACCAAAAACATCTAGAGCAAAGTATTAAAGAATATATTGACGAAAAATTCTTAGCCTATGCCTATAACTTAGAAAATCGTCTCCAAACTTCCAGAAAAATTCTCAATAAAAGTATTAATCAGTAGTTTATTTGTTCCGGGGGTTTTGTTGTCTGTGGTCTTGAATAAATCCTTGCTCACAGTCTCGTAACCAGAGAGTAACCGCTTGACCTATGATGCCGTCGCGGCTTTCCCTAGGAGGAAGTGGCGGTTGTCCGGCAACAGAAGACCCGATGCGAGTAAAAACTGTATTTAACTGCCAACCCTGATCCGTTAAAGTCAGAAATAACCAGTGATAAAGCTGCATTTGAACGGGTTTATTATGACTATATTGCCGTTCTAGGGTGGTAAAAAAAACTTGCTGTGTGGAATTGGGAAAAACAGGAGCATATTGACTTGGACCTTGAGTTAAAGGTAACGGTTCAAATTCAGGTCGCCCTGCTACCAGCACATAAGTCGAAGAAATATTTTTATCAATTTGTCTGGCTCGCTGCATGACTCGGTTAGCATAACTCGGTATATCCTTGAGCAACATATCGGTTAAGGTTTGGAGGTCACTTGGGCAACGAGAAGTGCGTTTAGTTGGAGTTGGTGCTACTTGAACCTGCGTCTGTTTTGCCGGCAAACCCAGCACTAACCCTTGAGTGTTAACTCCCCAGAAACCGGTTAACACTCCGATGGAAATTAAACCGTAGCTAACTCTTGACAAATTTTTTCCCATGCTTCTACTGGATCTGAAGCGGCTGTAATTGGACGACCGATCACTAAATAATTCGCTCCTGCTTTCAGTGCTGATGCTGGTGTCATCACTCGACGTTGATCGCCGCTTTCGGACCAAGCCGGACGGACCCCAGGACAGACTAGCAGAAAATCCTCTCCACAAACCTGTCGTAATTGACTCACCTCCAAAGGAGAACACACTGCCCCATCTATCCCTGACTCCTGTGCTAATAGCGCCATTTGTAAAGCGTATTCCGGAAGCTCTAAGGGGATTTTAAGATCAAAGGCTAACTCTCGTGAGTTTATACTGGTTAGTAAGGAAATGGCAAGTAGTTTCGGGGGCACATCAGCATCATTAATGGCTCTAATGGCGGCACTTAAGGCTTCTCTTCCCGCCGTCGTATGCAGCGTCAGTAAGTCAACCCCATATTTAGCCGCACTTCGACAAGCACCGGCTACGGTATTGGGAATATCATGAAACTTTAAATCTAAAAAAATCCGTTTTTCTCGTTCTTTGAGAACTTCTAAAATGGTCGGTCCTGCACCGACAAATAACTCTAACCCGACTTTCCAGAAGCTGACTTGAGGGAGTTGATCCACTCTGGCCAATGCTTCTTCTAAAGTCGGGACATCTAAGGGAACAATAACGCGGTCATGGGTCATATTTACTAAGCGCGAAGCTCTGAACTGTCCCTATCCCTTGGGTTGATTCCTCGATGTCTCGGGGCCTTAGCTTAGGACAAGGTCTAGATTGATAAATCTTAGCCTTTTTTTGCCTGTGCTTGCTTAAAGTTGCCATAATAAATTTATCAGGTCTTCAACTTTTGGGAGTCGAGCCGATGATTACTACTACTGATGGCGACTTTTCAATACTTTTAAATGACATTGAACATCCACAACAGACGCAGTTAGAGCAACTAGACCACAAACTAGAGAAAGTCACTACGACGATAAAAACGTTAGACAGGACTCATCGCAGAATTGACTTCATGTTTGAGCGAGTTGAGCAAAAATTGCGAAAAATCCCCGAACAATTTAACGAAGTGCATCAATATGTCAGTGCCATTGACCAGCAAGTGAGCCAGTTAAACAAAAGGAAAAAAGCACAAAACAAATATGATGAGAAATTTTTCATCAAAATGATTAGTTTTCTCTTGACTATTTTAATGGCTTTATTATTCACCTTAACTCAGACCGGTATCCCACCCAAATTGTAGTAAAGACTCGGGTTTTTTAGGAGAGTAAGCAGTCGGACACTCATTACAGTTAACTGTGAGGTTAGGGTGTCGGGTGTCGCCTGTCGGGTGTGGGGGAATTGTGGGCGTTTTACAATTCTAGAAGTTACGCACTCAGAAACGCGCACTAACGAGTTTATGTCCCAAGCGAGCCTTGCTCCCGATCGCGGACAATCTCAAACCCATAAAATTGGGTTATGGTGCGTAAGTTTTAAATTCTTTATACAGAGTGCTTTATTTATTTCCAGCTAAAGAGCGGCAATTAATCATGTTCATTTATTTATGCCCACCTACTTATAAATCTTGATAAATTTAAGCGAACTCAGCAATAAATTAAAACTCTATAGACAGTCTATAAATATTTTTAAGGATTACACAAATCGTCTCAAAAGCGAGAATTTATGGGTTTCCATCTGGATACAACAGCATCTTACTCGAGATAGAAATTAAATTCTCTATTATTTAAGAAAAGCACAATTAGCTCTTTACGTCCTGTATCTAAAGATAGAAAATAGTGATTAACTCTAATTTAAGATTTAAAAAACCTTGAGGGCCTAATTTGCCGGCAAGGTTTCGTCTAACTAGCTCTAGTTCTACTGAGGTCTGATGACACATTTATTAAATCAAGTTAATCACATTCAAGAGTGGGAAAAGCGTCGTAATCAAGCTAATTGCTGTTATAAACAGGGACAAATATCAGAATTTCTGACTCTATCCACCGAAAATTTACACTTAGCCAGAACCATTGGAGACCGCAACCGAGAAGGTCATACCCTCAATGACATCGGTTTAGCTTATCTGAGTAACTGGCAACTCGATGAAGCCTTATCTACCTTTCATGCGGCTTTTCGCATCGCCACTGAGTTAGATAATAAGCGTTCAATTGCCACCATACTCAGCAATTTAGGTTCTACCCTCAGTCGTCAGGGACAGTTTGCCGGGGCGCTAGACTATTATCATCAAGCCCTTCCCCTTTTTAGACAATTAGAAGATGCTCAAGGGGAAGTATCCACCCTTAATGATGTGGCCTTGATTTATAGCAAATTAGGGGAACCCAAGCGCTCACTATTGCTACAACATCAAATATTAGCGATGCGTCGCCAACTCGGAGACTTTTCTGGTGAAGCAACAACCCTCAATGGCATTGGCTTTGCTTACAATACCTTGGGAAAATTTGAACAAGCGTTAGAATTCTTTGGTGAAGCCCTAAAAATTGCTAGAGCCGTTAAAAATTTAGCCCTAGAAGCCACAACTTTAAATAATATTGCCTCAGTTTACAGCGATTTAGGACAACCCAAACAAGCATTACTGCTTTACCATCAGGTTCTTTTAACCCGTCGGCAAATTAATGATCGTTCTGGAGAAGCGACAACCCTTAATAACCTCGGATATACATACAGTAATCTGGGTGATACTAAAGAAGCCCTCGAATTTTATAAACAAGCTATTTGTATTTATCAAGAATTAGGGGATCATTTAGGAGAAATCACCACTTGGTTAAATATGGGCTGTATTTATTCGGTGACTGATGAAAAATGGTTGGCTTTATCCTGTTATTGGAATGGACAAAAATTAGTGGATAAAATCCAACATCAACCCCTGAAAAATAAGCTCCAGCAATTAATTAAATCCCTCTAACTCATTTTATCTACTAATGTAGGGAGAGTGGGGGAGGATGCTTCAAAGTTTGTTTCCTATTTGCTGAATATATCTGAGTAAAATACAAACAAAAGATCTCCCCCAACCCCCCTTAATGAAGACCCCGCCCTTCAAGGGCGAGGTTTAAATAACACAGGGCTGTTTTATGTTTATAAACCTCTTACCTTTTGCCTTTTGTTATCTGTTAACTCCAATCTTCTTCCTGATTATCGAGGCGAGGTTGATAAGCTTGATTGGTGGCGTAAATTTGACGACTTTTAGCATAAAGTTCTTCTTCTGTCAAGTGCCATTTCATCAATAATAATTCTAAATCTTTTTGAATATCTCTTGCTCCTGGAAAGTTGCCATAACGAATTTTTAATCGAGCTAATTCTAGCAAATTTTCCTCAGTCGCTTCTCCACTGAGAAGAAGATTCACAGTATCTCGGTCTTTTTTTTCTTGAGGATGTTTTTGCTCTTGAAGTTCACTCATATTTACTGATTAAATAATTGATCGACTCGGGAAGGTCCTTGTAAAATTGGCGTAGGAAAACATTGCCAAATTTTCACTTGAAAATCAAAACTACCACTCGCTAAAAATTGCCCATCTGGACTAAAAGCAAGAGACTGTACCCAATCATAGTTTTCAATAATTTGATTATATTGTTCTCCGGTTTCAATATTCCAGATCCGAATCCCATCATTCCCCCCACTGGCGAGAATTTTACCATCAGGATTAAGCGCTATAGCGCGAATTCTTCCTGTATGTCCGGCCAGTGTATAGATGAGTTGTCCTGTTGCTAAATCCCACACTTTAATGGTTTTATCCTGACTACTGGTAATTAACTTTTTTCCATCGGGGGTAAAAACTAAACCCGTAATTGTTGCTTGATGGGGATAAAAAGTTGAGAGTAATTTTCCCTCTTTAATATTCCAAAATTTGACTTCTCCATCAAGCGAACCACTGGCTAAAATCACGCCATCTGGACTGATAGCTAACGCATAAACCGGATGGCCTAAACCGGTTAATCGATACAGAGGCCGACGAGGATTTAATGTCCAAATTCTAATCCCATCTAAACCCCCGCTCACTAAAATTTCCCCATCGGGAGTCACTCTCAAAGCCATCACTTGACCTTGGTGTTCTAACCAGATGCCTAAATATTTGCCGCTTCTCCAGTCCCACATATTAATCCCCCCATCTTGACCGCCGCTAATTAATATGGTGCCACTGGGATTAATCGCTAATGCTTGTACGCCGGTGCGTTGCGCTTTAATGTCAGAGAGTTTTTGGCCGCTCTTGAATGACCAAACCCTAAGCTGAGGGTCTGTAAAACTGCCTCCTGTGATCAAATGTTGACCATCGGGGGTAAAAATGAGCGATTCAGGGGTGGACTGTTGTCCTTTGAGAGTACGTACTAATCGAGCTAAACGCCACTGTTCAGGACTGGGAAAAGATTCTATCTGTGGAGAAGTTTCTTCCTTTGGTGGAGTAATGGGTTGACTATCGGGTAGCGTTTTTTTGGGCAAAGGGGGTATTTGAGCCTTAGCTAATAGGATACTACCATTGAGTATCACAATGCCTATAGCCGCTCCCAATGCGAGCCTATTTTTAGCTCCTTTTCCCCCTTTTTTCATACATTTATCTGAATATTCGGACAGATTGTGCGGTCAATTTCATCGGGTTTAGGCATTTCTTGCCAACCACAGAGAATGCCTTGTAGCTCTATTTTCAGTATAGTTAATGCTTTTATTTGTTCCTCAATAGCATTAAGCTTTTGTAATAATCGTTCTTTGACTACGCCGCAGGGGAGATCTCCCTGGTCATGTACGGTCAAAATTTCTTGAATTTCACTCAGATTAAGTCCCAAAGATTGAGCGCGTTTGATAAAGGCTAAGCGATTAAATACCGTCTCATCAAACAAACGATATCCTTTATGAGAACGACTGACTGAAGGGGCGAGTAAACCTAAATCATCATAGTAACGAATAGTTTTGATTGGTATGCCGGTTTCACTGGCTACCTCACCAATTTTTAGCCGAGATAAAGTCACTACATCATCAGAACTCATCGGCGCTGTTTGTCATTAATTAACATGGGTAATGGCCTCTTTGAAGAACTCGGCGGCAAATAATATCTAGGGGTTTCTTCTGAAAAAACGGTTTTAGTTTGTTGGGTTTTCCACCAGCGTAAAATTGTCGCTAACAAAACAATGGATATTCCCAGAGATAACAGAGTCCAACGTTCACCCACGCCGCCAATCACAGTATCCACTGCTCCAACAATTAAAATAAAGGCGGAAATCGGTTCTTTGCGGTAAGCAGTTTTTAAAAATCGAGGCAATAAAATATTCATTAACTTAGCTCTAGTATTAAGTAATATCACTTTCTAATTTCAGCTTATCTTACTTAGCTGAAAATGGCACGTTTCTCAGTAGGTTCTCGGATATTTAGGATTATTGTGCTTTAACCTGAGTTACCCATTAGCCCTTTAATATACTCTTATCCCCCGCATTCAGAGTGCGTGGGGATTTGTCACATCTATTGCAAACCTAGCCAAGATAATAATCCTTGCCCAGTGACATATTCAATGACTAAGGTCAGAACAAAGCCAATCATAGCCGCTCGACCATTTAAGCGTTCTGCATATTCATTAAAGCCAAATTTCGGTTCTTCTAATTTAGGGGTTTGGCTAGGTTGCTGTTGAGTTTCGCTCATCATGGGTTGAGTATCCTTACTGATAAAATTTACATTTCTTTACTATTTATTGTAGCGAGGGAGGTGATTTGTCAATAGGGAGTGGGGAATGAGCAAGAAAAAGTCGGGTAAGGGGGAAAGGGTAAGGGGGAAAGGGTAAGGGGAAAGGGTAAGGGTAAGGAGGAAAGGGTAAGGGCAAATAGAAGTTAACCACTTACCACTTTTAACAGTTGACTGTTAACTCATTAGTCACGACTGTTAAGAGCAATCAGCAGACGGAGGATAAAAATAAATAGGTTGATGTAGGTTAAGTACATCGATAGTGCCGCCGGCAGATACTGATCATCACGATAGCTACGGGGTAAGATATAAAAATCTACTACTGCCGCGCCGGCAAACAGAAAAACACCTACCCCAGAAATCCCGATTTCTAACCAAGTAGGAGTACCACCCCCAAATAAGGCAAAGACAAATTGAACCAAGACTACCACGAATAAGGCAATAATCCCGAGACTAACGGTCTTGGTTAAGGCTAACCCATCTTGGTCAGAAAGATTAGAACCAATGCTACGGGCTACAACAAAGGTAATTCCACAACCTAAAGCGGCAATAGCAATGCCTTGGATACCCACCCCAGAAGTGCCTAGGGCTACATAAACTAAGCCGCTTAGGGTATATCCTGACAGGAGACTGTACAGGGCTAATAGGGGTAGTGCAGTGCTATTGTTGCCTTTTTCGGCCACATTCTGAGCGACAAAAAACAGAACCAGTTCTGCCACAATAGCGGCGAAAAAAGTGGGCATGAATAGCTCAGGGTGGGACCTAATGACTCCAAGTCCTCCATAGGTTCCTACGGCGGTTAAAATCAGTCCACCGCCCAAATAGGGAAGGGCATTAGCAATGACATTGGGTCCGATTAAGGACTGACCTTTAAGGTCTTGAATGGCTTGACGAAAATTGCTCGTACTACTCATGGGTGTATTGCGATTTGTTAAGGCTATATTTATATTTTACGAGTCGGTTTAAGATCTTAAGCGTGATCGCTCTACTTGAAGTTATAACGCATTTGAGCAAATATCAGCGAATCTGACCTCTCAGTATTTTACAGAGCAAGCCGGCTGAAAAACTCAGTAAATATAACATTACTATCAAGCAACAAGAGTTTGCCCGAATGTAGGTACTTGCTCGGAGGCTAACACAAAAAGTTTTAAAAAGTTCGGTGGAATAACGCTAGTACGAAATATTGCTGATACGGAAAATAGAAAGATAGATAGACCCACTGAGCTTCTTTATTCCATCATTCGCTGCTTGACAACAGAAGAAACCATGACTACTCAATCTCCCTCGCTAGGTATTCAAATAATGGAAGTGCTGATTGCTTACTCGCGCAATCCTAGTTTAAAACTGCGTAATCAATTAGTAGAATTAAATGCAGGGCTAGTACGGCAAGTTGCCCATCGAATTAGTCGCCAATGTTGTGAACCCTACGAAGATTTAGAACAGGTTGGCTATTTAGGCTTAATTCGGGCGATAGAACGCTTTAATCCTCAACAAGGATGTGCCTTTAGTTCTTTTGCCATACCTTATGTTAGAGGAGAGATTTTACACTATTTACGAGACCGAGGCAGTGTCATGAGAATTCCTCGTCGTTGGCAAGATCTCTATACTAAAGGCAAAAAGTTGCGGAAACAATTGGCTCAAACCCTAGGCCGTCAGCCCAAAGAATCAGAAATTGCTCAAGCTTTAGGTGTATCCTATCAAGAGTGGAACGAATGTCAGTTAGCCTTACAAAATCGCTTATTAGTCAGTTTAGATGCCACCATTAATCAGGTTCATGATGGTGTAATTACTTTTGGCGATACTCTGCCTGACCCTAAATCTCAAGGTCAACAAAGAATGCAAGAAGACCGGCTACAATTACAAAGAGCCATGAGTCAGTTAGAAGATAAGACCAAAGCCGCCATTGAATGTGTATTTTTATGGGATTTACCCCGCAAAGAAGCCGCTAAACAAATTGGTATTAGTCCCATGACCGTCACTCGACACCTCCAAAAAGGTCTTGAACAATTGATCGCTCTTTTGCGACCTCAAGCCGCTTAAAATTTCTTGACCCTTCAATCTCAAAGAAGCCAGTTTCCCCTTACCTCGTTCACAAAAACTCCTACAGTCCGCCTTCAAGGCGGATTTTATTTTAGTCATTAGTCATTGGTCAGAGCGTCATTAGTTGCCTTTCCCCCTTTATTCTCCCTGTTCCCTAAATAAACTATTCTAGAAATCAAACAGTCATGCAGGAGTTGAGGTTAACTAATGAGTGGAAAACGAATTCTCATGCTTGTGGGTGACTTTGTGGAAGACTACGAAGTAATGGTTCCTTTTCAAGCGTTGCAAATGGTGGGTCATACTGTTCATGCTGTCTGTCCCAATAAGAAAGCAGGAGACAAGGTTCGCACTGCTGTTCATGATTTTGAAGGAGACCAAACTGTGCGATTCGTTGGCTAGAAATCAGACGTAATCCTTATAGGATATAGGTTTGAAGGATTAGCCTTCTAGGTAAAGGGAAAAACTTAGCAAAATTGATTGCTAAGGTATGTAACGAAAAGATGAAACGGATTACCGAACATCTAATTAGAAATAACCGAACCTGGAAAACTGTATAACCATGTTGGTGAGATAAGTATCAAACGAACATCAAGTCCAACCCTCGCGTGTATCGAGTGAAAGCACTTCCCCCAAGGTAGCGACTAGCCATCAATCCTTGAAGCGGGGATGAACGGCGGTAAGTTCTAGCCCTCATGGATAATCCCGACTAGCACGAATCTATGGAGAACGCAAGTGAAGCTTCGATTAAGGTCAACGAAAACCTCCTTAGTAGCGAAAGAGGTCTGATACGCTGCGTTCAAAAAGAACAAGGGATAGTTCTCATAAAAAGATCGGATGAGAAATACACCTAAAAAGATTAGGTTAAACGGTTTGGTTAACCTATACACATCTTAAATCCCCGTTGATAAAGAAGCCTCCTAACGATTCAAACAAATGGTTATACGGAACGAATTAACTTCCCTCCTTGCTCTCTGAGAGGTCGAATACTCAGAGTAGTCAGCTAAGGCGCATCATCTAGAGAAATCTAGGCACTCTGGGAAGCAGGATTGAGTCAGAAGCTAACGCCTTACTGTAATGGTAAGGATATGCCTACAGACTCACGATTAATTGGCAGGAAAAGGGACAATTAGGAGCAAATATGCCTAAAACAGATTCACAACAGAATACTGTGGGATGTGGACAACCCAGACCAAAACTCCAGTGGAATCAAATTCCCTGGAAACAAGTGGAACGGCGCGTCTATAAACTCCAAAAGCGCATTTTCCAAGCTGCTAGTCGTGGCGATGTTAGAACAGTTCGACGACTCCAAAAAACCCTTTTACGCTCCTGGTCAGCAAAAACGTTAGCTGTTAGAAAAGTAACACAGGATAATCAAGGCAAAAAGACAGCAGGTATAGATGGAATAAAATCCTTATCCCCGTCAAAACGCCTAGAACTTGTGAAGAAATTACGACTAACAAACAAAGCAAAAGCTACACGAAGAGTTTGGATACCCAAAGCCAAAAGGAATGAAAAGCGACCTCTAGGTATTCCTTGCATGTCCGATAGGGCATTACAGGCTCTAGTAAAAATCGCTTTAGAACCCGAATGGGAAGCGTATTTTGAAACAAATTCGTATGGATTTAGACCAGGACGCGGATGTCACGATGCTATCGAAGCAATTTATTTACATCTACGCGGTAAAGCCAAATATGTACTAGATGCAGATATTACTAAGTGCTTCGATAAGATTAACCATGAAAAACTCCTTCAAAAATTAAACACCTTTCCCACCATGCGAAGACAAATCAGAGCTTGGCTAAAAGCGGGAGTGATGGATGAAGGAAAACTCTTTCCAACCGAAGAAGGCACACCACAAGGAGGAGTGGTGAGTCCACTATTAGCCAACATTGCGCTTCACGGAATGGAAGAAATTATCAAATCATTTGCGGAAAATCCCAAAGAACTCAAAAGGGAATTCTCGGTAAATAACAAAAGGGATAGAAGGAAATCTATCGCCTTAATCCGATACGCAGACGATTTTGTCCTAATCCACGAAAGCCTAGCTGTAGTGGAAAAGGGCAAGGAAATAATAGAAACATGGTTAAGTGAACTCGGACTCACATTAAAACCTGAAAAGACCAGAATCACTCATACCTTGGAAAAATATCAAGGAAACGTCGGATTCAATTTTTTAGGGTTTAATATAAGACACCATAAATGTGGTCAACATAGAGATATGAAAAGCACAAATGGAAAACATTTAGGCTACACTCTAACAATCAAACCACAAAAAGAAAAAGTCCTAGAACACTACAAAAAGCTTCGTGACATCATAGATACCTACAAAGCCGCCCCACAGACTAGCTTAATAGCTAAACTTAACCCAGTAATAAGAGGGTGGTCAAACTACTACAGTACAGTAGTAAGTAGTGAAGAAAAATCCTTCCTAGACTATCTTCTATTTAAAAAGTTATCAAGTTGGGCAAAAAGTAGGCATCCCAAACAAGGGGTCAAAGAGATAATGGAAAAATACTGGCATAATAAGAAAGTTGGAAAATGGAACTTCTGTACATTAAAAAACGGAAAACCCGAATTCCAACTTTTAAAACACTCAGAAATCCACCATAAAAAACATAAAAAAGTGGAAGGGAATGCCAGTCCTTACAATGGGAAATTAATCTATTGGAGTATAAGAAAAGGTGAAAATCCCTTAATGCCGAAGAGAATCACAAAATTACTCAAAGAACAAAAAGGGAAGTGTAACCATTGCGGACTGTTCTTTTCTGAAGGGGATAAATTAGAAGTTGACCACATCATCCCTAAATCCTCTGGAGGTAGAGATGAATATGAAAATCTACAACTGCTCCATCGTCATTGCCATGATGAAAAATCTGTCCTAGAGGGCAGTATTGGCATAAAATCTGGCTGTAATAGTGCCAAGCCTAAACCACAATCTACATTAGCAGAGAATTACTAATGGATAAAAGATATGTTGGTGTGCAGTGTACGTGACAAGTACCAATTAATTGAGGAGCGGAATGAGGTGAAAGTCTCACGTTCCGTTTTGAAGACGAGTCGATAAGGCGACTTATCGGCTTAGTTTAACTACAGCGAAAAACCGGGTCACAATTTCACCCTTAATGCTACTTTTGATGAGCTTCGTGCCGCCGATTATGATGCTTTGGTGATTCCGGGTGGTCGCGCCCCTGAATATCTCCGTTTAAATCCTACCGTAATTGATCTGGTTCGACATTTTGCTCAGGCTAATAAGCCTATTGCGGCTATCTGTCATGGGGCCCAGTTGTTGGCGGCGGCTGATGTCATTAAGGGTAAACGCTGTTCGGCTTATCCGGCTTGTAGTCCTGAAGTCGGCCTTGCTGGCGGGGAATATGCTGATATTGCTGTTGATGAGGCGATCGTCGATGGCAATTTAGTCACGGCTCCGGCTTGGCCCGCTCATCCCCAGTGGTTAGCTCTGTTTCTCCAAGTTTTGGGGACTAAAATTGAGCATTTAGAATTGGCTGCTATCTAGTCTTTCTCGGGTGGGCACTGCCCGCCTTATGCTATTTTTTATCTAAAAAAAACTTATATTACTCCTCATAACTCTTTTAAAATTCAAACGTAACAAAACTTCAAACTTTACAAAAGTTTACAATTAATTGAGAAAAATTCCTATTTGCCTACGAGGTTGCGTCTTTCTGGGGATTTGCTAGAATTTCATAATAGCGCTTATTATATTCTTTTGTCCAAAACCTACTTAACCCATAGAGCAAAATCCTTATCTAATAAGCTTTTTAAAAACACTTTCCCCTAACCCCCCCTCAAAATCGAACCAGAAACCCAAATAGGAAATCCTTTTTTTAGTGAAGTTGTGTTAAGACAAAAAAACTTTTTTTGACAAAAATCATTATTTATGATATTTGAATACAGCCAGTGCAAAAATAAAACTAGACTGTACAGTTTAGTTTAGTCAAACTTAAAATAGGGAATATAGGAATATATAGAGAATACAGATAGAGTCAGGAGAAAAAGCCGTGACGACTCGTTTAGAAGAAAAAGCGGAACAAATATTACAAAGAGCATTACCCGAATTTCTCAAAAATGGTTATGCCGCTACCAGTATGGACCGAGTAGCCCAAGCCGCAGGAGTATCGAAACAAACCCTTTACAGTCATTTTTTAGATAAAGATGGACTCTTTACGGCCCTAGTGAAACGGATGGCCGGTGAAAAATTCCGTTTAGTTTGGTCTAAACCGTTAAAAGGAGAACCGAAAAAAGTCTTAAAAGAATTAGCCTATCGGTTACTGGAAGAAGCCCAAGATAAAGACCATATATGTTTTATGCGGCTAGTGGTTTCCGAGTCAGAAAAACGTCCCGATTTAGCTCATATTTTCTTGAGCAATATCGCTCAACCTTCAATTAAAATCTTGACTGAGTATTTAACAGAAAACCCAGAACTAAAGATTGTAGATGCAGAAGCCACAGCCCGAATTTTTGTCGGTTCGCTGATTCATTATATCCTGACACAAGAAATGTTTTATGGCAAAGAAATTATGCCCATGTCTGAAGAGCGTTTAGTGAATAGTTTAATTGAGTTACTGCTGAAGGAATAAAAAAAGGCAGTAAACAAGGTGCGTTATGGGCTTTGATACTGTCTTATGCTCCCATAAACCCTTGATAAAAAACCGATATTCTCCCGCTTTTTGTCCTAACAAAACTTGAAAATTATGTCACTCCCTAAAATATTTGTTACTCGTCAGCTTCCCGAAAGAGGACTTAATCCTTTACTCTCCCATGCAGAAATAGAAATATGGCCAGAACGTCAACCCCCAGCTTACGAAATCTTGTTAGAAAAAGTCCAACAAATCGATGGCTTACTGTGCTTATTAACGGACCGTATTGACGAGCAACTTATTAACACAGGAAAATCGCTAAAAGTTATTAGTCAAATGGCTGTCGGTTACGATAATATCGACATCAAAGCCGCTACTAACAGAAAAATTCCGGTAGGAAACACCCCAGGCGTATTAACCGATGCCACCGCCGACCTAACCTGGGCTTTATTAATGTGTGCCGCCAGACGAATTATCGAGTCTGAGCAATACGTCAGAGCCGGCTCTTGGCAGACTTGGGAACCGACATTACTATTAGGCACAGATTTATCCGGCGCGACTTTAGGCATAGTCGGGTTAGGACGTATCGGAGAAGCAGTTGCTCGTCGTGCATCAGGATTTAATCTGCGGGTCATTTATTCCAGTCGCCATCGTCGCTCAAAAGAGATAGAAGCGGCATTAGGTGTGGAATATGTAGAGTTTAATCGCTTATTGCAAGAATCAGATATTATAACCCTTCACACAGCCTTATCAAAAGAAACCCATCATTTAATCAGTTATGCACAATTTGCCCTCATGAAGCGATCAGCCATTTTAATCAACACAGCCAGAGGAGCCATTGTTGACCCACAGGCATTATATCAAACTTTAAAAAGTGGTCAGATTGCCGGGGCTGCCCTAGATGTCACTGAACCAGAACCCATACCCCTCGATAGTCCTTTACTGAGTCTGAAAAACTTGATTATTACGCCGCATATAGGCAGTGCCAGTTATCAAACACGCTTAAAAATGGCCACGATGGCGGCTAATAATTTACTGGCCGGACTATTAAACCAACCCTTGCCTTATTGTGTCAATCCTGAGATTTATAGTTGAGACACCTCAGAAAAATTGTTAAAAATAGTCTTTAGGGATTAAGCTTCAACAAAGTTTTTAAGAATTTTTTTGGCATTGGTAATAAGAAAAGCATTCACAATAGAAATAGAGAGTTTTAATACACCCAAAGAGCGGACTGTTGAGCATAAATAGCTAGGAAAAAAAGCTTAACGATGTAAAGGAGACTATCATGAATCATCCCAATCACAAACAGAACGCTCACGAAACCCCCTCGACGGGTGAATATTTAGTATCTTCTAAAACACTGGAACTCAAAGAAGAACAATTAAGACTAACCCGGGAACAACGCCGTCAAGCACAATTGCGATTTGATCTGATCATCGATAAGATCATCAATGCTATTTACTTTGTGGTCGTGACGGTAGAAGTGATGTTAGGATTCCGTTTTGTGTTGCACTTGGCACAAGCGAATCCGCAAAATTTATTTGCTAGTATTGTATTTGGGTTATCTAACCCCTTAGCCGCGCCCTTTGCCAATCTCTTCAATCCTGGAAATGGAAATAATTTATTTGATGGAGGGTTGGTAGTGGGTATTGTGGTTTATTGGATGCTGGGAATGATGTTAATTTGGTTGGTGGGACTACTCAGACGCTGACGGAAAATAATGGGTGTCAAGCTTCCCTATATGCGGGAGGCTTTTTAAAAATATAGGGTTAGGTAAAAAGTTCAGAACATCGATTAATTAAAGAAAAAAGTTAATATTTTTATCTAATTAACTCTTTTATTTGAATCAAGTTTATTGTATAATAAACAGAAAAACTCGGGTTCTCATTAAAGACAAATTTTGCCAGCTTTTTCCTTGACGTTTTAATTAAAATTCCTTAACCAAATTCTTAAGTTATTATTAAAATAACGTTCTCAAAAATTCTAGTTGATTACGTTAAAATCGTGCCTATTTACAACCCTAGTCTCCATATACTTTTAATCGAAGATAATTCCTACGAAGCTGAGTTAATTAAGGATATGATTGAGTCAGTGCTGGAGATTCCTGTAATTTTAACTCACCACAGTTATTTAAAGCATGGAATTCAATCTCTCCAACAGAATAACTATGATATTATCTTATTGGATATCCGCTTGCCAGATAATCAAGACCTTAGCTCGATTAATCAAATCAAACAACAAGCCTCCACTACTCCCATCGTCGTATTGAGTAACATTCAAGATAAAAATATTGCTGTGGAAGCGGTTCGCCAAGGGGCACAGGATTATCTTTATAAGGGGCAATTTGACAGTGAATTGCTGTGTCGTGCCATCGGATATGCCATTGAACGTCAACAAATTGAAGAACAATTAAAGCAGCAAAAACTCCAACTGCAACGACAAAAAGAGGAACTGCAAAAACAGATAGAACGAGAGCAATTGATGGGACGTATGATTGAACGCATTCGTAAATCCCTTGAATTACGAGATATTTTAAAAACAACGGTAAGTGAAGTTCGCTACTTTCTCAATACTGATCGAGTGATGATCTATTGCTGTCGAGATGGATCACCAGCAAGAATTGTAGCGGAATCTTTAGCCCCACAACAGGAAAAGCCAGTCCCTCTTTTAGCCAGGGTTTCCCACTTACTAGAGACAAATTTATATCATTACAGTTTAACCCCAGAACAAAACCAAGAAATTGATCAAATACTGAACTCTCTAATTAATTCGGTTTTAACGGTTCCCATCTGGCAAAATCAACCTGAAGGAGAAGCTAGTTTATGGGGACAACTTTTAGCCCAAGACTATAGTGGTAATCGAGAGTGGCAAAATTGGGAGATCGAATTTTTAACTCAATTGGGCAATTCCTTGGCGATCGCTATTCAACAATCGGAACTCTATCAAACAGTACAAAATCAAGCCATGTTAGATGGATTAACCGGCATCGCTAACCGTCGTCAATTTGATCTCGTGCTAAGAAGAGAGTGGGAACGTTTAGCCGCCCAAGAGAATTTTCAAAAAATACCTGTTTGTATGTCTTTAATTATGTGTGATGTAGACTTCTTTAAAAATTATAATACCTTTTATGGCCATTTAGGAGGAGATGACTGTCTCAAACAAGTGGCAAACGTGATTAAACTGGCTTGTGAACGAGCATCTGATGTAGCGGCTCGCTATGGGGGAGAAGAATTTGCCATCATTTTGCCGGATACCGATGAGCAAGGGGCTTTAACAGTTGCTCATAAGATCCATTCTGCCCTTAAACAGCGACAAATTCCTCATGACAATTCTGCTGTCAGTGAATATGTCACCCTCAGTATAGGGATTGCCACCCAAATTCCTTCTCTGGATAGAGAGCCAAAATTTTTAATTGATCTTGCCGATCAAGCCCTACAACAAGCGAAAGCCCAAGGACGGAATCGCATTATCCAAAGTGAATCTTAAGCCCACTTGTTGACCTCTTCTAGCAATCTTTTCCGCAAAATTATGTAATTCTAAATTGATTTCATTTATCTGAATCAATCGTTATGATATTAAGAAGTATTGAGGGTAGGTATAGACAAAAATCACCTCATTTATGTACAATAAGAATAAAGATTAGCAATGGACATCTATTGTTTTTTTGAACTTGACAGGTTCTCAAGTTTGGCAGCATTAAATTTCTAGGGAGTTCCACAAGTCATCAATTAAAATTTTGTAACAAATTAAAAAATGATCAGGAATGGCTCAGGGATGAGGTGTAGTGTTCTCCTAGAAAGCCTTGAGCAATCTGTAATCTAAAAAACCGTCACAGAATTGACATATACAAGCCATAGAAAAGCAAAGCACAGGGAGTAGGGTAAAATGAGGGAAAGCCAAGATGAAAAAATGAACAATAATGCTGAAAATCATCCGTTATCGATTGAAATCAGCCTATTTTATCGGTTAAGGGAGGAAAACATTCGTCTCGTGGTGGTTGAGTCTGAAGAAAAACTGCGGATTTCGGTGAAACAGAAGGCTCAAGAAGGAGACTATTCAGGAGCGATCGCGCTATTGGATCAATTAATTGAAAGTCATCCGGAAAGTGCGATTGATTATAATAATCGTGGCTTAATGTATTTTTGGCAAGGACAATTTTTTCAAGCAATTAAAGATTATAATCAAGCGATTGAATTAAATAAAAAATTAGACCAAGCCTATAATAACCGAGCGAATTGTTATATGGCTCAAGGGAATTGGGCTGAGGCTTTAACCGATTATGAAACAGCGATAGACTTAAATCCGGCTAATATGAAAGCCTGGCTTAATCAAGGAATAACACTAAGGGAATTAGGATTATATGATTTAGCCTTAGAAAATTTTGATTTAACCTTAACGATTAGCCATCGGTTACAAGGAAGAATTTATGCAGAAAGGGGTTATACTTATTATCTGCGGGGAGACTGGAATTGTGCCATCGCCGATTATCACCGCGCTTTGTCTGCCTTACCGTTGACGGATAAATATAGGGCTTACAGACAGAAGGTACAAGAGTGGTTAAATCAGTTAATTAATTATTCGGCAACAGGATAGTTATGGCAGTTGACAGTCAACAGTGATCAGTGATAATTGTGCTGTTTTCTGCTGTTACAATTCCTTTTTTTTAAACCTCTCCTGCGCCGCCTTAAACGACTCCCGCATCACCGACTGAATTTTCTGAGGGTCAGGTTTTTTACCCCCCATTAAATCCCCAAAATACACACAAGCACTCTCCCCTAAAGCCCAAGTATAAGCCGCCGCCCAAGAAGCCGCAATCACACTACCCAAACCCGGAATAAACTTAACCAACTCCCGTCCTACCGCCTGAGCAAAAAATCCCCCGGCAATGGTACTGACTATACCACCGGCTTGAGAAGGGGTGATCGTCTGTCCGTATAACTTGCCCAATAATCCCACCATCGACACTTGCAAAGCGGTTAATACCGGCATCGTGGAAAAAGGAAGCGGCACTGCGGCTAGAGTAGCTGCCATAATGGAAAAAGATAACATATAACGCCGTCCCACATCTCGGTATAAATTCCCCAACCGTTCACCAGCCACATTATCTAATAACTGATAAATCGTCTTAGCTTCAGCTTCAGGGAGCAATTCAGCGATATTATCTCTAAACGCTTCTAACCCATAAAATACGGGTGTAAAACCATCTTCTTCTAAAGTAAAATCAATCAACACAGATCGATCACACAGTTGGGAAAAATCCTCTTTAATAGCGGCAAAAGTGCGATTAACTTCCTCAAACTGGGGAGGATAAACCGGATGATCCGCCGCCTCTGGGGGATAAACTTCATGCAGACAAGTCACTGCCAGTAAACAGGGAATATTCGGGTATTGCTTGCGTAACTGTTGAGCAATTTGCCGTAACGTTTCGGTTGCAAAATCGTTAATTTTAACGGTTAGAATTAACACTCTAGCGCGGCCTACTTGTTTTTGCAAATCCCCCACTAATTCCCCAATAACCGCTTGAGTATCTTGATTAATATCTCCTAACCCTACCGTATCAGTAAAAATCAGTAAAGGTAGGTCAGTTGAAGGATAAGAATAACGTTGTGTATGTTGAGTATGGGGGCGAAAACCTTGCCCAACAATTTCCGCAGAAACTCCCGTTAATCCTCGAATAATTGAACTTTTTCCGGCTTGAGGTTTACCAATTAAAATGGCTTCTGTGGTGGGCAATTGACGGCGAACGGTTTCTAAAATTGTAGCGACTTGCTCCTCATTAACACTAAACCATTGAACTAACTGAAGGGCGACTTGTTCTAGCGGTAAAACTTGCCTGATTCGTTCTGTAGTCTGATTCCAGCTACTTCCTAAACGGTCTTGCCAAGAGGGATTATGGGGTTTAGTCACTTCAGGTGCAGGACTAACTTTTTTGAGACGTTTTGTCGCGTCGTTCCAAGCACTAATAAAGCGAGCTTGCCAAGAAGTATTATCCGGCTTAGATATTTTCTCGTCCGTTAGTTCTTGGGGAGTTTGAGCATCATTTTCTTGTGTCATTTCTCTTTCAATTAAAACAAATCTGCTCCTTCAATGTTGTCTTGTTTTTTAGCATTAGCCGCTTCTCCACAGGTGCGAGGAGTGGGAAACAATTTACCAGGATTCGCTAATCCTTTAGGATTAAAACAGTCTCGCACATAACCCATCGTTTCTAAATCTATCTCATTAAACATTTCAGGCATATAACAATTTTTATCAATACCAATACCATGTTCTCCGGATAGACTGCCACCATAACGCACACAGAGCTTAAGAATTTCGCCGCCTAATGCTTCAACTTCTTCCCAGGCTCCTTCTACTTTATTATCATACAAAATCAAAGGATGAAGATTTCCGTCTCCGGCATGAAAAACATTAGCAATGGGATAGCCGTATTTTTGACTCAATTGGTTGATTTCTTGGAGAACTTTGGCTAATTGAGTGCGCGGAATGACCCCATCTTGCACAAAATAATTAGGACTCATGTGACCGGCTGCGGCAAAGGCGGCTTTTCTTCCTTTCCAAAACTTGAGGCGGGTTTCTGGGTCATTGGCGGTGGTAACCTCTCTTGCTCCATTATTTTTACAGATTTGAGCCACTCGCCGCTTATTTTCCGTTACTTCTACCTGTAACCCATCCAATTCTACTAATAAAACCGCTTCTGCATCTCTCGGGTAACAGCCGGTTGCTACCACATCCTCGACAGCATTAATACTCAAATTATCCATGATTTCCATTCCCGCAGGAATAATCCCGGCTGCGATAATATCGGCTACCGTTTGCCCGGCTGCCTCCACTGTGGTAAAATCTGCCAACAACACACATATCGATTCAGGGGTTTTGAGGATGCGTAAAGTAATTTCTGTAGCGATGCCTAATGTTCCTTCTGAACCCACAAATACGCCTCTTAAATCATAACCTGGCATTTCTGGTACCACTCCCCCGACATCGATAATCGACCCGTCAGGAATGACTAATTTTAATCCTAAAACATGATTAGTCGTCACCCCATACTTAAGACAGTGGACACCGCCGGAGTTTTCTGCAATGTTACCCCCAATGGAACAGATAATTTGACTAGAAGGATCTGGGGCATAATAAAAACCTGCGCCGCTAACTGCTTGAGTTACCCAATTATTGATCACGCCGGGTTGTACCACCACTTGTTGATTTTCTAAATCTATCTTTAAAATTTGTTTCATGCGGGCGGTCACAATGAGAACCCCATCTTCTAAAGGTAGGGCACCTCCGGATAAGCCGGTACCTGCCCCTCGGGCCACCCAAGGAATATTTTGCTCATGACAAATTTTTACCACTGCGGCTACTTGTTCGGTGGTGCGAGGCAAAACGACTACAGCCGGGCGCTGACGGTAACCGGTGATCCCATCACACTCGTAAGTCAATAATTCATCCTTGCGTTGAACTACGCCATCTTTACCGACAATAGTTTCAAATTGTTTAATAAGGGGTTGCCATTTATTTTGAGGGCGATTGAGGATGTTTTTGAGCAACATGGGTTATGGTAGGTTAATCGGGCTGTTTATCATTTTAACTAAAATGTCGGGATGTCAATTAGGTACCTTATCTAGCACTTGTTGACGACGAGTTTCTAAATTGAGGGTTAGGTGATCCTCTTGACGATGAGCCTCCCAAGTCCCCGATAGCCACTCAATTTGCCATTGTCCCTGCATAAAATTCTGATCGACAGAGATGGTTCCCATATAATGAACTTTATGACGAGAAGCGAGCAAATATTGTTTGATAAACCTAATTTTACGCCCGATGACTTCTCCTACTAGAGAGGCTTCTCCTAAATGACTATCATCCAAGATATTACCCGTGATTGTATTGCCCCCCTGTACCAAGGTTAATTCAAAACGAGTGGGGATCTCTTCTTGCCAATAAGTCCCTAACCAACAGCCGCTTAAGTCTTGCATCTGTGCAACTCCGATGGGGTGGTTATAGTTAAAACCATGATAGCTGAATTGGTTGAACGATGGTTGATCCTTCGATAATAATGATTGCAGAAGCTAAATCAACTGATGGCTAATAAAAAATGGCGATTGACTTCGCCACTCGCTCACTGAGTTAAATTTTAAAAACTATACTGTTTCTAACAGCACGGAATTGCTAATCAGCCGTTGAAATTGCACAACAACAGACAAAGGCTATCAAAAGGTTACCGACTCACTTCGGTAGGATTAGATTCAAGGGTGTAAATCTGATTGCTGAGTTGATAAACAATCTTAGCTTTGACTAGATGTTGTCCACTATATCCAGTTTTATTGGTCAATTGAATAGCTATTTCCGCATTTTCTAAAGGATTTAAATGTATTTCTTTTGACGGGTAACTAAAGTTTATGGGTTTTCCATCAGAGACATTCAGAATTTCTATACTTTTAATCAACAAAGTTGCTTTTTCTTCTTTGAGATTTTCCAGTTGCACAAAGACAGTCGCAAATCCGATATCTCGATTAGGGTCTTGTGGAACTCCTAAAGGAGGAAGTTCTTCCTCTCTAGAGATTAGCTTGACACTTTTTACCGCAATTTGACCTGAGTTAGACATTTGAGAAAGCCTCGTTTCAGAAAGAGGTTGACTTTTAGCTATCCATACAGAAAAACCAAAACCTGAGACAATTAAGGCACAAAAAACTACTAGGGTTTGTTTTAGCATAAATCTAGTCAGAGGCAATAGGCAAATCCTTGCTTTAAGGCCGCTCTTTTGATCCTTGGTGGTTGCTAGATCAAAAGGCATAATTGAAAAGAGAAATTGCCGAAAAAAGAAAGACTTTCCATCTTCTATATTTTATAAGATAAATCGAATAAGAAGAGAAAAGTCTTTTCAAATCAGCCATTATTAAGAAATATTAAGCCAGGAGACGGAAACCGTTCTGAACTAGGTATTAGAGTATTGAATTCTAGCGTTCAGACTCAGCAGTTGCTCCCAAGTCACATCCGCATGATAATAACCCCAAGGATTGCGTAAGTGGAAGGTTTGATTGGTTGAATCGTAGGAGGTGATAGTATAAGCATGAGAGTTAACTACCCCATAATTGGCTCCAGAAACAAATCCAGCCGTGAGTATTTGATTGGAGTTAACGAGATTAATTAGTTGAGTCTTACTCATGCTGCTAACGGATTGAGAAGTGGTACTTAGTCCTGTAACTTGTTTGATGACAGCATCCATCCAGCCGCCTTCTATAGCACCATAGGAATTGGTGCTACTTGAACGGGTCCAACCTTCTTCAGCTAATTGAGCATAAGCTTTTTCTGCGAAGGCGACCCATAATTCATTAGCGGAATTAGTCGCACTACTGCCGGAATTAGCATAGACTAAATTTCCACTAGAATTAGTGGGTAAATAATTATCTACCGTCACAAAATCGGCTACTCCATTGTTGTAAAAGCGAACGGTGAAAGTATTATCGCCATTGTCGGTGAACATATTTTGGATGTAGGAAGGCTTTTCTTGGGCGATCGAAGATAAAGTGGCTAAATAATAACAATCTCCCAAAGCGCCTTGCTTAATATCATCGGCACTAACGCCATTTTGGAATAAAGAACCACTAGCAGCCTTGTAACTATAAGAAGAACTGGTTAAACTTGGGCGACTATTCCCTAAAAACCACTTCCCAATTAAATTTTCCATTTGAGTATCACTGCTGCCAGCAGATAAGTTACCAAATCCAGCATTAACGTTGGCGACATTTCCATTGGCAATTTTATTGGAAAGATTAAGCACATAATCTTGTAGGGTAAAGCGGCTGGAATTGTTGAGTATTGTTCTTAAGTCAGTTAATTCATTAGCATCTATCACGCTTCCATCTTTGGTATTGCGGAAGATATTGATCATATCATTACGGCTCAAATTCCCGTCAGCCGCTAAAGAACGAGTTAATTCAATCACTCCAGCATCTTTGAGATTTTGGCTATACCAATCACTAGAAGAATTAGATACTGTAATGGCTTGTACAAAGATGTTATTAGTTTCGTCATTTTCGGTAACAGAACTATAGCCATCAGCTTGAGTGATCAGATAGTAAGTTCCTATTGCTAAACCACTACTAACAGACAAAGAGTAAGCCTTATTAGAAGAACTTCCAGCCGCCAAAGAAGCTACAGAGTCATAGCCTAAAGCGGTATCGCTGCTATCTAAGGTTTGGTCTTTGGATAAATAGAAACGGGTATCACTGCCGGCGGCGGTCGCACTACCTTTGTTATTAATGGTATAGCTGACACTAAAGGAGCCACCAAGAGAAATTGTACTCGGTGTGGTCAGACTACTAATGGTTAAATCCGGTTTGGCTGTGGCAACGCTGACCTGAGACACCAAGAGGTTATTGTTTTCATCACTTTCGGCCACATAATTGTAATAACCATCAGCTTGAGTGATCAGATAGTAAGTGCCGGCGGCGAGATTATTAGCACTACTCAAATACAGAGAATAACCGATCTCAGAAGAAGAAGCCCCACTACTTAATGAATTGACGTAGTCATAACCTAAAGTAATATCAGCAGTATCTAAGGTTTGGTCTTTAGACAAATAGAAACGGGTATAGCTGCCGGCGGCGGTAGCATTACCTTTGTTGTTAATGGTATAGTTGACATTGAAATAACTATCAGGATTAATGGTAGTGGATGCGCTCACACTACTGATAGTTAAATCCGGTTTAGCAGGTGCGGCAACGCTGACCTGAGACACCAAGAGGTTATTGTTTTCATCACTTTCGGCCACATAATTGTAATAACCATCAGCTTGAGTGATCAGATAGTAAGTGCCGGCGGCGAGATTATTAGCACTACTCAAATACAGAGAATAACCGATCTCAGAAGAAGAAGCCCCACTACTTAATGAATTGACGTAGTCATAACCTAAAGTAATATCAGCAGTATCTAAGGTTTGGTCTTTAGACAAATAGAAACGGGTATAGCTGCCGGCGGCGGTAGCATTACCTTTGTTGTTAATGGTATAGTTGACATTGAAATAACTATCAGGATTAATGGTACTCGGTGCGCTCACACTACTGATAGTTAAATCCGGTTTAGGAGATCCACTAACGCTGACCTGAGACACCAAGAGGTTATTGTTTTCATCACTTTCGGCCACATAATTGTAATAACCATCAGCTTGAGTGATCAGATAGTAAGTGCCGGCGGCGAGATTATTAGCACTACTCAAATACAGAGAATAACCGATCTCAGAAGAAGAAGCCCCACTACTTAATGAATTGACGTAGTCATAACCTAAAGTAATATCAGCAGTATCTAAGGTTTGGTCTTTAGACAAATAGAAACGGGTATAGCTGCCGGCGGCGGTAGCATTACCTTTGTTGTTAATGGTATAGTTGACATTGAAATAACTATCAGGATTAATGGTAGTGGGTGCGCTCACACTACTGATAGTTAAATCCGGTTTAGCAGGTGCGGCAACGCTTACCTGAGACACCAAGAGGTTATTGTTTTCATCACTTTCGGCCACATAATTGTAATAACCATCAGCTTGAGTGATCAGATAGTAAGTGCCGGCAGCGAGATTATTAGCACTACTCAAATACAGAGAATAACCGATCTCAGAAGAAGAAGCCCCACTACTTAATGAATTGACGTAGTCATAACCTAAAGTAATATCAGCAGTATCTAAGGTTTGGTCTTTAGACAAATAGAAACGGGTATAGCTGCCGGCGGCGGTAGCATTACCTTTGTTGTTAATGGTATAGTTGACATTGAAATAACTATCAGGATTAATGGTAGTGGGTGCGCTCACACTACTGATAGTTAAATCCGGTTTAGCAAGTGCGGCAACGCTTACCTGAGACACCAAGAGGTTATTGTTTTCATCACTTTCGGCCACATAATTGTAATAACCATCAGCTTGAGTGATCAGATAGTAAGTGCCGGCGGCGAGATTATTGCCACTACTTAAATACAGAGAATAACCGATCTCAGAAGAAGAAGCCCCACTACTTAATGAATTGACGTAGTCATAACCTAAAGTAATATCAGCAGTATCTAAGGTTTGGTCTTTAGACAAATAGAAACGGGTATAGCTGCCGGCGGCGGTAGCATTACCTTTGTTGTTAATGGTATAGTTGACATTGAAATAACTATCAGGATTAATGGTAGTGGGTGCGCTCACACTACTGATAGTTAAATCCGGTTTAGCAGGTGCGGCAACGCTTACCTGAGACACCAAGAGGTTATTGTTTTCATCACTTTCGGCCACATAATTGTAATAACCATCAGCTTGAGTGATCAGATAGTAAGTGCCGGCGGCGAGATTATTGCCACTACTTAAATACAGAGAATAACCGATCTCAGAAGAAGAAGCCCCACTACTTAATGAATTGACGTAGTCATAACCTAAAGTAATATCAGCAGTATCTAAGGTTTGGTCTTTAGACAAATAGAAACGGGTATAGCTGCCGGCGGCGGTAGCATTACCTTTGTTGTTAATGGTATAGTTGACATTGAAATAACTATCAGGATTAATGGTAGTGGGTGCGCTCACACTACTGATAGTTAAATCCGGTTTAGCAGGTGCGGCAACGCTGACCTGAGACACCAAGAGGTTATTGTTTTCATCACTTTCGGCCACATAATTGTAATAACCATCAGCTTGAGTGATCAGATAGTAAGTGCCGGCGGCGAGATTATTAGCACTACTTAAATACAGAGAATAACCGATCTCAGAAGAAGAAGCCCCACTACTTAATGAATTGACGTAGCCATAACCTAAAGTAATATCAGCAGTATCTAAGGTTTGGTCTTTAGACAAATAGAAACGAGTATAGCTGCCGGCGGCGGTAGCATTACCTTTGTTGTTAATGGTATAGTTGACATTGAAATAACTATCAGGATTAATGGTAGTGGGTGCGCTCACACTACTGATAGTTAAATCCGGTTTAGCAGGTGCGGCAACGCTGACCTGAGACACCAAGAGGTTATTGTTTTCATCACTTTCGGCCACATAATTGTAATAACCATCAGCTTGAGTGATCAGATAGTAAGTGCCGGCGGCGAGATTATTAGCACTACTCAAATACAGAGAATAACCGATCTCAGAAGAAGAAGCCCCACTACTTAATGAATTGACGTAGTCATAACCTAAAGTAATATCAGCACTATCTAAGGTTTGGTCTTTAGACAAATAGAAACGGGTATAGCTGCCGGCGGCGGTAGCATTACCTTTGTTGTTAATGGTATAGTTGACATTGAAATAACTATCAGGATTAATAGTAGTGGGTGCGCTGACACTACTGATGACTAAATCGGCTGAAGGATACTCACTAGCTTGAGCGGCTAAAGCTTGTGATACGTTCTGTAGCTGTTGATTAATAGACTCAGCACTTAACTGGGAATTTGAAGCCAAACCTGATGTCGATGACGGAGTGCTTGAGATGATATCTCCTCCCCCAGAGGTTATAACATTGGAAGATGAGAGATTACTCTGTTGATCAAAAGGCTGAAGCTGATTGTCTTGTAGGATCATTGGTTCAATACTCCTATAAAGAAAAAACTAAAAATGCTTGTTATGATATTCAGCTAATAGAGTTTCAATATTCATCAAAAATCTGTTTTTAGGTTATAAAATTTGTGGGATAAATGTCATCGAAGAAATTCCTGGATTATTTAATGAAAATTAGATAAATTTAGGTGATTTCCTTGAAAAACTTGAGGCTAAAAAAAATTGTCAAAAAAACAATCAATTTAGTTTTATTTTTTCTTCTATTTTTCATAAATTATACTTAAATAAAAACTCTTAAATAAAAAAATTACTTAAATATATCTACCCGGTAATTCATATAATCTCTTTAGAAGTTGTCAAAAAGTTATTTCTTTGTAAAGACGTTGCCTGTAACATCTTTATACCAGATGTAATTAGTAATGCACGTTAGCTTAAGTTCTATTCGTCTGAACCAACTACTGCTTACGTTTTGCCTCTGTGCAATTCCCCTAGAATCAAACTAGCTTGCCTAAGTAGCCGGACATAAATAAAGTAATAAAACTATCGGATGGATTATCATAAACAATGGCAGAAGCTAAATCAATTGATCCCTAATGAACTTTGATCTCAACTATTATCCTTATCCTTCCCAACGTCGTCTGATTCTCGGTAAACGTTGCGCTGTCGCTACCAGTCAACATTTAGCCACCCTTGCTGGCATGGAAATGTTTAGCAAAGGAGGAAATGCTATCGATGCCGCCATAGCTAGTGCCATTGCCTTGACTGTCGTGGAACCTACATCTAATGCGCTCGGATCTGACGCTTTTGCTATGGTTTGGGATGGGAAATTACATGGACTGAATGCTTCAGGGAAAAGTCCTAAAAACCTGCCGCTAGATGCTTTTGCAGAACTAGATATGATGCCAACATTAGGATGGTTAAGCGTAACCGTTCCGGGTGCGGTGTCAGCATGGTCTAGTTTATCGAAAAGATGGGGAAAGCTACCCTTTGAAGAATTATTTATCCCGGCGATTCGTTATGCAGAAGAAGGGTTTCCCGTCTCCTCCATCACCGCACAAGCTTGGAAACGTAGCGAAAGTATTTATTTACCCTTGATCAGTCCAGAATTTGAATCCTTTAAACGAGTATTTTTTCCCCATAACCGCGCCCCCGAAACCGGAGAAATCTGGGCCAATCCGGATCAGGGAAAAACTTTAAGAGAAATAGCCGCCACTGAAGGAGAAAGTTTTTATCGAGGAAAACTGGCCGCTGAGATCACCTCTTTTGCCGAGGCAACGGGTGGTTATTTAAGTCGAGAAGATCTCGCATCCCATCAACCCATCTGGATAGATCCTATCTCTACTGAATATCGTCACTTGCAAGTTTGGGAACTACCCCCTAATGGTCAAGGAATTGCTGCCTTAATCGCTTTAGATATTTTAGAAGGGTTTGAGATGAAAAAATATACCCGAGATTCGGTTGAAAGTTTCCATCGGCAAATCGAAGCGATGAAGTTATCTTTTGCTGATGTCTATCGTCATGTGGCCGATCCAGAACACATGAAATTAACAGTCCATCAGCTTTTAGATAAAACCTATGCTAGAGAACGTCGACAATTAATTACTGAGCGTGCTATTCCCCTTGCTGCCTCGGGTTTACCTAAAGGAGGTACAGTATATTTATGTGCGGCTGATCAAGATTTAATGGTGTCGTTTATTCAATCGAATTATGAAGGGTTTGGCAGTGGGCTTGTTATTCCAGGGACAGGAATTGCTTTACACAACCGCGCCGCCGGCTTTACTCTAGAACCTGAACATCCTAACCGGATAACGGCTTTTAAACGTCCTTTTCACACCATTATTCCTGCCTTTTTGACCCAAGAGGGAGAACCTTTAGGCCCTTTTGGGGTAATGGGGGCACCGATGCAACCTCAAGGACACCTGCAAATGGTCGTTAATCTCACTGATTATCAAATGAATCCTCAAACAGCATTAGATGCCCCTAGATGGCGATTTTTAGAAGGGAATAACGTACTTTTAGAGAGGGGTGTACCCCCTGAAGTAGTAGCCGAATTGGCTCAACGGGGTCATCAGGTAGAAATTGCGCCAGAATTTATGTTTGGTAAAGGTCAAATGATTTTACGTCACCAAGGGATATTAGTAGCGGCTAGTGAACCTCGCGCTGATGGGTTGGCTTTAGCGATGTAACTGAAAAAAACTTGACAGAAGCGGCTTATTTATAGTATTTTTGTTCTATAAACAATCGTAAAGCTATGTCATTCGTCAAACTCAAGTTACAATCAGCAATAGCCACTCAACTGCCACAAGTTGTTGAACTCGATCAACTCACTTTGGGGGGACTGTGGACATTAGAAGGCTATCGGCGAGAACTAGAAAGCCCTAACAGTGAGTTATTAGTGCTATCTGTTGTAGATCCTAGCACAACAGACCCAGAACAAATTATTGGCTGTGGGTGTTTTTGGGCTATTTTAGAAGAAGCTCACATCACGCTATTAGCGATTCATCCTGAGTACCAAGGACGAGGACTAGGCAAATTATTACTTTACGCCTTACTAAAAAATGCGGTGAAACGTAAATTGGAACGAGCAACTTTAGAAGTGAGAGAAGCTAATCAGGTGGCTTTATCTGTTTATAAAAAGTTTGGCTTTAAAACGGCAGGACGACGCAAAGGTTATTATCAACAAACGGGAGAAGATGCTTTAGTGTTGTGGCGAGGTGATTTACATTATCCGAGTTTTAAACAAGAGTTAGAAAGTTGGCAACAGCAAATCGAAAATCAATTGTTAGAACAAGGTTTAAGTTTAACGGTAGTAGAAGAATCTTTAATTGGACAAATCAGCTAGAATTTATATGATAAATTTATTTATAGTTCTAACTTCCTAGAGTTAATAAATTTGCTGGTTTATCAACAACTAAGCGCCATCTTTCCAACCAAGGTAAACCTATTAAAATCTCAGAAATATCTTCTCCGACTAAGACGGGTATATTTAATGGTTCTCCCTCAAAGCTAATGCTACCTCTGTAAAGATTAAAATTCGCCGTACCTCGTGCGGTTTTCATCTCTCTTTCCCCTTCAAATGACCAATTTAAGCTTTCCGCATCTTGAATATTCATCGCTAACCAATCTGTAAAACCAGTATCTAGCAACGCATCAACAGTAATAATTGAACCATCAGCAGCGATCAAATCAATTTCAAAAAATAGTTCACCCTCACTACCAAAGTAACCATTAATCATATTCTGCCACAGGTTCCTGTTTCATTAAGCCGCATTGCCATAATTTTTGCATGAGGATGCTTTTGACGAATTTTCTGAAAGCATATCTCTTCCTCTGGATCAATCACATAATCTCCGCTATCTGGTTCTATGTAAATAAACCAGTCTTTATGCTGATCTACTAATTGGGGGTAGACTTGCTGAAAAATCAGTCGACAGCGATCAGCAAAATTTTTACTTTCAATATTACGTCTGTCTATTTCTTCTTGTGATAAAGAAGAATGTTCAGGATGAATTCTACTTCCATGAGGTATTTTTCGGCGGTTTGTGTTGAGCATATTTAAAGTTTTAAATTGAGTTTAATAGTTATTCCCAGGCTAAAGGTTGAGAGTTCTCATCGGGACTCCAGCTTAATATTCCTTCTTCTCCAGGGAAAGCGGCTTTTTCATTATCTAACCATTTAAAATGAATTTCAATTTTTCTATTCAATTTTTTAGCCATTTCTAGTGATCCTAACCAAGCCTTATTTGCTTCTACTCTTTGTATAGAAAATGGAAAATCTTCATCTCCCCACTTTTTATCATAGACAAATCCGTTATTTGTAAATATACCCGGCTTAATCTGAAAAGCAGTTAGTTTCTTAAGAGCCTCAAATGAATTGAATTCTTCTCTTGCAATCCGATTAATTATGGCTACAATTTGATGCCAATTTTCAATTTCATGTTCATCATAATAGTCTTCGGCTTTGTCCCAGTCTATAATAATCTTTTTAGGTTTTGTATATCTTAAATCAGGAGGATAATCAGGATTAATTTTTTTAATTATTGAATTTTCTTGAGTTAAATTAATTTCTTTATTCCGCCGATTATTTTTTTTAAATTCTTCATAATAATCTAATAATTTTTCTATAACTGTTGCGGGAGTATCAACTAATGGTTCTGCATGGCTTTGTAGACGAGTAAAAATTGATTCAGATATTCTGATCACTCTGCTTTCTTTGCTCATTTGCTTATTAATTGCTTATTTTACTTGTTACAATGTAACATAGTTACATCAAAGAAGTCAATAACATGAAAAGCTAACCAACTATTAAATCCCAGAGTTGGTTAGACTAAAGACTGTTTTTTATGAGAAACCTATAAGTTTTGATGTATGCTGTAACTCACCAACCGAAATATTGTAGCTTATTATACAGTTTTTACCTAGAGGCGATGAGAGTCACTTAATTAAAACTACAATTCAAGGGAATTTCAAGGGTGAGCAATGCCCACCCGACCCGACTACAATTTAGAGAGCATCTGAAACAATCTGTTGAGCTTCTGTAATAATTTGTTCTAGATGTTCCTTACTCTTTAAACTCTCAGCGTAAACCTTATAAACATTCTCTGTACCCGAAGGACGAGCCGCAAACCAACCATTTTCCGTGACCACTTTTAGCCCGCCAATGGGCGCATCATTGCCGGGTGCATTCGTGAGTTTAGCAATAATTGACTCACCGGCCATAGAAGAGGCTTTGACATCATTGGGGGATAATTTTCCTAAACGGGCTTTTTGTTCAGGGGTAGCCGGAGAATCGATCCGATTATAAAAAGATTGTCCTAAACGGGCGGTTAAATCTTGATAATGTAAGCCAGGATCTTTACCGGTGCGGGCAGTAATTTCTGCCGCTAATAAATCCATGATAATTCCATCTTTATCGGTGGTCCAAACGGTTCCATCTTTACGTAAAAAAGAAGCTCCGGCACTTTCTTCTCCGCCAAACCCTAACGAACCATTTAATAGTCCGTCTACAAACCATTTAAAGCCAACCGGCACTTCACACAATTGTCGTCCAATCTCCTTAGCAACGCGATCAATAATGCTACTACTGACCAACGTTTTACCGATAGCGCTGTTAGGGGACCAATCTTTTCGATGGGTGAATAAATACCAAATAGCCACCGCTAGGAAATGATTAGGGTTCATTAACCCCACACTAGGGGTAACAATTCCGTGACGGTCCGAGTCGGTATCATTACCAAAAGCGATATCATATTGGTCTTTAAGTTTGACTAAATTCGCCATCGCGAATGGTGAGGAACAATCCATGCGGATTTTACCATCCCAGTCGAGGGTCATAAACTTAAACGTGGGATCTACAGTCTTATTAACTACTGTAATATTTAAGCCGTAACGTTCGGCGATGGGTTCCCAATAGCCAATATTGGAACCTCCCAAGGGATCTGCACCAATACGGATACCCGAGGCGCGAATAATCTCAAGGTCTACAATATTTTCTAAGTCGTTGACGTAGGGGGTAATAAAGTCAAAGTAATGGGTTGTCGACGCTTCAAGAGCGGCTTTATAGTCAATGCGTTTGACTCCTTGAAGCTTGTTGGCTAATAGTTCATTAGCTCGCTGTTGAATCCATTTGGTAATTTCCGGTTCAGCCGGCCCCCCGGAAGGCGGGTTATATTTAAACCCTCCATCAGCCGGCGGGTTATGAGAAGGGGTGATAATAATTCCATCGGCTAATCCTTCTGTTTTTCCTCGATTGTAAGTGAGAATAGCATGAGATACCGCCGGGGTTGGGGTGTATTTGCCATAGCCTTCATCCCAAGCGATAAAGGTTTCTACTTCATTGGCGGCTAGGACTTCTAGAGCCGTTTTTTGGGCGGGTTCGGATAGGCCATGACTATCCATTCCCATATAAAGAGGTCCATTAATGCCGGCGGTTTTACGATATTCAGCCACAGCTTGAGTAACGGCTAAGATATGGTCTTCGTTAAATGTTCCGTTGCTTGATGATCCTCGGTGTCCGGATGTCCCAAAACTAACTTTTTGTAGAGAATTTTCGGGATCGGGATGAACACTATAGTATTGTTGGAGCAGTTGCTCAAGATTGATTAAAATCTCGGCGGGGGCGCTTTGTCCGGCAAGGGATTTCATTTTTTCTTCTACGGTTGCCATGAGATTTAGTTAATTATACTATTGTGTCCAGAATACCGTAGAATCTGCCTTAGAGACATTCAGCTTCAGTCAGTTATCATCAGTAGTCGGGAGTGAGTGGTCATAGGTCATTAGTTCTCTATTGTTTATTCCCTATTCCCTACTCCCTACTCCTTAATTATCTACGGCGTGAGCGTTGCCGTCTACGTGCTATGGCTTTGCGCTTATGCTTTTCTTGGGGAGTTTCAAAGAACTGATGTTTTTTGATATCTGCATAAATTCCGGCTTTGGCCACCTGGCGCTTGAACCGACGTAATGCTGACTCGATTGCTTCATTTTGACCGACGACGACTTGGGTCATTGTTGACTTTATTCACCTCCTATGATAATAAAATAAGTAATTTTTTTGACTAATCTTCAGCCATAAGTCTCTATATTTATCATATATTTGGATGGGGACAAACCGTGTCGGGGATTTCAAGGAAGAAATCGGTCTAAAGCCGCTTTGAGTTGTTCTATTTCAACATCTATATTGCCTTCTTCGGCAGCACGGGCAATACATTCGCTTAAATGCTCATCTAAAATTAAGCGGGCTACTCGATCGATGGCTCCCCGAACGGCGGCTATTTGCACTAAAACTTCAGGACAGGGGCGGCTTTCTTGTACCATCGTTTTTACGCCTCGGATATGTCCCTCTATACGGGAGAGTCGGTTGATAATATGACGCAAAGACTCTTCACTATGAACATGACTGTGAACATGAGGCGTGACACTGGATTCATGAGTATGGGAATGGTCTTCATGAAGGGATTGATGGACTGATGTTGGTTTTGGGGGTTGATTGGGATCGACTAGGCGATCGCGCTTCGGTTTAACTTCCATTAGCACCTGATAAATATGGGCAGTTTTTCTGCTGATTCTAGTTTGACATAGAAAAGTCGGGCAATGACAAGGATTGCCCAAATTGTTTGTTTTCTCAATTACACTGAATATTTTTGAGAATTAAATGATTAAGCTACGTTACACATTAGAGTATTGAATAATGGTGTTGAGATCTAAGAGTTCTTGCCAACTGAGAGCGGCATGATAGAATCCCCAAGGATTGCGTAAATGAAATCTGCCGGTCAGTGCGTCGTATCCAGTAATGGTATAAGCATGATCGTTAATCACCCCATATCCGCTACCATAGATAAATCCAGCCGTTAAAATCTGATTAGAGTTAACCAGATTGATCAGATCACTTTGAGTCATGGAATTAACGTCTGTAGAAGTGGTCGTCAAGCCGGTAATTTCTTGAATGGCGGCATCCATCCATCCCCCTTCTATAGCGGCATAGGAATTTTCGGCCATACCCGGACGAGACCAACCTTCTTCTTGTGCCAATTGTGCATAAGCTTTTTCAGCTAGAGATACCCATAATTCATTAGCTGGATTATTATAAAGATTGCCCAAACCCGCATAGACTACATAGCCATACTGATTAGTGGGTAAATAGCGATCTACTGTCACATAATCCGCGACTCCATTGTTAAAGAAGCGAACGGTGAAGGTATTATCACCATTGTCGATAAACATATCTTGAATATTAGAAGGCTTTTCTTGGGCAATGGAGGATAAAGAGGATAAATAATAACAATCTCCTACCAACCCTTGTCTAATATCATTGGCATTAATATTGTTTTGGAACAGAGAACCACTGGTATATTGGTAGCTCAAACCCTCACTGGTTACATCTGGGCGATCATTGCCTAAAAACCATTTACCAATCAAGTTTTCCATGACAAATCCACTGCTACCCGCGTATAAGTTCCCAAATCCAGCATTAATATTGGCTAGGTTCCCATTGACAATTTTATTGGCCAGATTAACGACATAACCTTCCATATTAAAGCGGCTGTGATTGTTGAGGATGGTTCTTAAATCCTTTAATTCAGTAGCGTCTATCACATTGCCATCTTCGCTATTACGCAAAATCGAAATCATGTCATTACGACTTAAGTTGCCATCACTGGCTAAAGAACGAGTCAAACTGAGCAGTTGAGAGTCTCCCAGAGTTTGATCGTACCACTGATTAGAATCTAATGATACTTGTAGATTATAATAGGTTTCTCCATTGTAGGGATAAACCCGAATATAATAAGTCCCTGCCTCTAATGGCGTAGAAATCCTTTCTGATAATTGACTTTCTGCCTGAGAAACCGCTATGACAGCACCGGCACTATTGAGCAATTGCACATCCCCATCGTTGCTCATTCCATTCAGGCTTAAGTTAAAGTTGCCTCGATCACTGACAAAAAAGCGATAATAATCATTAGGATCTGTATAACCCGCCCAGTCCGTATAAATTTGTGATACAGCATTAACAGTAATGTCTCTGGCTGTCTCCAAACTGTTACCAGCAAAGTCTAAGGGAGTATTAAATATAGGAGTTAATGTAGAATTATTAACCCAAGAACGACCAAGAGAGAGCCTGGCGGCTTGATGATTAACAAACTCTGTTTCCGAACCTGATCCCAAAGCAAGCTCATGCTTAGAGGATAACAACCCATCTGAAATAGACCCAACATAGGCACTATTCGTCTTTAATAATGAACTGTCGGCAAATTTTTCTTCCAGTGGCTTGACAGGATATAGTTCAGGACTTATCATATATATAACGCTAAAGTTGAAGTTATAATTAAGATTCTGCGTCCCTCGAGATTTGAGCGAAATAATAGAAGTAAAAAAACTTAAGCACATTAATATTGGTCGTAGCGATGCTTAGGATATTCGCTAAAACCTGATTCCTGAATGTCCTGTAAGGTATTCAGTGAAAAGTGTTTCCCTACAGATTACTTAAGAAATGATTAACTATATTGTTACAATTTAGGCTTATGTCATCAGATGGATATCAATAGAGTTTTTTATCAATTTGATTATTGATTAATAGTTGAACTTAACGATAAGGAAATCTCCTCGAAGATGATTACTAAGTCTAGTTTGAATCTCGGAGATGTTACATATATATACTATCATATAATAAGAATATTCACTGAGGCGGAGAGCAAAAAGTTTACAAAACTTAACATTAATGACGACCAAGCAAACCCAGTAAAGTTTCGCAAAGCCGAAACTTCTTTGGCAGATAGCCAAAGCCTTAGCGTCTCTTAAGTAGCTTGACATGAATATAATTGACAATTTCAGGTAAATTGCCATTTTCAAGGCGAATACTCACCGTATAACCTGGATGATCGACTCTTGATGATCTACTCAGAAATGTCCAGAGCTTGCCGCAAACATCGGTTGCAATTGGCTACTTAACAAATCTTCAGGGATGCTCGATGTTAATGTAGATGAACTACCCAGCAGAGCATGACTCAAAGCAAGATTTGCACTAGGTTTGCTGGCAGTAGTGGTCAGGTCATCATTTGTAATGGTAGCCTTGCCTTGACTGACACTGAGAGTCGCATTGGTAGGATTACTTAAATTAGCAAAAAAGTATTCATCCTCTTCAACTACGGTGTCAGTATAAATTGGCACACTGAAGGTTTGAATAGTTTGTCCTGCATTAAAGGTCACAGTTCCCTTTCTAGTGATATAATCTGAGCCGGCAACGGCTGTACCATCGGCTGTAGCATATTGAACGCTAATGCTTTGACTACTGGCATTAGAAAGACTTACCGTAAACTTAAGGGTCTTAGTGGCGTTAGCTGTGGTGCTAGAACCTTCTTCGAGGGTAACGTTATTGATAGAAATTACCGGTTCAGTATCACTAGGCGCGAGGGTAACAATTCCCTGACTATCACTGATAACAGCATTTTGAGCATTAGTTAAGTTAAGCGAAAAAGTCTCGGCACTCGGTTCATAAATCGTGTCGTTAATGGTGCTGATACTGATGTTTTTACTGGTTTCCCCAGGGTTAAAGGTAAGGGTTCCTGTAGCAGTATTATAATCTTTAAGAGCGATCGCGGTGCCATCGGCCGTAGCATAATTAACGGTTACAGTCTGATTGCTGACTGATGAGAGACTAACGGTTAAAACAGCATTATTCCCTTCATCAACCGTCACATCATTAATCAAAACATTGGGCAGTGGAGTATCATCATTATTAATGGTTCCTAATCCCTGAGCTTTTGAGAGAATCACATTACTATTACTAGGATTGCTTAAATTAACTTTAAAAGTTTCATCCGCTTCATAATTAAAATCTCCCATAACATCAACCGCAATGGTTTTGGAGGTTTCACCCGCAGCAAAGGTCAGTAACCCATTAGAGATAGCACTATAGTCGCTGCCTGCGGTTGCGGTGTCGTCTGCGGTACTATAGTTAAGGCTGATTGTCTGGCTGCTAGGACCCGATAAGCTAACGGTAAATACAGCTTGTTGGATGCCGCTATTGCCTTCTGTGAGAGTAACATCGCTAATAGATGCACTAACCGTGCCTTTGAACAGAAGACTGATAGGATTACCTTGATAATAGTTTTTTACGGTAATCTTTCCGTTAGTCCCCAAACCCAACACGAGATCATTACTGCTTTGAGTTTGAGTAACCGCCCCCAGATTGTAAGAAGATAAGTCTAAAATATCTGCTGAAGTGGTATTCCAGTAAACATCGTTACCCGTCTTACGAGTGGAACTGTAACCGGCAAAGGTATTAGCCGCACTATTAGCAAAGACCTCATCGTTACTGCTGGAATTGATCAGGTTTTCGATCAAAACATTGTAGGCAATTTCTGTGCCAAAAGTTGTGGTTTTGTAGGTTGTTCCATTTACCGTATAGGAGGTTCCATTATAGGCACTTTGAGTCGTTAAAATGCCACCGGGATTTAAATCAAAGCGATACCCTGTACTATTAGCCGCTAAACTGAAAAAGTCTAAAGTATCTTTGCCGCCACTATCCCAGATTAATTGTTTAGTTGAATATGAAGTATTTAAAGATAGTTGACCCCCCACAGAAAACTGATCAACTTTGGTAGTAAATTTATAAATAGTATCAGTAGTGTTGTAGGCTTTAGCACCATACATATACTGTAGAGCTTTAATATCAAACCCCATGTATGTGCCTGCCGAGTTGCCTGTGAAATTGTAGGTCATCACCGTATTGGTGGTGTTATCTTCTTGTGGCGGTAAATTTGGGCTATCATCAAAAGGATGTTTTAAGCCTAAAGCATGTCCGATTTCATGCACCAATGCCATATACCCATGTTTACCGGCCAGATTTTGGAAACCGTTAGTATCTCCTAGGCGGTCATAATTTGGGTTGAGATGAACATCACCCGCCTCACTGTCCATCACGTCTGATGAAGGATAATAAGCATAGGCATAAGTGGGGTCATTAGATAGCATGAAACGCATACGGCCATAGTTATTTTGGCTTTCTGCGACTTCTACAAAATCAATATCAATGACATTTTCTAGCCAGTTTAATATAGAGCGAACATTAGTTTTTATCCCTTCACTGACTTCTTTAACTCCTGTTTCAGTACCATAATAAGAGCCACCAAATACACTATCGTTGTAAAAGCTGTAAGTTAATTGTCGGCTTCCCCAAGAAAAACCCCACTGATAACTTGAGCGAATGCCTTCAATTTGAGGATCTCCTGAGCCGCTTACGACTGTTGCTGCTGTTACGACGCTACTCGAGCCTATTGTTCCCTGAGTGGTAGCATTTGCGATTAAATTTCCTCTACTTAAACTATTTTTGTCATTGGGATTTTCAAGCCGATTTAAATTATCAGTTGATAAGAATGGCTGATTTACATTTATTATATCAACTTTTTTTAATGTTTCTCTGTCTAATTCTAATTTATTTTTAAGTTTTAAACAGGAGGAACAAGAGCAGGATAAATGACCAAGAGAAGGATTGTCGCTAAGTGCATTTAGATTTAACAAGTTGGGCAAGTTATTATACATAAATCTGTAAAACCCGATGAATTTATCAGTAAAAACACAGAAAATATAGCAAAAAAAAGGATGAGTGTCAAATTTTTTTCTATTCTATCTAAATTTTAAGGATTTGAATTCGAGAAAAAAATTCGAGTATTTACTATATTTTAATGAGTATTGCCTGTTTTTATCAGTATAAATCCAGAACAAAAAAGTCATCAGTAAATTTTACAAAAACCCTTTATGTAATAGCACTAATTTTTTAAAAATTAAAGCGGCTTTTCCATAATATTATTAAATTTTTTATCAGTAAAATTACGCTAAAGTTCTGCCAAAAAACTGCAAAAATACTCAAGCCCAAAGAACAGAGAAAAACTCCTAAAAAATCAGCGATAAAAAGATAAAAATAGAATAAAAAATAGTATCAAGAAATACTCTGGTATGAATAGCTACAGATATAAACAACATAAATGATAATAATAGAACACTACTAAACAGTAGGCAGTGGTGTAACTGCATTAAGATGGTTGCCATGAAACCCAGAATAATTGTTTGCGGTCTAGGTCTGACGGGCTACAAGATCTTCTGCTTGCTCAAACAGCAGGGAGCAGCAGTGACGGGAATTAGTGATCGCGCCGTCGGCGGTGAATATGCTGATTCAATCGTTATTGGTGAATTACGTTCTGCCAATACTCTAATCAGTGCAGGAATAAAACAAGCTCATACTCTTGTATTAGCCAGCAGCGATGATGCTGTCAATTTAGCGGTTTTGACCGGGGCGCGGCTGCTTAATCCCCGTATTCGCATCATTAATCGCTTATTTAATCAGACTTTGGGAGAACGCTTGGATCAAACCTTACCCGATCATGTCAGTATGAGTGTTTCTGGCCTTGCCGCGCCTATCTTTTCTTTTGCCGCCTTGGGGAATAAAGCCATCGGACAATTACAACTGTATAATCAAACCTGGCCCATTCAAGAAATCGTGATCGATGAAGATCATCCTTGGCTAGGGCTAAAATTGAGTGAACTCTGGGATAATCCCGCAAGAATGCTAATTTATTATTTGCCGGCTCATGGAGAAATGGATTTAGTCTCGGCGGTGATTAAAGGACAACCGCTTGAAATTGGAGATCATCTCATCGTTGGAACTCAACCCACTATCCAAGTCAAACGACATTCTTTATTAGCAAAAATCCAAAAAGCCATCGCTAATTTGCAGCAATATCAACATTATGTGCGTCCAGTGGCCTTAGTCTGTCTTTCCTTAATGCTGATGATCGCCCTAGCCACCTTTACTTATCTGAGTGTGAATTTTAAGATTACAGTAATCGATGCGCTTTATTTTTCCGTTGGTATGATTAGCGGGACAGGGGGAAATGAACAAGTAGTAGAATCAGCCCCAGATAGTATTAAACTTTTTACCACCATTATGATGATTGTCGGTGCAGGTGTCATCGGCATTTGTTACGCTTTGCTTAACGATTTTATTTTAGGTAGCCGCTTAAAACAGTTTTGGGATGCGGCTAGAGTTCCCACTCGTCATCACCATGTGATCTGCGGACTTGGGGGTATAGGAATGCAAATTGTGCGGCAACTTCACCATCAAGGTCTTGAAGTAGTGGTGATTGAATCGGATTTACAAAACCGCTTTATCTATACTGTGCGTTCCTTGGGTGTACCAGTCATTCAAGAAGATGCCAGACTCCCCGCCACTCTAAAAGCCGCCAATATTGACAAAGCTGCCTCTATTTTAGTGGTTACCAGTGATGATATGGTAAATGTGGAGATTGCCTTAACCGCCAAAGGAATTTCGCCTCAATTATTGGTAGTCTTGCGGACATCTGATGCTCAATTAGGTCAATCTTGTCAACAAGTGTTTGAATTTGACACGGTTTTGTGTCCATCCCAATTGGCGACCCATTCTTTTGCGGCAGCCGCTTTAGGAGGGAAAATTTTAGGCAATGGCATGACAGATAATTTACTCTGGGTAGCTTTAGCAACGATGATTACCCCTAATCATTCTTTTTGTGGAAAAAGCGTTAAAAATGTGGCCATGGACACGGATTTTGTGCCTCTATATTTAGAAAGACAGCAAGACACCATTCACAGTTGGAATTTACTAGAGACTTATCTATTACCTGGAGATGTGTTATATCTGACTATGCCGGCGACGAAGTTAGATCAGTTATGGCGCATCAGTTCTACTGAAATGATAGCGGCAGGGTAAATGTTTTTATGTCTCAGGAATGAGCTTTAATAAGTCTTGCTGTTGATAAAATGATCATAAAAAACTGCTAAAACAATGGCAAAATTAAAACAAAGACGTTCTCAAAATATCGACGGAGATTTTTATGTCGATAGCACCTGTATTGACTGTGATACTTGTCGCTGGATGAGTCAAACAGTATTTAGCCGCATCGATGAACAGTCAGCCGTCTATCATCAACCCGAAAATGAATTAGAACGTCAACAAGCGCTACAAGCTTTATTATCCTGTCCCACCGCTTCTATAGGTACAGTAGAAAAACCAAAAGATATTTTAGCCATACAGCAGACTTTTCCTATTCCGATAGAAGACAATATCTATCACTGCGGCTACCATTCAGAATCTTCTTATGGTGCAGCCAGTTATTTAATCCAACATCCTGACGGCAATATATTAGTGGATTCTCCGCGTTTTACTCCTCCATTAGTCAAACAATTAGAAGCGATGGGAGGAGTCCGTTGGCTGTATTTAACCCATCGAGACGATGTAGCCGATCATCGCAAGTATCATCAACATTTTAACTGTGAGCGGATTCTACATCAAGATGAAATTAATACTGATACTGAAGATGTAGAAATAAAACTCACAGGAGTTGAACCCATTGCTTTTCTTTCGGATTGTTTAATTATTCCGGTTCCTGGGCATACTAAAGGACATACCATATTACTTTATAATAACAAATTTTTGTTTACAGGAGATCATTTAGCTTGGTCAGAATCTCGCCATCAGTTAGCAGGTTTTCGGGATGTCTGTTGGTATTCTTGGCCAGAATTAATTAAATCGACGAAAAAATTAAAAGCTTACCGCTTTGAGTGGGTATTACCGGGACATGGCAGACGATATCATGCTAATGCTGAAAAAATGCAACAAGCGTTAGATAATGGTATAGATTGGATGGAAAAGCCATAAATCCTCCCCATAAAATCAATCTAATTTCGGCTGTTGATTAAAGGTTATTATAAGAATGTTGTCAATAACAGCCTGAAGTCTTTGAAATGTGATACAACAAAAAATATACAGGAGTTGTTGAAAGTTCAGGGAAGGCTTGGCTGTGATCTTAAGTATGTACACTGACTCCAAAAGTGTAAGCTAAAATTTTGGGCGGCAAGACAATTAGCAGCGAGGTCAAGAAATGTCTCCAGATTTTTATGAAAAATTAGTCGATAATCTTCACGATGGTGTTTATTATGTAGATTTAAAAAAAAATATCACCTATTGGAATCAAGCGGCTGAAAGAATAACAGGTTACACTCGAGAACAAGTTTTAGGTTCTAAATGTTCTGATAATATTTTAAGACATATTGATGAGCAAGGAAGAGAACTCTGTATTATCGGTTGTCCTCTGGTACAAACTTTAAGAGATGGAAAAATTCGAGAATTAGATGTATATTTACATCATCAAGAAGGATATCGAGTTCCTGTATCTGTGAGAATTGCCCCTATTACTGACGAGCAAGGAGTGATTGTCGGCGCGGTAGAATTATTTTTAGAAAATTCCTCGAAATTGGCACTTTTAAAAGAGCTTGAGTCTATCAAAGGCGAACTTTTTTTTGATCCCTTAACTCATCTAGGCAACCGAAAGTTAATTCGCATAGAATTAGAACATAAATTTGAACATCTATACTCTTATTCTATCCCGTTTGGAATTCTTTTTATTGACCTTGATGACTTCAAACAAATTAATGATAACTATGGGCATAATATCGGCGATAAAATTTTAATAATGGCGGCTAAAACCCTATCTAATATATTACGTAATATGGATATTGTAGCTCGATGGGGAGGAGATGAATTTCTGGTTATCATTCCCAATATAGATTCAAAACATTTAAAAATAATTGCCAATAGAATAAGCTCTTTTATTAAAGAAAGTTGGCTGATTATTAATGACAAAAAGGTAGGAATTACTGCCTCGATTGGCGGCACAATGGCTAAGAAAGAAGACACAATAGAATCATTAATAGAACGGGCAGACAGGGAAATGTATAAAAGTAAAATGCTAGGGCGAAATCGAGTCTCATTGAGTGAAGACCAGATATAATACTAATATACTATTTAGCGACGTTGAATTGTCAGGGTAGGTAAACCCTATTGTCTCAAACTCATGGCGCGATCAATTTGTTGGAATAAGTGATTTAAATCCGAAGAATTATCTAAAACTACATCAGCTAATGCGACTTTTTTTTCAATGGGTAACTGATTGTTAATTCTGGCAGTCGCTTGTTCATCAGTTAAATGATCTCGCTCCATTAATCGTTTAATCTGTATGTCAATACAGCAATAAACCACCCATATTTCCGTCACTAAATGAGTCAGATTAGCTTCAAATAATAAGGGAATAGCCAGAACTAAACAATCACTTGTGCTTTGTTCAATCTGAGATTCAAAACAAGAAATAACATAAGGATGAATCTGATTTTCTAACCAAACTTTCTCATCAATATTATTAAAAATAATTTCTCCTAAAAGCTTACGATTAAGAGACCCATCGGCTAACAAAATTTGATTTCCATAGCGAGCCAAAATTGTCTCTAAAATCGGCGAACCGGGTTGAACGGCCTGTCGAGCATAAATATCAGCATCTAATATAGGAAGTCCATAAGCATCAGCCAAATAGCGGGAAACCGTAGATTTGCCTGTGGCGATACCACCAGTTAAACCAATTAAACGTCGTCGGGTCTTTGACATCTCGTTAACCTTAAATAACTTTTTCTTATTTTAGTAGATAGATGTCATGACTAGCTTAACTCAATCGTCTGAAAATAGATGTAACAATACATCCTTTTTAATAATTTTTAGATCAGTTATTAATACCTATTAACAAAAATATTTGCTTTTTAGTCTATAATCTTCGATAAGCTAGAAGTAAAGATCTAACCCCAGGTGTCAATCATGAAAGCAACAATTTGTCCTAAGTGTAACAGCACTTTGGAATCACTTATATTTGATAATATAGAAATTGATCGCTGTCGTCAGTGCGCGGGACTCTGGTTTGACTCCCTTGAAGCTGAAAAACTGAAAGCCATTCAGGGATCTGAAACATTAGATTTAGGTGATCCAGCCGTTAATAGCCGCTTTGATCGAGTTTTGCAAGAAATTAAATGTCCCAAATGTAGAGGCAAAATGTTGCGAATGTTGGACATTGATCTATATACAATTTGGTATGAAAAATGTACTAAATGTCACGGAGTGTGGTTAGATGCTGGAGAATTTAAACGTTATAAACAGAATTTCCGACCTCGCGGAGCCATTAACCGCACGCTTTCAGCTTTTCGTCATAAATCGCCTTAACCGCTCTGGCACAAAGATAGTTATCATAAGGGGTAGGATGTGCATCAGCAACGCATCCTACTTCGTATAATTTCTCGCATAATTTAAGGAGGGGTGTAATTGTGTTAGACGAACAAGCCAAAAAAACCATGTTACGAAAAATCCCACACGGACTCTATATCTGTGGGGTTAAAGATGGAGAAGAATTAAACGGGTTTACCGTCAGTTGGGTGATGCAAGCTTCCTTTGAACCCCCATTAATCGTGAATTGTGTACGACGGGATTCAATTTCTCATGAAATGTTGAAAAAAAGTGAAGTATTTGCCATTAGTTTTTTAGAAGCCGGGCAAAAAGACTTAGCCGCCAACTTTTTTAAACCTAAAAGACGTGTGGGTAACAAATTTGAGGAAGTAGAATTTTATGAAGGACAAGAAACCGGCTGTCCGATCATTAAAGACTCATTAGGTTATATCGAGTGTAAAGTCGTAGGGACAGTAGAACAAGGAGACCATACAGTTTATGTCGCCCAAGTGATCGGTTCTGGTGTTCATCGTCAGGGAGATCCTCTGTTACTAGAAAGCACAGGTTGGCAATATGGAGGATAATAAACTAAAAACTAGAAAATGATAGAATCAAGCAATAAACGTTTATGCCTTTAATTAAAATACAATCTTCTGTAGCCGCACCCGATGAAACAGTGGTTAAAGAGTTACTCAAAACCCTCTCATCAAAGTTAGCAAAACATTTCGGAAAACCCGAGTCTTATGTAATGACGGCTTTTGAACCAGGGGTTAAAATGACCTTTGGTGGCACTTTTGAGCCGGTTTGTTATGTTGAAATTAAAAACATCGGTAAAATGAAACCTGAACAGACAAAAGCCATGAGTCAAGATTTTTCTCAGGAAATTGAAAGCACTCTCGGTGTTCCTGCAAATCGCACCTATATTGAGTTTGCCGATGCAGTAGGCGCTTTATGGGGTTGGAATGGCTCTACTTTTGGTTAAACTTTAGGGTAATGCGGAGAACCACCTCCGCGCCCCATCAAACGGGGAAAGGAAAAATTATTAGATGAATGTTAAAAAAAGTTATTCAACTAACATTTCCTTCGATAATAAATCCGTATATGCGATTAAGGCATAGCGGTCGTCTTTAGGTCTGAAGAACCTAAATTTTTTATCAATCGAAATCCAATGTGAGTCGTTCCTGTATCTGGAGATTGGGATTCTCTAGCGGCAGGACGATAGCGGCTACAATAGTTAGGGGCACAGAGATAAGACCCTCCTTTAATGACGTGTTTAGCGATACCGGGTTCTCTGGGATCAAAGCTTTCCTCAACAGAAGGCCCTGTAGGATTAACTTGATGAGCTTTGTTATCATGACCAATGCGATACCAGTCTGAAGTCCATTCCCAAACATTGCCAGTTATATCATACAATCCATAGCCATTAGGTTCAAAAGAACCCACAGGGGCAGTGCCCTTATAACCATCTACTTTAAGATTAAATATAGGGAAAATTCCCTGCCAAGTATTAGCCTTCTTAGCCGAATATTGATCGCCCCAACTATAAGTTTTATCATCTAATCCACCTCGCGCCGCATATTCCCATTGAGCCTCTGTGGGTAAAGACAAACCTGCCCATTTAGCATAAGCTTCAACGTCTTCATAAGCGACATGAACCACAGGATAATTGTCTTTTCCTTTAATATCACTTTCAGGGCCAAAAGGATGTTTCCAGTTAGCGCCGGGTGTCCATTTCCACCAGCTTAAATAACCTATCTGCATAATATCTTTATCCTGCATCTGAAAAACTAACGAACCTGGCGCTCGTTGCTCGTCTGGCAAGTCGGGAAATTGTACGGGGGAAAGGGGACGCTCTGCTACAGTAAGATAACCCGTCTCCTCGACAAATTTCGCAAATTCTTGGTTAGTCACTTCATATTTGTCGATGCAAAAACTACTAACCGTAATATCTTCAGCCGCGTGTTCTGAAGGGTAATATTCATTTGAACCTATATTAAAAGTGCCACCCCGAATAAAAGCCATCCCATCTGGACAACTATTATCGGTTGATGCGGCTTTAACTTCTGTTGCTATGTCAACCCAGAGATACCCAGTTAATAAAGCTAAGAAAAATAGGAAAATAAGACGTTTAATAGCAAAGATTTTCATGGTGAGTTAAATAGTTCTGGTCACTGAGGATTACTTAAAAGATCATTCTTTGGAGTGATCCCCCCCTTATGAAAAAGGAGGAGAATACAATAAGAGATTCTTATCCCAAAAATAAATTAATTGGTTGTTCCTGCCCCGGCTTCTAGATCTTTCAATAAATCTTCTAGCATCTGATTAATGCTAAATGAAGCAGGCTTTTGTCGGGGAGGATATTCTCTAAAAGTATCTAAGAATTCTTGGGCTACTATTTGGGCAGGAGCAATGACGAAAGTATGTCGGAAGCGCCAGTCAATGTAATTATTTGACTCTTCTGGGGCTTTTTCAAACGGATCTCGGCGCAGATTGAGAATCATAGGAACTCTCAAATTAACATAGGGTTCAGACCAAACCTCAAAGCCTTCTGCTCGCTGCTCACTAAAAATGACTTTCCAATCATCAACCCGGATGGCGGACGGATAAGCATCGTCGGTTAAATAGACAAACCAACGACGAGGCGAATGGTATTCTTGATCCGTTAGATAAGGCAAGAGATTATAACCATCTAAATGAATCTTTTTGAAAGTCTTAATACCGGCGTTGTAACCGTCTTCGCTCTTTAACTGTTCTGCGATATCATCAGGCGCTCCCGCCGCCGCCAAAAGTGTTGGCAACCAGTCTTGGTGAGAGATAATTTCGTTAGAGATTTGACCTGCTTCGATATAACCTGGCCAACGAATCATAGCCGGCACACGGAAACCCCCTTCCCAGTTAGTGTTCTTTTCACCGTGAAAAGGCGTTGTACCACCGTCAGGCCAACTAAACACTTCTGCACCGTTGTCAGTGGTATAGATGACAATCGTATCATCAGTTAATCCCTGCTCATCTAGGTAATCAAGCAGTATTCCTACATCTTGATCGTGTTCCTCCATCCCTTCACCATAAATATCATCATATTTTTCTAGGTCAGGATTATAGGAATCATCTTTGAGATGGGTAAAGACGTGCATTCGAGTGGTATTAAACCAAACAAAAAATGGCTTGCCCTCTTGCTGGGTTTTGTTGATGAATTCTAGTGAAGCATCCAGAAATTCATCATCTACCGTTTTCATCCGCTCAATAGTCAGGGGACCGGTGTTACAAATGACTTGGCCTAAGCCGGGTATGTTCTCATCTTCGTACTTAGATAGATTTTCCTCTGGGCAAGTTATTTCAGGATTTTCCTGTGTCACATAGTCAAGGGAATAGCTATGAAGAACTCCTCTAGGTCCTAATTTTTGCTTAAATATTTCGTTTTTTGGATAGTCTGGGTTTTCTGGTTCTTCTTCAGCATTCAGGTGATAGAGGTTGCCATAAAATTCATCGAAACCATGAACAGTAGGCAGAAATTCGTCTAAGTCTCCTAAGTGGTTTTTCCCGAATTGACCAGTAGCATAACCTAGAGGTTTGAGCAACTCGGCGAGTGTTGGGTCTTCACCACTTAAACCGATGGGAACACCCGGTAAGCCAACTTTAGTCATCCCCGTGCGTCCGGGACTCTGACCCGTGATAAAAGCGGCTCGACCTGCTGTACAACTCTGTTCAGCATAAACATCGGTAAAAAGCATCCCTTCTGAGGCGATACGGTCGATATTTGGGGTTTTGTAGCCCATCATGCCTCGATTATAGGCACTGATGTTAAACCAACCGACATCATCACCCATAATGACTAGAATATTAGGCTTTTTTGGGCTGATGGTTTGAGCAAGGGCAATATTCCCTATACTCCAGGGAAAAACATTGACCAGCGCGAAATTGATCGCTAGGGCGATGGTAGCCACTACAGTGACTACTTTTTTGATGAAATGGTTCATATCTTTTTGACCGTTAAAAAAAAGCTGTTTAGAGTTGATGTCAACTCGTGATCATTTTGGGCACAATCAGAAAACTACGCCAGTAAACATGAGCTATTAAGCTTTTAAAAAACTCAAAAGCTGAATTTTAATCAAATAGTCAAGTTATTAAACTTTGACAACCAACATTATGGTATTTTTTCTCAAGAGAGAATATACCAAAATTCCAACTTTTCTAAAGTTCAAGAATAAAGATAATATATCTTATTTAGGTAAAATAGGCTATATTCACTTTAAATCTCAATTTAAGTTTGTTTTTAAAAGCTATCATCCCAATATGTCTCTAAAATCACATCATAACCCTAACAAAAACTCTCTCGTCGTCACTCATGAGTTTGATGACATTGATCTTTTCACTGAAGCCTTAAAGCCATTAACGATTGTTGCTAACCAAACCTCCCCAGGTTTATTTAAAGGCAAAATTAATCATTTTCGTTTTTCTGGGCTACAATTTACCTCTATTAGCCAGAATCAATCCCTCTACGCCAAGGGACCCAAGTCTAGCTGCGATAGAACTTTTGCGATCACATTTCAATCTAGGCAAACATCTGTTATTGCTCATGGTATAGCCGTCAAAAAATCGGATCTATTTGGTTTTGATTTAGTTCGCCCAGTCGATGTCATTGTTGAGAAAGATACTCAAATTGTCCTAGCTAATGTGAATCTGCAAGCCTTTGAGTCTTTAGCCGAGAAAATGGGATATGAAGGTTTTGAGTTTATGCAAAATAATTTAGTCAGTGCCCATCCGGCCACTTTCCGTTATCTAAGAGAGTATTACGGGCAAATATCCCAATTATTGGCTGAAAAACCAGAATTAATAGGTAAAGCACCATTTCAAGCCCTGATTAGGCAAGATTTCTTGCCACTGCTGCTGGATACCCTAGGCGCGATCTCCCGCAGAAACCAGAAAGTCAAAAAGCCTTTTCGCCGTTATTCTCTGGTTAAAAAAGCCCTAGAGATTGCTCTATCTTTCCCTGAACAGCCTTTAACCCTTGAACAACTATGCAACAAATTAGAAACCAGTAGTAGTGCTTTAGCTTATGGCTTTCAAGATATATTTGGCCTTAGCCCAATAGCTTATATTAAAATTCAACGTCTTAACGGGGTACGCCGCCTCTTAAAAAGGGCAGATCCCAAGACAACAACAGTCATGCAGGTAGCGCAACAATGGGGGTTTTGGAGTTTTAGCCATTTTGCTAGAGATTATAAAAAAATGTTCGGGGAACTGCCTTCACAAACCCTACAAAAAGGGGTTTTTAACAGCTTGAAAAAGTTGTAGAAAACTTTTAATCTACAATAAATTAGATGGAACTTAAACAAATTTTGATTGATTTAGTCATTATCTTAACCTATATAGGGTTAGGAATAGGCAACTTTCCCGGTTTACGCATGAACCGAGCAACCATTGCCTTAGTCGGTGCGGCAACGTTAATTACTTTACAAGTTTTAACACTAGAAGAAGCCTGGAAAGCCATAGATGCCAATACCATTGTTTTTCTGCTTAGTATGATGATCTTAAATGCTAATCTGGCTTACTCAGGTTTTTTTCAATTAGCATTAAATTCTCTGTTGCATTTAACCCGTAGTCCCTTCGGCTTACTCTGTGTTTTAACTTTTGGTTCTGGCTTGCTTTCGGCTTTGTTTCTTAATGATACTATTGCGTTAATTTTTACCCCTTTAGTTTTACAGTTAACCCAAAGATTAAATCTTAATCCAATTCCTTATTTACTGGCTTTAGCCGCCGCGACAAATTGCGGTTCAGTGGCTACCCTGAGCGGCAATCCTCAAAATATTTTAATCGCTTCTTTTGCTCCTATTAGCTATTTAGAATTTGCTCGAGCATTAACTCCTATTGCTGTGATCAGTTTAGGGTTACAAATCGGATTACTCTGTTTATTATATCCCGAAGTTCGCTCAACTAAACCCTCACCTCATTCTCCCCTATTTCGTTATCGAATTTATAAACCTCTATTAAGAAAAACCCTTATCATTACCATCGGATTATTAATCGCTTTTGCTTTGGGATTGCCTTTAGGAGAATCCGCTCTAACCGCAGCCGCATTATTATTAATTACTCGACGAATCAAACCGCAAAAAGTTTTTTTACAAATTGATTGGAATTTATTAATTATGTTTTCGGGTTTATTTGTGCTAACTTATGCTACCCAAAAACTCAAGCTCTTAGCCGCCTTAACACCACCTTCAAATAGCCCTTTAAAATTTTTAGCAGTAACAGCAATCTTATCAAATTTAATTTCTAATGTGCCGGCGGTATTGGTATTACATCCGTTAATTGAAAAGACTGATATTTCCGCTTGGTTATTGTTAGCCGCAGGTTCGACTTTAGCCGGCAACTTAACCCTCTTTGGTTCGGTGGCTAATCTCATTGTGGCAGAAGCGGCTTCATCATTAGGTTATCCGTTAGGGTTTAAAGAACATCTGCGTTTTGGTTTCCCGCTAACCCTGCTCACCTTGATAGTAGCTTATCTTGCTATTAATTTTGTAAAGTAGAAAAGACAAGTTAATTGTTCACTCACTAATAAGATGGTTACTCAAACTGGAGAAAAACAAGCACTTAAAACCGAATTAAGAGAAGCACTTGCCACTTATGGCGGCAATACAAAACATGAAGTCGTTATCAATGCTATCGAAAAATTACAGGCAGTAAACCCCACTACAGCCCCAAGCCGTAATAATAACCTATTAGACGGAAATTGGTTATTAATTAGTGCCCCCAATTTTCCTGGTGGAGAATTGCTTGAACATGGTAAATATAGCTATACACTTGGTCGTTTGGCTTTTAATATGTTTCAACCGGTAAAACTGAAACTGGTTATTGATCGAGTTTTACAGCCCGTTTTTCCTGTCAACAATGGACAACAAAGAAGTCACGATATCATCGTAGAATTTACCACAATAGAAGATAATTTACCTGAAATAAAAGGAATTGTTCATAATTTTGGGATTTGTGAGCCGAAAACCGATAGTAGCTTACAGGTTCAATTTACAGGCAGTATGATGAAACCCCAAGAACAGCAAAATTTAGATGTTTGGAAATCCCTATTTAACCAACAATCTAAATCTTCTAACAAGAGTTGGAAAGAAAAAGTCGGTGCGGTTATGGCGAAGATAATGTTTGGTCTAGTTCCTCCTGAGCAAATGAACCCGAAAACCGGCGAAGTTTCTTTTAGTATGCGCCGTCCACCAAAAGGCAGCCTAGACATTATTTATGTGGATGAAGAATTAAGAATTACTCGCGGAGAAAAAGGGACGGTTTTAGTTTGCCAACGTCTCTCAACATAAGGATGTAAAATCTTCCTCAATATTACATTTGGGGCATTCTTTAAGAGCTAAAAGTAGGGTGTGTTAGCCGAGCGTAACGCACCCATTCCTGTTAATTTTGCTGCCTTACGGCGCTCCGCAAAACCCTTGTTTATAATCCCATAATTAAGAATATCTTTAGCAAAAATTCCGATAAATAACAGCAAATGAACAGATCTTTCTGAACCTAGCCGCTATTGTGTAGGTAGATAAAGCAACCCCAGGAGTCATTAACCAGTGCAAATTACTAAACGTAATGTCGAATTAAGAGTAGACGACAGTTTAATGCGGGTTTATCTAGCCGCTCCCAAAACCACAGGCAAATATCCCGGAATATTATTCTACTCAGACATTTATCAATTAGGGGGACCAATTACGCGGCTTGCTGATAGAGTGGCCGGATATGGTTATGTTGTAGCCGCGCCGGAAATTTTTCATCGCCTAGAACCGGTAGGGTCCGTCATTGAACCAGATGACCTTGGCCGAATGCGGGGGAATGATGATGCACGACGCACCGAGATTCGCGAGTATGACGCTGATACCACTGCGGTGATCGAATTTCTTAAAAGTGAGAGTACGGTTATTCCTGAAAAAATCGCCTCGATGGGGTTTTGTATTGGTGGTCATTTGGCCTTTCGCGCGGCTCTACAAAAAGATATTAAAGCCGCCGTTTGTTGTTATCCCACCGGTATTCATAGCGGGAAACTCGGTAAAGGCATAGCAGATACACAACAGCGCATGAAAGAAATTAAGGGAAAAGTGTTAATGATATTTGGTTCGTTTGATCCCCATGTGCCTCAAGAGGGTCGCACGGTGATTGCAAAATCTCTTCAAGAAGCAGGAGTTTCTCATCAAATCTTGATTTATGAGGCCGATCATACCTTTATGCGAGATGATGGACACCGTTATGATCCGGCTGCGGCTGACTTAGCTTGGACAGAAATAACCACTTTTTTACAACGAGTCTTAAATTAAGCTTTCCCATTGCTCCATAAAAGCGGTTTTGCTCAAAATTTTTGCTCTCTCAAACTCACTCCTTGGACAAAATAATCGTTAACTGTTTAAAATTTCATCCTATTAGGATGGTTCCACTTCACCTTTTTGCATGAAGGATAATACTTGAGCTTATCGATAAACTTAAAGTAGATTCAAAGCCTAATCAAAACTGGAGGCTTAAATGCAGAGACAGACCATGAATTTAGGAAACTGGATCAACAACAGCCTCATTTTTTTACTCATTATTTACATGATCAAGACTGCGCTTGGTATTGATTTAGTTAAACAATGCCATGCTGAAGAAGTTTTAGTAGGAATTTGTTCTCCTTCTCAAGCTCAAAATAATTGGATCAATTGGACTGGGGAACGCATTCCCTACTAAAGGTATTTAGACACTGCTCCGGTTAATAGATTAACACTTAAAAATTACTCAGAAAAATCCTCATCAACTTTTTGAGGCGTTTTTAACAAAAAACTAGCCAACCAAGGAGTGATTAATAAAATCAGAAACATTCTACTCATTTGCATCCCTAAAACTAACCCCGAGTCTCCGCCTAACTGAATGGTTGCCGCCATCACGGCCATTAGTCCCCCAGGCGTTGAACCTAACAAAGCGGTGATCAGATCTACTCCAGTTAGCCAGTGAAATTCATACCCAACCCCGAGACAACCAAGAATCAAAATTATCACTAAAATTAGCTCAATCAAAACGGCTTTGATCAACTTCTGAGCCGCTTGCCAATTAAATTTTAAGCCTATAGAAAGCCCTAGTAATAATAAGCCTATATTTAATACTAATTTGGGAAGATATAGCGGATAAGGAAAAAACCAAAAAGCCAGTAATCCCGTTAAAAGAGGACCGATAAATACAGCCTGCGGTAAACGTAACCAGCGCCCTCCTAAAACTCCCAAAGCACCCAACAGAGTTAAGAGAGCCAAATTGACGCTAAATTCAGTTAGAGAAAACTGATGGGTAATGACAGAAGGAACATTCACTGATACAGAGTCAACCGGGAAAAAATAGCCAGCAAGGAGGGGGATAAGAATGAGAACTAATAAAATCCGTAGATATTGAAATACAGCAACCGCAAGGGCATCTGCTCCCATTTCTTCACTCATGGCGACAATACTATGTCCTGCCCCAGGAATGGAACCTAAAAAGCCTGTTTTAATGTCAATACCCGCCCAACGCCATAATAAATAACCCTTGCCTAAACACAAACCCCCCGTAAGCACAATACACATCAGCATCGCTAAAGTATAATGAGCGGCTTGAAAAAGGGTGGACAGAGAAAAACTAGCTGCTGTCCCCAGGGCGATAATGACTTGGGCGGCGGTGGCTAAACTGGGGGGTAAGGGTTGGGCCTTGTCCGGGTTTAAAGTCGCCAAGACTCCTATCAGTAGAGGACCCAGTAACCAATCTCCAGGAATATCCAGCAAAAAAGCGGCAATACCTGCAAGGGTTGCGGCTGCTAACTGTAAGGTCAGTACAGTGATGGAACTCAGATTAGGTTTTAGGGTTTTTCCTCTTTCCAAAATACAATAGAATCATTCAACGGCTGAATAACAGTCCCAGGATAATAAAATTCTAATATTTTTTCGGCAGACCAACCTAAATTTGCTAAATTATAGGAGCCATATTGACTTAAACCAACCCCATGACCAAAGCCGCCTCCCACAAAGGAAACCCCGAGTAATTTCTTATTAGCATCATAAATTGGATCAACATAAAATAGGGTACTTTGAGGAGGCCCGAAAGCACTACGGGCTTCATTTTTATATAACTCGATCACGCCTTTATCGGTTTGAACCGTTAAAACTAATACCCGACCCGAAGGAGAGCGCTTTGTCACCTGCATTCCCACAATAGTATTAAAATTCGCACTCGGGTCTTTACGCCGCGTTAGATATTTTTTCAAATCAGCATTTAACCGTTCAATACTACTTTGTTTATTCCACCGAAAAACATTTCTACCGGTTTCATTAAACCCATCTTTTAAACTAATAAATTTTCGGAAAGCCGCTTCATCTGCTAAAGACTGTTGTGAGAGGTTCCAAACTTGATTGGGAGAATCAATAATAGCTCGTAAATAGGGACGTTCTACCCCATTCCAAACATCACTAAACGGAGCCGTAATTCCCCCTGTGGTCGAAGAATAAAGCGCATCTACCAACTCATTGTTATAGGTTAAAACTAAACCCTTAGTTTCTGCAATTGCCTGATCTACTTTCGAGATGGTTCCACTCAGTCCATAGTAGACTTGACAGTGGGTAGTGGCACAGAGTTCATAGTTATCTGCCTCAAAGCGTCGCAAGTTTCTTAAAGCATAAGTTCGGGCGATGATGGTCTGAGCTTTGGTGGCATTTGGCGGCGCACCGGGCCCAATTTCATAAGGCACTACCCCTCTTAAATAAGTTTCTATAGGAACTTGATTGACTAAAGTATAAGTTCCATAAGCATTGGGTTGTAAGCGTAAATTCCCAGCATAAACCCGAGTTTGATTGCTTTGATCTGTCAGTCTAACCTGGTTGGTATTAGTGGTAATATCTAATTGACTTAAAGCATAGCGAACCCCATTGAGCTTAAAAGCGGCTTGGGGTTTTTGGGAAACGACGGCAGAGTCTAAATAAGGTTCTTGATAGCCTTTTGCCTTTAAACTTTGCAGTAACCAACGACGTAGTAGTGGCGTTTGATAAACACTCCGTTTAGCCCATACTTGCCAACGTTCAGGTTGGGTGACTTCTACTTGAATGCCCAATGCTTTCCATCTTTGGGCGCTGTCTTCAGCCGTTTCAAAGGTCGCATGATCGCTTAATACTACCCTTTCTTCTAAAACCGGACTCGATAATGGCTCATTAACGATTTCTAGTACCACCTGATTCGTTTGTAGCTTTTGGGGTTGACCATTGGCACCCTGAAACTGTAAAGTCAGGCTATCGCCACTGACACTAGCAATAGTTAATTTATCATTGACTTCTTCGCCAAAACGTTGTATAATACCGATTTTTAATTCGACATCTTTGGCCTTAGCTGAAGGGGTAAAGCTCAGCAAAAAAGAGCAAGTTAACCCAACCCAGAAAAGGGGTTTTCTACCTTGGCGTGTTTTGGTTGTCAGTATTGACATCTTAAGCTACTCTTGCCTTGCGTGATTAAAAATAAAGATTTATCTTAATTATCTTGCCTGTCTGACTAAGAGAATGCTAAAACTGTTTCCTGCTTTAACTTTGTTTTTAGAATTTCAAGAGATCTTGCACCAATTTATTTACCATTAGACACAGGTGCAAGATCTGAGATTACCCTTCCACTTTAGAGTCTCTTTCTAGCAAGACTTCCCCGGCAATCAGCCGCTTGGCCGAATCGAGTAAAACCGAATCAATATAAGGCTTGACAAAATAGCCCTTAGCCCCGCGTTCAGCCGCTATATTCTGCATTTTTTGCGCTCCTCGAGAGGTAATCATAGCGATGGGGATAGCCGAGAGTTTTGCATCTTCTTGAAGACGAGAAAGCAGTTCTAACCCATTCATTCTCGGCATTTCGATATCACAGAGAATTAAATCACAGGTCAAACCCGAGCGCAATTTTTCCCAAGCTTCTTGTCCATCTCGGGCTTGTTCGATTTCGTATCCGACCTTACCAAAAGTCATAGATAGCATTTCTCGTACCATCACCGAATCATCAATAATTAAAACGCGATAGTTGGATGGAGGTAGCGAAGTTCCAGGAACAGTCAGACGGGGATTTTTCGACTGGGTTTGACCAATAGGGGTAGGAGGAATGGTTTTAGTGGCCACTTTAGGCTTTCTCTTGGGTCTTATACTACCTGCTAAGAGAACATCGCCGGCGATCATCCGTTTAGCCGCATCCAATAAATCTTTTTCTGTGTAAGGCTTGGTAAAATAACCACTAGCCCCTAATTTAGCGGCGACTTTACGATGTTTTTCTGCCCCGCGAGAGCTTAAAACCGCCACAGGCAGATGAGCAAGTTTTTCATCTTTTTGAATATTAGAGAGTAATTCTAACCCATTCATTCTCGGCATTTCGATATCACAGAAAACGATATCACAGGGTAAACCTGAACGCAGTTTTTCCCAAGCTTCTTGTCCATCTCGCGCTTGTTCCACCCGATAGCCGGACTTACTAAAACTTAAAGAGAGTATTTCCCGAACCGTAATCGAATCGTCCACAATGAGAACGGTTGGTTCTGTTTTCGCTTCTAAAGGAATCTGCATCGCCATGGCCACTTTATGCCAAGGACTACCAGAACCATCAGGTTTAATTTTTCCTTGAGCGATTTCAATCAGTTCTAGCACATCACCAATGGGCATTACCGTTCCATCTCCTAACACGGTTGCACCAGCAATACCAATGGGTTTGGGAATGGGGCCTTCTATTTGTTTAATAACAATTTCTTGTTCTCCCAATACCTGATCCACTTGAACCGCTAAAAAATTGCCCCCACTGCGAAGAATCACAATAGAAACAGTATCTTCTTCTTGTCTGCCGCCATAAACATTGCCTCGACTGAGATAACGGTTGAAGGTGAGTAATTTATTGAGGGGTTGGAAAGGGATTGTTCCCTCATACCAAGGAATACAAGGCTCTCCTTGGGCATTGGTTTTGATTTCACCCGGTAGGAAGTCTTTCATATCTTCTACCCCATCCATCGGAAAAGCTATGCGGAAATGATTGCTCAAACAACAGAGGGCTTTACTAATACTGAGGGTTAAAGGCAGGCGGATGGTAAAAGTTGTTCCTTTACCTAGGGCCGAATCAATAGTTACAGTGCCTCGCACCTCAATCATTTCTTTTCGCACCACATCGAGTCCTACCCCTCTACCGGCAAAGTCATCGGCTTTGTCTTTGGTACTAAAACCTGGATGGAAGAGAAAATCATACACCTCTTGCTCAGTGAGGATATTGGCTTCTTCTCGGGTGATGAGTTCTTTTTCGATGGCTTTGCGTTTGACTCGGTTGACATCAATGCCGGCCCCATCATCTGAAATAGAAATAACCGTTTGATTCCCTTGAATAAAAGCTCGCACTAAAATTCGACCTTCTGGGGGTTTTCCTTTTTGTATTCTTTCTTCAGGCGATTCAATCCCGTGAGTCATGGCATTATTGACTAAATGGATCATCGGGGATGACAGATGTTCGACGATCATTTTATCAATTAAAACATCGCGTCCTTCTACCTGTAATTTGGCTTGTTTATTCAGTTTGACAGAAATATCTCGAATGGCTCGCGGCAAGTGATCCGCACTTTGAGCAAAGGGAACCATTCTGGATTTGGTCATGCCTTCTTGCAATTGAGTGCTGACTTGTCGTAAACTGCGAGCGACTTGGTCTGTTTCATCGACAATAAATTGAATATCTGAGGCTGATTCTCGGACTCTGACAATTAATTCAATCATTTCTTGAGATAGTAAATGGAAGTCGGTAAAACGATCCATTTCTAGAGCATCCAGGTCTTGATCAAACAGTGAGTTTCCCTCAGAGGTTGAAGTATTGCTGTTTAAGGATTTTGTCTGATTATCTTGTCTGGCACGATTGCGGCTGGCGAGCAAAGCACCTTCTAGCAGAGTTCGTTCGTAGAGGTCTTGCATTCTGCCGCCGACATCACTCAATTGTTGTACCTGATTGAGTAAGTTATCTAAGAATAATCTCAGACGTTCTTGGTCTTGTTCGAGTCGATTCCGTTTGACCACCAATTCCCCGATCAAGTTACTAAGATTGTCGAGTTGTTTGATGGGAACCCGCATGGTTTGCTCGATACTTTTTTGCTTGGCAGGTTTCTTTTGACTAACGGCCGGCTTAGAGCCAATACTTTGATTGACGGTTTTTCTGAATAGTTCGTTGATCTCTTTATCTAAATCGTCGATAATCTCACTATCTTTTGACAATCCCGATCTGGGTTCTACCTTTCCAGATACTGAAGTCTTAGATAACTGGTCAATTTCTGTGCCACAAGGAGCATTAATTATCGCTTCTAACTGCTCAATATCCACTCGGCTATTGAGTTCTGTTGCTAAATGGGTTGCTGGTATTTCCAACAGGTGATCCAGTTCTTCTAAGGATTCGTAGAAGTCGGGAAGGGAGTTATCAGCTTTATTTTCTATAGGAACTTTTAATATTGGAGGAATTTCTACTGAAAGGCTTGAGGATCTATTATCGTCAGCGAGTAGTTGCTCTAGTTCATCCCAAGGATTCTCTGGTTCGGATTCTTCTGGCTCGAAAAAGAAGGGGTCTTGTTTTTGTTTGAGGGTTTCTGGATAATTAATATCTTCATCCGTTAAGTTTTCGGTGAATAAGCTGAGAATTGCTTGATCATCTTCATTCGGCTCGGATAAATTTAACGTATGAGCATTAATGAGATTATCCTCAACATCTATAATTTCATTTGTACTTAAGATGACTCCTGAATGATTATCTTTTTCCCCTTCATGATCTTCACTAAAAATTTCTTGAATTTCTTGGTCTGATGGCAATGGAACACTTGTTATTTCTTCGTCTGAGCTTGAATCAGCTAGGCTAGAAAACAAGTTTACCTCCGTTGAATTGTCGTCTAGATCCTCAAAATTATCTTCAAAAAAACTCGCTAAATCCTCCATCTCATCTTCAGAGGAAGTTTCAATCTTCTTCTCTCTGTAAACATCAATAAAAGATGAAGAGTCTTTATCGTCAAAACTATCTAAAAATTCAGCTAGATCATCCTCAAATAAATTGTCAGGGTCATGGCGTAGCATAATGGTTTCCTGTCAAGTTTGCTTTTAAATCAACCAATGGGGAATGGAAGGGGATAGGGTAAGAGATACTCACGCACAGACAGTATTTTAGCCAGACCCGATCGACTGAGGTCTAGTGTTTACGGAAATGTCTCTAGCTAATGCTAAGAGCCGATGCACTTTTAAAAAAGGTTGAGTTTTCATTTCTTGACTGCTGTGTCCCTTTACAGTCAATGTACCCAAATTTCGCCTAAAATTTTCAAGGACAAAATATAAATTTCTTTTGAGACAAAGGAAACAATTTTAGTTAAATTTACTGAGAGAGAAACTTGACTAACTCCAGTAATTTCTCCCAAGCCGCACCACTGCTAATAATTTCTTTGGCTTTTTCGATCCCTAGCTGATGCGCCTCAAAAGGCACGACTTCACCGACCTGTAAGGCTAAAGCCGCGTTTAAGGCGACGGCTTCGAGTTGGGCAAGAGTGCCTTTTCCTTGTAAAATATTCTTTAGTATCTCGGCATTTTCTGGTACATTGCCTCCCTTTAAGGCACTAATGGGAGCGGTTGTCAAGCCCAATTTTTCGGGGTTGAGATTGCTTAAATTTACTTGACCTCGCTCGAGTAAGGCAATATCAGTTAAGTCGCCTAATCCCGCCTCATCTAATCTTTCTCGCCCATGTACGACGATCGCTTTGGCGATGCCTAATTGGTTGAGTGCTGAGGCAATGGAAGCTAAAAATTGTCGATCATATACGCCAATCACTTGACCGGTAGGACGTAAGGGGTTGACTAAGGGGCCCAATAAATTAAAAACGGTTCGGATTTTCAAACTTTTTCGCATGGCTGCCACACTTTTGAGAGCCGGATGCCAACCTGGTGCGAATAAAAAGGTTATGCCGACTTCCTCTAAAGCGGCTTCTACTTGTGGAGCCGGAGCAGCCAGATGAATGCCCAAATACTCTAACACATCTGCTGACCCCACTTTAGAAGAGGCCGAACGATTTCCATGTTTGGCCACTTTTACCCCGGCGGCGGCGGCAACGAAAGCAACGGCAGTAGATATATTAAAGGTAGAGGCCCCATCGCCACCGGTTCCGCAAGTATCAATAACCGGTTGGTTGTGGTTAATAGGATTTTGGTATAATGATTGCGCCATTAAAACTTGTGCCATTCCCGCTAATTCTTCAGCACTTACCCCTTTGGCTTGAATGGCGGCTAAAATAGCTCCTGAGACAACAGGTTCAATCTCTTCATTTAACCATCCCTGCATGAGTTGGGCTGCTTGGTTTTGGCTGAGGGATTGTTTTGCCAGTAGCTGTTGCAGTAAATCTGACCAATTCGAGATGGTTTGTGATGTCATGGGAAATTTTACAATCTTTGTCTTGTTTGATCCTATCAAAGAAAGGGAACACCCGAATAGGGCTGTACTCCTTATCTTGGGTGTGGGGTGTGGGGTGTGGGGGAATTGTGGGCGTTTTAAAATTCGCGGGTACAGAGTGCTTTATTTATGTCCAGGTACTTAATGACTAATGACCAATGACTAATAACTAATGACTAATGACTAATGACTAATCTATTAAAACTCAAACAAGTTAGTTTAGCTTTATCGAGAGGTTCTCAATTTCTATTACAAGATATTTCTTTTATGCTTGAAAAGGGGGAACGCTTGGGAATTGTGGGCCCATCAGGAGCCGGGAAAACTACTTTGCTACGACTTCTTAACCGACTTGATGACCCAACTTCCGGATTAATTGAACTCGAAGAGCAATCCTTAAATCAACTGCCTGTGATTCAACTGCGTCAACGAGTGGTGCTAGTGCCTCAAGAACCCAAATTGTTAGGAATGACGGTGGAGAAAGCGTTAACTTATCCGTTGCGGTTGCAGCAGTTGTCAAAAGGGGAAATTCAACAACGGATAGAGACTTGGACTTCTCGTTTATCTATTCCCTTTGAATGGTTTGAGCGTTCGGAGTTACAGTTGTCTGTGGGACAACGCCAATTAGTAGCGATCGCTCGAGGGTTAATGATGCAGCCGCAAGTTTTACTGCTCGATGAACCGACCTCTGCCTTAGATGTGGGTAATGGAAATCATTTGATGGAGGTTCTTATTAATTTATCCCACAGCAGCGAAACGGCTATTATCATGGTTAATCATCAGTTGGATCTGGTGCGACAGTTTGCTACGGAGGTGATGTATTTACATCAAGGACAAATCCAGCTAAAAAATACAGCCGCTTCTTTGAATTGGGAGAACTTACACGAACAATTAAAACAAGCTCAAAGTCAGGCCATGTTTGATGAATTCAGCTAGGGCCCATTTAAAGTGTGATTAAATTTGCCAACAAATCATCTATCCTTTTTTTGTTGCCTGTTACCTAATCTCAACTAGCCTTCTAGGTATGTAGCCGCTTAAGACTGTTTTACCATCATTCTAGCCATCTGATGCCCATTATTTTGGTGATGATGAGCGGAGGAGATGACCGCAGCCGGAGGGGTTGGGGTAGAATTAAGTTCCTCGAGACTTTCGATGTTAAATCGATATCCTACGTTGCGAACGGTTTGTATCAGACTGGGTTGTCTGGGATCAGTTTCGATTTTCTTTCGCAAAGAGAGGACGTGAGTGTCTATGGTACGAGGATTATCAATAGCCTCAGGCCAAGCGCGGCGTAACAATTCTGAACGGGATAGGGGTGCGCCGTCAGCTTGAGCAAGAACGTAGAGTAAACTAAATTCTTGAGGAGTTAACTCGATAAATTCTCCTTTAAATTGAACTCGACGCTGTGCCAAGTCAATTTTTAAGCAACCGTAATCTAAATGCAAGGGGGCGCTAGAAACCCTCAAACGTCTGACTAAGACTTCAACTCTTGCCATAAATTCTTGCATCCCAAACGGTTTTCTCAAATAGTCATCGGCTCCTGATTGTAAGCCAGCAACTACGTCTTTTTCTCCATTTCTGGCTGAGAGAACCAAAATTAAAGATTGTCGTTGCTGATATAGCCACTGACATAGTTCTAGTCCGTCTCCATCGGGCAAGTCAGAATCTATAATGACTAGGGTTGGTTGACGATTAGAAAAGGCTTGTTTAGCCTGTTGTAGATTGGCAAATTGTTGTACTAAATAACCAGATTGCTGCAAATGCCAAGCTAGTAACGATCTTAAATGGGGGTTGCCCTCAACAATAGATATATAAACCAATCCCACCTTAGTTTTATCCTTCTGAAACTCATAGCATTTAGGCTATCAGAAGCTCATGTCAAGATGTTGTAACATTCGCTACGTAGTGTGGCGCTAAAATCTTCAACAAACTTCCTTTAGGGAGCTTTTTCTAGGTTGAGTCTGCTGGCGGGGTTAAATTTTCGTGATTTCAACGATACAATAAAAGTGTAAAGTGTGTATCATTTCACTGCTTATTAGCCTGTTCAGTAGCGTTAGTTTGACTGTATAGTTTACACTATCGCCTTGTGTCTAAAAAAGCTCCTCTTACTTACCTGTCCTCTTTAATTTTTTTGTCATCCATGCTTCAAGATACTCAAACGATCCGTTATTACCAAAAGCTCACTGATGATCTAGTGGATATGTGGAACAGAGGTCATCGGTTTGAGGAAATGCGTGCTTATATGGACGGTTTCTTTGCTTGTTTGCGTCTTACTAACATTCTAGAGCCTTATCTTATCCATCGTCTAGAAGAGGACGCTTATCGTTTTCTTAGAGATCCTTCTAATTTTGAAATGGCTTTGCCGCAACCTGAACCCGATTATTACTAGCCATGTTGTTGTAAGAATGATGGAGGGTAGGTTGAGCCTACCCTTTATGATGTCTGGTGGATTAGGAAGCTAAAGCGACCTCAACCTTTTCTTGTAATTTCCCTTCTTTGTATAGCTCAATCATGATATCTGAGCCGCCGATAAATTCTCCGTTAATATAGACTTGAGGAATGGTAGGCCATTGAGAATACTCTTTAATGCCTTGACGGATTTCAAAATCGGCTAAAACATCAACGGTTTCAAAGGGAACACCTAAACTGCTGATGATTTGAACGACGTTGTTAGAAAAACCACATTGGGGCATTAATTTAGTGCCCTTCATGAATACTATAATTTTGTTGTCTTTGATGAGTTTGTCAATGCGGGCTTTTAGTTCTGGAGAGAGGGCTTGATTGTTTGTTGTCATAATGGCTTGGACAAAAATCTTGATTAGAGATGGTTACATTCATAGAGGCTCTTGTGCTTAGTCTATCATAAACTTCTAGCTGTGGAGGGCTTGAGAAGTCAGGGGTTGGTTATAAGGGGAAAGGGGAATGGGGAAAGGGGAATGGGGAATGGTTTTAGGGTTTTTTCTTAAAATCATAATAACCAGTTTAAATGCAGTACAGCTTATGAAGTGTATTGGCGTTGGATTATCTCTAGTTAACGATGGAAAGTAAAGCGGTTATAGCAGAAGTCAGAAGTCCCCAAGTCAGAAGTCAGAAGGTAAGTACCTGGACAAAAATAAAGTTAACTGTGAGGTTAGGGTGTAGGGTGTCGGGTGTCGGGTGTGGGGTAATTGTAGCCATTTTACAATTCTTTATATAGAGTGCTTTATTTATGTCCGACTACTTAAAAGCTTATTGCTATTAAGTTTGAGGTTTAAAAGATGTCCTAAGCGCAGGAGCGGTTGCTATAATTTGTCAATTAAAACAAGATTAAATCGATTTTAAATCATGCTTATGGCATCTTTATAAACTATTGTAAATTTTCTCCGTAAATATGCTCAATTATAATCATTCCGATTACAATTGAGGAGATTTTACGCCCTATGCCTGTCTTGATGAGCAGCAACAAGCAGCTATAGAGTTAGTTTGTCAATCGCTTATTGATTAAATTATTCTCCCTGAAAATTTTCATCAGTTGTTTGTTTTTGTCATAAAAAATTCTTGCCGTAATTGATATTGTTTACGGAACTTTCCTTTGTCTTGTAATTAAGAGGTGCAAAATGGCAACTGCTCAAACAACCACAAATAAAAAAGTTATGGTGAAAAGTTTAGATGATGTCAGCTTTCAAGGGGCACTCGCTTTTATCGATGCCGGCATAGAGGATTATCAAGGTTTAATAGCAAATGTTTTGCCAGATATCGAGGCGGTTTTGATCGATACAGATACCGATGGGATAGAACAAATAACTGAGGTGTTGCGGCATCGTCAAGACATTAGTACAGTTCATCTTGTTTCTCATGGTTCACCGGGTTGTTTATATCTGGGTAATAGTCAATTGAGTTTAGCAACCTTGGCTAAGTATGAAAATTCTCTAAAAGAATGGTTTGGTGTCACTAAGCCGACTTTAGTGTTATATGGGTGTAATGTGGCAGCCGGTGATGCCGGAGAGGAATTGATAGAGAAACTGCATCAGTTGACGGGGGCAACTATTCGCGCGTCAGCAACCCGCACAGGAAATGCGGCTTTAGGAGGAAATTGGCAGTTAGAGGTTACTGTAGGACAAAATTCTAGCGCTTCCCTTGCTTTTAGTGATGAAAGTCTAGCCGAGTATGCCTCAGTTTTAGCCATTACCAAAGTAGGAGCATGGAATCCCATAAGTTCTGCAAATGATGTAACTATAGTGGGAAACTACGCCTATATTGTGGGTGATACGTTGGATATCGTTGATATTAGCAATCCCTCGGCCCCAGTGTTAAAAGGCACTTATGATAATCCTGGTTCCATACTAGATATACAAGTGGTGGGGAATTTCGCTTACCTTGCTAATGCGAATTGGGGACTATACATTATCGACATCAGCGATCCCTCGGCCCCAGTATTAAAAGGCACTTATGATACTCCCGGCTCTGCTTGGGGAGTAAAAGTAGCGGGCGATTTGGCTTATGTTGCTGATGATTATTTAGGACTACAAATCATCAACATTAGCAATCCTTCCGCCCCTATATTCAAAGGGAGTTATGATACTCCTGGCTGGGCACAAGGTGTACAAGTGGTAGGCCAGATCGCTTATGTTGCTGATGGATTTTCAGGACTACAAATCATCGATATCACTAATCCTTCCGCCCCTATATTTAAAGGGAGTTATGATACTCCTGGCTGGGCACAAGATGTACAAGTGGTAGGCCAGATCGCTTATGTTGCTGATGGATATTCAGGACTACAAATCATCGATATCAGCGATCCCTCCGCCCCTATATTTAAAGGGAGTTATGATACTCCTGGCAATGCTGTGGGTGTACAAGTGGTAGGCCAGATCGCTTATGTTGCTGATGGAGATTCAGGACTACAAGTCATCGATATCACTAATCCTTCCGCCCCTATATTCAAAGGGAGTTATGATACTCTTGGCTGGGCACGAGGTATACAAGTGGTCGGCCAGATGGCTTATGTTAGTGATGGGAACCGGGGAGTACAAATTATCGACCTCTCCAATCTCTCTTCCCCAACTTTAACAAGTAATTATGATCCTTCTGGCTCGGCAAAAGATGTACAAGTGGTGGGCCAAATCGCTTATCTGGCTGATGGGGATTCAGGACTACAAATTATAGACATTACTAATCCTTCTTCCCCGGTTAAAAAAGGAAGTTATCGTACCGCTAACTGGGCACAAAATATACAAGTAGTGGGCAATCTTGCTTATGTAACTGAAAGTTCAGCAGTAGAAATCATCGATATTTCTAATCCCACCACCCCAGTTTTAAAAGGCACTTACAATAATTTTGTTGGTATTCCATCAGATATAGAAGTTGTGGGCAATTGGGCTTACCTTGCTGGTAACCAAGGACTACAAATCATCGACATCACCAATCCTTCGTCCCCAGTTTTAAAAGGCACTTACAATAATTTTTTTGGTCCTCAACCCGATTTGCAAGTAGTGGGCCAGAGCGCTTACGTTGTTGGTGATTCACGACTAGATATCATCGACATTAGCAATCCCTCCTCTCCCTGGTTAAAATCGAGTTATTATGACTTTTTTGGTCCTCCTCCAACTCAAAAAAGTTTGCAAGTGGTGGGCAATATAGCTTATGTTGCCGGTGATTCAACACTAAAAATCATCGATGTCAGCAATGGCTTATCCCCAGTTTTAAAGGGGACTTATAATCGCTTTTTTGGCCCTCAACCAAGTTTACAAGTGGTGGGCAAATTAGCTTTTGTTGGTGGTAACCAAGAGCTAGAAATCATAGACATCTCCAATCCTTCCTCCCCGATTTCAAAAGCGACTTATAATAACTTAAGCGGCTTCATAAATGACATACAAATCGTGGATGATTTTGCTTACCTAGCTAATGATGAATCGGGACTACAAATTCTTGATGTCAGCGATTTTCTGACTACCGAAATTACCCTAGCGGTTAGTCCTAGCAAGGTAACCGAAGATGGAACCGGTAACCTAGTTTATACCTTTACCCGTATTGGTCCCAAACAGAATGCTTTAACCGTTGACTTTACTGTAGGTGGAACGGCTAATTACAACGATGATTATACTCAAACCGGAGCCACCAGCTTTAGTGCTTCTACAGGAAGTGTAACCTTTGCCGCCGGTTCATCTAAGGCCACATTAATCATAGATCCCACCGCAGATATTAACAAAGAAGAGGATGAAACCGTTACCCTCAACCTCAACACTAACCCTAATTACACCCTTGGCACCTCCACACCGGTCACAGGTACCATTAGTAATGACGACTTCTATCCTATCCTCTCTGTCAACAATGTTACGGTGCTTGAGAACAATGAAGCTTATGCTATCCTTACCGTAACCCTGAACCAAGCAAGCTCTCAAGACATCAGCGTCAACTATACTACCACTCCGGTTACAGCCACTCCTGAGCTTGATTACACACCCATCAGTGACACCCTCGTTATAGAGGCTAATTCTACCACTGCTAGTCTGTTCATTCCCATTGTCAATGACAACATTAGTGAAGCTGATGAAACCTTTAAGGTGACTTTTTCTAACCCCGTCAATGTTAATATAGCAAGCGGCGTAGGTACTGTTACCATTACCGATACTCTCAGCAGCAGTGTTAGTACAATTTTACCTAGCGGCGTTGAAAACCTGAAATTGACCGGCACAGGTAATATTAACGGCACTGGTAACAGTGGCAATAACCTCCTGATCGGCAACAGTGGCAATAATGTGTTAGCCGGGGGTAATGGAAACGATTCTTACAAATATAGCGTCATCAGCCAATTAGGCAGCGATACCATTAGTGAAACTGCTACAGGCGGCACAGATACCCTCGACTTTAGTGGCACTCTTGTGGATGTCAAAGTTAACTTAGGCACTACCACCAGCCAAACAGTAGTCACCAATAATTTAAAACTCACTCTTTCTGCCAATAACGTGATAGAAAATATCATCGGTGGCAGTGGAAGTGATCGCCTCATTGGCAACAGTCTCAATAACACTTTGACTGGGGGGGATGGCAATGATAACCTCAGTGGCGGGGGCGGTAATGATAGTTTAGATGGCGCTGCCGGCAATGATAACTTAACAGGCGGCGCGGGTAATGATCGCTACCTTTACCAAACAGGACGCGCTTTTGTCAGTAGTGACCTCGGTGTGGATACTATCAATGACTTTACCAGTGTGGCCGATAAAATTGTGCTGAGCAAAGCTACTTTTAGTGTACTCAATAGTGCTGTAGGCAATGGACTTGTCACAGGTGACTTTGCCATAGTGGATGATGATCAAGCCGCCGCTACGAGCAATGCTGTGATCGTTTACAGTAGTAGTAGTGGTAGCCTTTTCTACAATCAAAACGGTGCAACAGCCGGTTTAGGAAGCGGCGCTGAGTTTGCCTATCTGGCTAATTTGGTGGCTAATGGGACTAATCTAGCCGCCAGCGATTTTGTGATAGTTGCTTAAAACTATTATTAGCATAGATAATAATAAATATTGGGAAAAAATTAAAGGGGAAAGGTTTAGATCGGGAGCATCCCATTTTTGCACTTTAACTTTTTTTAGGAGGCTGAAACCTTTGCAGGACTTGGCTTTTAGTTACGTTTTTACAAAAATGGGATGCTCCCTTTAGATCATTATTCCTTTTCCCCTGAACCTGAATATTAAAGCACATAAGCGTTTTTTGTAGCCAGAATAGGTGAATTGTGCCAGAAGCCTAGGGAACTTTTTGCAATATCAAAAGATTTTTTGGGCCAATGGGAAGCCACTTACTCAATGAGTATTGTTTGATTTCTTTATAACCCGTTAAAAGTCCAAATGAGATTATATAATTATCTTTGTCAACCCACCACCAACTTTTGCTAGGAGTGAGTATGTATTCATCATTATATAAATACCAACCGTTAAACTCAAATCCGCCATCAATATTATTCGGTGAGATTTTTAATTCTTGTGTTAAATAATCTAATGCTTGCCAGCGAACTCGATTCCATGAGATGTAGTCATGGGTAGAGGCAACTGTCAATCCTCCAGAGATGAACAAAAATGTTAGAAAAAATGCGATAGTTCGGGAACTCAATTTGGGAATTCTAAAATGTTTTTGATAATTTGCAACAAGCATTAAAAATAAAGGCATTAAAATTATCAGATAACGATCAAAAAAACCTTCTTGTAGCAACAATATTGGAGGAGCATAAATAATGATAGTAGAAAAAATCAAAACCCCTAACCAATTTTCTTTAAATTTAAACTTATGAGCATGACCAAGCATTTTTTTGAGCGTCAAGAAAAAATAGTAAATCAATAAAGCCGCACCCACTAGCCCTATAGCAGTTAAAACTAACCAAAATATTTTCAGACTCAGGGGCCTGGGTAGCTGATTGAAGCCCAAAAAAGTGTCACGCAATGTTAAAGGGCCTATTCCAAATGGGTCTAAAATATTGGTGACTAATGGCATTTGTACCCCTTTTCCTAAAAAAGATGTCATTAAATAAATACAAAAGCCAGAAATTATGAAGAGGATAGTTTTTTTGTTTTTAGGAGAAAAATTCGAAAATTCTGCTAAAAAATAGATGATAATAAAAGGAAAAATAAATAATCCTAAATAAATTAAACTATATAAAGTTTTTTCAAAAAAGTTTCCCAGGATTAAACCCCAATCATTCTGCAATCCTCTCAAAAGCATATTAATTTGATTGCCATATAGTTTCGGGGTTTTAAAAGTTAATTCTAACCATTTTTGATAGATAATTTGAGTAGATAAACCCAAAAATATAACACTAAATGCTTTTAATAAATTTTGAAAATTTATGCCATTTTTACTCAAATAAGCTAACCCAAAAGCTAAAAAAATTGCCAGTCCTACTTGACGTGTCAAAAGAGCGACAATAGCAAGAAGTAATCCCATTACCAACTCAAAAGTTGAATCACGCCGCCAACCCCGTATTAACAGGTATAAAGAACTAGCGGCAAAGCCAAAAAAGGGAACATCGCTCATAAAAGTATTAGAAAGAGCAAAATAAATTGGGTTTACAACAATGAGCAAAGTCCCCAAAAAAGCAAGTTTTCGGCTGGTATTAGCTTCTCTGAGCAATCCATAAGTAGCGAGAATACCGATTAATCCTATAATTAAGGTTGAGCAGCGCAGGGCCGTGAAAGAAAAACCAAATGGCAGACAAAATAAAGCTCCCCACCAAACTTGTGAAAACAAATTCGTGGCTGTCCATCCTGAAAGTTCAAAGTCACCTTTCTCTAGAACAGACTGTACAGTTTTTGCATAAGCCCAGTCATCATTTAGAGGAAAATTTCCCCAAGGATTAACTAATAATACCATCCCAAGCCAACAGAAAATAATGAATAAAATAGCCTGTATTTCTGTCTTGTTTGATGGGGGGATGGATAAACGATTAAGTAATTTATTTTTCATCATCTAGATTGTCAATAATTTTAAACTATTGATTGGTGATTGCCGTAAAGTATATCAAAACAGGAGGCGGTTATCTCGCCCCGACTTTCGCCCCAAATATAACATCACCGAACATTTTACAAGATTATGTCGGTTGAAAAAGCCGCTAAACAGGTTATTTTACTCTAAAATTTTTTTTTTCGCCAATTTTTACCTATCTATGGGTCAATAGGCGGGTTGGGCCTATCTAGGTTTATAGTTGCCCCTCTAAAAGTTTGACCTTTAGCACTCCCAGAAGGGTTAGGGCGCGGCTAAAGAACGAACTGTAGCAAACTTAAAGCTTATCAATATTGCTCTTACTCGCATTGAGTTTAATTAACTACCCGCTTTAGAGTATATATTTTGGATGTGTTATTAACTATCGAAATTATAAGCAAATTTTCTCATTTCCTGACCGGTGTAGGAGTCAGACAACGATATACTAACTATGAAGTAGTAGAAAAATCTTCATAACTTAATTGAGATCGGCAACTATGAACGGAGGAATAGACCTACAAGGGACTTTTATAGAGAGTTTGACAGACTTGGGACTTGCCCCCGATGTCGCCAAAGTTCTCTGGATGCCCTTGCCGATGGTTTTAATGATTATTGGGGCGACAGTAGGAGTCTTGGTAGTAGTCTGGTTAGAACGAAAGATTTCTGCGGGTGCCCAACAACGTATCGGCCCAGAATATGCGGGGCCTTTAGGAGTTTTACAACCTGTAGCAGATGGATTGAAATTAGTTTTTAAAGAGGACATTATACCGACTAAGGCTGATCCTTGGTTATTTACTCTTGGACCTGTCTTAGTCGTTTTGCCGGTATTTGTCTCTTATCTGATCGTTCCCTTTGGACAGAATTTAGTCATCACTGATCTCAATGTAGGGATATTTCTCTGGATTTCTTTATCTAGCATCGCCCCTATTGGGTTGTTGATGTCGGGGTATGCCTCCAATAATAAGTATTCTCTTCTAGGAGGTTTAAGGGCGGCTGCCCAGTCTATTAGTTATGAAATTCCCCTCGCCTTATCGGTGTTGGCCATTGCGATGATGTCTAATAGCCTCAGTACCATCGACATCGTACAGCAACAATCCGGTTATGGAATTTTAGGCTGGAATATTTGGCGGCAACCGGCCGGCTTTTTAATCTTTTGGATTTCTGCCTTGGCGGAGTGTGAACGTTTACCTTTTGATTTACCCGAAGCTGAAGAAGAATTAGTGGCCGGCTATCAAACCGAATATTCAGGGATGAAGTTCGGCTTATTCTATGTGGGTTCTTACGTTAACCTAGTGCTGTCAGCGCTAGTTTTTGCGGTTTTATATCTTGGGGGGTGGGAATCTCCCGTTCCTTTAGATAAGTTAGCGAGTTGGTTGGGTGTGAATGAAGATAATGCCATTTTGCAGGTGATCACTGCTTCTTTGGGGATTATAATGACCCTGCTAAAGGCTTATTTTCTCATCTTTATTGCGGTTCTCTTACGTTGGACAGTCCCGAGAGTTCGCATTGACCAATTGTTAGACTTAGGCTGGAAGTTTCTTCTGCCGGTTTCTTTAGTGAACTTGCTGCTTACCGCCGCCCTAAAACTGGCTTTTCCCATCGCTTTTGGCGGCTAATTAGTGAACAGTTAATCGTTAATCCACTGACAACCAACAACGGACTATGTTTAACATTCTCAAACAAGTTGGAGATTACGCCAAGGAAAGTGTACAAGCGGCTAAATATATTGGTCAAGGACTTGCTGTTACCTTTGACCATATGCGTCGCCGTCCCGTTACTGTACAGTATCCTTATGAAAAGTTAATTCCCTCAGAAAGATTTCGGGGTAGAATTCACTTTGAATTTGATAAATGTATCGCTTGTGAAGTTTGTGTGCGGGTTTGCCCGATTAATCTGCCTGTGGTAGATTGGGAATTTAATAAAGCGATCAAGAAAAAAGAACTCAAACACTACAGTATTGATTTTGGAGTTTGTATTTTCTGCGGCAATTGTGTCGAATATTGTCCGACAAATTGCTTATCGATGACCGAAGAATATGAACTCGCTTCTTATGACCGGCACGAACTAAACTATGATAACGTTGCCCTTGGACGCTTACCCTATAAGGTCACTCAAGATCCAATGGTCACACCGTTGCGAGAATTAGGATACTTACCTAAAGGAGTCCTCAGTCCTCACGACTTACCAAAAGGCAGTCAACGCGCAGGTAAACGGCCTGAAGAAATTATCCAAGAAACGGAAACTGCACAATAGTTATTAGCATTAGTTCCTAGTCATTAGTCCCAAGTTATTAGTTATCAGTATAAAAGTCAAAAATAACCCCAGATCACTGAATGACTAATGACCCATGACTAATGACCCATGACTACTGACTAATGACCCATGACTACTGACTAAGGAGAAAAAAGTGCATATCGCTGAAGGTGTTCAAATAGTCTCATTTTTGATTTTAGCCGGGTTCTTGATTACGGCGGCTTTAGGAGTGGTTTTACTCTCTAATATTGTTTACTCGGCTTTTTTGTTAGCCGGTGTATTTCTAAGCATTGCTGGGATTTATATCTTACTCAATGCCGATTTTGTGGCGGCTGCACAAATTCTCATCTATGTTGGGGCGGTGAATGTTTTAATTCTCTTCGCTATTATGCTAGTGAATAAGCAAGAAGATTTTAAAACTGTGCCTAGACGTTGGATTCGGCAAATAGCGACGGGGTTAGTCTGTCTTGGCTTATTTGCTCTTTTAGGAACGATGATTTTAATTACTCCCTGGTCGATTAATTCTACTTCTCCGGCAGTGGTTGAAAATACTTTGGTGGAGATTGGTAAACACTTTTTTAGTGATTTTTTATTGCCTTTTGAGTTAGCCTCGATCCTATTGTTAATGGCAATGGTAGGAGCAATTATTCTTGCCCGTCGTGATTTTATTCCTGAACTTAAGTCATCTGAACCGGGCACTACCGCTTTAACTTTACCCGAACGTCCTCGGGAATTAATTTCTTTAGAAAGTGGATCGGCTCAGGAGTAATCTAAATCTATTATCAATGATTAACCCTTAACGAGAGCGAAGATTTATGCACTTGCAATTAGAATACTGTTTACTGTTAGCGGCTGCCCTATTTGGCATTGGAATTTATGGTCTAGTGACTAGCCGCAATGCTGTGCGAGTTTTAATGTCAATAGAATTGCTGTTTAATGCGGTGAATTTAAATTTAATGGGATTTTCTAATTTTTTAGATCCCGCCGGCATTAAAGGGCAGGTTTTTACTGTATTTGTGATTACAGTAGCGGCGGCCGAAGCGGCAGTGGGTTTAGCAATTATTTTGGCGATTTACCGCAACCGTGAAACCATCGATATGGAACAGTTTAACTTGCTTAAATGGTAAACTGATGCTCCAATCTTAATCAAGAAACTCCCTTGCTGATGATGATTTTGCTGCCATTATAGCTAGGGAGTTTTTGAGTTTATATTATATTATTTAACCAACTTTGTGCCGCACTTAGAACAAAAATTAGCTGTTGCTGGATTTTTATGGCCGCAATTAGTACAGAAAATCATCTCAGCTTGAATGGGTTGAGATTGAGGAGGAGGGGGAGCAACACTTTGATACACTCTTTTCGGTGGAGGTTCAGGTTCAGGTTCATCCGATAGATTTAAAACCGTTTGTATTTTTAACTTACAAGTAGTAATTAAATCCAAAATAATTTTATCTTCTCGTTTATATTCTGGACTTTCTTCGCCTCCCTGTTCATCTAAATCTATGGCTCTTTTTCGTAAATACTCTAACAATTGCTGATATAAAGCTTGTTTTTGTTCAGGGGTTTTGAGATTATTGATAAGAGCCGTAATTTGTCGCTGAATCTCTTCTCGATCTGAACGGCAAGCTTTCACCTCTAAAACTTGTACGGTTTCTTCCCAAGTTCCAGCAACATCAACTCTTTTTAACCCTGTGGCTGTTTTAACATCATAGCGAATGGTCTTTTCATTAGTAGCGCGGTTTTTATCTTCATAGAGTATTTTTAACGCTCTTGCTTCTACCACCAATTTAAACAAGGTAGGATCTTCCGGAAAAATATCCCAATAAGGCGGCTCTTTTTGTATATGAACAGGTATCGGAAGGTCCCGACTTTCTCCCACTTGTTGCGCTCGTTTAGCGGTGATAAAATCTCCTTTCCAATCTTGATAAGATTGTCTCAAGTCGCGCATTCCATCAATACAGCGTAAAGAAAACCCGCCAATTTCTTGCACAAATACAATACGGTGTCTTTCAGGATTGCCTAGCGGCTTAATATTATCATCATTAATTCCTTCTAATTCCTGTAATTTGGGTAAAATTTTCTGCGCCGCCGGATCGCTAGTATTTCTGCCGCCTAATAAAGCAATATTGATGTTTCTCGCCGGGGTAAAACCGGCATCTCTTCCCTGTAATACCGCTTTATTAAGTAAAACCAGAGGGCTAGATTTTTGATAAGCAATGCGAAGATTATTCACAATTTCTGCATCATCATTAAGGATTTTGAAAAGGCGATCACAAGCGGCTAACTCTCTTTTCAATCGGCTACTTTCTGGGGCATTAATGGCAATATTTTTGGTTCTATCTGAAATTACCTCCCGAAAATCTTCATCTCGTACATCAGGAATTTCAGTAACATCAAACAGACGCATCACTTCATTAGCCATGCGGGTTTCTTTCCAGAGAGGACTGGCGGTTTTTAAAACATCTTCAGACAGGGTACTACAAAGGGCATCTAGTCCTATTTCATATTCACTTTTTGCGCCGCCTTTTCCACCGGCAAATTGTTCGATCAAGTCTTGATAAAGGAGATTGAGTTCTTGTCGATCATATAGTTTAATGCCATTCACCACTAAAGCATCTGCACTATCTGCCTGTTGTTGGGATTTAAGCTTAAATAAATCTCTGGCTGTAATTAACTTTTGTTTGAAGCGATTAAACCGCCTTTCTAATAAAGTCAGATGTTCTTTTAAGCGAGAGATCACATCTAATCCTGCTGTGCGAGATTTTCTTTGAATGGTGGCAATTAAACTGCCTTCTAACCCCATCAAAGCTTGATTACAATATTCCTCCATTTTTTCTTTTTTGGTGATGCCGAATTTATTTTTAAATTCTTGAATTTCGGCTAAACCCTGTTCATACTGTTTTTGACGGTTAATTTCATTTTGACTCCAAACTTTATCAATATCTCGACGAAATTTTTCGGCCATCGTATCTAAAATTTGTCGCACAGCCACGAGAAAGGCATCAGCATATTTCGGACCGAGATTTCTATCTTCTAAAATTCGATACAATTCTTGTTCTAGGGCTTTTTTTCCCTGTTGAATAATCTCGTCCCGATTATTATAAATCTTCTTGAAATAGTCTCCATGAAGTCGTTCATCAGGACTCATTTCTATAAAGTGGTCATTGCGATAAGTTTCAACATTGGGGGCTAAATATTCATCAATAAATTTAACAATTTTTCCCCTTTCTGCCCCCATCATATTCACCCCTTGTTGGGTACAACTCAGCCAATCTTCTTTTACGATATCTTGGCGAAGATGATTGAGCCACTCAGAAATCAGCGCTAAAATTGATTTATCTTGAGCCGCCGCCAAATCCATCACTAATTCTGCTTCTGTCAGCCGCATCCTTTTTAAGGTATCATTCCTGACTAATTCCATCATTTGGGCGGGTAAAACTGCCTGTTCATTGATCCACCAATTGACTAAATCTTGAGCTAATCGGTAATATAATGAAGCGCGAATTTGAGCGATAGGAATCTCAATAGTAGACAAACCAAAACTCATAAATTGTTTAGGATAGCCTCTGCCGCCAGGATCGGCTTGTGCCCAAGAACCTTTAATATTATCTCGAATTGACCGTTTATGAGGAGCGAAATCTGAGGTCATATCTAAGAAAATATTTTGAGCAATCATCTCTCGAATTTGCTCTAATTTAAAGTCACTTTCCCCATTTTTTGTTCCGACTAAATAGGTAAAATCAAAGGGGGGTAATTTACTGCGGACTTCATCCACTAATCCCGCACTATATTGTTGAATATATTCCGTCCGATAATCTGAATAATAATTTAATTCCATTAAGGCCGCGTAACCGTTAGACAAAACCCGATCCCCCACATTAATATTAGCAAAAGCTTGGGGTGAGGGAACGATAGCGGTAATTAAGGGGCTGCCTTCTCCTCGTAGCCAATTGCGGATAGAATAACCAATATCAATTAACATTCCGCTTCCTGTCCCCCCACTGAGGGAACCCGTCACAAAGACATTGACAGCATTATTTGCTACTTTAATCCCATAACGATCTAACATATAATTTTCCCGACCTTTTACCCGTTTAAGGGCATCGAGAAATTTAGTAGCAATCTCGTGATAGTTGCAGAAAAAAGCAAACCGTCCACAGGCACGAATTTGTCCGGCACCCGCTTCTAAAGATGTGATATTGCGTTCGAGTTCATTGGGAAACCAGCTATTAATCCAAGGAAATTTCTCCATCTCGGATACCATTTCTCGCACTTGTTTACCACTGACTCTCGCCCAGTGTTTTTCGATATCTTTAAAAGGAGAACCTCCGGCTTCGGGATTGGTAATTTTATAATCTTTATCTGTATCAACGATTAAAAAGCTAATAATGGGAAAATTCTGCAAATTTCCATAAGTTTCTTCTATTAATCTTCGGACTCGCGCCAATACCTCATGACCAGTTCCCCCAATACCCACAATGATCGTGGGGACCATACTTTTTTCTTCAACGTTTGCAGGCATAAACTTCTATTTCTCCTTATGGCTGACTCTAGGTTAAGACTTTTTTGGCTTAAATCATGCAATTAATGTTCCTTTAATCCTCCGCGCGAGTCCGGGAGGGTTGGGGGTGAACGATTAGATGCGGCTTGAGGAACCATTGGTCGAAGGTGACACAAAAAAATCTAACTCCTTTGTGGGGCTGGTTTAAGTGTTTTTATCACAAGACCATTGTAAAAGTTTTAGGCGAACGACAAGCGATTTTGTAACTGATTATTTACATTGTCCACTGTGCCCTGCTGCTTTTTTTAGCGGATTCAATTTCTTTAATCATCCGTAGCTTACACCAATCAGAAGTTAATTTTTTTATCAAAATAAATCTTAAAGTAGATAGCCTCAATTATCAAGGATAAAATTAATAGATAAAGCATCAAGTTTATAATTAATAAATTGTTTTAGCTATCTTTCTAATTTTTCATCATCTAGCATCCATCCTCATTAGTCCCCGCGAGGGTTCCGGGTTAATCACCGAATGGGATGAGCAAACGTGATTAAATGTAGGCAATCCAATAAATTTATCGATTTATGAGCAAGCGTAACTGTCAAGCGGCTAGTCTTTTTGTTATCGGGATGGGTTGTCTAGTGCTGCTAGGTTGGTATGGGAATATTCCACTACTCAAAAGCGGCTTGCCGGGTAATTCTTCCACCATGAAAGTCAACAGCGCTTTCTGTTTTTTGCTGCTAGGAGTGTCTTTGAGGCTGTTACAAGGTAGGCGAATAAGGCGGCTAGGCTATCGTATCGCTCAAACAACAGCCTTATTAGTAGTGATGATTGGGTTGTTAACCCTCAGTGAATATTTCTTTAATCGGGATTTAGGGATTGATCAGTTATTTTTTAGGGATGTTGGCTCAGTCAACACCTTTTATCCTGGACGGATGGGAGTCAATACGGCAATTAATTTTATTTTAATGGGAATTGCCCTATTATGGCTCAGGCGCAATCAGCCGCAAGAGATATGGCTGGCTCAGATTTTCAGTAGTGTGGCGGCGATCATTTCCCTATTGGCCTTATTGGGGCATCTGTTCGGGGTTAGTGTTCTTGCTGAACTAATCATGTATACCACCACTCAGGCACCACATACCGCACTAACCTTTCTCGTCCTCTATGGAGGAATTTTATGGGCCCAACCAGAACAAGGACTGATGCAGGTGATCACCAGCCCTTTCATCGGGGGATTGATGGCACGTCAGCTAATCCCTGGGGTGATCATTCTGCCTCTGATTCTCAATGGATTTGCCCTTCAGGGGACTAAAATGGGTTGGTACGATCTCAAGGCGGCTTTTGGGATTCAAATAACCCTAACCATCGTCTTCTTTTTTGCTCTGGTGTGGTGGAATGCTTACTTACTCAATAAAATAGAAAGCGACCGCACCTTGGTACAAAAAGCCCTTAACCAGAGTCAACAGCAATTCCAGCAAGCTGTAGAAGCCGCCAATTTAGGCACCTGGCATTGGGATGTAGTCACAGGAAAAGTGATTTTATCGCCTCAAGGTGAACGGCTTTTAAACTTAAAACCAGGTAGTTTCCCGGGAACTTACGAAGCATTTGTTAACTTACTACATGGTGATGACTTCGATGCTTTGAGCAATTCGCTACAAGTTGCACTGTTGAAGGCTTCCGGCTGGCAAATGGACCATAAAATCCTAGACCCTAATGGGAGTTGGCGTTGGATCACCTCATTGGGAAAATTTTTGTACGACAAAACCGGCGAGCCGGTGCAGATGATAGGCATTATTAAAGATATTACTCATCGTAAGCAAACAGAATTCAACTTACAAAAACTCAACGAAACTTTAGAAAAGCGCGTCACGAGAAGAACAGCCGCTTTAAAAACCATTAACAACCAACTGAAACAACAACTCTTAAAATGTGAGCTAATAGAAGAAGCCTTAAAAAAATCTCAAGCTCGTTTAAGCGGCATTTTAAAAATCGCCAGTGATGCTATTGTTTCAGTAGACCATCAGCAAAAAATAATTCTCTTTAATCAAGAGGCAGAAAAGGTATTTGGCTATAGCGTCAAAGAGGTTTTAGGAAAACCCCTAAGCTTATTGCTACCAGAAAAATTTCAGCTTAAGCATCATCAATGGGTTAACAACTTTGCTCAGTCTGGTACCCTAAAACGTCCAATGGGAAAACGCCTCGAGATTTGGGGCCGTCGTCAAGATGCGAGTGAGTTTCCGGCTGAGGCCTCGATCTCGAGGTTAGAAATTGGCGGCGAAATCATCCTGACAGTGATTTTACAAGACATTAGCGAACGCAAACAGGCCCAAGAACAATTAAATCAAATCAACTGTGCCCTAGAAAATGCTGTAGAAGGAATTTCACGCCTAGATACTCAGGGACGTTACCTGATGGTGAATAAAGCTTATGCGGCTCTGCTCGGTTATCAACCCCAAGAGATTATCGGAAAAGAGTGGCAAATCACAATACACCCCTCTGAGCAAGATAAAATGAAGCTTGCCTATCAAACTATGCTCACCCAAGGCAAGGTAGAAGCCGAGGTAAAAGGAGTCCGTAAAGACGGATCGGTTTTTTATAAACAAGTAACGATGATCTCGGCTTATGACCAACAGAAGCAATTTATTGGGCATTACTGCTTTGCTAAAGATATTACTGAGCGCAAACAAGCAGACGAAATCCTGAAAAAATATGCTCAAGATTTTACGGATTTATATAACCATGCCCCCTGCGGCTATCACTCATTAGATGAAAATGGACTATTAGTTCAAATCAATGATACTGAATTGAATTGGCTCGGTTATACTCGTGAACAATTGCTTGGTAAAGTCAAGTTTTATGAGTTACTCACTCCCGAAAGTCGAGAAGTTTTTTCTCAAAATTTTGAAAGATTTAAACAGCGTGGTTGGGTAAAAGCTCTAGAGTTTGAATTGTTACGCGCTAATGGCACAGTGATGCCAGTGATGTTAAATGCTACCGCCGTTAAAGATTCTCAAGGAAATTATTTAATAAGTCGCTCTACCATTTTTGATATTACTAAGCGAAAACAAGCAGAATTAGAATTACAAAAAGCCCAAAAAGAAGCCATTGCCGCTAACCGAGCTAAAAGTATATTTCTGGCCAATATGAGCCACGAACTCCGCACGCCGCTTAATGCGATTTTAGGATTTACTCAACTTTTAGGACGCGATCATTGTTTAAGACCTGAACATCTGGAACGTTTACAGATCATTAATCGCAGTGGCGAACATTTATTAGGACTGATTGACGACATTCTAGATTTATCTAAAATTGAAACCGGAAAAATAGCGGCTTTTCTGACGGGTTTTGATTTATATCACTTGCTGGTTACAGTGGAAGAAATGTTGCAACCGAAAGCAAAAACTCGAGGGTTAAGACTAATCATAGAAAAATCTTTTGACCTGCCTCAGTACATCAAAACTGATGAAAAAAAGCTACGTCAGGTGTTAATTAATTTGTTAAATAATGCGATTAAATTTACCCAGGAGGGAACTGTCATCTTAAGGGTAAAACCCAAAGCCGCAGAAAACACCCCTCAGCGTCTAGTTTTTGAAGTGGAAGATACAGGAGTAGGCATGGCCCCTGATGATATTGATCAGTTATTTAAAGTTTTTGTGCAAGCAGAAGCCGGCAAAAAGTTAAATCAGGGAACAGGACTCGGTTTAGCCATTAGTCAAAAATTCGTACAACTGATGGGCGGAGAAATTGAGGTTAAAAGTACCTTGGGAAAAGGCAGTGTTTTTTCTTTTGAGATTGAGGTAGAACTCGCTTCAGGCGATTATTTTCAAGAAGAATTGCCCGCTCAAAAAGTGGTGGGGTTGGCTCCTGGGCAACCTATTTATAGAATTCTGATAGTTGAGGATGTGTGGGAAAGTCGCCGCTTGTTAGTAGAACTGCTCTCGTCTGTTGGTTTTGAAGTAGCAGAAGCCAGCAATGGGGCCCAAGCACTGACTTTATGTGAAAGTTGGTCACCCCATCTGATTTGGATGGATATGAGAATGCCGGTTATGAATGGCTACGAAGCCACTAAATTGATTAAACAACATCCTTTTGGCCAAAAAACCGTGATTATTGCTTTAACGGCTAGTGTGTTTGAGGATCAACGAGAGACAATTATCGCGGCAGGTTGTGATGATATCGTTAGTAAGCCCTTTACTGAAGCGGTTATTTTTAAAAAGCTTTCTCAATTTTTAGGCGTGCAATATCTCTATGAGACAGTCTCCATCACTCAAAATACCCCTACTCTCGTTGAGGTGTCAGTCCATGACCTCTCCATCATGTCTCCCCAGTGGCTAGAGCAAATGTATCAAGCTGCTTATTGTTTAGATGCAGATTTGATCGAGGAATTAATTGAGCAAATACCCTCTTCTGCCGCCGCTCTAGCTCATGGGTTAAAACAATTAGTGGATAATTTTAAAACTGAGCGCATTCTGGAATTAACTCGACCTCTAATTGCACAGTCGCTTGAATAACTCTCGGGTTTTATTTAATAATAAATACTCAAAATTAAAAACTTCAGTTAAATCACTTATTGCCACAACTTATAGATTTTTTCTTTGCGCTTCTAGGTTTCTCAGTAATTTTAACTTTTATGTTGATTTTTTAATTTTAACTTCTTTTTTAAAGTTTTTTTCATAACTGACTTTTATAATTAAAAAAGAACTGATAAAACTGCGTATGAAAGAAGACCCCCTAGCTGACTGTAAAGGCAGTATTTTAATCGTTGACGATTTACCCGATAACCTACGTCTTTTAAGAGATACTTTAAAAGGACAGGGCTATAAAGTACGTTCTTGCACAACGGGGGCAATGGTTTTGAGAGGTGCAAAAGCGGCTGTTACCGATTTAATATTACTCGATATCAAGCTACCGGATATGGATGGCTATGAAATCTGTCGGCAATTAAAAGCTGATGAGCAAACCGCCAGTATCCCCGTTATTTTTTTGAGTGCCCTTAATAATACCTTCGATAAGGTACAAGGATTTACCTTTGGCGGAGCCGACTATATTACTAAACCGTTTCAAGTCGAAGAAGTCTTAGCACGTGTGGCTACTCATCTATCGATTGTGCGGCTACAAAAAAGCCTTAAAGCACAAAATGTACAGCTTATTCAAGAAATAGAAGAACGTAAGCGCATTGAAGAAGCCCTTTTTATCGAAAAAGAATTGGCTCAAGTGACGCTTAAATCCATTGGCGATGCGGTTATTACCACAGATGCTCAAGGAAATATTAGTTATATCAATCCTGTGGCCGAGGCACTCACCGGATGGAGCCACCAAGATGCTCAAGGTTTGCCTTTATTTGAAGTTTTTTATATTGTTAATGAAGAAAGCAACAAGCCAGTAGAAAACCCCGCGACAAAAGCTTTAGACGAAGTTAGAATTGTCAATTTAGCGAAAAATACCCTTTTGATCGCTCGTGATGGCCGACAATACCCCATTGATGACTCAGCCGCTCCCATTCAAGATAGTCAAGGCCGGGTGATTGGTGCCGTGATCGTTTTTCGTGATATTACTGAATCCCGTAGTCTCACCCGTCAACTCTCCTGGCAAGCGAGTCATGATTCCCTGACAGGGTTAATCAACCGTCTGGGATTTGAACAGCAACTCGAAGCGGCGATCAAATCTGCCAAAAACGAGCATCAGCATCATGTTTTGTGCTATTTGGATTTAGATCAGTTTAAAGTGGTCAATGATACTTGTGGTCATGCCGCCGGAGATGAGCTACTGCGGGAGGTGACCTCTCTTTTGCAACAACGAGTCCGCTCTAGTGATATTTTAGCTCGTTTAGGCGGCGATGAATTTGCAGTTTTATTGAATCAATGCTCCCTTGAGAAAGCAACCGAAATAGCCGAGACTTTTAGACAACTGATTGATAAGTTTCGCTTTTCTTGGAATAATAAAAGTTTTAGTATTGGTGTTAGTATTGGCGTGGTAGCGATTGATTATACCAGTAAGGATAAAAATAGTGTTTTGAGTGTGGCCGATGCCGCCTGCTATGCCGCCAAAGGTAAGGGACGTAATTGTGTTCAAGTTTATCAAGCCGATGATCATGAGCTACTGAGGCAACGTCGAGAAAGACAATGGGTGGTTCAAATTAATCAAGCTTTAGAAGAAAACCGTTTCTGTCTTTATTATCAAAAAATCGCTCCGATTAATTCTCTTGTCAAACCGGTATATTATGAGATTTTATTACGGCTTTTGAATGAACAAGGAAACATCGTGTCTCCAGGAATTTTTATTCCGGCTGCGGAACGGTATGGATTAATGCCAGCGATAGACCGGTGGGTAATTAGTACATTTTTCCAAAAATATCAACAGTTCTATGAGCAACATCTTGGTAAGATCGATTTTAGTCAAAAGTTGTATGGGATTAATCTTTCTGGAGCCAGCATTAATAACGAGCATTTTCTCGACTTTTTAAAAGAACAATTTAATCAATTTAACGTGCCTTACCATACCATTTGTTTTGAAATTACAGAAACCACCGCTATTGCCAATTTTCAGCAAGCTATACACTTAATTAACGAACTCAAAAAACTGGGCTGTTGTTTCGCGATCGATGATTTTGGGCATGGAATGAATTCCTTTGATTATCTCAAAAATTTTCCGGTTGATTATCTTAAAATTGACGGAAGTTTCGTCAAAAATCTGGTTAATAGTTCCATCGATATAGCTATCGTTGAAAGTTTTAATCGAATTGGCCATGTAATGAATCTGAAAACGATCGCTGAGTTTGTTGAAAATATCGCGATTTTAGAAAAAGTACAGGCGATTGGCTTAGATTATGCTCAAGGCTATGAAATAGCACGCCCTTCTCCTTTTGAATTTGAAAATACTCACTATGATTAAATGATGAATAATGATTAATCTTCTGATTTGAGTAGGGAATAGAAACTATAATTAAAGGATTAATGATGATTAATTGTCTGATGGGAGTAGGGAATAGGGAATAAAAAATTATGAATAATATAGAGTTTATAAGACCCGAAGAAGTTGATTTAAATAATTGTGATCGAGAAGCCATTCATACACCAGGCTTTATTCAGCCGCATGGGGTTCTATTGGTTTTACAAGAAACCGATTTTACCATTTTACAAGCCAGTAATAATACTGAAAAATTTTTAGGAATTTCGGTTGATCAATTAATCGGTAAACCTTTAAATATTTTATTTTCTCAACGCCAGATCCAGCGAGTTAAAAATCATATATTTAAGCAGCCATACATCAATTTAACTTCGCCAATTTTAGTTAAAAAAATCTTTCATCAAAACTTTAATTTTAACTGCTATATTCATCGAAACCAACCGGTCATCATTCTTGAATTAGAACCTTTAACTATTAACCGTTCTTTATCCATAGATTTTTATGATTTAATTAAACAATCTATTTTAAAAATAAAGCAAGCCTCAACATTTCAGGAAACCACCGAATTAATTGTTAAAGAAATTCGGCAAATCACCGGCTATGACCGAGTGATGATTTATCGGTTTGAACCCGATGGTACAGGCGTGGTTATCGCAGAAGACAAAGACGAAAAAGTCCAAGAATCTTATTTAGATTTACACTATCCAGCCTCAGATATTCCTAAACAAGCTAGAAAACTTTATTATGCAAATTGGTTACGCTTAATTGTAGATTTTAATTATCAACCTGTAGAAATTATCCCTTTGAATAATCCTTTAACTAACTTACCCACAGACTTAAGTTTTTGTTTTTTAAGAAGTATTTCTCCCATTCATGTAGAATATGCAAAAAACATGGGAGTTACAGCTAGTATCTCTATCTCTTTAATCGATGATAAAAAACTGTGGGGGCTAATTGTTTGTCATCATTACTCTCCTAAATATGTGGATTATAAACTAAGAAATTACTGTGAATTTTTGGGACAACTGATGTCTTTAGAGCTAGTGAAGCGGCAGGAGCAAGAAGCAGAAAAACATCAAGAAAAAATCAAATTGATCCAAAACCAAATTAAGGAAAGTATAGAAGAACACAAAAAATTAATTCATACGGTTTTTAAGCAAAACAGTCTAAACATTTTAGAATTAGTGAATGCTCAAGGGGCAGCCATTTATATTCAAGATGAAATCACCCTACTCGGTAAAACGCCTTCTCTAGAAGCTGTTAAAGACTTAATTAATTGGTTTTTAAGCTCTACTCGAGAAGAAATATTTTTTACCAATTCCTTATCTCAAGTCTATCCAGCCGCTCAACAATTTAAAGCACAAGCCAGTGGTTTATTAGCGATTTCTGTATTTCTTCAACAAACATCTTATCATATTTTCTGTTTTAGGCCCGAACTCATTTACACAGTTAATTGGGGAGGAAATCCTCATAAAGCCGTTCTGGTGACAGATGACGGAAATTTGCGTTTATCGCCCCGTCGTTCTTTTGAATTATGGAAAGAAACCGTTAGCCAAAAATCTTTACCTTGGCAACAAATAGAAATTGATGCGGCTTATCAATTACGGGATACATTACTATTAGCGGCTTTAGAATTTTCTCAAACTGCCCTACAAAAAGCCGCCGAACGTGCCGAAATCGCCAACCGAGCTAAAAGTGAATTTCTTTCCCGAGTGAGTCATGAATTACGGACTCCTCTTAATGCAATTCTAGGCTATAGTCAACTGATGAATCGCAATACCTCTTTGTCCCCACAACAAAAAGAATATATTGAGATTATTAACCGTAGTGGAGAACATTTACTCAGCCTCATTAATGATGTCTTAGAAATGTCTAAAATCGAGGCAGGACAGCAAACCCTCAATGAAAATAGTTTTGATTTATACGCCCTATTAGACTCTATAGAAAAAACCTTTCAACTGAAAGCTTCAGCTAAAAAATTAGGGCTAATCTTTCAACGTTCTCAGGATGTTCCTCAGTTCGTTGTTACAGACGAAAGTAAATTGCGCCAAGTCTTGTTTAATCTTTTAGATAATGCGATTAAATTTACTCAAACAGGTAATGTTACCCTCTGGGTAACCACTAAAGAAGCGCCTTGTCTAAAAATTTTCTTCTCTGTCTCTGATACGGGTCCGGGAATTGCTGAATCTGAATTGTCTGTTTTATTTGACCCCTTTGTCCAAACCCAAGCCGGTCTTAAGTCAATGCAGGGCACCGGTTTAGGGTTACCCATTAGCCGGCAATTTATCGAGTTGATGGGGGGAGAACTTACGGTTAATACTCAATTGGGTAGCGGCTCAACTTTTAGTTTTGATATTTCAGTGACTTTAGCGGATCGAGCTAGTATATTTGTATCAAATAGCCATCAGCGAGTGATTGGTTTACAAGGGAATCAGCCTCATTACCGTATTTTAATCGTGGAAGATGTCGAAGACAACCGGCGTTTGCTCTTTGAACTTTTAGCGCAAGTGGGTTTTGAGGTACGAACGGCCGATAATGGGGTTGAAGCGATTAGCTTGTGGCAACAATGGCACCCTCACCTCATTTTAATGGATATGTTGATGCCGGTGATGAATGGTTCTCAAGCGACTCGACAAATTAAAGCGACTCAGGAAGGCGAAAAAACTGTGATTATTGCCATTACGGCTAATGCTTTTTCTGATGATCAATTAGCCGCTATCAAGGTGGGTTGTGATGATTTTATCACTAAACCTTTTCGAGAACAAATCTTATTTGAAAAAATTGCTCAACATTTGGGAGTGCGCTACCGCTACGAAGAGGAACAGACCATTAATGAGGTTTCAGAATCTTTTGATTTATCGGAATTAAAGCCTAATGATTTAACCGTCATGTCGGACAAATGGCTCGGGAAACTCCATGAAGCGGCTATGGCTTTAGACGATGTAAAAATTCTCGAACTCATTGAAGAAATTCCCGCTAGTCAAACAATATTAGCGAAAAATTTAAACGATTTAGTTGAAAATTTTCGTCTGGATATCATTTTTCATTTAACCAGTGCGGCTAGGGATAGTATTCAGGAGAAACCTCGCCCATAACATCTCTATATTAGACTTCTTGCTTTTATTCGGGAAAAGGGAAAAGGGGAAAGGCTTTATTCTTTATTCGTTTTCTTCAAAAATGATGATTTATGCAAGAGGTCTATTGAGCGAACAGCTTTGACTTAACATTGCCCTAAAAAGGGGGCGGCTAAATTTAATAACTGATAAATATTCCATAAAATCAAGGGGGTTAATACCGTCCAAAAAAAAGCATTTCCTAAAGCCAATTTTCCGGCTACATCCATCCGCATTTTTAATAAACCTTGGAAAATCCAACGGTCTAAAAGCATAGTTAATGTCCACATCAAACTCATCCAAGCTAAGGCTAACCAAAACAGCACCCACCGCAAATTATTATTAAAACGCTTAAATAATTTTTCGGTAAAAAGTGGACTTAAATTGCTGGCTTGATTGCTGATTAAATATACCCCTCCCGTATCTTGGGTGGCTTGTTGAATATCCGGAGAATCGGGACCAATTACCACTGCATTAATTTTGACATTTTTTTCTTTAGCTTGTGTAATAGTTTCAGAATTAATGGTTGCTTGCCCGTCAGTAACAATTAATAATTCTCGACAGCGATCTGAGATAGCGGCTAGAGCATCAGTTCCCTCTGAAATAGCTAAATCTATATTAGTCCCTCCACCGAGATCTTCGGGATTAGATTTTAAAACATCTAAAGTATTCTCTAATTGCTGTTTAATCTGTTGACTGTCAGTGGTAAAATTGACCGTTAGCGGCTTTACTTGATCAGCAAAACCCAAAATCTTAATTTGATTAGGTTGTTTTAAAATAGCCAGATTTTTATCGACATAATCTTTGACGGCTTGGACTTCTTGAGCCATAGTGGTGCCTGGGGCGTTAAATTCGCTCTGATAAGTGCTGCTACTCAAATCCAGCGCGATCGCTACAGCGACAGATGGTCTTCCAAACCCCAGCAACCAGAACAGCACAGCCATCAACAAACATAGCCCCAAAAAAATGAGGGGTATTTGGAACAAAGGATATAACCAGAAGGGACGACGATAAGCGTTTACCACAGTTACCAAAGGGCAAATTATTATTTTTAATTATTGGATGGGCGAGAATTCATATTGTGAGCCGGGGGGTCCGTTACTACCGGGTTTAGCTTGTACTAAGGGCACTTCATTAAACACTTTAAAGTCAGTATTTTGACCGGTTAAAGGAACTCCTTGATTTAGGGCACTGGATACTCCAGAACGATTAGAATTTTTACTCGCTGCGTCTGCAAGGACCTTGGTAGCATCATAAGCGGTGGCGGTGCGCCAACTGACCCGTCCTTTCCAACTTTTGATAGCATCGATGGCAAAAGGATCACTCGGTTCGAAAGTCCAGGGGACAGCTAAAACAATGCCTTTGATGGTATCTCCACCTTGAATCAAAATTTCAGGACTGTACAGTTCATCTCCGCCTAATAAGGTTAAGGGATAACCGGCATCAGCATTAGCTTTGGCAATAGCGAGCGCATCATTGAGTTTAGCTTTATTTAAAGCAATAAAGGCCACTTTTGCGCCTGCTGCTTTGGCCTGACTGATGGCTGAAGCGGCATCTACCGGACTTTTGAGATCAAAGTCTTTAACCACTTTTCCTTGAACTGCGGGTAAAGCTTTCACTAACTCATCTTTAAGTTGTTGACTATAAGCACTATCACTGCTGTAAAAAATCACCGATTTAGGGGCAGGATTACTTTTAGCGGCATATTGACTTAAAGTTTTTCCTACTGCTTGTAGATAGCTTCCCAATAACTCATTATTTTTTTGAGCCGTCGGGATCGTCTTTAACATCGGTTGAGGGCCATCGCTGACGCTAGTGGTGCGAGGAGAAAGAATGGCTAACCCTGCTGTTTCATATTGTTCGATGGCTGATTTACTGAGAGGATCGATCCCGTGACCAATGACTCCAATGACTTCTGGGGAGTTAACCAAATGTTGAGCGAGGTCTTTAGAGGCTAAACCGCCGGGATCATCGGCGATCACCACTTGTAATTGACTTTGATTAGCATTTTTAGCATTGTTATTAAAATCTTCTTGAGCTTTGGCTACACCTCTAAGCACTTCTTTAGCTGAATTCGCATCCGAGTTAATGGGAACCACTACGGCTATGGTTAAAGGATTTCCGGCTTTTTGAGCTTGAGCATTGTTGAGATAGATTTTAGCTTCTGGGTCATTAGGATCATTAGTTGAGGCTTGTTGATAAGCACTAATGGCCCCATCCCAATTTTGCCCTTTAAAGGCATCTGCTCCGTTTTCTTTGTCGGGTGTTTGCCCCAGGAGAATTTTTTCCCCTTGACTCATCAGTAAAGATTGTTGGGCATTAGAACTAATAAAGTTGCCGTTTTGGCTTGGGGTAACTGTAGATGTATCGGTGGGTTGTGGGTCAGGTTTGTTAGCCAATAAAGCGTTGTATAATCCATATCCTCCCGCCCCTAGGAGTAAAAGGACACCAGCGATCAAGGCCGGAATTAACCATTGAGATTTGTTCTTGGGGCCAAATTGTGTGTTTGGGGAGACTATGGTGGTGGGAGAGTTTCCTCCTCCTTTAGCCGCATTCATGGCTTCTTGGGGCAATCCACAGATGTTACAGTCAGGGCCATTATTTTCATAAGGGGTATGGCCTCCGGGTATTGCCTGGGGGTAGCTTTTTCCATCCTTTGGCACTCCGTCACAGGTCCAAGGCATTTGTTTTATTCTCCTTCCCTAATCAGCTTGTGTGCTACCTGAGTTTTTCATTTAGGTTTTATATTAACTGTGAATGGGTCTAATTAGCTTTAGTGACAGATGCTTCCTTATTATTGTTACCGAGTCCTATACTCTGAAAATAAGCACCACCGATTATTAGGAGAAAAATCATATAAGCGATCACCTGTCCTAAATAAAGAGTTTGCCGGTAGCCAAACAGAGCTTTTAGGATTATGCCTGGAAACTGGCGATCAGGTAAAATTTCCGAGCCATCCCACACTTGTGGTCCTAATAGACAAGATTCCCTACCGTAAAAACACCATTTAGCATACTGCCAGTTTAACTGAGCGACAAAAGCAACGGCAACATCTAGGTGTTTTAGGACACTAATCACCAATCCGCCTACTATTAATACTAATAAAATTCCCATCATTTGGAAAAACAGACGAATATTAATTTTAATGCCCCATTTAAATAGCAATATTCCCAATGCTGTTGCCGATAATAATCCAGCTATAGCTCCTAGGCTAGTAGGCAGCAGACCTTGTTCAAACTTAGCAATTATAAATAATACTGTTTCAAATCCTTCTCGTACAACCGCAATAAACACCAGCAAAAAAATCCCTTTTCCGGCTTGTTGATTTTGGGCTAATGCTGTTTGTATTGCTCCTTCTACTTCAGCTTTCATGGACTTAGCTTGCTTTGTCATCCACAGCAACATCCAAGTCAACATGATTATGGCAATTAAGCCAAATATTCCTTCTAAAATTTCTTTAATGATGGGGGTGTATTGGCTTTGATAATGATTAAGCCCTTGAAGAATTCCTCCTAAAAGCAATCCTAACATTATGCTGGCCACCACTCCGCCCCCAATTCCTTGATAAACCCAGCGATTTAACTGATTCTGATGGGCTTTTTGAAGGCAGGCTAGGACGATACCCACAACTAAAGCGGCTTCAAATCCTTCCCGTAAAGTAATGAAAAAAGTCGGTAAAGCTGCGCTAAAATCCATTGCTGCCTCATGAACGTTATCGGTTCAATTATACAAAATCTCTTAACATTTTTTTCAGTTCTAGCTGATGGATTTCTTCTTGTCCTATCATTCCTCGGGCAAATTCTTCTAGATAAACACTGGCATCTTTGACCACCTCCAATAGCTCTTTATATAGCTCTAGGGCTTGTTTTTCGTGATTATAGCTTTCTGTCAAAATGCTATGGAGATTATGTTCATAGCTTTCTTCAATAGGAGCCACTTTCAAACTGGGATGTCCTTCTAAACCGGTTAAGATTTCTCCCACTTGTTGAGTGTGGGTGAGGGATTCCGTCGCCTGGGTTTGAAAAAACTGCACAATAGGAATACGATGAGGTCCTGTCACCATCAGCGAGTAATGAGTGTAGCGCACTACTCCCGCTAATTCATATTCCATAATTCTGTTCAGCACTTCAATGGTTTTTTCTCGATCGAGGTCTCTCATATTCGTTACGCTCTCTGATGAGTCTCTATCGTGATTTGACCACTTTCAACCCGTAAATGTCAAGGGAAATTAAAATGAAACGCTGACTTAAAGAATAATTACATGATCTTTAGCTAATGACTATTGACTAATAAGGGGCAGCCACAGATCCACAAGATAATTTATCGCTCAAATCATCCTGCCCATCCACGACTGCCCCTAGCTTAGAGAATTTTAGGGTTAAAAAAACGACTATTAACGGCGGCGAGGTACAGATTTTTCAATATCGATATTCAACGCCGAAACCCGAGGCACAGCAGTACCTTGAGCATTAATGCTACGAGCCATTCCTAAGAATGCAGAAGGATCGCCGGCTTTGGGCTTTTGTTCTTGGGGAATAAAACGACGAATTTCGTTTTGCCAGAGGATTTGAGGGAAGCCCAAAACGCCACGATAGTAACCATCATAGCGGGGAGATTTGATATTAAAGGGACGTTCGCCCTCAGTGCGTCCGGGTAGGATACGACGACGTTGATAGGGAACGGTATCATAACCATAGTTTTCTAGATACTCATCAGAGTTGAGGAGTTCATCTACAAAACCTTTGATTCCTTTGGTGGCTACGACAATTGACCAAGCAATTTTTTCGCGTTCACTGTAAACGTCACGGCCTAGAACCCGTTGTACACACTGCTCAACAAAACGGTAGTTGCTGTTCTTTTCATAAAAGCTGTTTCTGTATGTTTTGGACAGCAACAGTCCTCGGATGAAGTCCCGTACCGTAATCTGCCCGTTACGTACTTGAGATTCTAAAAAGGGTTCACGATCCCACTTAAATGCGTGGAAGAAGATTTGACGATAAGCAGCTTCTATCAACTCGTCCATATCGGTTGGAGAGAGGATATTTTCTGTGGTATAGATTTTAGGCTGCTCTTCTGAGCCAACTTCATATCCGGCAACCCGTGCATTCTGAGATTTGGGTCCGTATTGTAATAGAGGAATAGCCAAGTTAGAACCTCCGTCTTAGTCTTTTTTTTAAACTGTCATCATAAAATCATAAGGGAGTTGGTGTCTATGTTCTGACTATTGTTAAAATTTCTTACAATTTTTAATGGTCTGTCAGGGGTCAGGTGTTTCCCCTCTCTCCCCTTTTTTTCCCGACACCCCACTCTTACCACCCACTGATCGCACAGGAAGGGGTAGCCGCTTCAGTGGATAGGGTTAACTCTGTATTGTCCTCTTGTCCCTGTTGGGAGCGCATTTCTATACAGAATGTGGTTTTGTTTGCCCCCCCAAACCAATTGACGGTGCTAGTTCTCATGCGTACATCAGGACTGGCAAACCAAAAGCGCTCAATAGAGGTCATGGTTTCATATTCGGTGACTAAAACTAACCCGTCTTCTTCGTCCATATGATATTGTCCGGCTACGGGTACGGTTTCGGCATAGCCTCTATCTCTTAACAGCAATCCTTTTTTGGGGTTATCGGCTTCAGGAATTAGCGCAAAAATGGTGGTTCCTTCATGATTTTCGTCTTCTTTGTCCCAAGCCATTGAGCCATCCCAACTGACAAAGGCTCCCCCAACCGCTAAAGCTGGATCTACTTGATGCAGTTGGCAAATTTCTAGTATTTTTGGGTGATCGGCGGCTAAGGCTTCTACATAAATCTTAGAGTCTCCGGTTTCGGTGCGTCTGAAAGCTAGATGATGGGTTGCCCGTTGTGATCGCCACATTCCGGCACTCTTTTGAAAAAATTGCATTGCATCCACTGTCTGTTTACTCCTTGTCGTTCACCTATATTGTTTAATCCTATCAATTTTATGGGTTTCAGGCTATTTGTCTAATTCACATTTTACTTCTATTTCTAAATTTCCTTCTGCGGTTCCTTCGGTAATAAAAGGAATGCCTGCTTTTCCTCCTATTTTAATTCCGAATTTTAGGGTAACTTCTTTGACGTTTGCTGTGGGAAAGTTTTTAAATGCACTTAAAGCATATTCTGTATAATCTCGAATCAGTTGACGAGTTTTATCTATTGTTATTTGCTCCCATCCCATTTCATCAATATCATTTTCATCTATTTCTGATGGTTCGGCAAGGGTTTCTAAGTTAACATCAAGTTCTTCAAGTTGTTGCTCTCTTTGGAAATATAATTTTACTTTTGACATCTGTTTACTCTAATTTTGCTATAATTGATTATAACTTGATTTTTTTTCGGATTTCAAGACCATGAGTGAACAAGATATTAAGGAAATTAAAGAAATATTACTAGCCTTGGATAAAAAAGTTGATGGGTTAGATAAAAAAATTGAAACCGGATTAACTGAAGTGAGAGGAGAGATTAAGCGGCTTGATGAAAAAATAGATAGTCGATTTTCTCAACTCGATCAAAAAATTGATCTTCGATTTGCTCAATTAGAAGAAAAAATGAATGGACTTGATAAGAGATTGGGCAATGAGGAGGTAATTAGCCGCACAGCTTTTGCGACTATTCTTGCCGGAGCCTTGGCCGGATTAATTAAATATTTATTTTTCTCCAATAATCCCTAAATTTTCTTGAGTTCTTAAATTAACTCCTATGGATAGATATGCCCTAGTTATTGGTATTCCCGAATATAATAATTTTACCCCTCTTCCTAAAACCACTAATGATGCTGAAGAAGTCGCAAAATGTCTGGAAAGTTACGGCGGTTTTCAGGTAACTAGAGTTCCGAAAAAAGCTAATCTTAATAAAGATGGCTATGAAATGAAATCCGGTAAAGTCACTTGTGAAGAGTTAAAAAGAGAAATCAGCATTTTTCTTTTAGAAAGAGCAAAAAATAAAAATGCTTTAATTTATTTTACAGGTCATGGCTTTACTCTATATAATTCTTGGGTGGAAAAAAAAATAGGATTTTTAGCCACTTCTGATTGTTCTGTACAAATTCAAAGTAATAACATCATTACACAAGAGCAAGGAATTAATTTAGAAGAGTTCAATGAGTTAATTGCCAAAGCCAATTTAAGTAGTTTAGTTTTATTTTTAGATTGTTGTCATAGCGGCTATTTTATAGAACGTCAATTATTCGAAGCCAGTTTAAGCACATTTAAAACCAAACAAGATTATTATTTAATTACTGCCTGCCGCTCTTTTGAAACAGCAAAAACCGTTAGAAGTCAAGACCATAGCGTATTTTCTGGGGCATTAATTCGGGGACTGTCTCAAGAAAATGCCGATCCAAAGGGTGAAATAAGTTGTGACCGCTTGTTTGATTTTATTGGACGGGAAATCGGACGAAAGTTACAAGAACCGTTGCGGATGGGGGTTGGAGGGTCAATTATTTTAGTTAATCATAAGCCGCTACAAGAAATCCTAGAACCCCTTAAAAAAGACGGTGAGGTAATTTGCCCCTATCAAGGGTTAGAAGCATTTACCAAGGAATCTAAACCTTTCTTTTTTGGACGTAAGCGGCTAGTAGAAAAGATTAAACAAACGCTAGAAGAAAAAAGCTTTGTTCCTTTAATTGGGGCTTCAGGCAGTGGTAAATCTTCGGTTGTGTTAGCGGGTTTAATTCCTTGGTTGGAGGAGGAAAAGTTAGAGAATGGGGGCAAAAGATGGGAAGTCTTAACGCCTATTAAGCCCGGTTTTGAGCCGCTAGTTGAGTTAAGACGAACCCTTAAACCTGTTTTTTCTGGAAGTGAAAAAGAATTAAAAGACTTAATTGAAAATAGCTCATTGCCCCCCTTATTAAGGGGGGTTGGGGGGATCAAATTATTAGTGGTGGATCAGTTTGAAGAAATATTTACAGTTTGCGAGAATGAACTGGAGAGGAAGAGATTTATAGAATTAATTACGGGAGTCAAAGAATTAAATAACCCTCGGTTAGTTGTAGTAACGACCATGAGGGCTGATTTTTTAGACCGATGTTTAGAATATGATTCCTTATATAAATTAATTCAAGAGCAAGCGGTTTATATGCCGCCTTTAAGGGGAATAGAGTTAAGAGAAATCATTACCCAACCCGCTAAACGTCAGGGATACAATATCGAGGAAAACTTGTTAGAGAAATTATTAGACGATGTGGGAAAAGAATCAGGGTTTTTGCCTCTGTTAGAATTTGCCTTAACTCAACTTTGGGAAAAACGAGATCGCCAGCAACCCTTACTCACCCTAAAACAATATGAGAGTTTAGAACAGACTAATATCGCCCCCCTTATTAAGGGGGGTAGGGGGGGATCAGAATCACTCGACGAACCCCAAGAGAAACAAAATAGCGGCTTAAAACAGACCTTAGACCTCTACGCCGAAAAAGTCTATCATTATCGAGATTTTAGCCAAGAAAACCCCACTCAACCCCGAAACCCTCAAGAAAAAGAATGGATCAGATTAATATTCCTGCGGCTAGTACGCACAGGAGAACAGGAAAAAGACACCCGACAGCGCCAAACTAAGGCAACAATTCTCAATATTGCTGGTTCTAATCTTGAACAGCGAGAAGCATTAACAGAATTGATCGAAGGGGAAAGAGGGTTAATTAAAGCGCGTTTGTTAGTGACGGGTAAAGAGTTATCCGATCCTCAACCTTGGATAGATTTAGTGCATGAGGCGTTAATTGAAGGATGGCGCAGGTTTGCCGGGTGGCGACAGCAAGACCGAGATTTACGCAGGTTATGCGATCGCTTAAGAGAGCAATTCCGAGAGTGGCAAAAAAACCTTATAGATGACAATTTGATGATGGGGGGACTGTTGGCGCAGGTTCGACAGCAATGGGAGGAATTACAGCCTTATTTGTTGTCTCCAGATGAGGATAGGCAGTTTTTTGAAGAAAGTGATCGCTATGAACAAGGCAAGACTCGGAAGTTACAAGCGTTCGAGGAGATACAGTTGGAACAGCAAGCGGCTGAGATTCCGGATTTGCTGAAGAGTGAACCTGTACAGGGGTTGGTAGCGGCTATTAAATTGATGGGGGATAATTTAGATAAATTGCCGGAGAAATTGCTGCCTACGGTTCAAACGAGACTGCGGGAGGCGATGGAAATGCCCGGTTGTTTACTTCATGAAGATTCTGTCAATTCAGTGGCTATCAGTGGGGATGGTCAGTTCGTTGTTAGTGGGAGTGAGGATAAAACTGTGCGGGTGTGGGACTTGCATAAGCACTGTTTAGTTGACACTTTTAGGGGTCATGAAGATGCTGTCAATTCAGTGGCTATCAGTGGGGATGGTCAGTTCGTTGTTAGTGGGAGTCGGGATAAAACCGTGCGGGTGTGGGACTTGCATACCCTCTCTTTAGTTCACACTTTTACGGGTCATGAAAATTCTGTCTGTTCAGTGGCTATCAGTGAGGATGGTCAGTTCGTCGTTAGTGGGAGTTGGGATAAAACCATGCGGGTGTGGGACTTGCATACCCTCTGTTTAGTTCACACTTTTACGGGTCATGAAAGTTATGTCAAGACAGTGGCTATCAGTGAGGATGGTCAGTTCGTCGTTAGTGGGAGTTGGGATAAAACCGTGCGGGTGTGGGACTTGCATACCCTCTCTTTAGTTCACACTTTTACGGGTCATCAAAGTTATGTCGATTCAGTAGCTATCAGTCAGGATGGTCAGTTCGTCGTTAGTGGGAGTAGGGATAAAACCGTGCGGGTGTGGGACTTGCATACCCTCTCTTTAGTTCACACTTTTACGGGTCATCAAAGTTCTGTCTATTCAGTGGCTATCAGTCAGGATGGTCAGTTCGTCGTTAGTGGGAGTGAGGATAATACCGTGCGGGTGTGGGACTTGCATACCCTCTGTTTAGTTCACACTTTTACAGGTCATGAAAGAGCTGTCTATTCAGTCGCTATCAGTGATGATGGTCAGTTCGTTATTAGTGGGAGTTCTGATAATACCGTGTGGGTGTGGGACTTGCATACCCTCTCTTTAGTTCACACTTTTACGGGTCATGAAAGTTATGTCTATTCAGTGGCTATCAGTGAGGATGGTCAGTTCGTCGTTAGTGGGAGTAAGGATAAAACCGTGCGGGTGTGGGACTTGCGTAACCTCTGTTTAGTTCACACTTTTACGGGTCATGAACGTTCTGTCGATACAGTAGCTATCAGTCAGGATGGTCAGTTCGTTGTTAGTGGGAGTTCTGATAATACCCTGCGGGTGTGGGACTTGCATACCCTCTCTTTAGTTCACACTTTTACGGGTCATGAAAGTTCTGTCTATTCAGTGGCTATCAGTGAGGATGGTCAGTTCGTCGTTAGTGGGAGTGAGGATAATACCCTGCGGGTGTGGGACTTGCGTAACCTCTGTTTAGTTCACACTTTTACGGGTCATGAACGTTCTGTCGATACAGTAGCTATCAGTGAGGATGGTCAGTTCGTCGTTAGTGGGAGTTCTGATAAAACCGTGCGGGTGTGGGACTTGCATACCCTCTCTTTAGTTCACACTTTTACGGGTCATGAAAGTTCTGTCTATTCAGTGGCTATCAGTGAGGATGGTCAGTTCGTCGTTAGTGGGAGTTCTGATAAAACCGTGCGGGTGTGGGACTTGCATACCCTCTCTTTAGTTCACACTTTTACGGGTCATGAACGTTCTGTCGATACAGTGGCTATCAGTGAGGATGGTCAGTTCGTCGTTAGTGGGAGTTGGGATAAAACCGTGCGGGTGTGGGACTTGCATACCCTCTCTTTAGTTCACACTTTTACGGGTCATCAAAGTTCTGTCTATTCAGTAGCTATCAGTGAGGATGGTCAGTTCGTCGTTAGTGGGAGTGAGGATAAAACTGTGCGGGTGTGGCGCGTCCGTTGGCAGGACAATCTCAAGATTTGCTGCGATCGCTTGCGGCATCATCCCGTCTTCCAAAACCCCGAACCAGGAACTCCTGAAGCGGCGGCTTTTCTCACTTGTCAAAGGTATGCGTGGAATGATGAACCCTCGAACTTATCTTAAGGTGGTGATCCCCCCAACCCCCCTTAATAAGGGGGGCTTATTGATTGATTTAGCCCGCGTAGGCGGGCTTTGTTCGTATAGCCCCACCCTTCAGGGTGAGGGAACATCAAAGAATAATCTCTCAATAACAAAGATTGTGGTCGGCACAATCAGGATTTTTCCGTATGATATTAAAATTTAACTCCTGTGCCCACCCTACAATTACTTAACCCCCATCGCCTGACCCGCCAACCAAGCGGTAGTCCAAGCGCTTTGAAAATTAAACCCACCGGTCACCCCATCAATATCCAACACCTCACCAGCAAAATACAACCCTTTACAGACCTTACTTTCCATCGTCTTAAAATCAACCTCTTTCAAACTCACCCCGCCACAAGTAACAAACTCCTCTTTAAAAACCCCTTTCCCCTCAATCTTATAAACCCCCTGAGTCAATTCTTGCACCAATAAATTTAACCCCTTCTTCGATAACTCAGCCCAAGGAACCTCCGAATTAATCTCACAAAAACTAACCAACCGTTGCCAGAAACGCTTAGGTAAATTAAAAGGACAATAACTAAAAACCTTCCGCTTCGGCTCAGAAGATTTAACTTTCAATAAAGCCTGCCGCAGCGTCTCAGAATTATACTCAGGTAGCCAATTAATCATCAAAGACAACTTATAACGATGATCGTGTAAAACCCTTGCTCCCCAAGCCGATAACTTTAATACCGCAGGGCCACTCAGTCCCCAATGAGTAATCAATAAAGGGCCTTGTTGTTCAAACTTTTCTTTACCCGTCTCCAGTAATTTTAGATGAACATTCTCTACACTAATTCCCGCTAAATCTTTTAAGCGAGGGTCAGGAATATTAAAGGTAAATAAAGAAGGAACCGGCGGTTCTATAGTATGCCCTAACTCTTTTGCCCAACGATACCCCAACGGGTTACTTCCTGTGGCAATTAAAAGCCGATCACAGGGGATTTCCTGATCCGTTTTTAATCCTACCTCAAAATACCCCTCCTCGCGGCGAATAGCCTTAACCGGCGTACCCGTGCGGACAATAACCTCAGCCTCTCTAGCCGCCTCAATTAAACAATCTACAATGGTCTGAGAATCATCTGTAACGGGAAACATTCGCCCATCGGCCTCAGTTTTCAACTTTACCCCATGAGCGGCAAACCAAGCCACTGTATCCTTGGGTTGAAAACGGGTAAAACAACTCCGTAACGCCTTACCCCCTCGAGGATAAAATTGAATTAACTGAGCCGCCTCAAAACAGTGATGAGTGACATTACATCTCCCCCCGCCGGAGATACTCACCTTGGTTAACGGGTTACGCCCCGCTTCCAGTAAAATTACCTGGGTGTGAGGATGATTTACAGCACAACTAATTGCTCCAAAAAAACCAGCCGCACCACCGCCTATTACAACACAACGCAAAATTTAAACATTAATTTTTCTAACTTCCTTTTTATTCTAGCTTTAGTCATTGGTCATTAGTGGTTAGTCAATCGTCTAAAATAGGCGGCTAACACTAATTTTGATTATTTTGATTGGGAATGAGTGGATTATTTTGAGGACTTTCACCCGGAAGAGGAGCCGGAATCACTGGATTACTTTGAGGACTTGAACTCGGAACAGGAACGGGAAGCGGCTGATTTTTTTGTGCCGTTGCTTGTTGAATCTGACTAATGGCTAATTTTAACTTTTCATCATCCGGATAAAACTTTTGTAACTTTTTCATCACTTCTAGAGCGCCGGGTAAATCATTTGTTTGAAGATGAAGTTGTGCCAATATTTGAAGATATTGAGGATTTTCTGGGTCTGATTGAGCCAATTTTTCCACTTGTTTTTCTAAATTTTTTGAGCCTGACACATTATTAGTTTGTCGATAAAGTTGGGTCAAAATAATTAAATATTGTGGATTTTTTGGGTCTGATTGAGCCAATTTTTCCACTTTAGGTTGTAATTCTGCCGCCCCTGATATGTCATTTATTTTTTGATAAAGTTGGGTTAAAACGCCTATATATTGTAGATTAGCAGGGTCTATAGTATGAAGTTTTTTAACCGGTTCAATGGCTCCCGGAAAATCTTGTAAACCCAGTCGTGCTTCTGCCAATCCTTGAAGGGCACTAACATTATTAGGTTCTCGTTTTAAAACTTCCTCATAACCTTGAGCAATTTGTTTTAACTGTTGTGCTTGCCCAGAAACCTTGGATGTGGTTTGTGTTGAGGACTTATTGCCTTTAAACATATCGAGCATAGGAAATACCATAAAAGACACAAGAGCCAATCCTGAAACGATGGCAAAAATCCGTAAAAAAACCTTTGATTTTAATTTTTCCAACATAAATTTTTCAAAGAAATAAGCAGAACCTTTATAGACTAAGGGGTCGTCCCAACTGAGTAAATAGCCATATACCCACAAGAAAACTACCAAGACTCATTAAAGACAAAAGCAAATAAGACTGCCAAGTGTTACAACCTGCGTCTTGAAGCCCTAATCTAGCGAGAATAGCCGCAGATACCAACAACAACAAGTGAAGAAAATACTGTAGGAAGACAACCACCATCACCACAGCAAAAGACCAAGCTAAAACAGAAAACATTGCTCTAATATCAGATTTTAGCGGACTCCCCACAAAAAAAGTAATGATGGCTACGGGTGCCGTCAAGCCAAAGGTAATCAATAAAATAATAATCGCTGAGAAAATATACAGAAAAATTGAGTATAGTTCTTCTTGGACTCCCCATCCCAACCCTTTTCCTTGTTCAGCTAACCAATGACTCCAAGCAACGCTAAATTCAGAAACATACCACCCGAAAATAGAATAGGTAGTAAAAAGTAAGATCAAAGAGAGCCAAGGAAACTTTTTCAACCAAAACATTTAGTTTAAAACCAATAAACACCGAAGTCTGAATTCCGAAAGAGATCATCTACCCCTTTTCAGACTTCAGACTCCATAAGTGGGGAATAATAGACTATGACATCTCTTGAATGATGTAATCAAAATAGGGAGCCGCCTCCGTTGCATCTTCAGAGTTGAGTAAGCCTAAAGCCGCATCTTTTAAGCAACGGATCGCTTCAACCATGCCGGGCACTGGAACATTGAGGGAATTATACATTTCTTTAACCCCAATTAACCCGATTTTTTCAATGGGTTCTTTGTTCCCACAGAGAATTCCATAGGTAATCAGGCGCAAGTACCAGCTATAGTCCCGTAAACATTGGTTGTATTGACGTTGACCATAAGCATTACCACCAGGCGCTCTAAAATCAGGGCGCTTTCTAAATAGCTGCTTTTGGGCTTGGTCAACAATCTTCTTATCATTTTCTGCCAGCGTCTCAGCAATGCGGATGCGTTGTTGTCCGCTTGCTAAGAATTTCTCGATGCCTGCCAGTTCGCCACTACTGGGATACCGGAGTTCGTCGTCTGCTTTGAGAATAACTTGACTAACTACGCTCATACTATCAAGATCAATTTAATAACATTATGTAGTTTATCCTGAGTTGAGGTCTATCTAGACAACTGTGTGCCCAGAAGCTTAATGGGTGTCTCCTAAGACTCTAAGCCAGGTGGAGTCACCAACTCAGCATTAAAAGAGCGTTCGGCTACTTTGGGATGAGCTTCTAGGCTCTGATTCTGTAATTTTTCTTCACAATCGAGCAACTCATGACTAATGACTCATGACTAATGACTACTAAGCATTGCCTCCAAACTCTTCTTTTAAAGCTTCATCATGATCATCAGCAATAGTAGCCACTAAGGTAATGGCGCGGGAAATTTCGCCGGGGGAAAGATCAGCCACCGTTCGCTGATAGAGAACTACCACCTGGTCATTGATTAAAGCAAAACGGGTTTCAAAGGTTTCTGACCAATTCATTTCCAGTATCTTACGCATGAGTCCGGGTTCATCGGAGGCCGGTAATTTCAACACATTAGCCCAGACCGTCAATAAATCTTCGTCTTTTTCTCCTGATAATTGGACAAAAACCTCGACACTGCCATACTGAAACCGCCACAGGGGGCCTCGTTCAGTATGACTCACCATTGCGCTCTCATTTTGCTCTAGACTAGAAATCACCGTTTCAATGACCTCTTGATGGCTAGTCTCAGCAATTTCTTCATCAATATAAGCTTGTAAGCTTTCAGAGTCTTGGGGTTGATTTTCTGTGGGTGTTTCTAAATTGGCGTTAGTCATGGTGATTAATGATAAATTTTATTTAGGTTGATATTGCTCCTATTCCCTATTGTGATCATAAGAACAACATTTTATGAAGAATCTCTGTAATAGGAGAGATTAATCAGAGAAAATAACTTTACGGTATTTAGGGAAATTAATTTCCATTTAAAGCTATGCCAGGGATTCCCATACGACCACTAGAGTTGGATAACCCAACAATGACAGAAGATGATACTCGTACTCGTATTTTAACCGCAGCACTGCGCTTATTTGCCTCAAAAGGCTTCGAGGGAACCACCACTAAAGATTTAGCTACAGCGGCCGGGGTGGCTGAGGGCACCTTGTTTCGTCACTTTACCAATAAAAAAGCCATTCTCATTGAAATAGCCACCAAGGGCTGGGTAGATATTTTAACCGATTTACTGACGGAATTGAGTGAGATGGGCAGTTATAAAGCCGTAGCCCAGGTAATGCGACGACGTATGCTACGAGTTCGAGAAAATAGTAATTTATTGCGGGTCTGTTTTATTGAAGCTCAATTTCATCCGGAATTACGCGAGCGTATTCAGTCTGAAGTGATTGCTAAAATGACTGATGTGGCTGAGGCGTTTTTTCAAACGGCCATGGACAGAGGAATTTATCGTCAGATGAATCCTAAAATTGTGGCTCAAGTGTTTTTGGGAATGTTTGCGATCGCCGGCTTTTCTAATCAAACCATTATCCAACCAGATGCTTCTCCGGCGGCCCTCCAAGAAATGGCCGAAGGGATCGCTGATATTTTTCTGCATGGAGTTTTAACTCAAGAATAACTTGAATTTTGCCCTAAGAGATCGTTAGAATACTTCCTATATGTTTGGGATTTCCATTCTACTTGTTTTAATTTCCACTTAGCTTAGGGTTAAGTTTTGGATGACTCTATTTACTGGCTAGATCGCATTGCACCGTCAGAACGTCTTCTTGTTGGAGAAAAAGCTTTTATTTTGAGCCAACTTCATCAAAAAGGATTTCCGGTTCTGCCAGGTTTTGTTATCAGTTCTATGGCCTTTCATCAATTCTTAGAACAACTCAATGACTCAGCATCCCTCCTAGCGGATTTTCCCGCGTCTTCGCTTTATCTTAATGTAGATAACCCCCAAGCTTTACAATTAGTGGCTAGACAAAGTCGTCAAACCATTCTCCGTCAAAATTTGTCGGCTCAATGGCTTTCTTCTTTAAAAAGAGCCGCCGACGGGTTAAACTCTCCGACGCTGATTTTAAGGGCTTCGATTGCTATTCCTCTAGAAATTTCTTCAGGAGCAACCGGTCTATTGCCTTCTCAAGTCTGCTGCAATACTTCAGAAGAGTTAGAATTAGCCCTTAAAAAACTTTGGTCTCAATTATTTAGCTCTAAAAGTTTATTTTATTGGCAACGGATGGGGGTAGGATTAGAGAAGGTTCATCTTGCTGTTTTAGTACAACCCATTACCAATGCGATCGCTGCCGGTGTCGCCTATCTTGAAGCTGATTACTACAGGGTACAAGCTTCATGGGGTCTAGGCCATAGCCTTTTACAAGGAGAAGTCTTACCCGATTTTTATCAGATTATTGCCTCAACAGCAAGAGTACAAAGTCAGCAGTTAGGCAATAAAACTCGCGGCTATCGTTTAAGCACTCAACCTTCATCAGCTTTATCAGCCAACAGTTGTTTAGAAGCTTACCAACTGAGTCAGGAAGAACAAACAAATTATTGTTTAAATGAAAATTTAATCGTAAAATTAAATCAAATTTTACAACAAATAAACCCCAAAATTTATCAAGTTATAGAATGGACATTAACTCAATTACCACAGGATTTTGAGCCACAATTTTATATCAATCAAGCCGATTTAAATGGATCGGAAACTTTATTAAATAATCTAGCTAACTCTGAGCTAATAATGACGGATTCAGCCCCTATTTTAACAGGATTGCCAGCCTCAACAGGAATAATTTATGCTCTGACTTATGTGTTAACCGACCTGGAAAGCTCTTGGAAAAATATTCCCGAAAAAAAAATTTTAGTTGCTAAAAACATTAGCCCAGAGTGGCTACCCGGCTTAAAACAAACTGTAGGAATTATTGTGGAAGAGGGAGGGCTAACCAGTCATGCGGCTATTATCGCGAGAGAATTGGGGATTCCTGCCCTCGTGAGTGCCACCGGAGCCACTGAATTACTGAAAACCGGCGAATTTATTCAGCTTGATGGAGAGCGAGGAGAAGTTTATCGTGAGTCAGCCAAGCTGAAAGAACAACCGAGAAAAAATGAAAAAGAAACCCAAATAATTACACAATCCTTTATTGCTAATTATCCTATTGGCACTCGATTAATGGTCAACCTGAGTCAAACGACTTCTATTACTAAAGCCGTCAGCTTACCGGTTGATGGAATAGGATTATTACGCTCAGATTTAATGTTATTAGAATTATTGAGTGAACAACCTCTCGAAACCTGGTTACATCCTCAGCAAAAAACACGCTTGATTGAACAATGGAGTCAATTAATTAATCAGTTTGCGGTTCCTTTTGCACCCCGTCCTGTATTTTACCGTTCTCTAGACTGGGGTGCAGAACGCGTTCCGCACTGGGGCCGCGAAGCAGTGGGCGACTTGACCACTCTTAAATATCATCGTTTTCAACAAACAATCATGCAGTCGGCAAAGAGTTCCCGACCCCACTCAATATTAGGAAACCGAGGCACTTTAAGCTATCGCTTAGATCCGGTTTTATTTGATTTAGAGTTACAAGCTTTAGAACAAGTATATGAGTCTGGAAATAAAAATGTAAATCTAATTTTGCCTTTTGTGAGGAGTGTAGAAGAATTTAAATTTTGTCGGAGTCGGATAGAAAAAACCCAGTTAACACAACAACAATCTTTTCAACTCTGGATTATGGCAGAAGTTCCTTCTGTGATTTTTTTACTACCGGAATATATCGCCGCAGGAGTACAAGGAATTGCCATCGGAACGAATGATTTAACTCAGTTAGTCTTAGGAGTAGATCGAGAAGAAGGAAAATTAAGCCAAGAGTATAATGCAACTCATCCTGCCATGTTAGCAGCCTTAAAACAAATCATTACTCAAGCTAGAACAGGAGGAATCCCTTGCTCTATTTGTGGACAAGCACCGGTACAATATCCCGAACTGATTGATTATCTCATCAGTTGGGGAATCACTTCTATTTCTGTAGAACCGGAAGCCGTAGAAAAAATTTATCATAGTATTAGCCGTGCTGAACAGCGTCTGATTTTAGAAAAGAGTCGCATTAATTAATACTTATTTTTTTCTCCTTTTATTGCCGAATAAAAAAGCGGCAGCACTTAAAGCTCCCAACATAATTGAAGGTTCCGGAACCACCGCTTCATAGATAGTAGTTGTGCCACTAACCTCATTCGTAGCTACCAGCAAAGCCCTGCCATTAGGACTATCTTTTGGATCGATCCACAATAATCCTTCAGGACCTAAATCGCCCGCCGCCACTGATTTAGGATCGGCTAAAAAATTGCGGTTATTAACGTAGTTGAGAAACACAGGATTTTTTGGGTCAGTAATATCATAAGTCATTATTCCTCCAATGCGTTCTAAACCAATAAAAGCCAGAGTACGTCCTGCCAATGTTCCGATGGTAAGTGCTTCAGGTTCAGGACCTTTATTGTCGCTACGATTATCAAAGTTGTTTGCAGTGTTATTAGAGTTAAAGAAAGAATTAGCCGGAGCGAAAATTTTAGGGTTAGCAGTAATTTTCTCAAACTGATCCCCACTATCAAACTCTTGAGGCAGTGGACTGTTAGAGTTTAGAGTGTCTGGAACTTGCCAAATCGAAAAAGAGCGTCCACCAAAAGCATAAAGTTCACTATAAACTTTATCTAACTGACCATCTCCATCAACATCTTTAAACGTATAACCGAGAGTATTAGTAACCAGTAAAGGGCCTATTTCTAAGTCGGATTGAAGTTGTGCCGCATTGGGGAAAACAGTTGGATCAAGCTTTAAATTTTTAACTTGCACCTCTTCGTTAAAACCTGGATCATATTGTCGGGCATCCCCTTCATTAGCGGTAACGAGATAGGTTTTACCATTGACGGTATAAGTTGCCAGATTATCGGGTTGATACATCCCAAACAGATGAGCATAATTCTGGATATTGATCTTACCATCCTTATCACTGCCATCTAAACCGTTTCCAGGCAAGTTGTGATTTTTATAACCGAGTCCTACCACTTTCTCAAAAAGTCCTGTACCCAGATTGAGAAAACCAATCGCATTATTCTCCTGTAACGTCACCCAAGCGTAGTTAGAATCTGCTGAAACCGCAATGTATTCCGGTTCAAGGTCTAACTCGGGATGGGCGGCATTGGGTCCAAAGGTTCGCACAGGTCCCAATAAAGGCACCCCATTAAAACCAGCAATTTTGACCTGAAAAGTAGAAACATCAATGATACTGACAGAACCGGGTAGATCTACTGTATAGTCATTGTTCGGTTCTCCTTCATCAGCCGTTAGCAATTTGCTCCCATCAGGCGTAAAAGTGATCATATCTGTTCCTGCACCGACGCTAACGACGCTAACCGGGTTAAGCAAGGAGTTATTGGTGTTGAAGAATTTTACCGTGCTATTCGGTTGAGTCCCTACATTTTTCAGCGATGCGGCTAACATTCCTGTGGTACTGTTAAAAGCCACGCTGGTGAGTCTGCCAGCATTTGTATCAAAATTGATCTGTGATATTTTAGAGGGTGTAGTGGGATTGCTAATGTTGAGGATATCGATGGTATTGGTAGCCGCATTAGTCACAAAAAGACGATTGTTCTTTGGGTCGTAAGCTGAGATTTCCGAACCCCCCTGATTAAAATAACCAGAAGAGTAGGTGCCAAGTACCTTCAGATTAAACGCTGAAGCGGGAGCCGTCAATACTCCCAGTAAAATCGCTGATTGTCCTAGGGCCGGTAGCCATTTTGACAGAGTGTTTTGTAAAATACGCTGCTCCTTTGGTGAGGTTCTCGGTTTCATGTGGGTAGCTCCTAAAAATTTTTGATCACAAGATTGGTTTTGATTATGATCAGGTCATAATCTGAAAGAATTTTATCTTTTAACCCTTATAGCTGTCAGCTTTTTGGGTTTCGTGGTCAAACCATAACATTAGAATGAGGAAAAAGACAATGTTCGCTAGATTACTTAATCAGCTTTGCGCTATAGCTTGTTTAATAGCTTTAGTCGGTTGTAATCAACAATCTCCCTCAGCAACTCCCCTAAATTCTCCTTCTCCTGCTTCTTTGACGGTTCCTAAAGGAAAAATCGTCATTGCCGATGTTTCTCAAACTCCCTCAAAAAAATTTGAAAGATTTCAACCGATGGCCGACTATATAGCCAGCCAATTACATCAATTTGGCATCGGTGTGGGAGAAGTCAGAATTGCTCAAGACTTTGAAACTGTGGCTAATTGGATCAAAAAAGGTGACGTAGATATATATTTTGATAGCCCTTATCCGGCCATGAGAGTTAAACAATTGTCTGGTGCTTTACCCATCTTGCGGCGTTGGAAGAACGGACAAGATAGCTACTTCGGCATCATCATTATCAGGGCTAACAGTGGCATCTATTCTGTCAAAGATTTGCTGGGAAAAACCATTGCCTTTGAAGAACCGGTCTCAACATCAGGATACTTTTTGCAATTAGGTTATCTTTTTCAATCAGGTCTTAATGTAGTACAAAAACAATCATTGGACAAGTCCGTGCCAGCCAATAAAGTTGGCTATGTTTTTAGTGAGGATGATGAAAATACCATTCAATGGGTGATTAATGGCAAAGTTGACGCAGGCGCTACTGATGGAGTTCTGTTCGAAACTGTTCCCGAAGAAAGCCGTAAGGCGATGAAAATTCTGGCAAAAACTGATAAAATAGCTCGAAATATCGTATTGATTAAGCCTAAAATGAAACCCGAACAGGCGGCAGCTATAAAATCTATACTAATTAATATGGATAAAACTGAGGAAGGCAAAAAAATCTTAAATATCTTTGAGAAGACTACTAAATTTGATGAATATCCCGTTAAAGCTGATCTAGATAAGATGCAACAGCTATATGATCGGATTAAAGCCCAATAATTTCTATGAGGAAACGAAATCCTAGAAACGGTTCTCTTGCCACGCGCCTGACTATAGCTATGACGACTTTAGTCATTTTTGCTATAACCAGTGTTACCCTTTTATCCCTTCGTCGTCAGCAAGAAACCTTTCAGGCAGAACTCCAACAGCAAGCTGAAATTTTATTAAATACCTTAGTGGTAACCAGTGCCGATCCCCTTTATTTTTTAGATGTTTCTTTTCTCAAGGAATTAATGGGAGAACTCGGAGAAGATAAGGTTTTAGTCGCTGGCTATGTTTATGACAAAGATGGCCGGATTTTGGCGGATGCTCATCATGCAGGCATTTTAACCTATGGCGTTAAACCCAATGCTTTTGGGCAACAACTCGTCAAAAGTCCACATATACAGTTTTTCTGGCAACAAGATCGATTAATAGCAGGGAAAGCCGTTTTTTTGGGACATCAAACAGTGGGGGCTGTGAGTGTAGGGCTATCCACTGAACCATTAAAAGCGAAAATGAATGCTGTGCGAGACCAAGGAATTGCTGTAGCCCTAGCCGCCGCTTTGATCGGGACTTTCATTTCTTTGCTCTTAAGCCGCTCGATCACAGAACCGTTAAAACAAATGACAGGAGCAACACAACGTTTAGCGGGGGGAGATTTAAGTCAAACCATCTCCATTAATACCAATGACGAACTGGCTGTCTTAGCTGATTCTTTTAATAGTATGACGTTTCAGTTGAGAAATTTAATTGACGGCATTCAGCATCGGGCAGAACAGTTACGACAAAGTGAGGGAAAAAATCGAGCTTTGCTCAATGCCATTCCGGATTTAATTCTGTTGTTAAATCAACAAGGAATTGTGCTAGATTGTAAATATAAAAGTCTTAAAGAAAATTCCTTGCCCGCTAATTTTGAAGAGATTATTGGGAAAACTGTCCAAGAGGTCTTTGCCCCATCCATCGCTGAGTTATTACTTTACTATACCCATAATGCTCTCATTAATGATGAACTACAAATTTTTGAGTATGAACAATTGCTCAAAGATAAAAAACATTATTATGAAGCCCGAATTATGGTGAGTGGTCGAAAAGAGGTACTCACTCTCATCCGCGACATTACCAAAAACAAATTAGCCCAGGCCCAATGGCAACAGGCTAAAGAAGCCGCCGAAGCGGCTAACCATGCTAAAAGTGCTTTTCTGGCCAGTATGAGCCATGAGTTACGCACGCCCTTAAATGGGATTCTCGGCTTAAGTCAGCTATTGCTAGAAGATGCTGAAGAAGAGGGCTATATAGAGTTTATTGATGACCTAAAGCAAATTCATCAATCGGGTCTTCATTTACTGTCTTTAATTGAGGATATTCTCGATATTTCTAAAATTGAAGCCGGCAAAATGACTCTTTATCCAGAAACCTTTGATCTGCCGGTGTTAATTAACGAGGTTAAAAATACTATTCAACCTTTGATCAAAAAAAATAATAATACTCTAGAAGTGAAATTGAGCAATGCTCTTGGTGCTATGGTAGCTGACCGCAAAAGAGTCAAGCAGATCTTATTAAATCTCCTGAGTAATGCGGCTAAATTTACTGATCATGGACAAATTATTTTGACAGTAACTCGTCAAGAAAAAGATCATTTAATAACAGCAGAATCTTCTCCTCAAACCAATGGAAATCAATCCCCGAAAATGAATCAGATTAACGGTTACGCTTCACCCCCTACTCAGGCCACTGTTAGTGACATTAGTGCATCTTCAGATTGGGTCATTTTTTCTATATCTGATACCGGCATCGGCATGACTACAGAACAAATGAACAAGATTTTTCAACCTTTTGTACAGGCTGATAGTTCCACAACGAAAAAGTACGGCGGAACCGGCTTAGGATTATCAATTTGTCAGCGTTTTTGTGAAATGATGGGAGGAAGTATTAGCGTAAACAGTGAAGTTGCCGTTGGCTCTACTTTTAGCGTCAGTTTGCCGACAAGAGTCAGTCAGTTAGTAGAAACTTACTCCGGATTTAATTAAAATAAGCTAAAATTTGTTTATATTTTGGCTAAAAAAGTTTTTCGAAGCGAAAAAATTTTGCCTAATGTCTGTTAATAAGACTGTTAATGAGGATATATTTACCTCTGGTGGGGAAATGGGGACACTCATAAAAGCCTTTGACTGGTCCTTAACTCCCCTCGGCCCCATAAATCAATGGCCGCTTTGCTTAAAAACGGTCGTCAGTATTATGTTAGCTTCTAGATTCCCGATCCAAATTTTATGGGGTCCCGATTATATTCAATTTTATAATGATGCTTATCGCCCTATTCTCGGTAGTAAACACCCCAAAGGTTTAGGTCAGCGAGGTCAAGATTGTTGGTCTGAAGTATGGGATTTTGCCGGACCTCGATTGGATAGGGTAAGACTGACCGGAGAAGCCAGTTGGTCAGACGATCAATTATTGCTTTTAAATCGTCATGGATATCTAGAAGAGTGCTATTTTACCTTTTCTTATACCCCTGTACTCGATGAATCAGGGGAAGTTGCCGGTATTTTTAACGCGGTGAATGAAACGACTCAACGAGTTATTCAAGGACGACGACAGCAAACCCTTGCAGCAATTGCGACTCATCTGGCTGAAGCCAAAACCCCTCAAGAAACTTGTTCCGTCGTCGCCGCTACCCTGGTTAATAATGCCGCCGATGTTCCTTTTGCCCTTTTTTACGAGTTAGATCACACCAATCACAGAGCGAAATTAGTCAACTCTGTAAGATTAGAAAATCATCTATCTGATTTGCCCTTTCTTGTCAATATTAATCTCAATAAGCCTGTGGCTTCCCTTGAACCGATGGTTAAAGCCGTCAAAAGCGGCGAAATACAAATTATTAATCATCTTCAACAACAATGGCCGAGTTTACCTGGCGAACCTTGGGGAGAGTCTCCCGATAGTGCCCTCATCTTACCGATTATCCTACCGGCACAAAAGCAGTCTGTAGGAGTAATGGTGGTGGGAATTAGCCCCAGACGAGAACTAGATGAGCATTATCGTCAATTTTTTGAGTTGATTGTCAATCATATTGCTTTAGCCATGACTAATTGCCGCGCTTATGAAGAAGAACGCAAGCGGGCTGAAGCCTTAGCCGAATTAGACCGAGCAAAAACCGTATTTTTTAGCAATATTAGTCATGAGTTACGCACGCCTCTCACCCTCATTCAAGGGCCGCTTGAAGAAGTTTTACATCAAACTGAGTCACCCTTAGCCCCAAGCACTCGCGCCTCATTAGTCATGGCTCAACGCAATGTACTGCGTTTACAAAAATTGGTCAATACTTTTCTAGAATTCTCTCGCCTCGAAGCCGGACGCATACGCGCTTTTTATCAACCCACTGATTTAGGGACTTTTACTCAAGAGTTGGCAAGTGTCTTTCGTTCAGCTATTGAACAGTCCGGTATGCGGCTCGTGGTTCATTGCCCTCCTTTGCCTCAACCTGTCTATGTTGATCATCAAATGTGGGAAAAGATTGTCCTTAATTTACTTTCCAATGCCTTTAAGTTTACTTTTGAAGGAGAAATAAAGGTTTCTTTAACCTGGGCAGGTGATCGCGTTAAATTTGAAATTCAAGATACCGGCATAGGCATTGCTGAGGCAGAAATTCCCTATTTATTTGACCGATTTTACCGAATACAAGGGGCACCCAGCCGCACTTATGAGGGTTCGGGCATTGGACTCTCCTTGGTACAAGAGTTAGTTCATCTGCATGGCGGAACCATTGAAGTAAACAGCATTCCCGCTCAAGGCACTTGTTTTAGGATTTATCTGCCCACAGGTTCGCGTCATCTGCCGCCAGAGCAAATCGGATTAGCCTGTCCTTTTCCGGCTACTTCGCCAACGACGGCGGTTTTTGTGGAAGAAGCTTTAAGTTGGTTGCCCCAAACTCCAGATGTCGCTACTGATACTCCCTCATCGGTTCGCCTCACCACTCCTAACGCCCGTATTATTCTCGCCGATGATAATGCCGATATGCGGGAATATGTCAAGCGTCTCTTAAACAAACTTTACCAAGTAGAAGCGGTTGGAGATGGAATGGCGGCCCTAGAAGCGATTCGTCGTCATCCCCCAGATTTAGTGCTGACTGATGTGATGATGCCGCAGCTAAATGGGTTTGAGTTGCTGCAACAACTACGCAGTAATCCTTTAACTCAGGAGTTACCCATTATTTTACTGTCTGCCCGCGCAGGGGAAGAATATTTAGTCGAAGCGCTAGAAGCAGGAGCCGATGATTATTTAGTCAAACCTTTTAGTGCTAGAGAACTTTTAGTCCGCATTGAAGCTAACTTGAAAATGGCTCAACTACGCCAACAAGCTACTCAAAAAGAGCAGAAATTAAGGGCACAAGCTGAGACAGCGCGTCAACAGACTATTGATATTCTCGAAAGAATTACGGAGGGTTTTGTAGCTTTTGATTCTCAGTGGCGGTTTACTTATGTCAATAGACAAGCCGCTTTGATGGTTGATATCTCTCGAGAACAGTTACTCGGTAATAATATCTGGGAGTTATTTCCACAAGCCATTAATCACCCGTTTTATCAACAGTTACAACAAGCTATCAATGAGCAAGTTTCCCTGACATTTGAAACGTTTTATGCTCGTTTATCTCGTTGGTTTCTGCTCGATGTTTATCCGGCATCAGAAGGCGTTTCTGTTTATTTTCGAGATATTACTGAAAGTAAAAATCAGCAACTGATTCGAGAAGAGAATGAGGCGCGTTTACGGAAGAGTGAAGAAAGGTTGCGGATCGCGCTTAAAAGTGCCCCGATTGCTTTATTTAATCAAGACCGAGAATTAAAATACACTTGGATTTATAATTTTACTTTTAACTATCAAATTAGCGAGGTTATAGGCAAAACAGATGAGGATTTATTTGGAGCGGAAAATGCCCAGGCTTTGAGCGAAGTTAAAACGGCAGTGCTTGATAGTGGAGTTGGGCAACGAAAAGAAGTTAAAATCAATTGGCAAGACCAAGAAATCTATTTTGATTTGACCCTGGAACCTCTGAAGAATTGCGAAGGACAAATTATCGGGTTAACTGGGGCCTCGGTAAATATTACAGAATTAAAATACATTGAACAAGCTTTGCGAGAAAGTGAAGCCAGATTTCGGACGATGGCCGATAGTGCCCCGGTTTTAATTTGGATGTCAGGAACAGATAGATCATGTCACTTTTTTAATCAAGTTTGGTTAAATTTTACGGGACGTACTTTAGAGCAAGAAATTGGCAATGGATGGACTGAAGGGGTTCATCCTGAAGATTTTGACTCTTGTTTACAAACTTATTTATCAGCATTTGAGCAAAGAATTGAGTTTCAAATGGAATATCGTCTCAGGCGTGCTGATGGAGAGTATCGTTGGGTTTTTGATCGAGGTAAACCTTTGTTTACGCCTGAAGGAATTTTTGCCGGTTATATTGGCTCTTGTGTGGATATTACTGAGCAAAAAGAAGCGAATCTGATGTTACAAGAAAGAGCGCAAGAATTAACTCAATTAAATGAGGCGTTGACTCAGACGGCTGAACTTTTACAAAAGCGTAATCAAGAATTAGATCAGTTTGCTTATGTTGTTTCTCATGACCTTAAAGCACCTCTGAGAGCCATTGCTAATCTTTCTCAATGGATACAAGAAGATTTAGAGGATGTATTGCCTCAAGAAAATCAAGCACAATTGGAATTATTGCGGCAACGAGTTTATCGTATGAACAATTTAATTGATAGTTTATTAGAATATTCTCGCATCGGCAGAACTGAAGAGACAATAGAGGATGTCAATGTAAAAAATTTGTTGGACGATATTATTGATTCTCTGAGTCCTCCTCCAAGTTTTACCATAAATGTTGCTTCTTCAATGCCCACTGTAACTACTCAAAAAGTTCTCCTCAGTCAAGTGTTGACTAATTTAATTAGCAATGGAATTAAACATCATGGTCGCCTTGATGGTAAGCTGGAAATTTCTGTTCAAGAACAAAAAAACTTTTATCAATTTTTTGTCAGTGATGATGGACAAGGAATTCCGGCACAATATCAGCAAAAAATATTTGCTATCTTTCAAACTGTAAAAACTCGAGAGACAAAAGAAAGTACAGGAATTGGTTTATCAATTGTTAAAAAAATTGTCGAAATCCAAGGCGGAAATATTATTTTAGCTTCCCAAGAGGGCCAAGGAAGTACCTTTAGCTTTACTTGGCCTAAAAATCCGTGATATGACAAAAGCCTTTTGTTATTATACCACAAGAATTGCTCTCATAAATCTAGTGAGCGGCTCTGTTAAATTTTCTGATTAATCTTTACTGTGAAATTAGTCAAGTAAGTACCTGGACATAAATCATAGCTCTGTGTAAAGTTATGCTAGGGGAAAAAGAACAACTGACAAGCGGTCAAATTATTGCTTCAATTATCTATCTGATAATCGGTCCGCTATTAATTCTATTTCTGTCAGGCGATTGGGGATGGGTGGAAGGCTGGATTTTTGATCTTGGGTTGATTATAGTATCTGTTTCGAGCTTTATTTATCTGTATCGTCACGATCCGGCGTTACTGGTGGAAAGGTTTAGAAAACCCGGAAGCGGCAATCAAAAAACCTGGGATAAATATGTGGTCTATTTACTTGCCATCGGATTTTGGGCTTGGTTTTTTATTATGCCTTTAGATGCTAAAAGATATGAATGGAGTCCTGCTTTTCCCAACGGCTTAAAAATTTTCGGTGGACTGGTATTATTAAGCTCTTTTTTCTTTTTATATCGCTCATTTACTGATAATACCTTTTTATCGCCCTTGGTGAGAATCCAAAGCGAACGACATCAAAAAGTGGTTTCAACAGGCCTGTATGGTTTTGTGAGACATCCTATGTATCTTGGCGCAATTTGTCTGTTTTTAGGGACCCCGATGTTACTGGGTTCTCTCTATGGTCTTCTCATCGGTGTATTAATGTCATTGTTGCTGATAGTCAGAATCAGAGGAGAAGAACAAATGTTAGTCACCGAATTGGAAGGATATGAAGATTATAAAATGAAGGTAAAATATAAGCTTATTCCTTTTGTTTGGTAAGGGAATTAGGAAGAGGAACGAAACCCAACCCCGGCTAAAATTTTTGACAATCAGTTATTGCTGACCTTTAAACTTTTTAATTTTCTTGGTTTCCTGTTCCTTCTTTCCCTTTTAAAGTATTAATTTATCATCCTAAATTGGTGAGATATTTTAAGTTTTAGCGCGAAAATTCTTTTTAACAATCCAAATGATAAAAAAGATGATTACACTCAACAGTGCAATTTTAGAAATCGGGTCTATATATTGCTCTACTATCTCATATTTATCCCCTAATTGATAGCCAGCGATCGTTAAAAATAATACCCATAATAAAGTGCCTAAAGTCGAGTAAAGAACAAAAGGAATTAAAGGCATATTATTCATGCCTGCTGGCAAAGAAATAATGGTGCGAATTCCAGGGACTAAGCGACCAAAAAATACGGCTTTGCTTCCATGACGAGTAAACCAACTATTCGCTTTTTTAACATCGGTGGCAGAAACTGTAATCCATTTCCCATAGCGATCAGCTAATTTTTCTAAGCGCTGTTCATCAAAAACAACCCCGAGATAGTACCAAGGAAAAGCTCCCAAAATCGTACCAATTACCCCGGCGGCGATAGCGGGAATTAACTGCATTTTACCCTGAGCGGCGGTAAACCCTGCTAAAGGCATAATTAGCTCCGAGGGAATCGGTGGAAACAGGTTTTCGAGAAACATTAATAAAGCTATCCCCATGTAGCCCAGAGATTCCATTAAATTTGCAATCCATTCAGCCATACTTTTAAATTTTACAATTTGTAACATTCTCTTTAGTATGGCAGAAATTAAGCCGATTTTTTGGTTGTGGCCTCCACAGGGAGCGGCCCAATATTTTACGTTTTGTTAATTTCCACTGAATTTTATGAATAAAATGTATTGCTGATGGCTTAATATGATATATAAGAGTCTGTCTAGCCGGGTTAACCCTATCTAGTTTAAAGGAAAAAAACTTGTGCAGTTGGCTCCTGTCTATCCAGTAATTTATCGCCTTCTCAATCCTCTGTTTCCCAACTGTCTTTGGCATGGGCCAACTGATGAAGGGGCGATTGCTTTAACTTTCGATGACGGGCCTGACCCTCAATATACTCCAAAATTATTAGCCGTTTTGGAGCAATACCAAATTCAAGCCAGTTTTTTTTGGTTAGGAGTTTGTGTTCAAAGAAACCCAGAGCTTGCCAAAGAAGTCTTTCTAAGAGGTCATTGGATTGGATTACATGGCTATACCCATCAATCCTTTCCTCGATTAAATACAAATGAACTTAAAAACAGTTTGCGGATTACCCGAGAGCTAATTGCTGATGCCATTCAAATAGAACCTAAAAAAATACGGGATGTCAGGCCGCCTAATGGTTTATTCACTCCCGCTATTTTACGACAACTGCAAGAATGGGACTATCGAGTTGTTATGTGGACAGTAGTCCCTGAAGATTGGCTGTGTCCAGGAATTTCTCTAGTCTGTCAGCGAACGATGGCCCAAGTTAAAGGGGGGTCGCTGATTGTTTTACATGATGGTTATTATGGAGGAAGGGATGTCACTGCTACCACCGCTAATTTAATTCCCCAATTGTTAGACAAAGGTTATCAATTTGTAAGCGTGAACGACTTTTGGCAACGAAAGTTAACAGCGAGAACCTGAAAAGTCAACAACAGATGATTAGCTTAATATTTCTCAGCCATTGAGAATTGTTGTTAAGTTAGTAAGCAGAGAACCCATCTCGGGTTCAGAACTTATGTACTGTAAAACTCCCCTAGCTAGGGAATGAATTTTTATGAAATTAGGGCTGCAATTATTAAATGAAATTCATTACAATAACGAATGATTTTCAAGTGGAGCTTGTGACTGAAGTTATTGGTGTGATAGCGTTGCCGATCAGATTGTTGATGGTGTAAGCCGCTATAACGCCGCTCATTTCAGTACCGACTAGGTGATCAATTCCCCCTTAAGCTCTAATTGGATTTCCCTCTCTAACCCAATCCCTGGAAAATTGCCGGTTCATGAGGTTTAAAACCCTAATTGTAGTAGTTATGGTGCAATGCCTACTCTACAAATAGAGTAACAAGCAAAGTTTTTTAGAGGAGATGGGGTAAGGATAAATGAGTTATTGTCAACTAACTTACGAGAGTTTTTGGTTGTCTCTATTGAAGATCAGCTAATATGGAAATATCGACCGACAACAGCTATCGGCAATTATTCGACCTTGATACATTGCAATTTTCACAAAAGCCTCAACCAATTTGTTGTAAACGAGGCTACAATCGGAAAAGTCTTCAATTATCTAGATGCCAAAAATGACTCACCTGTCGATTGCTTTGGTGACATAATCTGTCATGTAAGCATCATTTAAGCTGAGTCAAAAAAATAACTAAGACAATTGAAGCAGCACGGATCAAACCAACCAAACTATATTCAATTAGACTCATTCTTCTAGTTTGACGATAAGGAGCAAGAGGAAAACGGCATGACGCAGGCCAATGACGTACTCGCAACCATTACTGAGCCTCAAATGGATTGGGACGCTTTCGCTTTCATCGATGATATTGACGAAACCGGCGAAGAGGAACTAGAAGAGGCAGTAGTAGAAGAGAACGGTAAAAAAACACGAAAACTCAGTGCTACTCGCCGTCGAGATGCAGGGAAGAAAAAGCCCTACACCGAGGACTCTATTCGCATTTATTTACAAGAAATAGGCCGTATTCGGCTTTTGAGGGCCGAAGAGGAAATCGAACTAGCTCGTAAAATCGCTGATTTATTAGAGTTAGAGCGGCTTCGGGAAAAATTACGCCGGAATTTAGGTCGATATCCTAGTGATAAAGAATGGGCCCAACAGGTAGGTATGGAATTACCTGCTTTTCAGCGCCGATTATATTTGGGGCGAAGGGCAAAAGACAAAATGGTGCAGTCTAACCTGCGTCTGGTAGTGTCCATTGCCAAAAAATATATGAATCGTGGCTTATCCTTCCAAGATTTAATTCAAGAAGGATCTCTAGGGTTAATTCGGGCCGCCGAAAAATTTGATCATGAAAAAGGGTATAAGTTTTCCACTTATGCCACCTGGTGGATTCGTCAGGCCATTACTCGGGCCATCGCCGATCAATCTCGGACGATTCGACTGCCAGTACATTTGTACGAAACCATTTCCCGCATTAAAAAGACCACTAAAATACTGTCTCAAGAAATGCGGCGTAAACCAACCGAGGAAGAAATCGCGACTCGCATGGAAATGACCATCGAAAAACTGCGATTTATAGCCAAATCAGCCCAGTTACCCATCTCTCTAGAGACTCCCATTGGAAAAGAAGAGGATTCACGCTTAGGAGACTTCATCGAAGCAGACGGGGAAACCCCTGAAGATGAAGTCTCTAAAAATTTATTACGAGAGGATTTAGAAAACGTTCTCGATACCCTCAGTCCTCGTGAAAGAGATGTATTGAGATTACGTTATGGATTAGATGATGGACGGATGAAAACCTTAGAGGAAATCGGACAAATTTTTAATGTCACTCGGGAAAGAATCCGTCAAATTGAAGCTAAAGCTTTACGTAAATTACGCCATCCTAATCGTAATAGCATTTTGAAAGAATATATTCGTTAGCTGATGTGGGGCTTCGGGATGACCCTTGTCCCTTACATTCTGCTTCCCTGTAAAAAACCCCACACTTTTATTGAGTGTGGGATATTTGTTGAGAAAATAGAGAATAGACAAAAGCTTGCCCTGAGCTAACTAATAACTAATCACTAATAACTAATAACTAATGACTAATAACCCATGACTAAACTGACACTTTGCATGATAGTTAAAAATGAAGAAGCTTCTCTGCCGCCATGCTTGAGTAGTGTTAAAGATGTTGTAGATGAAATAATCATTTTAGACACAGGTTCCACCGATAAAACTGTTGAAATAGCTCAAAACTTTGGGGCTAAAGTGTTTTATTTTGACTGGTGTAATGATTTTTCAGCCGCCCGAAATGAAGCTTTAAAATATGTAACCGGAGAATGGGTGTTAGTTTTAGATGCTGATGAAGTGTTAAACCCTAAAATTGTTAATCAGCTTCAACAGGCCATTAGCCATCAAAATAGTTTAGTGGTGAATTTAATTCGGCAAGAAATCGGGGCAAGTCAATCGCCTTATTCTTTAATTTCTCGTTTATTTCGTCGGCATCCAGCGATTAAATTTGATCGCCCCTATCATGCGATTATTGATGATAGTGTAGAAAAATTATTAAAAATAGAAAAACATTGGCAAATCCTTGAGATTGGAGAAGTTGCCATTTTTCATTCGGGTTATAAACCTGAAATAATTGCCAGTTTAGATAAAGCCAATAGAGCTAAAAAAGCTATGGAAAGTTTTTTAGCTAACCATCCCAATGATCCTTATGTCTGTAGTAAATTGGGAGCATTATATTTACAAATCGGTCAAGAAAAAGAAGGAATAAAGCTTTTAAAACAGGGTTTAAAATCCAACAAGGGAAGCGAACAAGTTTTATTTGAATTACATTATCATTTAGCCAATGCTTATAGTCGTCAAAACAAATTAGAAGTAGCCGCTAAGCATTATGAAAAAGCGATCAGTCAGCCCATCTTACCTCAATTAAAAATCGGAGCTTACAATAATAGCGGCAGTTTATTATTGTCGATGGGAGACTTAAAGGCCGCGCTTAAAGCCTATCAAACCGCCATTAATATTGATCCTAGCTTTGCGGTGGGTTATTACAATCTAGGCATGACGCTCAAAGCGATGGGAAAACTGCCGGATGCGATCGCCGCTTATAAGCGAGCTATTGCCATTGCGCCTGATTATGCTTGGGCCTATCAAAATTTAGGCATTGTGCTTTTCAAAATCGGGGCCGTTCCAGAAAGTATAGAAACCTTTAAGGTAGCTGTAACGCTTCATGAAGCCCAAAATCGTCCTCAAGAAGCTCAAAAACTCACAGAAGGATTAAAAGAGATCGGGATTAATATTTAGTCATTAGTCTTTAGTCATGGGTCATCACTCATCTTTCCCTTCCCCTGACCCGAGTTTTAGCCCATAGTTCGAGAGACGCTTTGTAAATTTTCAGGTAAAATCAAATGTGAAGTAGTATTAAGAAAAATTGCTATGAGCAACCCGGTCATTCACGCCTTTTTTTTTGGTAGAGCCTTAGCCGAAGTTCTCACCGAGAAAGTTGAAGAAGCTTTTACTAACGCTTTAAGCGAAGTGGGAAAATTTGATGCTCAAACGCGGGAAAATCTGCGTCAACTCATCGAAGAAGTTCAATTAAGAGCCGACAAACAAGCAGAGCAAACGCCATACACAGAGGGGAATTACGCAGGATACAGCAATTCTCAAGGAGATTTACAAGAGATAATTGACGAACTGCGAGCAGATATTGCCCGATTAAAAGCCGAGTTAAAAAATTATCGGGATCAGTCTGTTTGATCTGGCCACTGATCTACCTAAATTTCTGGCTGAATGTTTGTTGTAACCTGTCTTTAGTAAACATAGAATCAAAAAATTCGAGTGACTGCCCTTTCTGAAAACGCCAACAACTCTTTTGGATATTCTACTTCTACCGTGACTACAGCCAGTGTGATGCGCCCAGAAGCCGCTAAAAGTTCCTATCGATGGAATCGGGAAAATTACTCAGTAAATCGCCGTCGATTTGACATTTGGCGGTTTGTGTTGCTGTTGCTGCTCAAACTCACGCTTAACGGGAAAAAGTGGAGTTATATCGGTGGCTACACCGAAGAAAAATTTACCGACAGACGAAAAAAGCAAGCGGTTTGGATTCGAGAAAGCTTATTAGAGTTAGGCCCAACCTTTATTAAAGTCGGTCAACTCTTCTCGACAAGGGCCGATTTGTTTCCGTCGGAATATGTAGAAGAATTATCCAAACTACAAGACCAAGTTCCCGCCTTTACTTATGAACAAGTTGAAAAAATTATTAAAGCGGATTTAGGCAAACCGATTTCTAAACTGTTCCGCAGTTTTGATCCTTCTCCGATAGCCGCAGCGAGTTTAGGTCAAGTTCATAAGGCCCAACTGCATAGCGGAGAAGAAGTGGTGGTTAAAGTTCAGCGTCCTGGGCTGAAAAAGCTTTTTACCATCGATTTAGACATTCTCAAACGAATTGCTCAGTATTTTCAGAATCATCCTAAATGGGGAAGAGGAAGAGACTGGCTAGGAATTTATGCAGAATGCTGTCGTATTCTTTGGCTAGAAACCGATTATCTCAATGAAGGGCGCAATGCGGATACCTTTCGGCGGAATTTTCGTGCGGCTGACTGGGTTAAAGTCCCTCGGGTTTATTGGCGTTATACTTCACCCCAAGTATTGACGTTAGAATATCTACCCGGCATTAAAATTAGTCATTATGAAGCCATAGAAGCGGCTGGTTTAGACCGTAAACTCTTGGCTAGACTGGGCGCAAAAGCTTATTTACAACAATTGCTCAATGATGGGTTTTTTCATGCCGATCCCCATCCGGGTAATATTGCTGTAAGTCCTGACGGAGCGTTAATTTTCTATGACTTCGGGATGATGGGCAAAATTACCAGCAATATTCGTGAGGATTTAATGGAAACCCTCTTCGGAATTGCGGAAAAAAATGCCGAACGGGTAGTTAATTCTTTGATTGCGCTAGGAGCTTTGGCCCCCACTAATGATATGGGACCTGTACGGCGCTCTGTCCAGTATATGCTGGATAACTTTATGGATAAACCCTTTGAGGACCAATCAGTGGCTGCCATCAGCGAGGATCTTTATGAAATTGCCTACGATCAGCCTTTTCGTTTTCCAGCTACTTTTACTTTTGTTATGCGGGCATTTTCTACCTTAGAGGGAGTAGGAAAAGGATTAGACCCCGATTTTAACTTTATGGAGGTGGCACAACCCTTTGCCATACAGCTTATGACTAATGATGCCGGAAACTACAGCAGTAGCATTTTAGATGAACTCGGACGACAAGCCGCCCAAATGAGCAATACAGCCCTAGGATTGCCTCGACGACTTGAGGATACCCTTGATAAATTAGAGCGAGGAGACATTCGAGTACGAGTGCGCTCACTCGAATCTGAGCGAACTTTTCGGCGTTTGAGTGCAATTCAATTGGGAACTAATTATACTTTATTTATATGCTCCTTAATGATCTCGGCGACTCTGCTTTTTGTTCATCAATATGTGACAATAGCAGTAGTTGTTCTGCTGGTGGCAATCTTTCCTGCTTGGGCACTGTTTCGCCTACTCAGACAACTCGATCGCCTAGATCGAATGTTCTAATGCCAAGACAATTGTAAAGTGGTGGATATTAGCATACAAATGAAGAATCTTCGCTCTACAGGGCTTACTGATCCAGGATTGATCCGCTCGGTCAATCAGGATAGCTACTATATAGATCCTGAGGGGCGTTTTTTCATAGTAGCCGATGGGATGGGAGGCCATGCAGGGGGACAAGAAGCCAGCCAAATTGCTACTAAGCGCATACAAGCTTATCTAGCAGAACATTGGGATAGCGAAATTCCTTGCGAACAACTCCTACAAGAAGCACTCCAACAAGCCAATGAAGGAATTTTAGAAGACCAATCTGATCATCCTGAACGGGGGGACATGGGAACCACCGCCGTCGTGGTGGCTTTTCGTAAAGATGAGAGTTGGTATGCTCACATTGGAGATTCGCGCCTTTATCTGTTTCGCAAGTCGGAGTTACAACAAGTCTCTGAAGATCACACCTGGGTCGCCCGTGCTTTAAAAATGGGTGATATAACCCGAGATCAGGCAAAAGTTCATCCCTGGCGACACGTTCTTTTCCAATGTTTAGGAAGAAAAGATTTACGACAGGTAGATGTTTTTCCGATGGATGTGCAAACCGGTGATACGTTGTTGTTATGTAGTGATGGATTGACAGAAGAAGTCTCAGATGAATTAATTGCTGAGATCCTTAACTCGGGAAAATCTTTTCAAGACATCGCTAAAGAACTGATAGAAGCGGCTAAAGAGGGAGGAGGTTCTGATAATATTACGGTGATCTTGATCGCTCAGGACTAATGAATACTAACAAAGCCAGTCCTACACCAACCAGAAGGTATGGTGTAGGTTACTGATGCAAATGAACTGGCGAAAATTTCGGATTTTGCTACTGGAAAAATTTTTTACCATAAGACCCAAAGAAAATTGAGTGAGGATTTGACTAGGCGTGTTAATATAGGCAAGGTTTAGCTATATTTAGTCACTTTGTATTTTGATAGACAAGAGTCCGCCATAGACCCTACTCAAAAACAAAAAGATAATTCTTAATTATTATTAATCTCTCAAGAAATTTGTCTATGCCTCATCCGCGTTACTTATTAGTTGCCGTTATACTCCTAGTCACTTCCTTAACCGCTTGTGGAGAGGGAACTAATAACGCAGGAAATTCTAATACACAAGCAAGTCCTGCCAATGGGGAAACCAGCCGCTTAGATACCATTAAAGCTAGAGGAACATTGATCTGTGGTGTCAATGGAGAAGTGCCGGGTTTTAGTTTTGTCGATGAAAAGGGACAATTTGAGGGGTTAGATGTAGATATGTGTCGCGCCGTAGCGGCGGCTTTATTTGATGACCCCAATAAAGTCGAATTTCGCAAACTGACGGCCGAGCAACGCTTTACGGCTGTACAATCCGGGGAAGTAGACATCCTCAACCGTAATACCACCTGGACTCTGAGCCGCGATACTTCGACGGGGATGGAATTTGGCCCCACCACCTTTTATGATGGTCAAGGGATGATGGTCACTAAAGCCAGTGGCATTACTAAGTTAGAAGACTTAAAAGGAAAATCCATTTGTGTGCTTTCGGGAACCACCACCGAACAAAATCTAGCCGATCAAATGCGTAAACGAGGTGTAACAGCATACACGCCTGTAGCTTCCGATGATGTGGATCAACTTTATGCGGCTTATCAAGAAGGACGTTGTGAAGGGATTACTTCAGATCGTTCTCAACTGGTAGCTAGACGTTCGGTGTTACCAAAACCTCAAGACCATATTGTCTTAGATGTCGTAATGTCGAAAGAACCTTTAGGGACTCTGGTGGCAGACGGGGATTCAAAATGGTTTGATACCGTTAAATGGATCACTTATGCGGTGATTGAAGGGGAAGAATTGGGCATTAATTCTAAAAATATAGCCAACTTTGACAAGTCTCAAGACCCAAATGTTCGGCGTTTTCTAGGTTTAGAAGGCACGTTAGGCCAGGATATGGGACTGCCCAATGATTTTGCGGCGCGGGTGATCAAGCACGTAGGAAACTATGGCGAAATTTATGAGCGTAACATTGGTAAACCACTAGGATTAGAACGAGGCCCAAATCGACTCTGGACTAATGGCGGTTTGTTGTACTCTCCTCCTTTTAGGTAAAAACAACAGAAAACCGGGGAAGGGGAAACCCGAAGGGAAAAAGGCCAATATAGTTCTTGCATAATTAATTTTTCTCTCAATTATTTTGCATGAGTGCCTTTTTTATCTAAACTCGTGAATGGTGCAAGAAGCCTAATGACTAACGACTAACGACTAATGACTAATCAAGAAAAAACTCCTTTTTGGCGTGATACCCGTTTTTTAAGCCTACTAGGACAGACCCTCGTGGTTTTGGTTGTCTTAGCCATTGGATTTTTTTTAGCCAATAATTTAGTTAATAACTTTCAACGATTGCATCTGCGTTTTGGTTTTGATTTTATCTTTGATTCCAGGCGACCCGCAGGATTTAGTATTGGTAATGCCCCTATCCCTTACAAACCAACTGATCCAATTATAGTAGCACTCTTAGTGGGGTTGATTAACTCTTTAAAAGTCCTAGTATTCGGAATTATTTTAGCATCTATCTTAGGTGTTATTTTAGGGATAAGTCGGTTATCAAGTAATTGGTTAGTCAGATACATTGCTACTGTTTATGTAGAAATCTTTCGCAATACTCCTTTATTGCTACAATTATTTTTTTGGTATACGGCGGTATTCTTAAAATTTCCGAAAATTAATAATCCCTTGATTTTATTTGAGGGGATTTTTCTGAGTAACCGAGGTCTAGCTATCCCTTGGCCATCGGGTAATTTTTTATCTTGGTTATTTGCGGGATTTTTACTTTTAAGTGTTGTTAGTTCAGTTAAATTATGGCATTGGCATACTCAATTAAGGGTTCAACAGGGGAAAACGCGCTCAATTTTTGTCGTCATTTTTAGTGCCATTATCATCGCTTCTTTATGGGCTTTGATGATCGGGCTAGATTGGCAAAAACCCCAATTAAATGCAAAATTAGGTTTAATTGAGCATGGATTGACTTTATCCCCCGAATTTGCGAGTATTTTAATGGGTTTAACCTTTTATACAGCCGCTTTTATTGCAGAGGTTGTGCGAGCGGGGATTCAGTCTGTGGATAAAGGACAACGGGAAGCCGCTCTTGCGCTAGGCTTAAAACCCTCATTAGTAATGCAGTTGGTGATTTTTCCTCAAGCGTTGCGGGTTATAATTCCTCCCTTAACGAGTGAATTTCTCAATTTAGCCAAAAATTCTAGTTTAGCGAGTGCGACTTTATACAAAGATATCTACGCTGTTTCTTATACCGTTGCAGAAAAGAGCGGCAGGGCAGTAGAAATGATCTTAGTGGTTATGGGAACTTACTTGATTATTAATTTAGTAATTTCTTCGAGCATGAATACCTTTAATCGTTGGGTACAGTTAAAGGAAAGATAATCAGGAAATGATTTTTTGAAACTATAGCTTAAGATAATAATTCCGCTCTGCATAAGCCTGGATAGGCGGAGCTAGGTTGAAATAATTAAGTGATTGATTGGCTATTGTTTTTAATCAAGCAAAATTTAGTGATCTAATCATCTTAAGATAGATGTTCTAAAATTTTATCATAAGATAGATTAGAATTTTACCCAATCAGTTTGAATTCTGTGAAGATTGTATGAAGATGTAAATCCGGTAATTGATCGTAAAAGAAAAATTTTTTTAAAGTTATACATAATAAAAACATAAAACGAACATGAAAATATACATGGGCTTGCAATAATTATTTTTAAGGACATTTGCTCACATTAACAGAGGACAAAAACATGACTTTTAATTTATCTACTACATTAGGTTTATTAGGTGCTGTCGGAATTGTTGCTACCGGGATGGTTGGCACAGCAGGTTCAGCCCAAGCAGCAGTTGTCGGCAATATATCTATTTCTGGTGCGCCTGTAACCGCAGTAGCTACTGGACTGCAAGACCCCAATGGTAATTACATTACCACTTTTGACTTTCGTAATTTCGGTGGTGGTAACACTGTAGGAACAGGTCAGTTCCTGGTTACTTCTGGTGAAGGAATCTTTAGCGCTTATGAGCCCCTTCCTTTTACCGTCGGTACTATTAAAGACGTTCCTCCTTTCCCTGCGCCGATCGGTACAACAGTAGCTAACTTCCTCCAATTACCAGGTACTACCTTTGATCTACAGAGCATCAACAGCGTTGCCTATACTTATACTAACAACGGCGTTAATGTTTCCTTTGGGGTAACAGGGCTATTTAACCAAGGTAGTTCTCAATACCAAGGATTTGGAACCTTTGGCGCGGAAATCACTTTCCCCGTTTCAGGAATTAACAATGCGGCTCAGTTTCAGCAATTCTTGGCAACACCTGGGGCTTCAATTACTATTCAATCTTGGTCTGCTAACTTAACGGCTGTTCCTGAACCCTTGACCATGTTAGGTGCTGGTGCGGCTTTAGGCTTTGGCGGTTTCTTCAAGCGCAAACTGGCTAACAAACAAGAAAAATAAGCAATAACGTTATCTTTACTATTAACCATTTAAAGGTTTTTCTAAGTAGTCTAACTTAAAAAAATAGCTTTATCGATGTTGGAGCGGGAAAAATACTCGTTCTTTGTAAGACAAAGATAGGTGTAATATAAATCCCGCTCTCATCAAGCTTGTTTATTGTTGTCTAGCTTACTTGAGTGGTTATAGTAAAATCAAACCAGATACTGTTCATTGGTCTGTTTAAATAAGGCAGACCCATCTTTTTTATAATTAATTAACTGTTAGTTAGGCTCTATTTCAAGGATTTATGAATTTTAGAGTTCAAAAATAGAGTGTTTTAAATAAAACTAACCTTAAAATATATATGCGCCTGTAATAATGAGCTATCAATAAATTTACCTATCCAAATGGAGAATGAAGGCGTGAATTTTAATCTTTCAAGTACAATAGCTCTATTTGGCGCTGTAGGGGTTGCCGCCACTAGCATAGTTGGAACTACTACATCAGCCCAGGCAGCAACTGTTGTTGGAAGTATATCCCTGGGTGGCGCACCTGTAACTGCCGTATCTACTGGGCTCAAAGACCCCAGTGGCAATTATATCACCACTCTGAACTTTGCTAATTTTGGTGGAACTAACCCTGCCGGAACAGGTCAGTTCGTTGTTACTGATGCGGATGGAATATTTAGTAGCTACGACCCTGCTCCGATTCCTTTTGCCATAGGCACAATTAAAGACCTTCCTCCTTTTCCTACGCCGGTCACGGCCATTACTAACTTCTTGAAGTTAAACCTCCCGAAATCCACTACCTTCGATCTCAATGGTATTAACAGCGTTACCTACACTCCAAGCGGCAACGGCGTTAATGTTTCCTTTGGGGTAACAGGGATATTTAAGCAAGGTAGTTCTCAATACCAAGGAGTGGGAACCTTTGGCGCGGAAATCACTTTCCCTGTTCGAGTCACCAATCCTGTAGGAAATATTCGCAATTTGGCTCAGTTTAATCAATTCCTTGCCAGTTCAAATCGCTCAATTACTGTTCGCTCTTGGTCGGCTAACTTGACCGCTTCTGTGCCGGAACCTTTAACCCTCTTAGGTGTAAGTACCGCTTTAGGCTTTGGCGGTTTCTTCAAGCGCAAACTGGCTAACAAACAAGAAAAATAAGCAATAACGTTATCTTTACTATTAACCATTTAAAGGTTTTTCTAAGTAGTCTAACTTAAAAAAATAGCTTTATCGATGTTGGAGCGGGAAAAATACTCGTTCTTTGTAAGACAAAGATAGATGTAATATAAATCCCGCTCTCATCAAGCTTGTTTATTGTTGTCTAGCTTACTTATAGCAACCGCTCCTGTGCTTAGGACATCTTTTAAACTTCAAACTTAATAGCAATAAGCTTTTCCCTTCTGACTCCTGACTTCTGCTATAAATGGTTATAGTAAAATCAAACCCGATACTCTTCATTGGTTTTTTTAAATAAGTCAGACCCATCTTTTATATAATTAATTAACTGTTAGTTAGGCTCTAATTCAAGGATTTATAGATTTTAAATCTCAAAAATAGCGTATTTTAAATAAAACTAACCTTAAAATATATATGCGCCTGTAATAATGAGCTATCAATAAATTTACCTATCCAAATGGAGAATGAAAGCGTGAATTTTAATCTTTCAAGTACAATAGCTCTATTCGGGGCTGTAGGGATTGCCGCCACTAGCGTAATTGGAACTCCCACATCAGCCCAGGCAGGAGTTTTATCTATCTCTGGTGCGCCTGTAACGGCGGTAGCTACTGGACTGCAAGACCCCAGTGGTAATTACATTACCACTTTTGACTTTGGTAAATTCGGCTCTGGTCCTAACCCTGTAGGAACAGGTCAGTTCCTGGTTACTGCTGGTGACGGAATCTTCAGTGCTTATGATCCCCTTCCTTTTACCGTCGGTACCATTAAAGACGTTCCTCCTTTCCCTGCACCGATCGGTACAACAGTAGCTAACTTCCTCCAATTACCCGGTACTAGCTTTGATCTACAGAGCATCGACAGCGTTGCCTATACTTATACTAACAACGGCGTTAATGTTTCCTTTGGGGTAACAGGGCTATTTCTATATAACCAAGGTATTAAACACAAAGGATTTGGAACCTTTGGCGCGGAAATCACTTTCCCCGTTAATGGAATTAGCAATAAAGCTCAGTTTGAAAAATTCTTGAAAACTCAAGGTGCTTCAATTACTATTCAATCTTGGTCTGCTAACTTAACGGATGTTCCTGAACCCTTGACCATGTTAGGTGCTGGTGCGGCTTTAGGCTTTGGCGGTTTCTTCAAGCGCAAACTGGCTAACAAACAAGAAAAATAAGCAATAACGTTATCTTTACTATTAACCATTTAAAGGTTTTTCTAAGTAGTCTAACTTAAAAAAATAGCTTTATCGATGTTGGAGCGGGAAAAATACTCGTTCTTTGTAAGACAAAGATAGATGTAATATAAATCCCGCTCTCATCAAGCTTGTTTATTGTTGTCTAGCTTACTTAAGTAGTTATAGTACAATCAAACCAGATACTGTTCATTGGTCTGTTTAAATAAGGCAGACCCATCTTTTTTATAATTAATTAACTCTTAGTTAGGCTCTATTTCAAGGATTTATGAATTTTAAATCGCAAAAATAGAGTATTTTAAATAAAACTAACATTAAAATATACATTTGCCTGTAATAATAAGATTTAAATAAATTTACCTATCCAAATGGAGAATGAAAGCGTGAATTTTAATCTTTCGAGTACAATAGTTCTATTTGGGGCTGTAGGGGTTGCCGCCACTAGCATAGTTGGAACTACTACATCAGCCCAGGCAGCAACTGTTGTTGGAAGTATATCCCTGGGTGGCGCACCTGTAACTGCCGTCTCTACTGGGCTCAAAGACCCCAGTGGCAATTATATCACCACTCTGAACTTTGCTAATTTTGGTGGAACTAACCCTGCCGGAACAGGTCAGTTCGTTGTTACTGATGCTAATGGAATATTTAGTAGCTACGACCCTGCTCCGATTCCTTTTGCCATAGGCACAATTAAAGACCTTCCTCCTTTTCCTCCACCGGTCATTACTAACTTCTTGAAGATAAACCTCCCGATCTCCACTACCTTCGATCTCAATAGTATTAACAGCATTACCTACACTCCAAGCCTCAACGGCGTTAATGTTTCCTTTGGGGTAACAGGGCTATTTAAGCAAGGTAGTTCTCAATACGAAGGAATTGGAACCTTTGGCGCGGAAATCACTTTCCCTGTTCGAGTCACCAATCCTGTAGGAAATATTGGCAATTTGGCTCAGTTTAATCAATTCCTTGCCAGTTCAAATCGCTCAATTACTGTTCGCTCTTGGTCGGCTAACTTGACCGCTTTCGCTGTGCCGGAACCTTTAACCCTCTTAGGTGTAGGTACCGCTTTAGGTTTTGGCGGTTTCTTCAAGCGCAAACTGGCTAACAAACAAGAAAAGTAAAACAGCATTATGTTTACTTTAATTATTTGTTAGTATTTTTCTCAATTAAGAGTAAATATTGTTTTTGATTCTGTCTGAATAAAACAGAATCTTTTTTTTATCATTATAATTAATTAACTAAGTACCTGGACATAAATAAAGCTCTATGTATTAAGAATTGTAAAACGCCCACACCCTACACCCTACACCCTACACCCTACACCCTACACCCTACACCCTACACCCTAACCTCACAGTTAACTTTAATCGGTGTCCGACTACTTAGCCGCTTCTCTTGGTCTAGAATACAAGCTGCTTTCAGTACCACTAAATCATTCACCTCAAAAACCCTACAACGCTCATCCATTGTCGTTAAAGCCGGAATTTGTCCCTGATTAAGCATTTCTAGAGTTTCTCCTGTGATAGGTTGGTACTGATTCAACCATTTATTATTAGCCACAAAATCCGCTTTCAAGGATGAAGGATTAATCAACCAAAAATCAATCCCATATTTTTCAATAAATTGTTTCACCTCTGTCAAATTCGGACTAAACTGCGCTTTAATCAAATCCACAACACGCTCTCGAAACCGGCGGTAATAGCCCAAATTATAGGGAATAGCATATTCTGGAGCTACTAAAACTGAACGTTGAGCAAAACTAGGTAAATTACTCGCTTCTTCTTCCAAAGAGGCAATCAGAGAATCTTTCGGCTGTTGGGCAAAAAATTGATAAAGGGTCGGCAATTCTCCTACTTTGTACCCAGTTTTAGGAAACTTTTTAAAAGTAGTCGGTGCTAAAACCAAAGTGATGATCAAATATAAACTTAACCCCAAAGCTAAACCCTGTTGAGGGGATAGTGAAGACCTTCCCCAACGGAGACTCCATCGAAGAAGCGCATCAATTAACAAAGTCAGAACAATACCCGCCGCGATAGCTAAAACAATACGAAAAGTATTATGAGTATAGCGGCTTGGCAGATGTAGCTTAAACAGAACCGCGTGAGCTAAAAAAAACAAACCCAGAGAAACTAAAATAATTTGAGGCAATAGATAGACCGTTTTTCTCACTTGCTCGCCCAGAGGAAGCACACGACGCAAACGAAGAAGCAAGGGTAAAATTAATCCGACCAGTAGTAGAGAAGGCCGCCAGATATCCGGAATCATGCCGCTACGCTCATGATACAGCCAAAATCGGGCCGGATCAGCTTCAAAAAAGGAAGTGCGACCCTTAGCCGCAAACTCTAACATTTGCCTAGCTTGTTGTACTGTAATTACCGGGTCATATTCAGAAGTCGCTAAGGCAAAAGGCAATAAGATCAAAAAGGTAAGTCCTAATCCAGCCGCACAAAACTGATAATCTCTGCGATCAGCCGATAACCGCCATTGACCATTTTCCCAATCCAATAATCGAATCAGTAGAATTCCTGCCGAGATTAACATACAATGGGGGTAAAAAAGACCTTGAAGGGCGATCATGGCTAAAGTTGGCCAAAAAGAGCGCCGCAACAAATAATATAAAAAAGCCATGAATAGAGGATAAAAAAAAGCTCTCGGGGTAGCGGTAACTAAATCATCTTTGAGCCATATATTTTGATTGAACAACACTGTCACGAAAAAGCCGGCCAATGGCACCGGCAAAATTTGCAGGGTTACCCCAAAACAGTAGGCACTGGTAATTAGTCCTAAAAACAGAGGCAACAGTTTATTAAACAACATTGGATCGATATGAAACAGGGTTGCGGCTCGATAAAAGAAACTGTATCCTAGTGGCGCAACTGACTGAAAATAATCGGCAATCAAATCATGAGGAAACAAATCCGGGTCTAAAAACCGTCTCATCCAAAAGACGTGCTGACGAGCGTCATCCTGAGCCACATAAGCTGAACTAAATGCTTCTTGTAACGCCAAAAAGGCATAACTAGCGGCAAAAGTTAAGCTCAAGCTCAACCAAAAACTCATCTGATTTTTAGAGATTTTTTCAGGGTAAGTAATTAACCATTGATGAATTTTTTTGATCATGGTTTAAGGGATTTTATTTTCTCAGAATGGTGGATCAAATAATAATATTTTTAATTTTGTCTTAAGTATAAAGATAATCTGTAATTTGTCAAGAATAATACTCTAAACATAAATAAACGAAAAACTGAAGCTTGCCAAAAACAAAAACTTCAGTCGATAACCTGAACAAAAATAGTCTAAATTGACTTTAAGCTTGTTCCCAAAGTTCGCGCACTGCACCTTCAGGAAGCCAACCAGCAATTTCTTGAATTCGCTCCTCAGACAGTTCGTCTTTAGTGGCGGAAAATACGGCTTTAACTACCTGTTCCCGATTTTGTGAGGGAGATAATCCGCCTTCATTAGCCACTCGGAAAAGGAAATTATCAGAATTAATTTTCCAGTGACCGGGACCTTGCCGTAAAGGTGGACGTATGCGACTGAGAAATCTCACAAGCGGGTTGCTATCTTTCCAAAGATCAGCAACTTCCATTTGTAAGGCTTTTTCATCAGTTTCGAAAGCCTCTTCATGTAATTCCCCTTCAACTCGATCAGCCGCTTCGGTGGTCATCACATCTCGCATAATACGAAAGACAAGTTCACTAATATCTCTGGCATCATAGGGATCAGCAAATCCTCCTTGACGCATTACTTTATCAAGAAAGCCGTGATGCTCCTCTGGGATAACTGCTCTAGAATCTTCAACCTCTGTGGGATCAATTTCAGGAAGGCTTTTATCTAATACTTCGTCTGGCATAGTTTTTTTTCCTGTTAATCTAAAAAAAGCGAATAGGTTTATTTTTTAAGTTCCCATAGCAAAACAACCTTTTACATCTCCCAGAAGATTGAAGACTTGTTTACCAAAAGTTAGAATTTAATCATGTAAGATAAATTCTCAAGACTAACTAATCAATTTCATTCTTCTTGCAACCCATTCAGAATAAACAAGATTTAGCAAATAATTGCAATGGAAACAGCATCAATCGGAATCATCTTATCAATCTTGTCAGCAGCAGCCACAGCCGTATGGACAGTGTGGACTTGGTCAGAGGAGCAGGAAAAGCAAAGAGAACAAAAACGAGATCAGATCTCGGCTTTATACGTCAATCCCTTTCTTTTAGCCGCCGAGGAATTACAACGCCGACTGTATGATATTGTCAATGGGCAAGAGTTAAAGATTAACGAGCAAAAATATCTGGACCAACAAGAAGCGAGTTACTTCGAAGCCTTAGAATTGCTTTATGTTATCTTTAAATTCTTTGGCTGGCAATGGTACATCTATCGCTATGGACCCTACACTAGAGATAAAAAAGCGATCGCCCTGGGCCGGAAGATTTCAGAAACGTTTGCCAACCGCACAAATTTTACTGATGAGGCTTTCCGCTTTTCTTTTGCTGAACAGAGATCGCTGGGGCAAATGTTTGTCAAACCTTTTATCAGTATAGATAATATTTACCCTGAATTGGAAGCTATCCCACTCTATGAATTTGAAACACAAATCACCGAGGCAAAAAATCAAAACACACCTTTGTATCAAAATATTGCTATCACTCTTCAAGCTATCCAGAAAGCCAAATCGCTTAACGAATTAGAAGGACGAGAGCGGCTCAAACAAATACAAGATTACTTAGTTGATCTTTTAATTTATTTAGAAGGTCAAGAGGGCTTTTCGGTGACTTTGCAACCCCGCCCAAGAGCCATCTCTATAGAGCGCAACTTGAAGCAATTGCAACACATGGGAAATACTCCCACCATTATTCATCAAACAGAAGGGCGAATGCGGCTGCGAATTCCTCGTTTACATAAAGATTCAGCTTATGCCGAACTCCTACAAACCCGAATGAAATCTTTAACGGGTGTGCAAAGAGTGACGATTAATGTACAGGCTTGTTCAATGACGATTAACTATGCTCCTACCTTACCCGAAAGAGAGTTTGAGCAGATGGTTCTAGAAGCCCTTCAACACATAAAATGAAACTAGAACAACTTCTGCAACAAAAGCGGACAATCAGGGTTCTTGGGTTTGATGATGCACCGTTTGAACGTCATTCTCCGTTACCTGTAGAAGTCAGCACCCCGCACTCTCCGTAGCAGGGCTAGGCTACGCCTCGCTGCGCGCCCGTGCCCCAGTTTCAGTTAGCTGACCCGCCTAAGTCTTAACTGACTACGTTTTTAGGGTTATGACACCAACAAATGCTTTCCAGTTTGTTGCTCCCTGTCGCGGATAATTAAATCGAAAAACTCGTTATCGGCAAGCGCGATTTCTTAATCGTACTCGACCTATAGGTTGGCTTGCTCCTAGTCTCCAACACAGAGTAGAAACTACTCTAACTTGGGTAAACAAAATTATTAAGTTTGCTCCTATTACTGGAATTTCAACCGAGCTTGTTAGATTTGACACACAAGCAATTCAAAACCCAGAAATCTCAGGAGTCCAGTACCAACAGGGGGAATTAGCAGGTTATGAGGTTCGAGAATACTTGTTAGAAAAATGGGGACGACAATGTGTTTACTGTAATATTAAAGATGTTCCGTTGGAGATTGAGCATATTGTCGCTCGTTCAAAAGGAGGTTCAGATAGAGTTTATAACCTGACAATCGCTTGTCAAAAATGCAATCAATTAAAAGGTAATCAAGACATAAAAAATTTTTTGAGTAGTAAGCCTAACTTACTTAATAAGATCTTAAAACAAGCCAAACAACCATTAAACGATGCTGCTGCCGTAAATTCTCCTAGATGGGCATTATTTAACAAACTTAAAGAAATGGGATTACCCGTTGAAACAGGAACAGGAGGTAGAACTAAATATAACAGATATAGATTAAACCTAGAAAAACGCCATTTTATTGATGCTGGATGCGTCGGAAATATTGAAGGCTTAAAGTTATTAACAAAACAACCTTTGTTAATTCAAGCAACAGGACACGGAAATAGACAAATGTGCGGAACGGACAAATTCGGGTTTCCTATTCGTCACCGTACCAACCAAAAAGTTTGGTGGGGATTTAAAACTGGAGATCTAGTCAAAGCCGAAGTGCCAAAAGGAAAGTTTGCTGGCAGTTGGATAGGGAGAATTTCGGTTCGTTCTCGTCCAAGTTTTAAGTTAAACTCAACGGAAATTTTTGATGTCCACCCTAAATATTTAAAAGCAATTCATAAAGCAGATGGTTATAATTATGCGGTTTAATTTAACGGCTAATAAATTAGCCGAGTCGCGCTTCCTCTTCGATTTAAAAATACGAACGATACGCGCTCCCGTATTACCTACGGTGGTAGGAGTGGTTTGTGCGGCGACAAGGTTTGAAGGGATGGTTTGCACGCAAATACAAGCGGATGGTTGGGATGCAACTGATCAGTTATCTCAACTACTTTTAGCAGGTAAGTTTCTGCCGCAATTACATTTAATTCTATTAGATGGAATATGTTTGGGGGGATTTAATGTGATTAATTTAGCCTTATTATCCCAGAGATTAAACCGTCCCTGTGTGGCCCTTATGCGGCGGATGCCAAATTTTGAGAAAATTGAAGCCGCCCTTAAACGACTTCCACAAGCCGAAAAACGCTTAGAAATTATGCGGCAGGCAGGAGTTATTCATCCATATCCCCCGTTTTATTTTCAAGTTTGTGGAGAAACGCCAGAAGTTATTGCTCAAGTTTTAGCGAGAATAACTGATCGAGGAAATGTCCCAGAGGCTTTGCGGTTAGCTCATTTAATTGGTGCGGCTATTATTAAGGGAGAAAGTGGACGACAAGCGTAAAATAATTCACTGTTTATGTGGCCTTAAAATTTAAGGCTACGCCATTCATACAGTAACGTTTCCCTGTGGGTGGTGGACCATCATTAAAGACATGACCTAAATGACCACCACAACGGCGACAATGTACTTCAGTTCTGGTCATCAAAAATGATTTATCTACAGAAGTTGCCACTGCGCCTCTAATGGGAGCATAAAAACTCGGCCAACCTGTACCGCTATTGAATTTAGTTTCTGAAGAAAATACCGGTAAGGCGCAGCCGGCACAGACATAAAGGCCTTTGTTGTATTGCTTATCCAGTGGGCTAGAATAAGCTCTTTCTGTTCCCTGTTGACGTAAGACATAAAATTGTTGAGGAGTTAAAATTTTACGCCATTCCTGTTCGGTTTTGGTAACTTCAAATTTTTGGCTTGAATTAGCCATCGCTTTTTTAGTTCCAAGTAAAGTAGAAGATAACCAGGCTGTACTTATTGCCAATAGACTCATTTTTAAAAAATGCCGTTTTTTCATGGTTGAGTAATTAATAATTATCCCCTTGATTTTAGGATTGATTAATATTACTTTAGGCTTTTCTTCTAAATTTTTTCTGATAAAAAGATTAAAATTTGATGAGTATCAGCATCAGTAAGTAGGTGGACTCCCAATAATGTTAACACTGAGATTGGGGAAGGGGGAAAGGGCAATGGGTAAGGTTGGGAGAGTTTTACCGGAGCGCGGGTACAGAGAAGCTCTATAGACTGTCCAGGTACTTAAGTAGGTAAAATTAATTAAACATCTTGATAACCTTTTTGCAAGAGTGCAAGAGCGGCTCTTACCACTCTCATAGCTTTTCTCAATGGGATGAGGTAAAAATTACTGGTTTTTAGTTGCTCATACGCTATGGCAATAGGAAATAAAATTTAATGTACCTCACTAATATGGTAAAGGCTATAAAGAAAGAGATTGTTTGAGGGTATTCTAAAATACTCTAACCACCATAATCTAATCAATATAGCATTAATTATCAACTTAATTCTTTTTTTTTTGCTAATCAAATCTTAATCTAGTTTTGCTAATTTACTTAGTAACTTAAGCCTTTTGAATGGTCAAGAGAAGGTTAAATAAAATTCCCATCAGGAGATCCTTAACGATGTACTGTCTAAAGCAACTATTTTTCAACTGGCAAGGGTTAAGTTTAGGATTATTGAGTAGCCTTTCTTTGGGCTTACTAATGTCTTTGCCGGCGCAAGCTTCTTCCCTATCTTTAAGCTTTATTGGTCAGTCGACTTTACCTACGGCAACCCAATATGGAAACACGCTAGTAGGGGGCTTATCAGGCATTACTTACAATCCCAATCTTAATACTTTTTACGCGATTTCTGATGATCGCAGTCAGAATAATCCCGCTCGTTTTTATACTGCCACTTTAGATATCAATCAATTCAATGCTAGTGGGCTAAATAACGGCGTGACTTTTACAGGCGTAACTTTTCTCAAACAACCTAATGGGCAAACCTTTGCTCCTTTGAGCCTTGATCCAGAAGGGATTGCTTTAGTTGGTTCAACGGTTTATGTCTCTTCTGAGGGGGAAGTTTCTACCACTCGCATTATCGATCCTTTTGTTAATCAATTCTCTTTAGCCACTGGACAACAAATTCAAGCTTTACCCATTCCTGCTCAATTTATCCCAGCACCTAAATCTCCCCCCCCAACCACAAGCGGCGTTCGTAATAATTTAGCCTTAGAAAGCTTAACCGTTACTCCTGATCAAAAATATCTATTTACCGCTTCTGAAAACGCGCTAGTTCAAGATGGCCCCCCGGCAACTATCCATAATGGGACTCCTTCGCGTATCCTACAGTACGATTTAACCACAGGACAAGCAGTTGCTCAGTACCTTTACAATACCGAACCGGTGGCTTTAGCGCCTAATCCTAGTGATGCTTTTAATACTAATGGATTAGTGGATTTACTCGCTTTAGACAATAGCGGCCAACATTTCCTCGCTTTGGAGCGTTCTTTCTCAGCAGGAGCCATAGGAACCCCCGGCAATACAGGCAATACAATTAAAATTTTTGAAGTGTCTTTAGAAGGCGCAACTAATATTAGTGGGTATTCCAGTATTAATGGAGTTAATGGGATTGTCGCGGCTCAAAAAACTTTAGTGTTTGATTTGACTAGCTTGGGCATACCCATTGATAATGTTGAAGGCTTAACCTTTGGCCCAAATCTGCCTAATGGAGCGCGATCACTGATTCTAATTAGTGATAATAACTTTAGCCCTACCCAGTTTACTCAATTTCTGGCTTTTGAGGTTCGTCCTGCGGCTGTTCCTGAACCTTTAACCCTCCTAGGTGCAGGATGTGCTATGGGTTTTGGCGCTTTGTTTAAAGGAAAGATGTCTCAAAAAGAAAAATAAAACAGCCGCTAATCATACCCTGTAGAGACATTGCCGGCAACGCCTCTAAAAATAATAGGACTTACGCACTGTTAAGTCCTAAATAAAAGGGTTTTAAACTTTTTTTTATCTATGACGGATGTACTCGTAAATTTCCTGATATTTCTGTCCAGGATTATTCCAAGAATAGTCATAATTCATTCCTTGGAGAGCTAATTTACGGAACTCATCTGGATATTGCTCCCATAACCCAATGGCGCGGTCCATGGCTGATTCAAGGGCGCGGTTATCAGTTTGGAAGAATACATAGCCATTGCGTTCTTCAGGGGGATGAAGCTTATCATGATCTCGGTCAAAAACCGTATTGACTAGCCCACCAACACCCCGCACAATGGGCACAGTTCCATATTTCAGGCCAATCATTTGAGTTAAGCCGCAAGGTTCATAATTACTGGGAACAATAATCATGTCAGCACCGGCATAAATCAGGTGCGCTAATTCTTCGTTAAATCCGATTTCTAAGTGAACATCAGGATTATTATTTAAAAAGCCTTTTTCATGCCAGAACCAATTATTAATCGATGGTTCGGTTGCAGAACCTAACATAACAAATTGTGCCCCTCGTGAGAGAGCGTAGTAAATGGCATGATGCACTAAATGAACGCCTTTCTGTTGGTCTAAGCGACCAATATAAGCAATCAGAGGTTTATCAGATTCTCGTAGTAATAAGCGTTCACGTAAAGCTTTTTTATTAAGGATTTTATCTTTAAAGTTTTCGATTCCGTAGTTGAAAGGAATTAAGTGATCGACTTCTGGGTTCCAAATATTGTAATCTATGCCGTTGAGGATACCGCCAAATTTATAATGATGCATATTGAGGGTATGACCTAAACCACAGCCTTCATTCTCATAGCGAGCTTCCCAAGCGTGATGAGGTGAAACGGTATTGACATAGTTGGAATAGACAATCCCCGCCTTCATAAAGTTGATGGCTGTGGGGTTAAAATTGTCGAGCAGGCGATCATAATTGTAGTAGTAAGCATCATTATTTAAACCGGTTCCCCAAAGCGCGTCAGCCCCGGCTACCCCTTGATGCTTAAAGTTGTGGATGGTGTAACAAACCCGTTGATTCCACATCCCATGCCATTTATACATTTCATAGAGCATCACGGGAATTAAACCGGTTTGCCAGTCGTGACAGTGGATAATATCAGGGCGCTTGTTGCTTTTATGCAAAAATTCCATTGCTGCCTTACTAAAGAAAGCAAAGCGCATATAATCGTCTAGACAGCCATAATAACAACCCCGATTAAAGAAATTATCCCCCGAGTGCGGCTGAATAAAGAAGCATAAGCGTCCATGCACCCAACCACAGAACACAGAACAATGAATCGCTCCGCCATACCAAGGTACCCACAAATCCCGGTAAGCTTCGTGCATCCCCCAGATTTGGTCATACCTCATGCAGTCGTACATGGGTAGTATAATCTCCACACAGTTTTCTCGGATTTCTAACTCCCTGGAAAGCCCATAAACTACGTCTCCTAAACCCCCTGCTTTAATTACAGGGGCGCATTCAGAAGCTATTTGTACTATATACATTTATCATTACCTCGTAGTTAACAAAAATTTACTTTTCTATGTTCTTACAGTAAAATGTATCGTCTTGGCAAGAGTTAAATGAAATTTAGTAGCAACCGCTACAATAAACACAAGTGCCATAAGACGGAATTTTTAAAGGAAAGGGAAAGGGGAAGGGAAAGGGAAAGGGGGAAGGGAATTTTTCAACAGATGTAATAAAAATTTCATAGCAAATTCTTTTTTGGTTACCTCCTCTTTATAAAATTATCCAATTTTCGTAGAGATGTTGCAGGCAACGTCAGCATGAATAGAAGTTTAGAAAGCGGCTCTTGAGAATTGTTGTGCTTGGAAATTGCTTTTAAATGACGATATCTTGATTATTTATCTTAGCATACTGAAATCTGAAGAATCGGATTAATTACGTTATACCAATGCTCTTTTTTTTGTAAGCAAAATTTAATTTGAAAAGTCAGTGCAGTGACAGATTGCTTGGACTTTTTTGGCTAGGTCAGTGGTGGGAGTGGCCAGAATAGAATGATGCTGCAAATGTTTACAGGCTATTTCAAGACTTTCAACAGAAGCATCCCACAGACGCACGGTCTTGTCATAACTACCACTGACAATCCTTTTTCCGTCCGGACTGAAGGCGACAGATATAATAGGCGTATGCTCAGTTAAAGGTTTCCCTTTGGGTACTCTAGTTTGGGCATCCCACAACTGCACACTACCGTCACTACTTCCACTAACAATGATTTTGCCATCTGGACTGAAGGCAACAGAATTGACCTGAAACATATTAGGTAGGATCAACGAATTCCCTTGAGGTCTTCGAGTTTTAGCATTCCATAGCCGGATAGTCTTGTCTTCACTTGCACTGACAATCGTTTGTCCATCTGGACTAAAAGCAACGGAATTGACCCGCTTTGTATGCCCAATCAACGGATTCCCTTGAGGTCTTCCAGTTTTAGCATTCCACAGCCTGACAGTCTTGTCTTCACTTGCACTGACAATCGTTTGTCCATCTGGACTAAAAGCGACGGACATAACTCGAGCCGTGTGTCCAATCAACGGCTTTCCCTTGGCTTTTCCAGTTTTGACATCCCACAGACGCACGGTCTTGTCAAAACTACCACTAACAATCGTTTTTCCATCCCGACTAAAAGCGACGGACATAACCACATCCGTGTGTCCAGTCAAGGGCTTTCCCTTGGGTAAGCCAGTTTTTGCATCCCACAGACGCACAGTATGGTCATGACTACCACTGACAATCGTTTCTCCATCCGGACTAAAAGCGACGGAATTGACCTGAGTCGTATGCCCAATCAACGGTTTTCCTTTTGGATACTCCGGTTTTTGCATCCCACAGACGCACGGTATTGTCCCAACTGCCACTAACAATCGTTTTTCCATCCCGACTAAAAGCGACAGATTGAACCAAATCTCTATGACCAATCAACGGCTTCTTCAATCTGGTTTGGGCATCCCAAAGACGCACAGTATTGTCATGACTACCACTGACAATCGTTTCTCCATCTGGACTAAAGGCGACGGAATTGACCCGATTCCAATGTCCAATCAATGGGTTCCCCTGGGGGATTCCGGTTTGAGCATTCCACAGACGCACAGTTGTGTCTTCACTACCACTAACAATCGTTTCTCCATCCCGACTAAAAGCCACGGACGTAACCGCATCCGTGTGTCCAGTCAACGGCTTTCCCTTGGGTAAGCCAGTTTTTGCATCCCACAGACGCACGGTTGTGTCTTCACTACCACTAACAATCGTTTCTCCATCCCGACTAAAAGCGACGGACGTAACCACATCCGCGTGTCCAGTCAAGGGCTTTCCCTTGGGTAAGCCAGTTTTTGCATCCCACAGACGCACAGTATGGTCATAACCACCACTAACGATCGTTTGTCCATCCGGACTAAAAGCGACGGACGTAACCACATCCGCGTGTCCAGTCAAGGGCTTTCCTTTGGGTAAGCCAGTTTTTGCATCCCACAGACGCACAGTATGGTCATAACCACCACTAACGATCGTTTGTCCATCCGGACTAAAAGCGACGGACGTAACCACATCCGCGTGTCCAGTCAAGGGCTTTCCTTTGGGTAAGCCAGTTTTTGCATCCCACAGACGCACAGTATGGTCATAACTACCACTAACAATCGTTTGTCCATCCGGACTAAAAGCGACGGACGTAACCATGTCTTTGTGTCCAGTCAACGGCTTCCTATTAGCTTTTCCAGTTCGGACATTCCACAGCCACACACTCCCGTCTCTACTGCCACCAACAATAGTTTGGCCATCCCGACTAAAGGCGACGGACAGAATCATAGAATCAGTAGAATCAGGCAAAAATCGCTGCCGTTCCCAATTATTTCGCTGGGCATTGAGCAAACTGTTGTCGGCTGCCAAGCGATCATTATCGGAAACTCGAGCAAAGGCTGAACGGCTTAAATCCCATGCTGCAATGGCGTTGATTTCTGCCTCTACTGGTTGGCTCGTTAGAAAGGATTCTGCGGTTGCGGTTAACTGTCGGACGCTATAACGCTGGGCTTGCTGTAATTGATACAGGGCAAATCCGGACAGTGGTAATACCACAACAAGAAAACGCAAGCCATTTTTTATACGATTATTTCGTCTGTGTTCTAGGCTTTTTTGAATTAATTCTTTCGCCAGATCAGATAGTTGAAATGTTTCTTCATGATTTTTTTGAAAGAGTTCTGCGCCTGTTAAGTCTCTCTCCTGCAACAGATAACTTCTTTTTCGATCATTATTATTCCATTCTTCAGCAGCATTGTCGATTCTGATCTTCTGTCGGATGACATCTTGCTGTCCATTGAGCCATTTCTTTAACTCAGCCCAATGTTCAAACAATGCCTCATGAGTCACTTCAGCAATTTCTTCAATCTCTTCACCTTGACTATGGACCTTCTTTACACTCGAGAGGGTAATGAGTCGAGCAGTAGTTTTTGAAAACATTCTAAGTATCTTTCGCCCTTGTTCTTGTTCATTCTTACGGGGAATTAAATTACTGACTTTCGCCCGTCTTCGGCTGTAGAGAGTACCTTCTTTCGGCTGTACTAATCCTAAAAATATTCGTTTCGTGATTTCTTTTTCTTGAGCAGATAAATTGTTGTTATAGAGATTTTCTGCCTCTTTTGCTAAAGCACCTCCAACTCCACCAATGTCTCTCAAAATGTCTAAAGATGACTTGCCATTGCTTTGACTTAATTCTTCCCAAATGAGAGTCAGAGCGGATTGAAGCAACGGTAATGCTCCTTCGCGTCCTTCTGCTTGTTCAATTAGTCGCTTAACAGTTTCGTTTTCTAAGGGACGACCAGCTTGTTCAGCAGGTTTCTCAATTGCGAGGCGCAGTTCCTTTGAAGTCATCACGGGAAGGATAATACTTTGATCCGAGCCAATGATCTGATTAAGTTGTGGATGTTGTTGGGTTTCTCGTAAAAAATCGCTTCGGAGAGTAATGACTACAGAGACTCGTCCATCCTTGATTGTTGCGGCTTCAAGAAGAGTATTAATAAACGTAGTTCTCTGTTCAACATCCTCACAAAGGGAATAAACTTCTTCAAATTGATCGATGAGTATTACTAGGGGAGAGTTTTTCTGAGGCAATCTCATCACTAATGAACTGAGTCCATCATTAGTTCCCTGTTTAGCTCTCTTCTCCAGAACCTGCTTGAACTCATCTATTTTTGCTCCATCACCGAATGGATCTCCAGTGGCAATTCGAGATAGCTCGACTGCCAGTAATTCCAAGGGCTTTGAACTCGGCTTCATAATTATCACATCGGTTGATCTGTGTCCTGGCAAGGGTAGACGAGCTAGCTCTGGGAGTAATCCTGCCCGTGCCAATGATGACTTACCAGAACCAGATGCCCCTAAAATAGGTAGTAATCGGGTGGAAACATTACCGTTGTATAGAGCCTGCAACCGACTCCATAATCGCTTAACTTGTTCTTCCCGTCCAAAAAACACATCGGCATCTTCAACTTGAAACGAAGCTAATCCCCGATATGGGTTAGGGCCTAAATTAACTTCAGTTTGTTGTTTTTGATAGTAAACAACGACTGTGTTGTTATCCCCTGAAATGATTGTACTGCTTATTACATCACGCTGAATTGTAATTTGACGATTATTAGGAGGTAATGGTGGAGTCATTTATATCTCTTCAAATAGCTAAATTCTCTGACAATATAGTAATTTTAGGGAATTATCGCGGAAAAAAACTGAAAGCCTGACTTTTATTACTTTTACTCTAACGATATCTTAGATAGCTAAGCCCCTAGTCAACAAAGCATTTCAGCCTTTTTGTCCGTTTGACTTCCCTAAAACAGCTATTGAGCCTGTTCTTTTCTGGAGTAATGCAACAACAGCTTAATCTTTCAATAACTTATCTGTCCGTACTGCCAATCGCAACGTCTTCGAGTTTGACGACTTCTTCCCTGAACACGATAGCGAGTTAATTGTGCTCTTTCATTACTAACTGCTCTTTCCAAAGCCGCTTGTGCCCTTCTTTCCTCATTAGTTTGTGCAACAAGCTTAGGACTATCTTCTTTGAGATTAGCTGAGCTATCTAATGCAGAATCAATTGAAGAAGTATTTATGGCAATTTTCTCTTGTGATGGCTGACTATCGCTATTAGGTGACCAGTAAAAAGAGTAGGTTCTACCACCACTGCTCCATTCAGCATCAACATAAGACGGTTCCATAAAATTTGCGAGCGTGTTCATAAAATGTCTAGCACAGCTAGAATTGCTTAGATTTACCTGATACTGGGCTAACTGAATGTCTTCGGCTTTGTTATCAGGATAATCACTTAGTTCACTACCCAATTCAATTAGATAGCTATTTTGGGTTGGATAGCTATTTGATTTGAAAGGAATGAGAAATGTAATCATCAAACCTATAAATACACAAATAACGAAATTCCATCTAAATGTTGTCGCACGGACGTTATCAAGAAAGTTGACGATTTTTTTCATTTTTCTATTACCTGTAAGTTATAAGTACCTGGACATCAATAAAGTCTATTAAGTTAAGAAATTTAAAAGCCCGCAAAGCCTTTCTATTCGCTATTCGGGCGATCACACAGTTAACTTTAGTTTTGTCCACTTACTTAGGGATTAGCAAAAATTTCTCTGGAGGGAGCAGCCAAATACTGCCACATTCTTTGCTCTTGTGTCCTCTGGTGAATAACATAAATTTTCAAGAAGCTACAAGGCTAAACCAACTAAAGGCAGCAATTTATGACCGTGCTTTCCTAACCATGCAACGATCGCCGTGACTCGAGGTTGCAACTTATCAATGGTTTCTGCAAAGTTAGAAAGATTTTTTCCATAGGTTAAGCCTGTTTCGAGAGTTGTCGCAACGATGTTTTTATCGGGTTTTGGTTTGCTTGCCTCTTCCTTGAGCTTTTGAGCAACGCCTGTCGCAACAGGATCGTTTAAACTTGCCAGAATTTCTTGCAAAGCAATAAGTTCAGCCTTAATATCAACCGTTTCCGGCTGAGGTAAGGATGCCTGCTGAAAGGCCACGGATACAGTATTGCTGTCGCCTGTGACCATAGCACTGCCAGTTACATCATTACCAACGTATATTGAACGATTTTGATCAGGAACTTGATTAGACATTATCGGTAAAATTAAAGTTACTTCTCTAAAATTCAGGTATTTAGAGAATAGCTATTGAGTTTTTAACTGTTTAGCTATCTGCGCTGTTTGATGACCAACATTATAATTAGAATTCCCGTGATGTAAAATTGGAAAAAATCAGGTGTTTTCTCGTTTAAAAATCAGGTTTTATTGAAACCAAGTATGGAAAAGTCTGGTTACCCCCTTTTTCTGACAAACTTGGCGATTGCAGTGACTGAAAGCGTTATTTAATCAGGGGTCAACCCCGATAAAAAAGAAGCCAAAAAAACACACACTTTTGCAAGATTTTGGTTATAGCCCCTAAAACTCTCTTGGTGAGAAATGCCGGTCTTTATAAGGGTGTCGGATAATGTGTTTATTTTAGTTTGCTTTTGTGCTAGACATGAATTTTTTCTTTTCGATGTTGGGATTAAGAGTGCCTTTTGCTATAGATGCCCCTTCATGAAAAATTGGTATTAAATAAAGCCGCCAAAACCGTATTAGAAAACAAAAAGCCTTCGGGATCAGTTAACCTAAGTCTTTCTAGAGCAAAAATATCTTGAGTTTCTCGAAAATTAACCCTATTTCCCTGTTGAGTAATCCCTTCTACCCATCCTTGACGAAAATAAGGCTGTAAAGTCTTACCAATCTCATGTAAAACTTTTTCACCATATTGGTGATTTAATTGGGATAAATTCACCCCGTCAGCTAATCGTAGTCCTAACATTAACGTCTCTAATAATTGATCAACGGCTCCGGTTGGGGGACAATCAATTTTTCCCCCTGACTCAATTAATTGAGTTACCCAACTATAATAGTCTTTACGAGTTCTAGGACGACTAAATCGTTGCAACGACACATAACTAGCGGCTCCCATCCCAAACCCATAATATGCCCGGTTTTCCCAGTAAACTCGATTATGGCGGCATTGATAACCGGGTTGAGCATAGTTCGACACCTCATAATGCTCAAATCCAGAATTCGTTAAATATTTCTGTGCCGTGCGATACATAAGGGCGGTAATTTCATCAGTAGGCAGAGGGGTTTCTCCGGGTTGGTATTTTTTGCCAAAGACCGTCACCGGTTCTAACACTAAGTCATAACAGGAAAGATGGTTAGGCGCAAGAGAAATGGCACTTAATAAGGAAGTTTCCCATTGTTGAAGGGTTTGATGAGGTAAACCTGAAATCAGATCTAAACTGAGGTTAGGAACTTCTAAAGCGCGGATGTGATCAATGGCGATAAAGATATCTTTTTTCGAGTGAAATCGTCCACAAATTTTGAGTAATTCATCCTCGAAAGATTGTACTCCCAAACTGACTCGGTTGACTCCGGCTTCTAGATATCCTTTAAGTTGTTCTTTGGTAAATGTACCCGGGTCCATTTCTAGAGAAATTTCTGCCGATGAGGTAATACCAAATTGTTGAGAAAGGGTTGTTAAAATCTGTTCTAAAGATTTGACGGGTAATAGGGAAGGGGTTCCGCCACCGAAGAAGACAGTATCTAAAGGTTGTCCCCTTGAGGGAGTGACGCGCATTTCTTGACAGAGTGCTTGTACATATTCTTGAATACTCCCAGAGGTATTAATATCTGTGTTATTTCCCAGTACAGAAATGGGAAAATCACAGTAATAGCAGCGACGACGACAGAAGGGTATATGAATATAAGCCGAGCGCGGTATATCCCCCTCTATTGTTGATGAGGTGGCTGTATCTTTCTTCGGTTTGGTGGCTGTTAATCCTTCGTTCATGCAAGAGCGAGCCGAATTTTTTTTGAGATAATTTATCATTGTAACCTAAAAAAAATAAGTATGCTCAAGTAAATCGGTAGGTTACAGTAGGGTGTGTTAGCCGAGCGTAACGCACCTAAACCTATTAAGAGATTAAGAATTTGAGGAACTATATAAAGAAACTAATCTCGCAATAATAATAGCTGGATAGAGTTGACCCACAATGGCTTCTAAATTAGCGAAACTCATCGCCACTGGATTGATAGGACTGATATCACCATAACCGACGGTTGTTAAAGTGACAAAACTAAAATATAGCAATTGATGAGAATTGACAGGACGCGAAAAAGCATTTGAGTCTAAGGTATAAATCATGGTATATATTTGAAACCAGAGAATGCCTAGCATTAAATAAACGCTGATTCCTCCTCGTAACGTATCGCCCGTTATTTTTTTATCTCGAAAAATTTTTTTGACAATAATTAAAACGGCTATGGACATAAAAAGAAAGTTGATCGATTGACCAAAAGCTTGAAAATATTGATAATGATCTATAAAATGAGAAAATGTATTAAAAATAAAAGCAGTAAAAGCTATAATATTCAAAATATACCGAGTTTTAATCGTTAATTCAAAAGTGGCTATTACGGAAAATATGATCATCAAAAAAATAGCTTTAGAGAAAAGAAAGTCCAAAACAATACTACTGTCAACAAAAGGAAAAGATACCAAAAAAATGATTAAACAAAAAAGAAGGTATTGATAGGGATTATTAAGGAAAATTTGCAGGCAGCCGCTTTTCATTGTTGTTAATTATTGTTTTGTTTTATCCCCATGTTAAGAAAAAAAGCTTCTGACTGAGAAGCCGTTTTTTCCTTTTATCTCTTTGTCTGTGTTCCCAGGCAAAAGAATTACTTGACTGAGCTTTATAGAAAATAAGACTCAGGAACCAGCAACCACATAAATTAAATCCCCTCCACTATAATAGGCTTCATAACGAACTCCTCCGTATTCATAATAAGTTGTATTGCCAACCTGAACGGTAGTATAACCTTTGGGTAGGAAAGGAACCACTACCCCAACGGGCGGCTCTACCACCACATATCCATTATTTCCTTCTTCATAAAATGTCCCGCCATGATAGTAATAAGGCACAGGATCATCCTTTGCATAAACAGCGACATAACCTTTAGGAAGAGTCGTTATAGATGCCCCTACGGGTGCAGATACTACCACATATTGGTTTCCTTGAGGTTCAAAATACACTCCATCAGCATAATAATAGTCGGTTCCAGAAACTTTAATGGTGGAATAATAAGCGGGTAAAGTTAATAAACTATAGCCAACATTAAACCAAAAGTTAGCTTGTGCCCAATCATCCCAGTCATTCCAATTATTCCATCCGTACCAATCATCAAAATTATCCCAGCGTTCGTTGATAATATCTTCTCGATTGTCAATCCTATCTTGCCGAGTTTCTTGACGATTTTCGTTTCGAGTTGTGCGGTTGTCTTGACGATTTTGTTGTTGCTGTGTCCGGTTTTCTTGTCGCTCAGTACGATTTGTGGAACGAGTGTCTTGTCGTTCAGTACGATTTGTGGAACGGTTGTCTTGATTGGTGCTGCGAGTGTCTTGTCGTTCAGTACGATTTGTGGAACGGTTGTCTTGATTGGTGCTGCGAGTGTCTTGTCGTTCAGTGCGATTTGTGGAACGGTTGTCTTGATTGGTGCTGCGAGTGTCTTGTCGTTCAGTGCGATTTGTGGAACGGTTGTCTTGATTGGTGCTGCGAGTGTCTTGTCGTTGAGTACGAGTAGAAGAACGGTTGTCTTGATTGGTGCTGCGATTTGTGGAACGAGTGTCTTGTCGTTGAGTACGAGTAGAGGAACGGTTGTCTTGATTGGTGCTGCGGTTGGTTTGTCGTTCACCGCGATTAATTTGTCGAGAACCTTGATTATTACTTCGGTTTCCAAAATTTCCCCCTCCCCCTCGGTTGATACTGCCGCTTCTTCCGCCACCGCCACTACCACCACGAACAGAACCACGACCACCACCAAATTGACCACGAGCATTAACCGCTTCAAATGATGACAATATACTGAAGAGGAAGACTAAGATCAAACCTAGAATCCCCCATTGAATTTTCGCTAAAATCGGCTTTTTCATTGGCTTTCTCCGGTTGTTTTACTACTGCTTGAGGCTGCCGAATTGGGCAAAAATTGGATTTTCACCGCATTAGCTGGAGGAGTAAAGCTAAATTGTGGGTCATTGGCTGAAAGCGCACTGAAGTCCCAGTTTGATAAAATAGCTGTATATTGAGGAGATTGGGCTTCTTTTTTATACGTAATAATAAACTTACAAGGAAGGGGTTCCCCCTCGGCTTTAATCCAAATTTGCCAATCTATCTCTTCTGTGGTAAACGCTAAGTGATTACAAGCCACATTATTTATCGAAGATAAACCAATAAAAGAAGCACTGGTGAATTTTTTCTCCGCCGTTTCATAAATATCTGTGGAAATTAAATCACCCATCGGCAAATTAATATCATAACGGTCTTGAAGCTCATCAATTAATGAATCAATATTGGAAGGCGCGGCAGCCGTCGCATAAAGATTTTTATTGACCTCCTGCATGGTAAAATTAGTCCCATCGTAATAAAAATTCACCTGCCGCCGATCACCTTGATAATCGGCTCGTATCCGATTGGGTCGTAATACCCTAAAATCGGCCTTAGCCGCATATTGAATTTTTTGACCCGAAGAATGAACTTCATCTATAGTAATGTCTGCTTGAAAACGAAAAGATTTTTGCTGTTTCAAAAAATTGGTCATCTGCTGTAGAGTTTGCTCGGCTTTGGGGTCAATCTTTACAGCAGTTTGAGCGTAGCTAATTGAAGCAGGAAAAGCTATCGCCACGCTTACAATTATGGCACTGAATTTGGGTTTTAACATGGGCGAAAAAAACAGAATAATTTTAAGTTTTTTTAAGTTTTTTAACTAAATTAAAATTTTTAATTTTATTCATAAAATAGCTCTGTGAATTATATCTCAATTATAGTATAATTAAAAAAAAACTCGTCAAAAGATTGGGTCAAATAATAAATTTATGTAACAAAAATAAAAATTTATTAACAAATAATTGGCGAAGAATATGAGAAGACTAAATATTTCGATTCGTCCGCTAATGTTTGGCCTGTTTTGTGCTATGGCAACTTGCCTGCCAGTGAGTGCGGCTGAACAAATTTATTTAACTTATGGGCCTCTAAAATTGTCACTCAAAGTAGACTCTTTAGAAACTTTTGCTAAAGACGGCACCATCAATAACGATTTAGGATTTTATCTGAAAAGAACCTCTCCAGAGCAGCAAGCCCAATTCCGCGAAGCTTTGACTAAACGGGTTGATATTGATCCGGTCTTGTTATCTCGGTTTTTTAATACTGAAATAGGAGAAGATATTCTGACTCGTTTCGGTAAGGGAATCACCATTGAAGGAGGGCGTAATGGCAAATATGCTCTCAGAGCCGCTCTTATTCAATCCGCTCTCGATACAGAGGGACTAACTTTACTCAATGTCTTGCGTAAGTTTCCCACCAATATGCAGTTACAAGGGGAGATAATTCTAGGACTTGCCCAAGAGATTGATAAAGTCGTCAAAGCCACCACCGCCTATACTGCCGAAATGGCTAAACTCTCAGCGCTGCAATCCCAAGCAGAAACGCCCGTTAATTTCTCTCTACTTCCTGATATCCGCCAGCCGGGAACTTTAGGCTTTCAAAAAGAAACCTTTACCCTCACCGATAGTAGTCGCAATCGTAGCTTTTATGTGATTGTCTACAAGCCGCAACAGTGGCGCACGGGAAAAACCCCTGTAGTGATTATATCTCACGGATTAGCCTCTAACCCAGAAAGCCTGGAAGATGTCGCCCAATTTTTGGCTTCCTACGGCTATGTGGTGGCTCTCCCCCAACATCCCGGCAGCGATACCCAACAAGCAAAAGCTTTACTTCAAGGATATTCTAGGGAAGTTTTTGACTTAAATGAATTTATCAATCGTCCTAAAGATATCAGCTATGTTATTGATGAACTAGAGCGACGTAATGCCTCTGAGTTTGGCGGGCGGCTAGATTTGCAAAATGTTGGCGTTGCTGGACATTCTTTTGGTGGATACACCGCTTTAGCTGTGGCAGGTGCGGAGATTGATTTTGACTACCTACAAAAAATTTGCGATCGCCTCTATGGAGGGCTGAATACCGCTTTGTTGCTTCAGTGTCGGGCGTTGAGTCTGCCCCGTCAAACCTACAATTTCCGGGACCCGAGAGTTAAGGCTGTGCTAGGAGCCAATCCCGTCAATAGCGCCATTTTCGGACAAAAAGGGCTGAGCAAAATTCAAATACCGATTTTTTTCGTTAGCGGCAATTACGATCCAGCCACACCTGCTGTTTTTGAGCAACTGCGCTCTTTTGTCTGGTTAACTACGCCGAATAAATATTTAGTGCTTGCAGAAGGACAGGCGCACGTTGACTTTTCTAAACTTGATGCCGGCATTACTCAAGTTGTCAATTCTGTTCCTAATCTGACTTTACCTGAGCCGAGTTTGCTGAAAAGCTATCTTTATCCCACAGTGCTTTCGTTTTTTGAGGTTCATATTGTCAATAACCCGCAATATCGTCCTTATTTAACCGCTTCTTATGATGCTTACCTCAGTCAAGATCAAAAATTCAAAGTCTATATGATTGGTGTGGACTCTCAACCAGCTTTACAAGAAGCGATCAACAACTTTAGAGCTAAATACGGAGCTATATCTCCTTGAGATTAAACAATCTTGCCATCGGCAAAACTTTGGGGGATTTTATTTTTGGCTCCCCTAGTAAACTTTATTTATGTTTGTAGTTATTCTCTCCTCACAACAATCATCAGTTAAGTTTATACAGATAGAAAAAGGTTATGAAAAAATCTCGATTGTTAACAACAACCCTTTTAATTTCATCAGCTATCACTTTAACGTTACCTCATTCCTCATTTTCGGCTGAGACTTGCTCCTTTTTAGAACCCGTTGGCGGAAAAGCCGGCGAAACCATCATTAAAAAAACCGTCACGGCTCCCAGTGTTCCTGTGGGAGTTGCTAGGTTAAAACGAGATAATTGGAATACGGATTTTGCGGTCAAAAGTAACATCAAAGCCAAGCGATATTTGGCTACTTTAAATCCTCTTTCTGATGGCACTTATTCAGTCAAAGTTTATCTGAAATATAATAATGGAACGGCCGATGAAATTTACCACAATAAACCGAAACTTTCCTCAGACAAGCCGTTAGTGATTTCAGGAAAACCCCGTGCTAATGAGCAACCTTATCAAGTAAATGTCTTTGTCGGGGATGCGGAATCAGTGGGAAAATCTTACCAAATTTCCGTCAAAGCTTGTCAATAATTAAACAACTTAATGCTCTCCTTCGGGCTATTTTAGAGTGAACTACCGCACAGCAAATCAAAGATTACGCTGTGGGCTTCTTCCTTACCCAGAAACAAGCGGAACAGTAGATTTTTTACGTCCACCACTACGTCTTACAGTTTGGCGATAGGCTTTGCCCCCCGTTCCAGAGGTCAAGATTCGTAGTCCCTCATCTCTGAGGTTAATAGCTGCATTAACGTCTCTGTCGTGAGTTGTTTGGCAGTTTTCACAAGTCCATGTCCTGACATTAAGAGGTAAACTACCTACTTGATTTAAGCAGACATGGCAAGTTTTAGAACTAGGGAAAAACCTATCAACTTCTTGATAGACTTTCCCTTCTTGTTCTGCCTTATATTTAAGCATGGTCATAAACATTCCCCAACCGACTTGATGGATAGCTTTGGACAGTTTAGGATTCTGCATCATATTTTTTACAGCTAGATTTTCTACAATAATGATTTGGTTTTCATCAACTATCCTACGTGATAGCTTATGTAAAAAATCTTCACGACAATTCGTTATTTTTCTATGAACCTTAGCAAGTTTTAATCTAGACTTCTTACGATTAATAGAACTTTTTTGTTTTCTAGATAACTGCTGTTGCTTGATTTTTAAATTCTTTTCATGTTTTTTCCCAAATCTAGGGTTATCAAACTTAGATCCTTCGCTCGTTATACAGAAATGGGTCAACCCTACATCAATACCGATTGCTTTTCCTTCTGTACATAAAGATGGTTTTTCTTTGCCGTCTTCAAATAAGACAGCAGCAAAATATTGCTGAGAACAGTTTTTTGAAATATTAACAGTTTTAATTTTCCCTTCAATGGGTCTATGAATAACCGCTTTAACTTTTCCTATTTTAGGAATTTCCAAGTAATTATCAAAGACCTTGACATTTTGAGGATACTGGATAGACTGTTTACCGTGTTTTGATTTAAATCTAGGATATCTGGCTCGTTTCTCAAAGAAATTATTAAAAGCAACCCCTAGATTAAGACAAACCTGCTGTAAACAAGCTGAGTAAGCAAGGGATAACCACTCATACTCTTTTTTGAGTTGAGGGATTATCTTTTTGACTTCATACCCAGATAAGCCTTTACCTGTGTCCTTATATGTTTGATTCATCAAATTAAGGCAATGATTCCATAACCAGCGACAGTTACCGAAAGATTGCTCCAACGATTGTTGCTGGTCTGTATCTGGATATAACCTTACTTTGACAACTCTTAACATATTTAGAGTGAACATAGGTTTTCTATAAAACAGTATAGCATATAATTCTTGGTGTGTGTCACAATTCTACTCCGCGATTCATGAGGGGCTGTGGGGCGAATTACTTCGCCCCTTTAAAAGCTCCGTCCGACGGTGATTTGTGGGTATTTTTATCGAAAATTAACTCCAAGGGCTTCTCGCGGGGGAAGCTAAAGCCTAACAGGAGAGTGATAGAGCTAAAAACGGGACTGGCCAGATTCGAACCGGCGACCTAGCGCTTCAGATTTGTGTGAGTTTCCCCACTCTCTGGACTATTCCTTCACCATAGGAGGTTTTCCCGTAGGTGGTGGCCGTTATGTTGTAGGGGACCATACCACTGATGAACCCAAAATCCCTTTCTCCCTACAACCAGTCTCTGCACCTTCTCTACCAGGGAAGTAGAGCTTGGCTCAAGATTACCTTATCTATTGATAGACTTAGGCTTCCTTGAATTTGACCACATTCACTCATAAAGTTTCCTCTATGAGGCCCGATGATTCAGGAGGCGCTCGCTCTATCCTACTGAGCTACAGCCCCTTAGTTTTGACAATTATAGCAAATTTCCTCAAAACTTTAAAGCCTTAAGATCTTTTGTATTAATGGGTTGCCCTTAGAAGACTAATAAGCTTGACCAAGGGGATATTAAAGATAGATAGGCATTGTCCAGCAAAACATTATCATATTAATTAAACATCATGAGGAAACCGGTACAGCCAAGGAACCGTTAAATGTCTAACATGGCCATTGAAATAGTTATCGTCCTACTGTTGATCATTGCCAACGGAATTTTCTCAGGATCAGAAATTGCCGTTGTCTCCGCTCGTAAAATACGCTTAGAGCAAATGGCAAATCGAGGCAATTTAAAAGCACGGGCTGCCCTAAAATTAGCCAATTCTCCGAATGATTTCCTCAGTAGTGTACAAATCGGCATAACCTTAATCGGGATTCTCAGTGGTGCAGTGGGAGGAGCAACCCTCGCTCAACGCATAGAGCCGCTTATTGCCGCTATTCCCTGGCTCAATCTCTATAGTCAAGGACTCAGCGTTGTCATCGTCGTCACCATTATTACTTATTTATCCTTGGTCTTAGGAGAACTGATTCCCAAGCGTATCGCCTTAAATAATCCCGAGCAAATCGCTTGCTCAGTAGCTAAACCCATGCGTACCCTCTCAAAAGTGACCGCGCCCCTAGTTCACTTATTAAGTATTTCCACAGACAAAACTTTACAACTGCTAGGGATTCAAGCCTCTGACGACCCCCCCGTCACAGAAGAAGAAATCAAAGTGCTGATCCAACAGGGCACACAGTCGGGTATGTTTGAAGCATCCGAACAGGAAATGGTAGAGCGAGTTTTTCGCCTCAGTGATCGCCCAATTAAAGCCTTAATGACTCCTCGTTTTGAAATTGTGTGGTTAGACCTCGAAGAATCACCCGAAGAAACCCAACGTCAAATTATGGAAAGTTCCCACTCACGCTTTTTAGTCGGTCGAGGAAGTTTAGATGAATTAGCCGGATTTTTGCGCGGGAGTGACTTTTTGGCGGCTCGTTTGGCCGGAGGAGAGATCAATCTAGAAACAATACTTCAGCCGCCCCTATATATCCCTGAAAATACTAAAGCCTTGAAAGTTTTAGAACAGTTCAAGGTCACCGGCATACACATGGCCGTGATTACTGATGAATATGGCAGTATTGAGGGATTAGTTACCTTGAATGACATCTTAGAAGCCATTGTAGGAGATATCGCCACCACTGAAGATTTAGAAGACCCGATGATCGTACAACGTGAAGATGGTTCTTGGTTGCTGGATGGATTACTATCGGTGGATCAAATCAAAGAGTTATTTTCTAAAACCACGTTACCCCACGAGGAAACCGGGCATTATCATACATTAGGCGGTCTGGTGATTACTTTTTTGGGACACATTCCTCAATCGGGCGAACATTTTCAATGGCAAGAACTGAGATTTGAAGTGATGGATATGGATGGTACCCGAGTAGATAAAGTGTTAGTCTCGGTGGTGCCGATGGAACAAGAAATCTCACTAGAACAGGTAGACCCATTAGAAAATGCCTAAATCTTTCTAGAGGCAGTAGACAAGCCATAAGCTATCAAATATGGTTCAGATCAAGTAAACTCAAGAAAGAAAGACTCAAAGTCAAACTTAAAGCGAGTTAATCTAGAGCCTAAATTACAAATCATCGTGTCAGGCAAAAGATAGCGAAGGGGGAAGTCCCGCCCTGTTCTCTCTGCCAGATGGCCCTTGTAAAGCGATTATCCTTAATCATGGGCGTAATTTACAAAAACTCTTCTGCTTCCTGCCTTGCCACCAACAAAAATTGTAATTAACTTTCGCGGCTAACTATAACCATAAGTTAAAAATATTCTTTTGAGCGGCTGTGTGTCCTCTAACAAACATTTAAAACCCTAAAATCAGGAGTACAAACGGTGACTCAGCAAACAAAAGCGACGATTTCTGAAAACATCTTTGCCGAGGGTGGAGAAATGGGCAAACTGATGCGCTCGCTTGACTGGTCACAAACCCTTTTAGGCCCAGTATCAGAATGGCCCCAAAGCTTAAAAACCTCTGTAAGCATCATCTTAAACTCCCGTTATCCCATGTTTGTGTGGTGGGGGCCTCAATACGCTAATTTATATAACGATGCTTACCGTCCGCTCTTAGGAGCAAGCAAGCATCCTCAATATTTAGGAAAATCGGCGAAAGACTGTTGGGCAGAGGTTTGGGATGTGGTAGGCCCCTTAGCCGATAGCGTTTTGGTTACAGGACAACCGGCTGGGTCTGAAGATTTATTACTGATTATGGACCGCAATGGCTATGATGAGGAAACCTACTTTACTTTTTCTTATAGCCCTATCCGAGATGAAAGCGGCGAAGTCGGCGGAGTCTTTTGTGCCGTCATCGAAACCACAGAACGCATTATCGGAGAACGACGACTGCGTACCCTGCGAGAATTAGGAGACAATAGGGCACAAGCTCAAACCGTGCAACAAGCCTGTCAAATGGCCACTAAAACCTTATCGAGTAATCAGTATGATATTCCCTTTGCCTTGCTCTACCTCATAGATGCCGAGGGAAAAAGTGCTTATTTAGCAGGCACCACCACCAACCTTGAAGCCGGAACCCTCATCAGTCCCCTTGATGTAGATTTGCAAAATGAGAGAGATCCCTGGCATCTGACAGAGGTTCATCGTACTAAAACCCTTCTGCACATCAGCGATCTAACTGAGCGATGGGGGGCACTTCCTGGCGGCAATTGGCCAGAGCAAGCCCACTCGGCTTTAGTCATGCCCCTGGCCCAATTAGGCTGGTTAATTGTGGGTATTAGCCCTCGACGGGAATTAGATGATCACTACCGAGGGTTTTTTGATTTAGTTTCCCATCATCTGAGCTACGCGCTTGCCAATGCCGAAGCCTACGAAACCGACATGATTTCCCTTCCCACAGGATTGGCTCATCTTCCTAAAGATAAAGTATCTCACCAAGGGGGGTTGACATTTAACAAAAATAATGGTAATTGCTTCGGAGAAGAAGCCCTAGGTGGGTTACCCGAAGATAAACCCACAGAGACGGTACCTGATAGAGCCGCCATAGCAACTGTGTTCGGCTCTCGCCCTCGAATTCTCTTAGCCGATGATAACGCAGATATGCGGGATTACATCAAACGATTGCTCACGGATCTCTATGAAGTGGAGACAGTTAGCGATGGAATAGCGGTTTTAGAGGCTTTAGCGCGAGAATTACCGGATTTAGTGTTAACAGATGTGATGATGCCTGGCTTGGACGGTTTTGAGTTATTAAGAGAACTACGCGCCAATCCCAACACCCGACAAATACCCATCATTTTGCTTTCTGCCCGGGCCGGGGAACCATCCCGAGTCGAAGGACTAAAAGCGGGAGCCGATGATTATTTAATCAAGCCTTTCTCGGCAAGAGAACTCTTAGCCAGAGTGGAAACTCATTTAAAAATGGCTCAGATACGAGAAGAAAATGCCCATCGAGAACAACAATTGAGAATAGAAGCCGAAGAAGCGAGAAAAGAGGTGATTAATATCCTCGAAACTATTACAGACGGCTTTTTCTCTTTAGATCATCAGTGGCGATTTACTTATGTCAACCAAGAAACGGAAAGATTATGCCAAAAAACGCGCGAAGAATTTTTAGGGCACTCCATTTGGGAAGTTTACCCCGAATTAATTAATTCAGAGTTTGATCAACAGCTTAGGAGAGCCGCTAGTCAAAAAATCTCGGTTCACTTTGAATCCCCTTCCCTCTATGCTCGGCTATGGCGCGAAGTGCATATTTATCCTCATCAAAATGGACTGGCGGTATACTGGCGAGATATCACCCAGCGAAAACAAATAGAAGCCGCACTCTCTCAAAGCGAAACCCAGTTTCGTCAACTGGCAGACGCAATGCCGCAAATTGTCTGGATTACCAATGCAGCCGGCAAGGTAGAATACCTTAACCAACAGTGGTTCGACTACACCGCATTGCCTCAAAATGAAAATAGCTACAACCCAGAGCAGATTCGCAGCGCCATTCATCCGGATGATCTAAGCACCATTGTAGAATCGTGGAAAACGGCCTTCACTAACCAAACCCCCTATCAATCAGAATTCCGCTTGAGACGAGGAAGAGATGGGAGCTACCGATGGTTCTTAGGGCGTGCTGTGGTGATTAAAGGTCCTCAAGGAGAAATTATCGCCTGGTACGGAACTTCTACCGATATTGATGACTACAAGCAAGCAGAGTTGTGTATCAGAAAAAAAGAATCGCTGCTGAATGCGCTGATTGCCAGTTCTCCCATCGGGATCTCATTTTTTGATCAAGACTTATGCTATCTTTACGTTAATCAAGCACTGGCAACCATTAACGGAGTGCCGCTCAATGAGCATTTAGGCCGCTCCTTAGAAGAGGTTCTCCCCCTAATGGCGGCTGAATTTAGGCCACTCCTGACTCAGATTCTACAAACTCAGCAACCCTTGTTAAATCATGAGTTTATGGGTGAGATTATCCCCGGCAATTTTCGCCATTGTTTAGCCAATCATTTTCCCGTCTGTTTACCCGATGGAGAGGTGTTAGGAATTGGGGTGACGGTGATGGATATTACTCAACTCAAGCAGGTTGAAGCCGCATTGCGAGCGAGTGAAGCCACTGCAACTGAGCGAGCGCAAGAACTCGAAACCCTGATGGAAATTACACCGGTGGGGCTTTGGATTGCTCATGATCCAGACTGTCACAGCATGAGCGCTAATCAAACGGCTTACCAGTTAATGCAGGCAAAACCTGGAGATATCGCCACAGCAACCCCTCCTGATGGCACTTATCCCTTAAACTTTAAGCAGCGAAGAAACGGAAAAGAAATTACTCCTGATGATCTTCCCATGCAGGTTGCTGCCAGAAGCGGACAGGAGATCACCGATGAAATAGAATTTGTTTTTGAAGATGGAACCGTTCGATTTATTTACGGTAGAGCAATACCTTTAACGAATGAATCCGGACAAATTCGGGGAGTCATTGGAGCTTTTGTCGATATTACTGAGCGCAAGCAAGCAGAAGAAGCTCTGCGCCAGAGCGAACAACGTTATCGTTACTTAGCAGAAGCGATTCCTCAACTGGTATGGATTACCAATTCTCAGGGGTACAATGAATATGTCAATCAGCAAATGTGTGAGTATACAGGATTAACCTTTGAGCAACTGTTGCAGTTTGACTGGCGAGAGATTATCCATCCCGAGGATATTGAACAGACTTACCAAAAGTGGATGGCAGCAGTGGAACAGGATGGCTATTATGAAATGGAATACCGCCTCAGAAATGCTCAGGGAAAATATCAGTGGTATTTAGGCCGAGCTATTCCTTTAAAAAATGAGCAAGGCAAGATTGTCAAATGGTTTGGGACTTCTACTAATATAGATGCTCAAAAACAACTAGAAGCGCAACGAGAAAGCCTCCTCTCGCTTGAACGAGCCGCCAGAGAGCAAGCTGAAGAAGCCAACCGTATTAAAGATGAATTTTTAGCGGTGCTATCTCATGAATTGCGCTCACCCCTCAACCCGATTTTAGGTTGGGCTAAACTGTTGCAAACCCAGAACTTTAATGCTGAAACTTACCAAAAAGGTTTATCGACCATTGAACGAAATGCGGCTTTACAAGCTCAATTAATCGAAGATTTACTCGATATTTCTCGAATTATGCGGGGTAAATTAAATCTGAAGATCGTTCCTGTCAACTTAATTTTTATTATTGAATCCGCATTAGAAACGGTGCGTTTGGCAGCCGAAGCTAAAACCATTAACATTCAAAAAGATCTTGATCTAACAGTGGGCAAAGTTTTGGGAGATACAGCACGTTTACAGCAAATCGTCTGGAATCTTCTTTCTAATGCGGTGAAATTTACCCCAACCGGAGGACAAGTCAACGTTAAATTAGAGGGAAGCGGCAACGAAGCGGTCATTACTGTAAGCGATACAGGCCAAGGAATTAGCGCTAATTTTCTTCCTTATGTATTTGACTATTTTCGTCAAGCTGACAGTAAAACTACTCGAAAATTCGGGGGATTAGGATTAGGATTAGCCATCGTGCGCCATTTAGTAGAATTGCACGGAGGGACAGTGACGGCGAATAGTCCAGGGGAAAATCAAGGAGCAACTTTTAGTGTCAAATTACCGTTAATTAATCAAGATACAATTCCCAAGACTGACTCAACAGACATTACAGAGAGTCATCAACAGAGGTCTATTTTACAGCTTTCAGGGATGGATATTCTCGTGGTAGATGATGATGCTGATACCCGTGACTTTTTGGGGTTTTTACTAAGAGAGGCAGGAGCGAAAGTGGTTACATTAGCATCAGCAACCGAAGCGTTACAAGTTTTGGCCGGCTCAAAACCCGATGTTTTATTGTGTGATATTGGTATGCCAGAAATAGACGGCTATATGCTCATCAAACAAGTAAGAATTTGGGAAAATCAAAGCGGAGAAAAGCCAATTTTGGCTATTGCTCTGACGGCTTATGCAGGAGATTTAAACCATGAAAAAGCACTCAAAGCAGGTTTTCAACACCATATTAGTAAGCCAATTAAACCTGAAGAATTATTGAAATTTCTGGCCAGTAAGAGGCAATAACCTAATGACTAATGGCTCTTTCGGCATCGTGGGAAAAATGTTCACCGAAATACAAAATAGTCTATGGTGGGTTACGGCACGGATCAAAAGTTATCACTTTCTTATCAAAATCATCGCTGCGCCTAACCCACCCTACAATTGATAACCTTTTCTTATCACCGCAAGTACGAGAGAGCCACTAGATCAAAATTTGTGGATTAGCCGCTCGCAATTCAAACCGATTTAGGTAAGCTACAGGTTGACTAGGATCAAATTCTCGTTGATCAATAAATGCGGTTGCTGGTTCTTTTTTCATGGGTTCTGTCGGCAATTTTATTTTGAGGGCTTTTGCCACTTCTTCATAAATTTTTAGCGGATAAGTTTTATCAAGAATTTTATCAGCGTCTACAGGATATTCTGACAAATCAGCTTGCTGCCAACGAACCATTTGAGTTAATAACCAAACTCCATGAGAGCGCCAAGGATAATTAACATGATTCGGGGCTTTTAAATAACTGGTTTCTTGAAAATGAAAAATATTAAAATCCGGAATATTTTTTAAGCGATTTTCAGATATTTGTTCATAATTATATTTTCCTAATAAAGCCGGTTCTATCGCTAATAAACTGGTATTGAGATATTTATTTTGAGCGAGAATTTGGGCAATTTCTGGTCGATTTTTGGGAACATCACAATACTGACAAGCTTCTAATAAAGCCGCTACTAATGCCCTAGCGGTAACAGGATTATTGTTAACCCAAGATTCGCTCACCGCTAAAATTTGACTGGGATGACCTCGCCAAATATTGCGGCTAATATCAGCAATAAAGCCCGCTTTTGCTGAGACGGCTTTTTGATTCCAAGGATCGGCCACCGCGTATCCTAATATATTGCCAGATTGCAATTTATAGAGCATCTGTGAGGGGGCCACCTCAGTTAATTTTATCTCTTGATGGGGGTCGATGCCCATAGCCGCTAACCAATAGCGAGAGAGATAATTATCCATAGAAGAGTTAGAAGCTATCGCTAAACTCGGAGGTGTATTAAAACTACGGATATAGCGGCGATAAGTGTTAGCAAATTCTCGAAAGTTATAATAATCGGTGATAGGATGAATTCCCCCTGTCCAACTTTTTTGACTTAAAGTGATAGCACTTCCATTGAGATTAAGAGTCATCAATGATACTATCGGGGTTGCATTTTTGTTAACTTGGGAGAGCAAGGGAAGCGGAAAAGGCGCAACGGCACCATCTAATTTTCCGCTACTCAACCCTTTTTCTAGGTCATTAGGGGTGAGTTGTTTACTAAAGGCTACTGTTAACCCATAGCGGGCAAAAAAGCCTTTTTCTTGAGCAATGATGACAGGGGTAGCATCTAAAGTGGGAACATATCCAAGGGTTAAATAGGTTTTTTCTAATTTGCCAAAATTGCTCACTTCTTGCTGTGGTGAGTTTTGGCTGTTAAACCCGCGACAAGCCGCCAGCACAAAGCCGCTTGTGGAGAGTGCTGTATATTTAAAAAAATGACGACGCTTCATGACCATTGCTGTTAAAGCCATACTTTATATTAGAGTAATGCTTTTAGGAAATATTTATTCGGGTTTGTTTTCAGAAAATTTAGCAAAATCATAATCATTAGATTGTAGATTTAAATTGAATGCGTCGAAACACTGTTTGAGCGTTTGCTTATCCACCCCAGTTTCTGCGGCTAATACTTTCATTAAAGTATCGATGGATAAACCTGTACGTTCACTGAGTTTTTCTAGGGTATAACGCTTGCCGGCGTTTTCTTGCCATTTGACTTCTTCTATAGCCGTTTTCAGTTTTTTTAAGCCTGTGGCAGTGAGAACCACTCCTCGCCGGCGGATAGTTTTTTGTTGCTGAGTGAGTTGGTGCTGATTTTTAAAATATTGTCGATATAATTCACAACTGGGTAATACTTGGTCGGCCACTCGGGAGATTAGACCCATACTGCTTAACTTATGAGCTATGATAGGCTCTAAAGGAATCCCTTCAGTAGTATTCATGACCTTATGAACAGCGCTTTCTAATTCAGGTTGTTTTTCTAAAATCACCCAATGACGCTGCAAATGAGGGTTATAAATTCCGGTTGATGTGGCAGCCGTTTTAAGGAGTTCTGAGAAAGTTAACTCTTTGCGACTCAGATGATAAAAAGCAATTTGCACGAGTGCCGGATGTCCGCCGGTCAATTCTATCAGTTGTTGAGCTTCTTTTCCATCTTTCCAGTTGAGTCCGTAACATTGGGCTAACTGCTGTATTTCCTCTAAAGAGAAGCTTGTTAACTGAATGGGTAGTCCCACATTAAAAGGAGATTGATTTAACTGTAGAGGAACATAAATCTCTGTGGAGTGAACTACTATTAGACGAAGTTTTTGCCAAATAGGTAATCTTTTAGCCTCTTCGTACCAGGACCGCAGTAGAGGAAAAAAATCTTTTGCCACTTGAGGATGCTCAAAAATTTCATGAACCTCATCTAAGAGGCTATTTATAAAGTCAATCTTAAGAAACGAGGCGACGCAACATTATCCTTGTCATAACTGCATAAATAGCGGCTTCACTCATTTCTGATAATTTTTCATAATCTTTACTCAAACGACGATACCAGTTAAACCAGCCGAACGTTCGTTCCACAATCCATCTTTTCGGTAAAACTTTAAATTTTTTGTCTGAACGCTTTATTACTTCTACTCTTGCTTGAATCATCAACCAAATAGCCAGAGCAAATTTATCACCACTATAACCAGCATCTACCCACATTAAAGCCACTTTTTCAAGCAGTTTGGGATTTTCTTCTAATAGTTCCATTACCGCCGTCGCCGCTAAGACTCTTTCTTGACCATGAGCTTCAGCTACAATTACTTTCAAGATTAATCCTAAACTATCAACTAATAATTGCCTTTTTCGGCCTTTGACTTTTTTTCCACCGTCAAAGCCATACACATCCCCCTTTTTTCGGTTGTTTCCACCGATTGGCTGTCTGCTATGATTACACTACTTTGCGGAGATTTCCCTACCTGTTGACGAACCATCTGCCGGAGGGTGTGATTGATTTTTTCCCAAACCCCCTTTTTGACCCATTTGCGATAATAACTATAGACTGTGGAGGGAGGAGGAAAATTTTTGGGTAAATATCTCCATTGGCATCCGGTCTTCAAATGATAATATATCGCATTACAGACTTGTCTAATATCTGTAGTACGCGGATGTCCCCCGGATTTAGCGGCTGGAATAAGTGGGGCAAGCAATTCCCATTCGGCATCAGATAAATCACTTGGATACAAGCAGATCGCTCCTCACTTTTGATTGCGAACAATTACCCAGATTAGATTAATCGTTTTTGGCCTATTTTTTTCTTGTCTTTAGATTTACTTTATAAACACCCTCTAAGGCTAAGATTAGCGGAGCTTCTATAGACTGTAATAAATAGTTTTGAAAGTAGAGAGTACAGCTAATTTTGCTGCCGAGGTCTTCATCCCAATATTCGTCTAGTTGAGGTTTAAGCTGAAGTTGGCGAGCAATGTTAGCACACAACCAGCGTAAAAGTTGATTTAAATCATTTAAAATAGACTGATCGGTTTGCTGTAAGTTAATGCTGACGGTATAGTAACCTAATTTCTCGCCATAGTCGAGAATTCTTAAAAGCAGTGAAGTTTTACCCATTTCTCTAGGCGCTTTGATTCGGATTAAAGCACCGGGTTTGCCGATTTCTTGGTAAACTTGCTCCTCAATTGATAAGCGTTGGAGATAAAAAGGAGAGTCTAGGGGTACTGAACCATTTGGGTAAGGAGGAGATAGAATTTGCTGATTATCGCTAGATTTACTCACGGTTTTTTTTGGGGTTGGTGCATTGAGATCTGATTCAATATAAGATTTTAATAAAATTCCCTGCAAAAGTAAAATTTCAGCCGAGTTAAGGGGCTGATTTCCATATTTGACTAGCCGTTGATTTAGAATTTCAACAAAAGAATCGAGCATTCTAGAAACTAGACAGTAGATTCTATTTATTCTGACACCGGTTTTTCAGGCCTTAAACAAAACTTTGATATTTTTAACTTTGTTATCTAGCCCAAGCTGACTTTTATTAAGGATGAATCCGACTTGGTATTATTCTTGTGCTTAAATTCTTAGACTTAGATGGTTTCTATAATAACATATTTTGATTAAAAAATAAATTTATATAAGCTAAATATTTTGTTTAAACTCTCAACAATAAATACACAAAATTTACAACAGATCAGCACGAAGCCTTGCAGAGTTCATTAATGTTTTATTTGTTGTCTATACACTCTTAAGACGTTTTGACACATTAATTTGGGAAATTTTTGAGTTTGTGTTATCTAATCTTGTCCGACAATTGTGAGGTAGGATGTCACGTCAAATAAGCAACAGTCACGCCTGCCCCTCCCTCATTTTGCGGCGCTAACTCAAAGCGCTTTACCTGGGGATGACGTTCCAAAAATTCATGAACCCCTTGGCGGAGTTTGCCGGTACCTTTCCCATGAATAATCCATAATACCCCCGATTCAGTGGCACGGGCGATCGCTTTTTCCACATCGCTTTCTGCTTCAACTACCCGACTTCCCCGTATATCAACGGTATTATAAGAGGTACGAATAACCGGAGAAGATTTAGGGGCAGGAGGCGGCGAAGGGTTAGCCGGTGGTGCAGTTTTCGCTTTTTCTGGCACTTCGACTTTTTTCCCATCAAGAGACTCAATATCTCTAAAAGGTACAGTCATTTTCATAATGCCAAAACGCACCGAAACTTCCTCAGATTCTTCTAATATATTTAACACCTCTGCGGTTTGTCCTAAACTGGGAATTCTCACTTTTTCCCCGACTTGAGGACGATAAATTTTTACTGGTTGTTTTTGCTTCGGTAGCTGTTTTTCGGCAATTTTGCCCAGTGCCTCGGTGGCTTTTTGAGCATTTTGGGCGGTGGGTGTTCCTTGCTGTAATTGCCGAATGACTTGGGCAATTTCGGCTTTAGCGGCTATAATGGCTTTTTGAATTTCTTGTTCTTGTTGCTGTTTTAAATCTTTTTCTCGTTGTTGTAAGGCGTTCGCTTTTTGGGAAACTTCTGCATAAAAACGTTCTGTTTGCTTTAATAGTTGAGTCGCTTCTTTAGCCTTTTCTTCTTGTTCGCGGCGCTGTTGTTCTAAACCGGCTATCACGCGATTAATATCTTCAGAAAACCCACCCACTCGAGTTCTAGCATCTTCTATAATATCGGGTCGTAATCCTAAGCGCCCTGCTATCGTTAGGGCATTAGACCGTCCGGGAATACCCCATAATAGACGATAGGTTGGAGAAAGGGTTTGATCGTTAAATTCTACAGAGGCATTTTCAAAGCGTTCATCTTGGTATTTTAGGGCTTTTAACTCGCCGTAGTGGGTGGTAGCGATGGTTAACCCCGCCGCCTCGGCTAAATATTTTAATAGGGAAGTTGCTAAAGCGCTGCCTTCAGCCGGATCGGTTCCGGCACCGACTTCATCGAGTAATACTAATGAAGAGGATGCTGTGGTAGGTGCTTCTGAGGTTGGGTTTAAAGCCTCGATAATGCGAATAATTCGGCGAATGTGCCCGGAAAACGTCGATAAACTCTGTTGTAGAGATTGTTCATCGCCGATGTCTGCTAAGATTTGCTCAAACCAGGGCAATTCTACCGGCACTTTAGCCGGAATAAAAATACCGGCTTTGGCCATTAAAGCGGCTAACCCAACGGTTTTGAGGGTAACGGTTTTTCCTCCTGTATTGGGTCCGGTAATAGCCACGACGCGAATTTTCGGGTCTACTTGTACGTTAATGGGAACCACTTCGGGACCTTGTTCGTGTTGTTGCTGCCAAATTAACAGAGGATGGCGTAACTGTCGTAGGGTGATGTGTTCATGGGGTTCAATAAATCTCGGTGGGTTACCTTTTAACCACCAACTGTAACGGGACCTTGCGACGGCTAAGTCTAGAATGGTGGCGGCGGCTAATAAGTCTTCTAAATCTTCTTTTACTTCGGCTACTTTTGCGCTTAACCCTCTGAGAATGGTTTCTTCTTCAATTTGTTCACTGCGATGATATTGCCGCAGTTGATTACCTAATTCTACTACTGATGAGGGTTCTATATATAAAGTCGCGCCCGTACTAGAACTGTCATGAATAATGCCCGGAACTTGATCTTTTTGGGGGGCTTTCACCGGCAGCACAAAGCGATCACCGCGTTGAGTAATCACGGATTCTTGCATGGCTCCGCTTTGCCGTTGCATAATATCTTGTAGTTTGCGGTAGATTCTCTCGCGTACGACTTTCATTTGTCCCCGGATTTCTCGCAGTCTGGGACTCGCGCGATCACTGACTTCACCGTCTTCTTCGATGCAACGGTGTATTTCTTGTTCTATTTCGGGATAGGTTCGCACATTAGCCACTAGGGTTTTGAGGACGGGTATTTTTTCTTGTTCTTCGATCAGGCGGCGCAAGCGTCTGACTCCGGCTAGGGTAGTGGCGATACTGAGTAATTCTTTTCCTGAGAGAACGCCACCTAAGTCTGATCTTTCTAAGGCATCTCCGATATCGGTAATTCCCTCAAATGATAATGCTGTATTTAGACGTTGTTCTAGGTCGTAAACTTCTTCGGTTTGGGCGAGGAGTTGACTACTTTCCTCTTGAGTTTCAGGCAGTTTCATATATTCTGCGGCAATAGCACCAAGTTTTGTCGCAGCAAAGGTTGATAGGTGCTGACAAAGACGATGCCATTCTAATAGTTCTAGTGTTTCTTCTTGAATCAAAGTCAACTTCTGGGTGCGTATGCTATCGTACTACATCTATCTTAACAGGGAATAGAAAATAGGGGGAATGGGGATAGGCAATAACTAAAAATCATCCCCCCGCCTAACCTATCCTACCGACTGACGAGTAAAGATTGTGGATCGGCGGAAAATCCGGCATCTTGGAGGGCTTTTACGGCTGAGTAGTCATCATGTACCCAATATTTTTGTCCGAGTCGAACCGTTTGACGTTGGTTCCCCTGGCCAATAATGGCAATGACAGGAATTTTTCCGAGATTTTTGTCGCCTAAGTTGCCTTGTAAAATGGTTTTTAATTTGATTTGTCTGCCGGCATCGGCAACATCTTTAGGGCTTAGATAAATCATCACCATTTTGACTTTTTCTACAGGTTCAGCATCTTCTATGATGATCTGTATTTTGTCGTCATCTTTATTTTTTTGGACTTTCCCCCAAATAATTAACGGACATTCATTGGTTAAAATGTCTTGAATTTGAGGATAAGCACTAGGAAAAACAATTCCTTCTACTTGTCCGCTTATGTCTTCTAGTCCCACAAAAGCCATTGGTTTTCCTTCTTTTGTCGTTATTTTTTTGACCGAATTTATCATCACTACAGCACTGATCATTTTGCGGGTACTTTGATTTTCTAATTCATTTAAATTAATCGGTGATAAAAATTTCGCCGCTTCGACAATAGATTGAAGAGGATGTTCAGATACATAAAATCCTAAATGCTCTTTTTCTAATTTGAGTTTTTGGTCTAACGAAAAAGGCTCCACTGAAGGCAAGCTAGGCACTAAATCAAATTTTGATTCGGAATTTTCTTCATCAACAGTTAATCCGCCCAGAGAATCAAATAAACTCAGTTGTCCGCTTTCTTTTTCTTTGGTTCTTTTTTGTGCCCAAGGAATAACAATATCTAAATACTGTATTAATTGGTTACGATTATTATTAATATTATCAAAGGCTCCACAGTAAATTAATGTTTCTAAGGCGCGACGGTTGACGACTCGTAAATCTACCCGTAAACAGAAATCCGCTAAAGATTCAAATTTGCCCTTGGCTTCTTCTCTAGCTTTAAGAATATTCTCGATGGCATTTTCCCCTAAATTTCGCACCGCCGATAATCCAAAAAGGATTTTTTCACCTACAGGGGTAAAATCTTTTTGAGAGCGATTAATATCTGGGGGTTCTACATCAATGCCCATTTTTTTACAGTTTTCCCGATATTTTTCTACCTTATCTTGACTGTCACTACTGGCCGTTAATAAGGCTGTCATATATTCAACGGGATAATTAGCTTTTAAATAAGCTGTTTGATAAGTTACATAAGCATAAGCAGTTGAGTGAGATTTATTAAAGCAATTTGAGGCAATTAATCCATTAGCTAAAAGAAAATTATGGTCTTTTTCTACCCCGAGATCATAAACGGTTTGATTTCCGGCTAGTTGACGACTGATGATCTTAACCATAAAAATAAATTTTTTTCCAAGCACTGCTCTTTATTCTAACTAATTTCTTTTAACAACTCCTGGAACAAGAGACGGGTAACATAAAACAGTAATCGAGTTTGAATGTCATTCCCCCTGACCCCAGCGCGGTAAATTTTTAGGGTCTTCTTTGCGATCATGTTCCCTAATTCTCCTTTAATGTTGGGATGCTCAATAGTAAATTCGTCAATCTCGTCATTAGTCAATTTAGGATCGTCGATCAGGTCTTGGTAATTTGTTTTAAAACCCTTAAGAGCTACGCTCGTTACCCACATAAAGAGCTTTGCTCTACACATGGACGAACCGTGAAACTTTTTCTTATTCTTGTCCCCTGACTGCTCATAACTATAAGCCAATCCCAAGTAAGCTTGGAATTGCCTTAAGCTATGGTTTACCTTCCTTCTTTTCCATTTACCATCCTTTTCATGCTCTATCCACTCAATCCACTGTTTACCATCGATTAGAAATTTATTGAATGGGTAGCACTGAATTAACAACAATATGCAATTGTCAAAGCCGAAATTAAAAAGCTTGAAAACTTTTAGGTAATCTTGAAACTCTTGATTATTATTCAATTGCTCTTTCAGTTCACTTAAGTTGTGTGTGATGATTAACTCTAAGTCTGTGATGTGTTTGGCTTTGAGTTTACTTAAGTTTGAAATGGGAATACCCAACCGCTTTGCGCTACTCTCCTCATATCTTCTGTTAGCCCAAGTATAGGAGTAATTCCCAGCCAGCCAACCCCAGAAAGGGGAAAAACCTTTTTTTTCGGAAATTTCTATCCGTTGGTCTGAAGCTTCGGGAAACTCTAGTGATAGTCGCTGGCGGTTCCCGTTGACGTTAGCCGTGCGGAGTTTTTCACATTGAAGGATATCAAGGTATAGACGACGGATGGTCAATATTTCCGAAGTGTAGAAAGTTAACCACTTCTTGCGATCGAAGTCATCAATCCATGTTGGGTCATGAAATAGAGCAGCCAAGGTGAGCGCGTCATGCTCATCGCTCTTATTTGTAAACCCATAATGTCCCCTCGACTTACTCAGGTCAGCATGACCCACCCAGTAAACCGGGATGAGATAATAGTTTGCCCAGGCGACCCAAATGCTTGAGTACCACATTCCTGTCGGCTCTAGTACAATCCCGTCAATTGTTAGCTGCTCTAAATAATTAAAATCCTTAAATCCTTTCTCAATAAGCTTTTGAGATAGATGGGATACGGGTTTAAGCCGCATAAAGTCTTTGCGGTGCTGGTTAAAGTATCGTTTAATATTAGTAGGGAATTGGTCTAAAATTATGCCCACAGCAAAATTTCGACCAACATCTAAACCTAAAATGTTGACCATAATTACCTTAGCTTTTTGAGGGAGATAACCACAAGCTAAAACCCTTCTCGGCAATGCTTACAAATCTCCCGGAAGCCCTCACAACGGACATCTCACGGTGAGCCGTGCGACGGCTCACTCGTGTCCTCCTCAAGGGGGCTTAATTTATTCTGGAAGCTTTTAGAAGGGGGGCTGCTCCTAGATTGAAAAGGCTTAGGCTTATAAAAGACTAAAGGCGTTAAGAGCCTACTTTAATGTCGAAGCCACTGGCCTATCTAAGAGCGGGAATGGTAGCTAATCACTCCCCTATGCTCACCGATATTTCTATCAGTAAGCATCGGGGAATGATTAACAGCAGTATTTAGCTTGTGCCTCTGCTAGGGCTTTAAGAATCTCTTTGGCCTGGTTCCCTCGATAGGCTTTAGATTTTCCGTTGACAAAAGTGACGAATACTATGTCATCTTTTTCTTCTTGGTTACACTCAACCGTTAAGACATTAGCTAAATTAATCCAGGTAGAGTGACTACCAGTAGTTTGAGGTAGATGAACGGGGTACATTGCTATTTTCGTCTGTACGATAGTGGTCATGGTAGAATTAAATAAATTGAATATGTACCGAATAAACACCTTTAGGGGTGTTTTTGTTTTTTTATTGATCACAAATTTCTAGGGGAACTAAAAAATGGTCACCATACAGCCTCTTAAACCGTTTTATCTGATGCACCCAATTGGGTTCTATTTTTAAGTTCCTTACCCCGTCTGCTATCTGCATCATGGTCATGTCATATTTCATGATCGAAGGGATAACTTGACATAATTCATAAATAAACAATATTGTGTCAAGGTTAGCGGCTCTAACCGAGAAATTAATTTCCGATGCGGAACTAATGGTCACGTCAAAATAAACCATATTATCTTGATTTATATTGACACATTCTTTTATTGAAACTAACTCGCATACCGTTGCTGTACTCATGACTATTTGTCCTTGTTAATTATCCGAGATTTAAACTTGGTCTTTGAGGATGATACATCTTGGGGAAATCCTTAAATAATTCCTGATAAACTTCTTCTAGTTCAGGCGCGACATGAAGGAGTCTTTGAGCGATGTTCTGGGCGACTATTAAATGTCCATGTTTAGTATCAAGCGGCACTTCTTCAAAAGCGCATAAGCATAACATGGAACTAACACACAAATGTAAGTATTCAATAGGGACAATGGCAAAAGACGCTTCATGTTCCTCCATAATATCTTTGGTAATCTCTACAAGATATTGGGCTTTATTTGCTTCATTGTTCATAAGTTTCTTCTAACCATTTTTGAAAATCAATCAACTGCTCATAGGTGAGCATGGATAAATAGGGGAGTGAGTAGCGTTGGTTTAGGATCACTGATACATTTTTAATCCCCTTGGCTCGGGCTAATTGGGCACATTCCCCGATTAAGTTTAAGAGGTCTTTTTGTCCCATTATTACGAACTCCATCCTTGAGATTCTAAGTTTTTCCAACCGCCATTAAGCCAGCAAAAAAAGTCTCTAGCTTCATCAGAAGGAAAATCAATTAAACTTTCATCACCAAAAGGGAAATACTCACTAATTGAAGCCCCTAGACAAAATAACTGAAGTCTTTGTAATGAGGTGATTTCATGGGGGGCAAATACCCCACACCCCTCGGAATATTCCCGCCAAAATTCAAAGCGGATTAAGAGCCAATGACCCAACGGTTTTCCTCGGTATTCAAAATTCATTGTTTACACTCCAAGAAACTTGTCATAGATACGATAGCTTGTTCTAGAGCCGCATCAATATCATCAAGATGAAGGGTTTCTAATTTAGATGAAGCGACAATCGTCAAGATTCTCTTCTTCATTTCGGTTAATAGTTCAATGTCTTTTTTGATTTGTTCTGTGTGGTTCATAGTGTAATTACTCCTCAATAACAACTACACCTTTTTTGAGCAACTCCTCTATGAGATATCGGTGATAAGAAAAGACAAAAACCAGTTCCCCTATGGTGAGTTCGCCGCCGTGATGTCGCAGCATCTCAACTATTGGTCGTTCTTCTCGCTCTAAATTATTAACGGATTGGGCTATTAAAGTAACTTTTTGTTGGTATTTTAGGGAGGCTTGATGCGCCTCTTGCCCAATTTCTTGAAAAAGAATTTGAGTTTTAGTCAAACGAGTTTCTGTTTTCATGATTCCTCCTCATCAAAATCATCCTCATCAAAGTAATAATCATCATCGTCATATTTTTTACCTGGGTCGAGCGAGACATAATCCTCGTGACCACAGTTTTGACAGTATCCATATCCTTCGAATGAGTTGCTTTTAGACAACACAAAGTTATTTGAGTGACAATTTGGACATTGCATTTTTAATCTTTAGTGAGTAGTGAAGCCTGGGTAATCCCAGGCATGAAATTATCCTGATCAACAATTATTTGAGTTGTAGTCTCTAAGAATGGTTGTCTAGGGAGAGCAACTATTAAGTGCCCGCTAAGGATGGTGTTATAGAGCCAAACACCTAAGCATTACGATTACAACAGCCTTAACCCCTGCTATGAGTGCCTACCCGCCTCCCTAGGGGTAAGGATGTTGTTTTTATTCATAGTGACAATTGTAACGCATAGCGTGACGATTGTCACTCTTTTAGGTATGATCGAAAAAAAAGATACTTCGGAGATAACTTTGCGCTTACTTCTCAAACGAGCAGACATTAAACAAGTCAAACTAGCAGAACTAACAGGACTATCTAGAGATGCTATCCGCGCCTATGTTGCGGGTCGTCGAATGCCAAGTCTTGACAATGCTGCTTTGCTCGCTCGTGAGTTAGGCGTGAGTTTTAAAGTTTTAGCTCAGGCTTTTGGGATTGATGTGAATAATATCCCAGATGATGAAGGCTCATCGTCTGACTAAAAATTCAACCACTGCATTTTCTCTCAAGTGCAGTGGTCAACTCAACTACATCTATCTTTATTATGAATGCAAATGACCTACAACAAGAACTAGAACGGCTCAGGCGAGACAACGAGCGCCTAGGCGAAGAAGTTGCCCATCTAAGAAAAAGACTTCGCAACGCTAAAGACCCAAGCCCCATTGAGCGAGTTTCTTTTAAACGATTGCTTGAACTAGCTCGTCAGGCTTGCTTGGGACTAAAGCGATCTGGGGGGAAAGTCTTGGTGACCCTGGGCAACCTACAAAGGAAATTTAAAAATTTACGGGAGGCTTGGGAATTCTTAAACCAGGAGGAATGGCTGCTTGAGGAGTTATTCCCCCCCACCCCCAAGCCCAAGAAATTTTGCCGATTTTGCCATGAGCCTATCACCTGGGCCAACGGTGCGGCGGGCTGGCTACCGTTTGGACTTGATGGAATTCGGCACCGGTGTAAGGGTAGAGTCCCGTCACTCGCCCCCAATCCCGCTATAGTTATACCTTTTTTTGGAGACTAACAATGGAGATTCGGATCACAGGAACACAACTAGAGGTAGAAGTCATGATGGCGATTTTTGCTGTTTTGGCTGCTCCTCAAAAAGGGCTGATCAGCTATACCACTAACGGGAAATTCTACCCCCGTCGCCTAGAGCCTGGAAGATTTTCCGTTTATCTCGACAACGTAAACGTTCATGAGCCGACGGGTAGGTAAAAAAATGCAGATTAAAACCATTTCATACAAGCGAATAGTCAATCTAGGGAACTATAACTCTGAACACCTAGAGATGTACGGCGAACTCGAACCGGGCGAGGACCCAATAGCTGAGGCTAAAAATCTTAAAGAGATAGTGTCAAGCGCATTAGAGCTTATCAAACCCCCGCCTCAGTCACCGGCAACAAAAGAAGTTCAACCCGTAACCCGACAGCCGAGTGATCAAAACGACCCACCATTTTAAGTAAACAGTGGGCACCCTTAACGTGCCCATCTTAGTAGTTTAGTATCAACCAATTATTATGCAGCAACTAGACTTAGGATTAGCATTACCCCCCTCCCCTGTAGGGAATAGCGGCGCGGCAGAACCATTCCCTACACAAAACTCTGTAGGGAATCAAGATGCGGCTGACCAATTCCCTACACAAAACTCTGTAGGGCAACAAGAAGCTGACGAGCCTTCCCCTACGGTCATAGAAAATGACTGGCTCAAGCTCATCGAAGAAGGTGACCGCGTCGCGTATAAAGGTCAAGAGGCAACTGTTTTTAGGGTTTTAAGAAATTCGCTGAAGCTGTTGTCATTAACTGAGGCAAAAACGATCACCGCTCCCATTGGAGAGGTTGAACTTATCCAAAAAAACTCTGTAGGGAATGATGACGCGGCTGACCAATTCCCTACACAAAATCCTGTAGGGAATCAAAGCGCGGCTGAACCATTCCCTACAGAAAAAGAGGAACCGAAGAAATTAGCCCTAGAAATAGGGCACAAATACTATCTCAAGACCGACGGGCGAGCAGTTTTCTTGATGAAGCCCTGGAAGAAACGCGCACGGGTTTGTACAAGAGACTTTGAAGAGTTCAATGTCGACATAGATGACCTAACTGATAAAAGCATCCAGCTTGAATTGCCTATTGGGGAAAAAGAAGCTGTGCCGCCCGATGGCCACCACCTACCTGATGGATGGACAATCAGCGAGAAGGAGTGCCCCGTTAGGGCACCGGACGAGATTAAACGACAAATGCTCCAGGGGAAAAAACAAACCCTACAGAAACGAATACTCAACTACAATCAGCAAATCAAAGGCAAGCTGCCGCCCTACCCCTCAGAGGCTACTAAGAAAAAAATTGATGCCAATATCAAGCAATGTCGAGACCTGATAAAGGAAATTGACCAAAAACTAGCCGCCTACATCGAGGTAGCTGTAGGGAATGATGAGCCGCTAACCCCATTCCCTACACAAAACTCTGTAGGGAACGACGAGCCGCTAACCCCATTCCCTACACAAAACTCTGTAGGGAATGACGCAGCTAACCAATCCCCTAAAGCTACTATTGATGAGCTTTACGAATCCCTCGAGGGATTGCCCCTGGACTATCTAAAGAAGCTGAGTCAAGCCGTAGCTGTGCGCCTTTCTGAGATGGAAGATGATAGCGTTCTTGGTGATGATGAAGTGGATGATGAGCCGCCGTCGGAAATACCACAGCTTTACATTGAGGCTAAAAAACTCCCTTACAGGAACAAAGAAGGTATTAAAACTTTTCGAGGACCTTACTACTACCTGATCACCAAAGAGGGCAAGAGGAAGACATCAAAGTATCTATCGGCAAAACGAGAAGGGATTCCCGAGCAGTACCAGGCATTGCCCATTTACTGTGAGGAGAAATTGCCATTCTAGCTATAGGCCCCCTCGAGGGCCAGTTTGCATCTGTGAGGATTGGAATCCGCATAGCGGATGACGTTTTGGATCGATGAGTGCCCGGTGATGGCTTGAACGGTTCTCAGGTCAACCCCGTTACTAATCAGATTAGTGATTAATGAGCGCCTGCCCGAATGAGTTTTAACCGCCTTGTGGGATAATCCTGCACTGGTTGCACATTTCATCAAATAATCCCTAACCGCCTCATAAGACAGGTGACCGCTACTGGTTCGGTCACTGGGAAAAAGATAACCATCTGTTGGGGGCTTGTAGGCCGCGAGGTAAGAGTGAAGAGCGTTAGTAACAGGGACGCTATGATTTTTATCCTTTCCTTTGCGGGTTTCTTTTCGGTAAAGGATATAGTCAAAAGGCTTTCCATTATTATCATAGACATCTGAAACTTTTAAATTTAAAACCTCATTGACCCTTGCTCCCGTAAAACGAAGCAAAGCCCAGATGAATTTGTGTAAATCGCTCTGGCAATGTTTTTCTAACTTTGCCCAATCTGAATTACTTAAACTAGCCGCTTGTCCTGTCATAGTTTCCAGCTTTTAAAATAACTACAGAATTTATTTGCTATTAATATAAATTCTGTAGTGGTCAACATTGGTTGATAACTCCTATGACTCAAGAATAGCTCAGGGGCTGGGTTTGACTCATCCGAATAACTACAGAAAATATCTATTTTCTGTAGTTGCGACTGTTAATTTTTTAAGAGATTCTAGATATATAGAGATTTATTTAGCAAAGGGAATAAGTGCTTATGGCTGTCTATGATCAATTTCCTAGCTCGTGTAATACAGTTGCCCGCTCTACTGATTTTGCTTGCCGCTATTATCACAGAATGTACAAGCACGTAAAGATAGACACGGCTGATGATAAGGGGATAAATTTATTGTTCCCACTCGTACAAATGGATGGAGACTCGAATGATGCCTATGGGAATGTTTGGGATAAGTTCGTTATCATGATTCCCAAGACTTCGGACTCGGTCTCTGGAGGAAATAAACCTTGGACATACGTAACTAACCCAGATAGCACAGTATCTTCTACAATTAGCGGCGAAACCTGGCTAGTTTCGTCCTCACCCCAAAGCACTTTCGCTATTCCAAATACTGTTGATACTCCCGCTAAAGCCTGTGATTTTTGGTGTCGGCTTTATCGTCAGATGTTCAGCTATAGAAAAATCTGCCTCCTCGATACCGCAGGGGAACGCCCTTTTTCGATAGCAACGCAAAACAGTGAAGCGCAGGACAACAATGGGAAAAACTACGACCTCTTTTATATTTATATCCCCAAAGATGTAAGCGTTCTTGCTGGAGGCGCGAACCAATGGACATACGCCACCAGTCCGGCCACCGTCGATGTTCCCCCTGGATACTTTAACTAGGAATAAAATTTATGTTTATTGGATTTGTGGGGTTTCCCCCAATCATTGCCCCACCGCCCAGTGCGATAGGGCATATTCCAGGCGCTCCTAACGGAACCGTTCAACCGCCGAATAAACCCCCGCCTGGAGGATATAAGCCATCAGGGGGGGGAGGAGCCTGGCGAGCAGGAGCAAACGCAGCCGCCGTTGCTGCCGGCAGTTATTTGGGCTGGCAGGCTTCTAAATGGCTACTGAAGAAATTCTTCAATCAGTCCTCGGAGATCACCCCCGAGGCTCAAGAGCGAGCCGCGATCGCTAAAGCGAGGGCTGCCCAGAATCAGGGGGGATTCAGGACGGGCCCCGCGAAATTTCGCCCCCTGAATATCCTTTTAGGGGAGGGCAATCAGCCGGAGTTGCCTATAATATTGAATTTTTGCGGAATGACAACGGCGCAACGACTGGCTCTCCCTATATACCTGGCTCAACCTGGGTCTATGGTCCCGTCAAGCTAATTGCCCAGCCTGCCGGTGGGGTTGACCCAACATACGGCAGACTATATTTGGGTTACATCAACAACCGAGATATTATTTATTTTTACGAAAAGGTTGGATTGGGGGGAGCAATACAGATAACTAAAGTCACCCGCGCCGACGGGTTACCAGATACCGGCGGTGATCCTACCCCGACAAACCCACCCTCAAAATATTCTCCTAATCAACTTTTTTTTCCTCCACCGGAAGAGGCAAATTCATCTGAGCCAGAAAATCCGCCGTCTCAAAATAAATTTCCTCATCCAACAATCAACCCTAGCAATTTTCAAAACCCAACTATTACCCCAACCCCAACCATTACCCCTACCCCAACAATAAACCCGAGCAAAAAACCAACAAAAAAGCCGACCGAAGACCCAGAGCGAAAGCCGACCAAAAACCCCGATCATCCCCCGATCATCCCGAATCCAAAGCCTAGAATACCTACTATTAAGCCAAGCAATTCAGTAATAGCTCCCCCAGCACCAGAAAAACCAACAGCACCAGAACGAACAACAACGCGAAACCCCAACCCCAACCCTAACCCTAAACCCAACCCAGACCCAACCCCTGAACCCCCTATTCCTGATGCCCAGTGCGACATTATGAACCAATGCTCCGCTCCTATTAAAAAGGGGATTGAAGATAATAGTAAAAAGCTTGATGGATTAGCGGCTGGTTTGTCAGGATTAGGGGATTTAGGAATAGCCGATGTACTTGCTCAAATCGAGGCTTTAAAAAGCTTGATTACAGGCAAATTTACTAAATTATTCCAGCATCGGATATATGATAGAGCCTTAGCCACATTTAATTTTATTTTGGCTCTCCATAATGCCCTCCAGCTATCAGCGAATTTTGGTCAGAGTATTGGGCAAACTCTCGATACTGTAGTCTCTATATTTTTTAAAGATGTTGACGGGAATCCCTTCTCTGTGTCGCAAATTATCGGGACAACCTTCACGGATTGGATTAAAGCTTTAATCGGGGAACATAATTACCAAACCTGTGCTACAGGATTTATTAAAGCTAATAGAATCTTAACGACTACGACCAATTTATTCGACTCTGTAAAAGCGATGCAGAGCGCTGTCACGAATGGGCTGGAAACTATTGGGGGATGGGTTGGAAAACTCAATAATGATTTAGTTCGTGAAGGTATTCTATCGGAAGGAGTCGGCTACCATGACAAATCCCCCCAGTTTACAAACCATTTAGGTCGCGCTCAAGAGGTTCTTGAAAACCTGACAGAAGCCACTGAATCAATCAATCAATTAGCCTCTGCCGTCGTCGAAACTCAAGAGTCAGTTACCCAAATTAAGCAAAATTGGGAAACCCTCAAAACTGAAATTTCAACCAATGAAAATACCAAAAAAACCGAGGAGGAACAAAAGACAACTGAATCTAGTACAAAGGCAGATATTACACCTGTGGATTTAGTAGAAGGAAGACAAAACAATGGCAGTTAGTAAAGAGTGGGACTTTTTAAAAAGTTTCTTACACAAAACTTATAATCACGAGGTAAACAAATTTTTTAATGATATTCCCGACGAGGTTCTAGAAGAGATTGACGAGCCTCGAAAAGCGGCAAAAAGAGCCTGTCTGATTCTGCCCAAAGAAACAATGATTAGGGCTTTACATAAACGAATGAATTTTTATTATATTTGCCAAAGAGTTCAAGATAGACCCGACTACGTGGGCGGCAAACCCAAGCAAGAGATGGACGATTCTTACCCTTATGCCCCTCACGTTTATTTATTTTTTAAGCAAGATAAAGACGCATCACCAGAAGGATTTGAACCCTTAGAAATTGAATGTAGTTTTGTTTTAACAGATGAGACTTCAGAAACTATAACTGAAGCAAATCTTAAAACATTAGCAAATAAAATCAAAGCTGAATTTGCTACTAACGATGGGTATCTGTGGAAAAAAGGTTCGTATTTATACACTTATAAAGACCTTAAAAAAGGACTAAATTTACAGATATATTCCATTAGTGAAGCGGAAGCGAAAGAAGTAATACACAAATTATGCTCAATTGTAGGTGCGACATACGACGATGAAAAGCTAACAGAGCATAACCCCAAAAAATCAACCGTAAACAATCCCCCAACACGCCATATACTAGGCGAATCAAGAAAAGGACGACGCTACAGACCTACTGGAAACTGCCGATTTAGAAACGCGAAAATTAGCATTAATGGCATCCCTCGTCTAATGACCCTAGTCGACTTGTCGGGACGCAAAAACAGCTTAGTCTAAGATCCTTGATTCATCTTGGTTGCAAATTTCTTTTAATCTGTGGCCGACTTGGGGAACCTATATAGGTTCCAGGCTGCCGGCGATAGTCCGAATCGGTGCCAAGATTAAGATAACAACTGTAAAACATCAACTGAGTACAAATGGCAACAGTTTCTCGAAAAATTCTTAAGCCTCATAGCTTTACCGAGGGAAATCAAACCTACCTAATTAGGTTGCCCGATATTTACGACGGCAATGGAAGCACAATAGGGGCGGCACTTGGGATTAAAAAACTTGCAGATAACTATGAACCTAAAGCTGGAGACATTTCCATATCTGTTTGCGAAGGACAAAAACAAGGAAAGCTTGTCAAAATGAGAATTTCTTATCTCCAAGGGACAAAGAAAAAAAATTCTATAATTACCTGCCCTGTTGACAAGGCGGCTACCGCAGTAACTCAAATTCTCAGCAAAAATTTTGAGGGCAATAACATCGTGGGGGCTGGCTTTCCGCGCCGCCGCCGCCGAGGATAAAAAGATTTAAATAAAGGATAAAAAGATTTAAATAAAGGAGAAATAGCAAAAAATGGCAAGAATTTTAGTCAAGCACAAAATCACCGTTAGCGACCCCGCCGACAATAGTAAAACGATGATTTTGGCATTTTATGCTCCCCCTGATGCTTACACAGGCATCGAAACAGAAACAGGAGTAAAAGCGCCCGCATCTGATAAGCCAGATGAATTCGGTGATTTCCCCGCTTGCAGCGTTGAGGAACTTCTCTCTACTGGTACGGCTGTTCGCAAAGTGGTGGATGTTCTTAAGGGGGGAAAAACTTACCGACATAAAATTATTGTGGCTGATGTCAAGGCGGCCGCGTTCGATAATGCCGTTAAAGCAAAAACTTATAGAGGCGGAACTATCAAAAAAGTTGTCAACCCCTTAGATGACATTTTCTCATGATAAGTGACGGTAACTGGCAATTGGTAGCCGAGGGGGTAAGTCCCCCGGGCTACTACGGATGGGAGCTTAATTTTTTAATAGAAAATGCGGCTGACTACGCGCTTATTTCCTTAAAAATACCTTCCCGTCCTGACTGGGTAAACATCGGTTGGTTTAGGCAGATAACTTTAGGAACATCCCCCTATGTTTTGACTCGTCGGAAACTCTATCAAGAAGGAAGATTGATTAGGTTAGAGCCGATTGATTTAAGCCAGTTTTCTTTTAAAGCTCTGTCCTATATTTCTGATTATCAGTTTAATATACAGGTCAGGTATCTATGAATCGGATTGAATATTTAGACCTTTTAAGAAATTCTTCAGTTAAATTGGCAATTCCTATAATTGCCCTCCAGTATGCCTTGGAGCTTACTGTTGACAAAGCCATGAGCGAGCAAAATCCTTATTTAAGAGGGTTTTACCTTGCGAATGCTCAAACACTTTTACATTCTATGGTTGCTCAAGTTCCTGAAATAGAAACCTATTTTAAAGAACAGCAAAACCCTTTAGTAACCGCTTTGCTAGAAGTTAATTTGCAACCTTATGAGGTAGTGAAGTGATGATTATTATCTCAGTTGATGAGCGATGGACAACTGTCCGAAAATTCACTAAGGAAGAAATCTCTAAAATTTTGCAAAGCTTACCCAAAGACTTTGATATCTCCATCAAAAACCGATTGCTACAAGTAATTAACTCTTAAGTAGTAAGCCCCCAACTAGGGGGCTGGTATTCTCTTCTATGAATAAGTATAAAACGTTTTTGTTGACGCTTGTCTTTTTAGCTGGCGTATTTTCTAGTGTTTTTTTTTGGCCAAGAGATGTGATGGCCGAGAGCCGATCCTTAACAGCTATCGTTCAAACGAAAGCTTATAAGCCCGACGGCTCAAAGGTTTTAAATTTGTCCAGGGGCAAAACTTACGGGGTTAGCTTGGTCGCCAACGCGCAGGACTATTGGGATGTTCAACTTGCTGGCGACGCGGGTCGATGGAAATTTAAAAAAGCTGATGTGGATTTTCACATGGGGGATTACCCTCTGAACTTGAGTGATTTCAAGGGAGGAGATAGGGTGTCAACGATTAAAGCGATCGTAAGCGAATGTCATCGGTGGGGACTGCTTAAATCTCAATGTGCTTACGTATTGGCGACGGCTGAACATGAATCAAACTTTCAGCCAGTGCGTGAGGCTTGGTGGATGGGTGAAGCTTGGCGGCGGCAGAATCTTAGATACTGGCCTTGGTATGGGCGTGGCTATGGTCAGATGACTTGGGACTTTAACTATCGGAAGTATGAGCGCCTCACCGGAATCAAATTGACCCAAAAGCCAGACCTTGCGCTTCAACCAAACTTAGCTTTATATATTCTCGTTCACGGGATGAAGACTGGAAGCTTTACAGGATATTCCCTGGAAAATTGGATTAACTCCAAACAGACTAATTTTTATAAAGCACGGATGATAGTTAATGGCTTGGACTGCGCTGGTCAAATAGCGGGCAGGGCATCTTATTGGTACCGGCAGCTAACCGTTTATTGAATTTGTAGGGAATAGGTTTTGCCGCTCAAGCGTTCCCTACACAAAATTACCCCTCAACCATTGAGGGGTTTCTCTGTAGATTTTAGTGCTTTAATGCAAATGTCCGTACTACTGAATTAGTTGGGGATTTAGTTTAGCAAAAATTTCCTTCTAAAGATTGAAGGGGATTCCTTCTTGAGTATGACTCATTCACGGTTTTGAGATTGTTAGAGTTAATTTATGAAAAGTCTGTTAGAGTATTTCCTATTCCTAACTTTTAAAAATGGATATTCGAGTTGGTTACGACATTGTTATTAATTCTCCTACCCCTGTGGGAATGCTCTTATTGCTCTATACTCATCCTTCCCGAGCAAAAGATTTAAAAACCCCTGAAAAACTCAAACTTGAGCCAAATATTCCTATTGAGGAGTTTATTGACAGTTTCGGTAACCGATGTGCCCGTATCTTGACACCTGTTGGACAGTTGCGGCTCTATAATGATATAATAATCAATGATAATGGAAAACCCGACCCCCTTAACTGGAAAGCTATACAATATCCTATATCTCAATTACCTTCTGAGACGTTACAGTATCTTCTAGCGAGTCGATATTGTGAAGTAGATCTTCTTAGTGAGGTAGCTTGGAGTCTTTTTGGAGAAACGACACCCGGTTGGGCTAGAGTTCAGGCTATTTGTGACTGGATACATTCTAATATTACCTACGGCTACGAATATACCTATCCTCATAAAACGGCGTATCAAGTATATACCGAAAGGGCGGGAGTCTGTCGAGATTTTACCCATCTTGCCATTACTTTTTGTCGGTGTTTAAATATTCCTGCCCGTTATTGTGCAGGGTATTTAGGGGATATCGGGGTAGAACCTCTGACAACTCCGATGGACTTTCATGCCTGGTTTGAAGTATTTTTAGGCGGGCAGTGGTATGCTTTTGATGCTCGTCATAATCGACCCCGTATAGGACGTATATTAATGGTACGAGGGCGAGATGCTACCGATACAGCTTTCATGACTTCTTTTGGGGCTTATGAGTTGGTTCAGTTGAAAGTGTGGGCACTAGAAATGAAAACCTATCAAATATCGGCGGCTTAATTTTATTCAAAGTTGACTTGTGATCAAAAGGAAATTAAATAAGCTAATAAAATAGCTACAACAGCCCCGATCAAAGTATTAATGACATTAACTAATTCATTCGTTAACCAGTCCCATTTAGACTGAAGAGTTGCCCCAATTAAACTCTCTAAATTAGTAGCAATAAAGGCAGCAATCACACACCAAACTATTCCTATTTCATCAATTAAACCCATAGCCCAAGCTAAAGCGGCAATCACAACAGAAGCGGCTACTCCGGCTAATGTTCCCTCTAAACTAACAGCGCCTTCAGTTCCTCTAGCCACAGGTTGTAAAGTGGTAATTAAAAAAGTTCGTTTTCCGTAAGCTTTACCAACTTCACTGGCGGTAGTATCGGCAAGTTTGGTACTAAAATTAGCCACATAACCTAAGATTAATAACTTTTGCCAAAAAGGATCAACCCATAAGGTAAGAATAGCGCAGATAGCCGCAATAAGGGCAGACCCCCAGACATTTTCAGGGCCTCGTTGTCCGGAACGTTTTTCTGCAATACCTTCTTTTTCCTTTTGTTCCATGCCAATACGAGTGACTGCTGATCCGACAAAAAAGTAAAATAAAACGATTAAATAGCCGCGCCATTGGAGAGTCCCCCAAATGAGAACGCCTAAGATCCAAGCATGAATATATCCTGCCGGTGTGAGTAACTTTTTAGGAAGGATAAAAGCGATAGCAACTAAAATTGTATTGAGGGCGATGCCAATTAACCAAGGGTTAGATAATTCTATGGATGACAGCATGATTAACCTTCAGTTAGAGTCTGATTACAATATTATCGTATTTGTTAGCCTTTGCCATACCCACCCTGACCAAGAGAAATGATGACTGATGATTAAATTAAACCCTTGAGGTGTTATCTAATGTGATAGCCAAACCTAGAGAGTAAAGACGAAAACAAAGTAGTCAACTTTATTAATATTTGGTAATAATTTTATCAGAATGAAAGACTTGAATTAGAGCGGCAAAGAGTTCAAATGCTCGAACACTTATCTATCTTGTCTTGTAGCAGAAAAATAGGGGCAGAAGTAAAAAGGCTGTAATTATACTGCATCCCCTCTTCACTTAAGAGAAAAAAATCAGTAAAAATTCGGATTTAATTTGCCTAAAAATAAGCATAATATTCCTTATAATCGCTATTATTCCCTAAAGTTTTTATATGTTAGATAAGCCCAAAAATCAAAATATAATTGCCGTTTCCAGCGAGTTACGAACGCGGCCAGAAGATTTACAGGCTAAATATCAAATTGGCAAAAGCACGTATTATAAACGGATACGCTATTTACAAATCACAACCCAAAAAGATGAGCAAAACAAAGTCTATCTCACTGAGGAACAAGTGAGCCAATTTGATCAACTTCATATCTATATCCAAAAACACGGATCTATGATCGGCTTTGACAAGGGCGAACAAGAACTTAAAAATGTCTCCGAGTTGGCGAGTTCCCACGTTTTAGAGTCGGACTATATAGTCCAGGACTTCCCAAAAGCCCTAGGCCCAACAGCACTCAAAGTCTAACCCATCAACACACCCTAGATCGTCTCGTTGGGCTATCAGAAACCCTAGAAAAAGCTTGCAATACTCTCATCAATGGACAATCCCTTTTAATCTTAGGGGAATACGGTACAGGGCAAGATGAACTGGCACAAGCCATTGTAGATCGCCTCAGTGATCAATTTAACTGCGCTTTGGTCATTTATCAAACCACTAAACAATTTTATACCGCTATCGCTAAAGCTTTGAATATTCCCACCACCAACGAAAAAGATAAGCCGCTTAGTGGTGAAGTTCTCAAAGAAGAAATAACCCTCAATGCCAATTCTCGGACCCTATTTATTTTTCCTGAAAGTAAACGTCTTCCTGCAAGTGTACGTTATTGGTTAGATTCTCTTCTTAACCAAGGAGTAAAAATAGTAACCTTTATGGTAGCTAACCCCCAGCGAGATGTCTTTCTTAAACTGCAAAAGTTGGAATTACCCTTAGTCAGTAATCAACAGATGCGCGCTATTATTCATGATCAAGCTAGACAAATGGGAATTACCCTCACTCGTTCGGAAATTGCCGAATTATTAGCCAGTTGCGGCAGAAACCCGTTTTTAGCCCGAAAAAAAGTGGCGGCTTATGCCCTCGGACTTGAGCAAAATCTTGAACATACCCAGTATATCGATATTAGCCCCATCACCTACAGTGTCTTATTATTTATCGGTATCTTTCGCTTTGTGGGGTTAGGAACTGGTGATCGGGGTTTATATGTGGTGGGAAGTTGCATTTTAATCCTGATCATGATTTTAAAACAATTGGGAAAAATTCAAGGTGCTAAGAGGAAACTAGGACAATGATGAGTTTAACCCATGCGGCTATTGCCACAGCCGTCGTATCATTTAGTTTTGCTGATTTTTCTCCTAATATTTTAATTTTAGCCGCTATCGGTTCTCAACTCCCGGATCTTGACCTGAGTAACAGCTACGTCGGTCAAATCTGCTTTCCGGTGTCCCATTATCTAGAAGACCATTTCCCTCATCGCAGTATCACCCATTCCTTACTAGCAACAGCCGCTACAGCTATTGCATCTATAGCCCTGGCTCAAGGATGGTTGCATTTGGGCTGGAAGGTTGCATTAGCTCTTCCTGTGGGGCATCTGTTTTCCTGTTATGCAGATATGTTTACCAAAAAAGGTGTACAGTGGTTTTATCCCTTACCCGCTTGGTGTGTACATGGAAGCAACCCGAACCGTCGTCTCAGGACAGGGGGGTTAGGAGAATATTGGGTTTTAGCCGGTGCCATTGCCTTATTAGTTTCGAATTACTACTTAGTACAATCTGGGGGTTTAGTACAAACTGCCTCTCAACAACTGGGAATTAAAAGCAGTTTACTAAAAATGTATGATCAAAATGCTAATCGTCATCATATCTGGGCCAACATTCAGGGAGCAAAAGCCAGTGATCGATCTCTCATTAACGGACGATATTTAATTTTAGCGGCTGATGGGGATGAATTTATTGTTACTGATGGGCAAGGAATTTACAAAACTTGGGAGCAAATTATTCCCAGACGCTTAACTACCAGTGTCGGCGAAATAGCCACAACTGTTGTGCAAAAAATAACCATGAACCATGAACCAGTCACTCCTATTTTTCAACAAATTGCTGCCGCTCATCCGAATGCGGTGATTCTTCTGAGTGGAGAGTTAGAAATAACTTTTGCTGATGAAATGGTTCCTACACAGGGAGTTGATCAATTTCCTACCCTTACCGTTTCAGGGAAAACAGCCACTTTAACTTATCATCCTTTAGCCTTAGCCCTCTCTGACTTTGAGCATCAATATGCAAGCGGCAGTCTCAGCGTTAAAATGATTACCCCTATACCGGAGTTTTGAAAATGAGAATATTATTGGATAGTTTTCCCTTTCTTAGTGTAGGGCTACTGATTGCTGCTGTAACTTTTCATACGGGACCTTCTAACGGTTTGGCTGATTCCAAACCTAAAATCTTAACGCGGGGCAATATTTTTTCTTTATCGCCTACTCAAGCTCAAAAGACTGAATCAGCCAGTTTTCTTCATACGATTCAAATTACAGTGACTCATATAGAAGATATCAAAGTCAAGGAAAAACAGCAGGTTAAAAAAGGAGATATTATTAGTGATCGCATTTCTGAACGTTCCTCTCTCCTAACCAAAAAGCGTCAGTTAGAAATTGCGATGGCTAAGGCGAGTTTACCTTTGACTAAAACAGAACCAATCACTAAATCCCAATTTCAACAGGAACGGATGGCTTTACACAAAGCCCAATCAGAATTAACACGAGTTACCCAACAAATTGATCATTATCAAGGGTTTGCTTTTAAAGATCCCCAGTTAAGCGAGATTCTCGAACCCGAAAAAGTCAAAGAATTAGCCGCCTTAAAAGAAAAACAGATCCTGGCTACTGTGGCGGTTAAGGAAGCCTTGGCCCGGCTTAATGCGGCTCAAATTCAGCATTCTCTACAATTGACGACTTACCAGACGAATCTCTCTAAACAAAAGTATGAGTTAGAGTCTTTAAGAAGCCAACTTCAAGAAGTTAATGAGCAAATTCAAGAGATAGTGGCTGTACGTTCTCCTTATGATGGATCTGTCTATCGTGTCAAAATTCTGGGTCAAAATGACCGTAATTTAACCGCAGAGATTGTTTTAACCGTGAAACGGTAAATATAGCAACCGCTCCTGTGCTTAGGACATCTTTTAAACCTCAAACCTAATAGCAATAAGCTTTTTCCTTCTGACTTCTGACTTGTGACTCCTGACTTCTGACTTCTGACTTCTGCTATAAGGTTTTAGCTAACGCGCATGGTGAGATAACCGTACTAAACACAAGTTGACAAGCTCTGCAATTAATTGTTACATTTATTTACATAAAGCGAAACAAAAGTTAATAAACAAAAGAGGACACCAAAATGCTGAGTCTATTAATCGCTGTAATGCTTGTCGGTTGGGTAGCGGCTGCACTGATTGGCACCCAAGCCTATTTTAGAGGAGAGCAAAGCAAGCCAATTCATGCTCGTAACTGGCGCTCAGATTCTTTTGAAGCCATTGCTAAGTCCGTGACAGGAAAAGATACTGATAGCGATCGTATCCCCGGTTTTACGGCTGACGCTTACACCAGCCAAAACTTGCCAAGAGCTTAAAAATAATCCTGTACACATCAATCTAGTGCGGAACACAGTGAAGCACCCCAATCAACCTCGCATTCTCAGTGGGTGGGCAATGTCGCTAATTAGTTCTATTGTATGGGTTTCAATAGTCATAGTTACCATTTCCCACTCTACAACTTTACCCTTTACCCTTTCCCTTTCTCCTGTCTAACCCTCCACCCTGACTCTTGGCGGCTAAAATAGAGATGTTATCAACTCAAAGATTCGTGGGGGTTGTATTTTGCCAAAAAAATCGCCACAACAACCAGGGGCTTCCCGTTTCTGGAGAAAAAGCCGTTCTGGTTGTATTCATTGGATTATTATCATCTTAATGGTGTTAAGTTGTGTTTTCAGCACAGGTTCAGTGTCTGCACAACCTCAGCAAACAGCCCCCATTATCGTTGATGGTAATCCCATTTTTGAGGTGAGTCCATCAGGACAATTTACCGCCAGTCAACGCGCCGACGAAGCTAACCGTATATTAAGAGAAATTATTAAAGATTCTAAAAGCCCTGTGCGGGTTGAGATCGATAGTAACCGAGATTTACCGGTTATTTTGGTTAATAATTCTCATATACTTTCGGTAACTTCTAATGATCTCCCCAAAGGCAGAAGTATTACAGAACAAGCCAAAATTTGGCAACAACAACTCGCACAAGCTATTGAACAAGCGCAATATGAACGGACTTTAAGCTATTTAATGACAGCAACGTTAATCTCTTTAGCAGTGCTGTTAGTCGCTTTTTTCATTACCTACCAACTAGAAAAACTTTGGCATCGTTGGATTGATCCTTTATTAGAACGAGCTAACAGTCAGGTTTTATTAACAGAAACCGGCCAACCCTTAACTCAACTTCCCACTCAGCCCAGACCTAAAATACAGGTGTTTTCGGAAGTTTTTCTCAATTTAATTAAAGGGCTAATTGGGTTTATTAGTATTATTTATGTGACTCGTCTTTTTCCTCAAACTCGCCAGTTAAGCTATGATTTTGTTAATCTTATTGTCAATAGTTTAGTGGCTGATCTTGTTACTTTAGGCGATAAGCAATATTCGGTTTTAGACCTTGTTTTTTTAATTGCTGTGTTGATCGCCCTCGTTTTCTTCGCCAGAACCCTAGGCGTTGTGCTGCGATCACGAGTCTTGAGTTTTACTGGCCTTAGTCGAGCCGCTCAAGAAACCATTGCCTTAATGGCTAATTATACGATGGTATTTATTGGCGCGATTATTATTTTACAACTGTGGGGATTAGATATTAGTTCTCTGACCGTTTTTGCCGGCGTATTAGGTGTAGGTATTGGCTTAGGTATTCAGGGCATTGCTAAAGAATTTGTCAGTGGTTTAGTCTTAATTTTTGAGCGTCCTATTCAAGTGGGTGATTTTGTAGAAGTTGGGGAATTAATGGGAACTGTAGAACGAATTAGTGTACGCTCTACCGAAATTAAAACGCTCGATCAAATCTCAGTTATTTTGCCGAATTCTCGCTTTTTAGAATCAGAAGTTATTAATTGGAATCATCGAACTCCTGTATCTCGGCTAAAATTAGCGGTTGGGGTGGCATACGGTTCGGATTTATCTTTAGTGAAAAATGCTCTGTTAGATGCGGCTAAACAACATAAAGAAGTTTTAACGAATCCGCCGCCTAAAGTGGGTTTTGTCGGGTTTGGAGATAGTTGTCTAGATTTTCAATTATTGATTTGGATTTCTAAGCCGAATAAGCAATTTCAGATTAAAAGTGATTTATACTTTATTATTGATTCTATTTTTCGCAAACGGGGTATCAATATTCCTTTTCCTCAGCAAGATTTAAATATTGAATCGGGAAAGTTGCAAGTTGAAATTTCTCCTGAGTTAATTAATTCTTTAACTGAGTTATCTCAAAGTTTAGCCGCTTGGATTAAACATCAAACCAATTCTCAGGAATAGCCTATTATAGCCATCGGCAGCAGGGCTGAAGGTTATAGCATTTTGCTAAATACAGAGGTTATCTATAGCAATGCTAAAGCCCATTGATATTAACAGTAGAGACGTTACTTATAGCGCCTCTACAGGGTTTGTAGATTTTAACCTACTATTTGTATCTTATCGACTAATCTACTTTAGGCTGGGGTTTCGGCTCTGATAGTTTTTTCAACACATCAAAATAGCTATCCCACCATTGCTTCTGAGTGGTTAAAACTAAATTTAGAGCGATTTCTTCGGCGGCTATATAATTTTTGGCTAACTCGTATTGTAGTTCGAGCAATTTATCTAGGTTCTCAGGAATGTTGAAAGCGTTAATGATACTGGGGAAGTTTGATAACCAGGTATAATATAGTTTTTGAGGAAGCTCAGTAAACTGTTTTTGGGTTTCTTCAAAGGTTTGGCTAGTCATAACTCTTGTTCCGCAAACAATGTTAATTGTGCTTATATTATGCCATCATTTTTGGGATTTTTTGAATTAAGTTTCGGTTAAGCGGCTAAAAAATTACAATCATCAATTGAGCGTTAATTCTCAAAGATAAAGTTAAAGAGCTTCCGGGTTGATGTTAAGAGAGATTAAGTATTTATCATCACAATTTTTTCCTCAAAAAATGTAATCTAGAAAACTTAAAATATATCTTAAGATAGTTGTCAAGTTATTAATTGAATACTTAAATGATTAGGCTGTATTTTAAAAAACTTAGTTTTGAATAAATACTTTTATCATAAGAAAAGACAACGAGCTATGCTCAAGGGCTAATTTTCGATTTTCTTGCCCGCTTTGCGCTTAGGAGTTTTCGCTCTCGGCTTCATCTGATAAGCTAAAGTAAACCAAATCACAGATAGCAATGCGACCCCGGGATAACAGGCGACCGAAAGCCGCTCAGAAAAACCCTGAGTGCAAAGAACCCTTATCATCTCAATTCGTCCTGAAAATGGCTCAAAGTTTGTGGCAAAAGATGATCGCTCAGGCACCCCCTATAACAGATTCTAAATTGATAGAAGTCGCTTTATTTTCAGAAAAAGAATTAGCACTAGCCACCCTACAGTGTCTTGGGGAGGCAGTCATTACCACAGATACAAGCAGTCAAATCACTCAATGTAACTCGGCGGCTGAACGTTTGCTTGGTTGGACGATCAATCAAATTCGAGGACTACCCTCCGGCGAGATTTTACGATTGTTCGATGAAGTCACAGGAGAAGCGGTAGAAAACCCCATCGATAAAGTTTTACAGCAAAAACAGATAATTCGCTTAGAAAATTCGCTCACCTTCGTCGCTCGAGATGAGAAAGAATACGCCATTAACCTTACGGCTTCCCCAATTTGCTCAGGGGAAGGTCAACTGATGGGAGTAGTGGTCATTATCAGTGATCATTCTCAAGCGCGTCAACTCACTCGCCAATTATCCTGGCAAGCAAGTCATGATCCCTTGACAGGATTAGTCAATCGACAGGTATTTGAACAACGAGTAGAAAAAGCCTTAGAAAATGTCAAAAGCCAGAATATGACCCATACCCTCGGTTATCTGGATTTGGACAAGTTTAAAATGATTAATGATTCATGTGGTCATGTGGCCGGTGATCATTTGCTGCGTCAAATCTCTTTTTTACTACAACAGCAAATCCGTTCTAGTGATACCATAGCTCGCTTAGGGGGAGATGAATTTGGCTTGTTACTGCTCAATTGTCCCATTGAAGAGGGGAAAAAAATTGCCGAAACACTCAGACAGGCACTTGAGGATTTCCGCTTTATTTGGGAGCAACAGAGGTTTAGTATAGGGGCTAGTATTGGTTTGGTGCCCATAGATGCTGAAAGCGCAGATGTGACCACGCTTCTAGATACGGCTGATACAGCTTGTTATGTGGCTAAAAGTCGAGGCCGTAACCGAATTCATACCTTTAGCCTCGATGAGGAAGAACTTAATCAACAAGGCCAAGCTAGACTCTGGGTTTCGCGCTTAAATCAAGCGTTAGAAAACAACAAGTTCTGTTTATATACCCAAAGAATAGCGCCTATCACTTCAGCAATAGGGACAAATCATTATGAGGTGTTACTGAGATTAGTTGATGAGCAGGGTAATATGATCTTGCCTGGAAATTTCCTGCCTGTGGCTGAACGTTACCACTTGATGCCCATGATTGATCAATGGGTCATTAAAAATTTTTTTAATCACTACGCCCAACATAATAAAACCTCCTGTTTTCAAACTGCTAGACAAGAAAATATTGTCTATAATATTAATCTGTCGGCGGTGAGTCTTAATAATCAGGAGTTTCTTGATTTTTTAAGACAACAATTAGCCTGTCCTCCCATACCTCCTCAATCTTTGTGTTTTGAAATTACAGAAAGTAGTGCGCTCGCTAATTTTAGTCAAGCTAAACTCTTCATGGATACTCTTAAACAATTAGGTTGTCGCTTGGCTTTAGATAATGTAGGCACTGGGATAAATTCTTTAACCTATCTGAAAAATCTGTCGGTGGATTATTTAAAAATTAATATGAGTTTGATTACAGATGCGGTTGACTATACTTTTGTTGAGTGTTTTAATCGCATTGGCCATGCTTTGGGAATGCAGACGATAGCAGAATTTGTTGAGCATCCGGGGATTTTAGAGCCGCTCAAAAGCATGGGGATTGATTATGTACAGGGTTATAGTATTGCCGAACCCGTTCCTTTATGCTTTACAAATATTTTTAATTTGAGGTAATTTAGAAAAGCCGAGTTAAATCAAAACCCATATTGTTAATGATGGCTCAAGAACAATCCTCAAAAATTTGTATTATCATGGGAGTTTCCGGGTCGGGTAAATCCACCATAGGCAAGCTTTTGAGTCAAGAATTAGGTTGGCAATTTTATGATGGAGATGATTTTCATCCTTTAGAAAATGTTGAAAAAATGAAGCAGGGAATTGCTTTAAATGATGCGGATAGAGAGCCTTGGTTAAAAGCGCTGCGGCGTTTAATTGATAACTTACAAACCCAACAGGAAAATGGCATAATTGCTTGCTCGGCCCTGAAGGAAAATTATCGAGAATTGTTACAAGGAAATGATGATAATATTATTTTTATTTATCTTCAAGGGAGTTTTGAGACAATTCGAAAAAGATTACTGCATCGAGAAGGGCATTTTATGAAAGAAAATCTCTTAAATTCTCAATTAGAAACGTTAGAAACTCCCCACAATGCTATCGTTGTTGATATTTCTTTATCTCCCCAGGAAATGGTTGATAAAATTATCGCTTATCTGCAACCGAAATTTGATGGATATCCCCTTTAGAAACCTTGCAGGCCAAGTCTAGACACAGGGATAAGCTTGAATTTTTAAGGGTTATGAACCCATTTAATTTTTGAGTTCCTCTAGGTCTTGAAAATATTCTAAAGCGAGGGGATTCGCTAAAGCTTCCCGATTTTGAACGGGTTCACCATGAATAATATTTCGTACCGCTATCTCTACTATTTTACCACTAATTGTCCTGGGAATATCGGCAACTTGAATAATTTTTGCCGGCACATGACGAGGGCTAGTATTATTACGAATCGTGGTTTTTATCTTATTCTTTAAAAATTCATCCAAGGTAACACCCTCTCTCAAAACTACAAAGAGAACAACACGCACATCATCTTCCCAATTTTGCCCCACAACAATACTTTCTTTGACTTCTTCAAGCGCTTCCACTTGGCGATAAATTTCTGCGGTTCCAATGCGAACACCACCCGGATTTAAAACGGCATCCGAACGACCATAAATAATTAAACCCCAATGAGTCTCATGTTCTCGAATTTCGGCATAATCTCCGTGATTCCAAACGGGATCAAATCGGGAAAAATAAGCATTATGAAACTTTTCGCCGCTTGGATCATTCCAAAAACTCACCGGACGACAAGGAAAAGGCCGCTTACAAACTAATTCGCTTTTTTCTCCTCTTAAAGGGTTTCCTCCTTCATCAAAAATATCCACCGCTAACCCTAACCCAATACATTGTAATTCCCCTCGATATACGGGTAAATTGGGATTGCCTAATGCAAAGCAAGAAACAATATCTGTGCCGCCAGAAATAGAAGATAAACAGAGGTCTGTTTTAATATCTCGATAGACATATTCAAAGTTTTCATGAGTGAGAGGAGAACCAGTGGAAAGAATGGCTTTTAAGGCGGTTAATTGATGGGTTTGTTTGGGTTTTACTCCTTCTTTTTCTACGGTGGCGATATATTTAGCACTGGTACCAAATATACTAACTTCTTCTTCATCGATTAAATTAAACAGACTATCTGCACCCGGATAAAACGGGGAACCATCATATAAAATAACCGTCGCCCCTATCATTAAACTACTGACAACCCAATTCCACATCATCCAGCCGCAGGTTGTGTAATAAAAAATTTTATCTTCGGGTTTTAAGTCAGTATGTAATTTTAATTCTTTATAATGTTGTAATAGGGTTCCTCCTGCCCCATGTACAATACATTTGGGTTTTCCGGTTGTGCCGGAAGAATACATAATATAAACGGGATGATCAAAAGGTAGTTGTTCAAATAATAGTTCTGGGGTATTTTCGCTGACTAAAAAGTCTGGGTATAAAACGGCTTTATCCAGTTGAGCAATATTGGGATATTCTTGAATAAAGGGAATGACAATAATTTTTTCTAAACAGGGAATCTGCGGCTGAATATTACGGATTTTTTCGAGAGAATCAATGGGTTTACCTTTATAAAAATAACCATCAGTGGTAAATAAAATTTTCGGTTCAATTTGTCCAAAACGATCTAAGACTCCATTAATGCCAAAATCTGGGGAACAACTCGACCAAATGGCCCCGATACTTGTAGCGGCTAACATAGCAACAACAGTTTCGAGAATATTGGGCAAAAAACCCGCTATTCGGTCACCTGTTTTGATGCCTAAAGTTCGCATTGCTGCCGCTAGTTGTGCGGCTTGTTGATAGAGTTGTTGATAGGTTAAAGTGCGGCGTTGTCCTAATTCATTGCGGGAAACAATGGCCAGGTTATTATTTTTATGCCGCAAGAGATTTTCGGCAAAATTCAGTCTAGCGTCAGGAAACCAGGCGGCTTTTTCTATAGAATTATTGGGGATTAATACTTGTTCACCGGTTTGGGAAGCGATAATCTCAGCATCATCCCAAATGGCCAGCCAAAAGTCTTCTAGATGTTCTACTGACCATTGATGAAGTTGGGCATAATTGTTAAAGTGACGGTTATAACGTTGACTAAATTTGTGGATAAAAGCGGTCATGTTACTATTTTTTATCCGTTCGAGTTGGGGTTGCCAAATGGGTTGATCTGTAGAGTTATTCATTGTTATAGTCCATTCTTGACAAGATCGTGATAGAGATTATATTGCGGCATAAAACAATTTTTAGCTAACCTCCATAAATTGAAGTTAAGTTATTTCCCATTAAAACCGTTAGGGGTGATACAATAATAACATAAAAAGCTTTTATTTTCGGAAAAAATTAATGACTACATCAATTCAAAATCAACGTAAAATTTATGACGAGTTTATCGATTTTTTGGCGGCAGGAGTCACACCAGAAACTTTAGTCAAGTTCCAGTATTCCGACAGCGCCCAAGAACAGATAGAAGACCTGATTTATCGAGCAAAAATGGGAAATTTAACGCCAGAAGAACAAAAAGAACTGGATAAATTGTTAGTATTGGAACATATTGTTACATTAGCTAAAGCTAAAGCACACATCATCATGCAAACTCAATCAGAACAATCTCACTAAAATATTAACTATGTCTCGAACTTATATAGCGATAGAACTAAGACGGTTAGTTGCTCAAAGGGCTAATTTTAGATGTGAATATTGTCTTATTTTCGCCCGTGATCGTCTTTCTGGTTGTCACGTCGATCACATTATTAGTCTTAAGCATGGGGGAGAAACAACCCCCGAAAATTTAGCCTATGCTTGTATGTTTTGCAATCTTAATAAAGGAACAGATTTAGGCTCAATTATTTGGCGAACAGGAGAATTAATCAGATTTTTTAATCCCCGCCGCGATCAATGGAAAGAGCATTTTAATTTTGAGGGCGCTATCATTCAAACTTTAACAGATATTGGGGAAGTAACAGCACGAATTTTTCAATTTAATGACCCTGAAAGGATTTTAGAAAGACAAATATTAATGGAGGCAAATAGATATCCCTAAAAATAATCTTTATTTTGTAGGTTGGGTTGAGGCACGAAACCCAACACCCGTTATTTTGCTCTAATCTCTTAAATATCTTGCCAAAAATCGGCTCTTGTGACATTTTTTAAAGACTGTTGACGTTCTTGAGTGTAGTCACCAAAGCCGCCTCCTACATCTTGTAAAAAGCGAATAGCATCAACTTGTCCTAACTCTTTAACTAAAGCTTGATAACCTTTTTGTCTTAATTCAATTGGTGTCATCGTTTTCATCTCCATTAGAGGGCTATTTGGGTTGAGTTAAGATAACAGAATTAAGGGGTAATGATTCAGTTTCTAAACAAGTTAAGTCAACAATTTTACTTGATTGATCGATATCAATTCCGACTAATTTTCCTTCGCTATCAAAATCTAAGACAAGATCAGGGGCTATTTCTTGTGAGTCGGTACTTGTTTTGTCGGATAAGCTAATGTAAAGAGAATCGGTTTCAGGATAATAATTAAATTTCATTTTTACTCCTTAAAGTTACGATCACAGAAAGCGTTATGAATGGTTTCTCCATCATCTAAGGTGACAACTCGCAAATATTTTCCTAATTCGGAAATGTACAACCAATGACGAATGCGCCCACTCGGTTCAATTTCTCGTCTTACGGGATTCTGAATACCCTGTTGACACCATTCTCGCTTAAGATAGGATCTTTTAACTAAGACTTGTTCTTCAAAGTAGCGCGTGGTTTTCGTTCATAGTTTTCCTGACCGATTCCGTCCATTACATTTATTTTAAGCGGATATGGTCGATAAATCCCCTCTAAATACTACTTCTTCCCACCAATCCCATCACACAAACCTTTATCCTCCTCCCTAACATCAGAATTAGGATTGTGCAAATAAGCCCGCACTCTATCACAACTCTTTGCCATTAAAGCATCTAAACCCCAACCATACTCTCCATCCCACAGTTTGATACTCGTATCCCTACTACCAGAAGCCAAAATCTTACCGTCAGGACTAAAACTCACGCTCCAGACAACATCATTATGCCCAGAAAGGGTGCGGATTTGTTGACCTGTCTGCACATCCCACAGTTTGATACTCGTATCCCTACTACCAGAAGCCAAAATCTTACCGTCAGGACTAAAACTCACGCTCCTGACATACTCATTATGCCCAGAAAGGGTGCGGATTAGTTGACCGGTCTGCACATCCCACAGTTTGATACTCGTATCCCTACTACCAGAAGCCAAAATCTTACCGTCACCACTAAAACTCACGCTCAAGACAGAATCATTATGCCTAGAAAGGGTGCGGATTTGTTGACCTGTCTGCACATCCCATAGTTTGATCGTCTTATCCCTACTACCAGAAGCCAAAATCTTACCGTCACCACTAAAACTCACGCTCAAGACAGAATCATTATGCCTAGAAAGGGTGCGGATTTGTTGACCTGTCTGCACATCCCATAGTTTGATCGTCTTATCCCCACTACCAGAAGCCAAAATCTTACCGTCAGGACTAAAACTCACGCTCCAGACAGAATCATTATGCCTAGAAAGGGTGCGGATTTGTTGACCTGTCTGCACATCCCATAGTTTGATCGTCTTATCCCCACTACCAGAAGCCAAAATCTTACCGTCAGGACTAAAACTCACGCTCCAGACAACATCATTATGCCCAGAAAGGGTGCGGATTAGTTGACCGGTCTGCACATCCCACAGTTTGATAGTTTTATCCCCACTACCAGAAGCCAAAATCTTACCATCAGGACTAAAACTCACGCTCGAGACACCATCATTATGCCCAGAAAGGGTGCGGATTAGTTGACCGGTCTGCACATCCCACAGTTTGATACTCGTATCCCTACTACCAGAAGCCAAAATCCCCCCTGCGCCCCCCTTAGTAACGGGGGAGGGGGGGATGGGACTAAAACTCACGCTCGAGACACCATCATTATGCCCAGAAAGGGTGCGGATTAGTTGACCGGTCTGCACATCCCACAGTTTGATAGTTTTATCCCAACTACCAGAAGCCAAAATCTTACCGTCACCACTAAAACTCACGCTCAAGACAGAATCATTATGCCCAGAAAGGGTGCGAATTTCTTGACCGGTCTGCACATCCCACAGTTTGATAGTCTTATCCCTACTACCAGAAGCCAAAATCTTACCGTCACCACTAAAACTCACGCTCAAGACAGAATCATTATGCCCAGAAAGGGTGCGAATTTCTTGACCGGTCTGCACATCCCACAGTTTGATAGTCTTATACCCACTACCAGAAGCCAAAATCTTCCCGTCAGGACTAAAACTCACGCTATAGACAGAATCATTATGCCCAGAAAGGGTGCGAATTTCTTGACCGGTCTGCACATCCCACAGTTTGATAGTCTTATCCCCACTACCAGAAGCCAAAATCTTCCCGTCAGGACTAAAACTCACGCTATAGACAGAATCATTATGCCCAGAAAGCGTGCTGATTTCTTTACCCGTCTGCACATCCCACAGTTTGATAGTTTTATCCCTACTACCAGAAGCCAAAATCTTACCGTCACCACTAAAACTCACGCTATAGACAGAATCATTATGCCCAGAAAGGGTGCGAATTTCTTGACCGGTCTGCACATCCCACAGTTTGATAGTCTTATCCCAACTACCAGAAGCCAAAATCTTACCGTCAGGACTAAAACTCACGCTCGTGACAGAATCATTATGCCTTTCTAAACGATTATATTCGTTTGCAAAGAGAACTTTGTGTAAAGCATTCGTTACTTCTGGGTTAGTTGTGTGTTGGTTTTGTAGAATTTTTCCTGCTTTAATTGCTGTCACAGAAGCTTCTAATTCTTTATGTTCATCAAAGAGAGACGAAGCATATCTACCCAGAGATTCAGCTTGATTATATTCTGCCTGATTCTTCTGATTCCAAGCCGCCCAACCGAAACCACCAACGGCAATTAAGAGAACTCCCAAAATTACACTTACTTGACGAAGTCTTTTATTAGCTTTCCTTTGTTCTTCTTCTCGTTTTTGAGACTCTTGAAGGGCTTTTTTATTAGCTTTTGCTAACTCCTGTGCTGCTTTTAACTCTCGCTGCTGTTGTTCTTCTCTTTCTTTAACACTAGCATCAATGAATTCATTGGCTAAATCATCCAAATTAGGCAAAGAATGTTCTCTCCTCAACTCCACAATCCGGGCTAACTTAGAACCACTCCAAAGATCACCCCTAGCTTTTACTGCATCTTGCTTGCGTAACTCATCCCACTCCTTGGCATCAGCATATAACCGATTTCTCAAAATAATAATTTGTTCGTTTTCTCGGATTAACTCTTGTAACACTTCCCAAGAACGAATCAACTCTTCATGTGCCACTTCAACCGTTGCTTTCCCATCGTCTCCCCGACTGACTAAAAGACGATTATCAATGAGTTGATAGAGAACTTCTTTTTCTATCTCATCCTGCTCAAAAATAGCTTTATCTGCCCTTCTGCTAACGTTTTTCCCCCCTTCTAAGCTAATTAACTCTAGAAAAATTTCCTTTGCTAATTTTCGTTGCCGAGCATCAAATTTACCATATATTGTATTAGCTTGCTTCTGAAGTGCGCCCCTTACCCCGCCCAAATCTTGATAGGTTTTAGTCTTTAAAACTCTGTCTTGAACATTATCTTTTTTCCACAATAAATCTAGCATATCTTGTAGATGAGTTTTAGTCTTTAAAACTCTGTCTTGAAGATCATCTTTTTTCCACAATAAATCTAGCGTATATTGTAGGAGCGGCAAAGACCCCGCTTGTTCATGAAAATCGGCAATAATTGTTTCAATTAATCCCTTTTCAAATATGACTCCATTTCTCGCGGCAGGTTCAGCTATCGCCAATCTTAACTCACTATCATCCATATTGGTTAACATCCGACTATAGCGATTGTGGATTTTTCCCAAGTCAGGATAAGGACTTAACTTATCAAGAAAATCCGCCCGCATAGTCATCACAACTCTAACCGACTCATCTAATTTATCAATCAATTGAGTCAGACTGTTTATAAAAATACTCTGCTCGGTTTTCGGCGTTAGGGTAAATAATTCCTCAAATTGATCGATAAAAATAAGCCACTGAGAATCATTTTTTAAAGACTTAACGACTTGAATTAGGGTATCTTGTTTAACAATTTTAGCCGCTTTCGCTTCTGATTGCCTATATTTAGTCAGAAGGCTACCATAAAAAGATTCAAAAGGATTTTTATCAGGAACAAAACAAAAAATATTCAAAGAAATAAAAATTGTTTCATTTCTTAAAGCTGGAATTAACCCCGCTTGAATCAGGGATGACTTACCACTTCCCGAAGCGCCCAAAAGCAGAAGAACTTTATTTTGTTTTAAATGCGCTGTTAAATCTCTAATCCAACTATCTCGACCAAAAAATTTATCCTTATCTTCTACTTTAAACTTTTCTAAACCCACATAAGGCGATGCTTCAATTAATTTTCTTTGTGTAATTTCAATCCCCGACTGTTGGGTAATAATATATTGAGTAATATTTCTTGCAGTAATATCACCCTGTATCCCCTTAAAATCCCCGCCTATTTCTGAATAGTAAGAGGTGTTAGTTTGATTATATTTAAAGCCTTTATTGTCAGACACAATTTACTCCTTTTCACAATTCAAATATTTTAAAGCTTCAAATTGACGTAAAGCAACACTAGCGCCTTGAGTCCACCCTAACTCAACATAAAAGGGTAAAATTTCCTTAATATTTATATCGGGAAATAGAGGACTTTTTTGACTTTCCTGATAACTTTCCCCCTCCAAAAGATAAATAGTTAAGCTTTCCCGACGATAAACCCACAACTCAGGAATTTTAAGCAATTGATATGCGCCTACATCAGTTATCGAGGTAAGATCAACTTCTATCGCTAAATCAGGAGGAGGATCAAAGGTTTTTTAAGTGTAATTGGATCAAAACATTGCCAATCTTTTCCTTGACGACGTAAAAGACTTTTCACTAAATCGCTTAAAGGAGCAACACGATTTCCATGACTCGGTAAAGGTGACATAAGCCTAATTTCTTGGATTTTAGCATTAAAATAGAGTTTTGGGAAGGTTTTATCTTGACGCAAATTAAGTAATCTTTCATAATCTTCCCAGGTTTGATGAGGGAAAATAACATCATTACCAGGTGCTAACATTAACCGATCTTCACTAACAGTAATTAGCATCATAAATTTAATATCTTTAACTATTTTCTGTTGATACAGGCCTAGAGGTTGAGGTGCGTTACGCTACGCTAACACACCCTACGATTGTTTTAAAATGTCTGAGGGTTGAGGTGCGTTACGCTACGCTAACACACCCTACGATTGTTTTAAAATGTCTGAGTAATGTTTTCGCCGCTTACCTCTCCCTGAATACCAATTTTCATATCTCCCGCAACTTGATTATTAAACTTACCTGCGGCTGCCCCTTGAGGGTCTTGTTTTTTCAGGATTTCTTGAGCTATTTTTTTAATTTCTTCATCCTTATCAGCCCCCGCTTCAGTTAACTTTTTCTTCAAAGCGGCTTGATATGTTTCCGGGTCTTTTTCGTGTTCATCTAACACAACTTTTGCCGCTTCATTATCAGCAAACTTTTTCTTAATCAATTCCTTTAACTTATCGTAAACATCTTTAAAACCTTTTTCCGCCGCCGCCGTACCCGCACCAGTCGCTAACGCACTCAGAATCAGAGAAATAGGGTCCATTGTTTTATACTCTAATTTAGATCCAATAATAAATTAGCAAAGAATCAAAAAAACTCCTATAATATCTCTATTAAAGACATAAATATGGTTTTTTTGTCTCTTTTATAATCCTGACCTTACCATTCCCCCCAAACTCGTAGAGGGCAAGCCGCGTAATATGCCAAAATAATGCAAGAACCAAAACAAAAAACCCTAGTCCTATGGAAGCCTTTAGCCCCACTCCTCCCCCTTGGATAGAAAAAGCGGTTCACGCCACACAATTTTGTTGTCCCCGTTGCCGCGCTAGTGCCACAGCCGCCCAAAAAGTTTGGATCAATCGCCGCGCCCCCGTCATAAGCGAAGATTATCGGCGAAAATGGCAAGAATTCTATCTATGCGAGTGTGAGCAAGGGTGGTGGGCCTGGAGTAGCGATCGCCCCCCATCAGACTTATTTAAAGCCGAAGAGTAAAACCGGTATCAAAAACAGATATCCTACATATAATTCAGATATATTTGATCTCTTAGCACATGGAATTTTCCAAAATCTTAATTGCAAATAGAGGAGAGATAGCCCTACGAATCTTACATAGCTGTGAAGAACTAGGCATTGCTACAGTAGCAGTTCACTCCACCATTGATCGCCAGGCCCTTCATGTACAGTTGGCTGATGAGAGTGTATGTATTGGCCCCCCGCCAAGCGGCAAAAGTTATCTGAATATCCCTAATATTATCTCTGCTGCCCTGACTCGCAACGCCACCGCCATTCATCCTGGTTATGGGTTCCTGGCCGAAAACGCCCGTTTTGCTGAAATATGCGCCGATCATAAAATAACTTTTATTGGCCCCTCTCCTGAAGCCATTTTGGCTATGGGGGATAAGTCTACCGCCAAAAAAACTATGCAACGTGCAGGAGTTCCTACCATCCCCGGTAGTGGCGGCTTAATTGACTCAGAAAAACAAGCTAAAGAGATCGCCGCCCAAATTGGTTATCCGGTCTTAATTAAAGCGACAGCCGGCGGGGGGGGTAGAGGAATGCGGCTGGTTAGAAGTGAAAGTGAACTGCCCGCCCTCCTACAAGCCGCCCAAGGAGAAGCCGGGGCCGCCTTTGGTAATTCAGGAGTCTATCTAGAAAAATTTATTGAGTGTCCTCGTCACATCGAATTTCAAATTTTTGCCGATCAATTCGGTAATGTGGTTCACTTAGGAGAAAGAGATTGCTCGATTCAACGGCGACATCAAAAATTATTAGAAGAAGCCCCTAGCCCCTTTCTAACCCCTAAATTACGGGAAAAAATGGGACAGGCCGCCGTTAAAGCCGCTCAATCGATTAAATATGTCGGGGCCGGCACCGTTGAATTTTTAGTCGATAAACACGGTAACTTTTATTTCATGGAGATGAATACCCGGATTCAGGTAGAACATCCCGTCACCGAAATGATTACCGGCTTAGATTTAGTCACCGAACAAATTCGCATCGCCCAAGGGGAAAAACTTTCTGTCACCCAAAAAGATATACAACTGAGGGGTCACGCGATCGAATGCCGCATTAATGCTGAAGATCCCGATTATAACTTCCGTCCTCATCCGGGCAAAATTAGCGCTTATCTTCCACCTGGGGGCCCTGGAGTCCGAATGGATTCTCACGTTTATACTGACTATGAAATTCCCCCTTACTATGATTCTCTAATTGGAAAATTAATTGTTTGGGGGCCAGATCGACCTACAGCCATTCGGCGCATGAAACGGGCCTTAAAAGAATGTGCTATTACAGGAGTTCCTACGACTATTGGATTCCATCAACGAATCTTAGAAACCCCTGCCTTTATTGAAGGCGATGTTTATACCAATTTCATCGAACAACATTTAATGAAATGAAATAAGGGGGAAAGGGCTGATTATGTCAGCCTTGAGCTACTATTCTCTATAATCTCAGTTTTTTCTTTTCCCCCTTCCCCCTTTATTTAATCCTGTTGTTTAATCTCAGTGGTGATTAACTGAGGATGATTTTTTCTAAAAGGATTATTAAAAAAAGAACCCGTTTGAGGCGGAGAATCCGGATCGCCCACAATTTCAGCTAACCCTTTCACCACCCCAGTAAGCGGAATAGCCAAAATCACGCCTAAAAATCCGCCAATTTTAGCCCCTAGTAACAAAGCCATAAAAATAATCACCGGCGATAAACCCGTTAAATTCCCCATAATTCTAGGGCTAATCAGATTATCTTTAATTTGCTGAATAATCACCGATACAATTAAAACTTTTACCGCCAACCACCAATTAATAAAAGCCAGAATAATCACCACAATTCCTATGCCTAATGTGGCCCCAATAAAAGGCAATAACTCCATCAGCCCAATAAAAACAGCAAACAACAGGAAATAAGGCGTATTGAGCAAGCGAAAAGCCACCGTTAGCGAGACAGACATAAACAGTCCTAAAATCAACTGCCCTGTCACAAATCGTTGTAAATTTTTCTCTAAACTAATGGTAAGTTGGTCTTGAATTTTTGGAGAAAAGAAACTGGTTAACCCATCCCAAAGTCTTTCCCCATCAATGAGCATATAAAAAGAAATAACCAGGATTAAAATTACATCCAGAAACCAGTTAAAAGTCCCTAAAACTAATCCTAAACCGGTAGAAGCAATAATTCTAGCTTGAGTTTGAATGCGGTTAAATAAATCCGAAGTAATTAATTGTAAATCAAAGGGTAAATTATGATCCACACTCCAAGCCTGAAAAGTGTTTAATTGCTGCTGTCCTTGGGCTATTAATTCCGGCAGACCGATCAACAATTGCCGCCCTTGAATTACAACAGGAGGCAATAAAGTCACACCAACAATAATAAAAATTAACGCCGCCCCTAGATAAACAAAAACCGCCGCAATAGGACGAGGTAAAATAAGTTTCAGGGCCATGACAGCATAATTGAGTAAAAAAGCCATCAGGGCAGCCGTTAAAAGAATGCTGATCAATTCACCCACATAAGACAACGTTTTTACCGTTAGCCAACTCGTGATTAAAATGAGTAGCCAAGTAATCAAGAATTTTTGTAAAGGAGATAAAATAGAATTCATCACTGATTAATTAACGAAGTGCCATTGTTAAAATTCCTTGTTGTCCGAGAAGTACCTCCCGTAGCAAAGTGACAATTGCTACCCAGATAATCGGGGAGATGTCCACACCGCCTAAAGGCGGTACAATTTTACGTACAGGCACTAAAAACGGTTCGGTTGGCCAACTAACCAAACTGAAGGGAAAACGATTTAAGTCTACTTGAGGATACCAAGTCAAAACGATGCGAAAGATAAATAAAATAGTCATCAACATCAACAATAGACTTAAACCCCAAGTTATTACAACATCCATACTCATGCTTATTGTCCTCAGTCGTTGGTCATGTCATCATCAGTTTTTAGTATAAAACTTATTTTGTGTTGGCAAAACCTACTCGCTTAGGATTATTTTGTCAAAAAAGCGTACACTTCGCAAAAATTTGAGATGAGCAACTCCTTAAAAACCATGATAAAAATCGCTGTGATAGGTGACATCCACGATCAATGGGAAAAAGAAGATAACCAGGCTCTCCAGCATCTAGATGTGGATTTAGCTCTATTTGTGGGGGATTTTGGCAATGAATCCCTAGCCGTAGTCGGCCTTATTGCTGCCCTGGAATTACCCAAAGCCGCTATCCTGGGAAATCATGACGCTTGGTATACTGCCTCTGCTTGGGGTCGCGCCAAGTCTCCCTATGATCACGAACTGGAAAACCGCGTACAAGAACAACTCGATCTATTAGGGGAAGCTCATGTCGGGTATGGAAAATTAGACTTACCTCAATTTAATTTATCAGTGGTGGGGAGTCGCCCCTTTAGTTGGGGTGGTCAAGATTGGAAAAATAAGGAATTTTTAAACGAACTATACGGTATAACCAATTTCCAACAGTCTACGGCAAAAATCGTTGCCCAAGCCCAAGATGCCGCTTATGATACCCTTATTTTTGTAGGCCATAATGGGCCCTTGGGGTTAGGAGAAGAACCCCACTCTATCTGTGGACAAGACTGGCCGCCTTTGGGGGGAGATCATGGCGATCCTGATTTTTCCGAGGCGTTAACTCTGAGCCGCCAGTTAGGCAAAACCATTTCTCTTGTTACTTTTGGCCATATGCACCATCGCCTCCGTCATACCCAGGCCTACTTACGGACGATGGTAGAAACAGACCCCTATGGAACAGTTTACTTGAATGCGGCTAGTGTGCCCCGAATTAAAGAAGAAAATGGCGAAAAGTTACGAAATTTTTCTTTTGTCTCTTTAGAAGAGGGAAAAGTAACCCAAATTGAGCTAGTTTGGGTGGGAGAGGATTTTAGGATAGTATCTCGACAACCTTTATATCAAGATGCGGCGAAAATTCCCCAAGCGGTTTAAGATTACTCGTCAAACTAGCTCAGGCTTTGATAGAATAAATATCTAGTCACTAAGGAGAGGTGGCAGAGTGGTCGATCGCGTCCGACTTGAAATCGGATGGGCGTTAATAGCGTCCCGTGGGTTCAAATCCCACCCTCTCCGTTCTCTGAGCCAATATTAGGCAAAACTTCTGGACACCTATTTTTATAGAACAAGTTTGTTGACAGTTTCTTGTGTTTATACGGTTATTAGCTTTTTTCGTTTTTAGTTGCGAGATAAACCTCTGTTTACTGTCAAGGTGCGATAACCTCATAGATATAGAGCGAAGTAAAAATAGCAATCCTGTGAATGCGTTACAATCAAAAGCAGAACTATAAACACCCGTAAGTTCAACAACCAGCCCAAGGTAATCCAACTTACCGATCTTAGGACTTTTCAGTCCTGCATTCACATTGCAAACCACAAACGACTGACAAGATGGTACAAACTGCATACTATGGGGACGCAAGCTTTAGAACTCCGCCACCGGATTTAGAATCGCTTTTACTCAAAGAGCGAATCGTCTATCTGGGAATGCCGCTATTTTCTTCTGATGACATTAAACAGCAGGTAGGCATAGACGTTACCCAACTCATTATCGCTCAACTTTTGTTTCTCCAATTTGACGACCCAGATAAGCCGATTTATTTTTATATCAACTCTACCGGGACTTCTTGGTATACCGGAGATGCCATCGGCTTTGAAACCGAAGCCTTTGCGATTTGCGATACCATCAACTACATTAAGCCCCCGGTTCATACTATCTGTATTGGTCAAGCGATGGGAACCGCAGCCATGATCCTCTCTGCTGGAACAAAAGGCTGCCGCGCGAGTCTCCCCCATGCAACAATTGTCCTTAACCAAAACCGCACAGGGGCGCAAGGTCAAGCTACAGATATTCAAATCCGCGCTAAAGAAGTTCTAGCCAATAAACGAACCATGCTAGAAATTTTCTCCAAAAATACGGGGCAAGCCATTGAAAAATTGGCTAAGGATTTGGATCGGACTTTTTATCTGACTCCTGCACAAGCTAAAGAATATGGCTTAATTGACAGAGTTTTAGAAAGTCGCAAAGAATTACCCAAGCCGCTAACCGGTGTGATTTAATCATTGTTTTAACCCTCATTAGCAAAGAAGTTTGAACTATGCCTATAGGTGTTCCTAGTGTTCCTTATCGTCTTCCGGGTAGTCAATACGAACGATGGATTGATATCTATACCCGTCTGAGTCAAGAAAGAATTATTTTCCTCGGCCAAGAAGTCACCGACGGACTGGCTAACCGTATCGTCGCTTTTTTACTCTATCTCGATTCCGAAGACCCCAATAAACCGATTTACCTGTATATCAATTCTCCTGGGGGTTCGGTGACGGCGGGGATGGCGATTTACGATACCATGCAGTACATCAAGTCCGAAGTGATTACCATTTGTGTTGGTTTAGCCGCTTCGATGGGGTCTTTCCTCTTAGCCGCCGGAACGCCAGGAAAACGGTTAGCACTTCCTCATTCGCGGATTATGATTCACCAACCGATGGGAGGAACTGGCCGCCGACAAGCTACCGATATTGAAATTGAGGCTAAAGAAATTCTGCGTATCCGTACTCAGCTTAATCAAATGCTGGCTGATCGGACCGGCAAATCCATCGAACAGATTGAAAAAGATACCGACCGAGACTATTTTATGTCTCCCTATGAAGCCAAAGAATACGGCTTAATTGATAAAGTCATCGAAGAACGGGTGGCTTAATCAATTTTAGTCATTAGGGGCGCACTTGAAAAGCGCCCATTAGTCTTGTTGCCTATTGCTTTCCCCCTTACCTTTACCCTCTACCCGACTTTTTTTTAAAATAATCCAATAGTGTCTTCATTTGAGGATGAAAAGGTCAAAATAGATTCATCAGAGTCATCACTTTCTGTTTGGGTTGGATCAGAGGATAACAAGCTAAGATTGAAAACAAATTGTTTGCGATCAATCATTTTGGGATAGTCTTGAATAATTTGAGAGCAGACTTTAATAAAACGGTTTACCCATTCCTGTGCCAACCTTAACTGAGAAACATCTAAATAGCCTTTGTGAGTGCCTACAAATTGAATTTGTGCTGATGGTTTCACCTGAAAGTGATTTAACCATTCGCTTTGTGGGCGGGCATTTTCCCAATATCTAACCGTCATCGTATTGCCTAAATAGCGATTACTGATTTGACTCAGATGATTGAACATATTTAGTAAATCTTCAACAGTTACTTTTAAATCTAGTAAAGAAGTGGAACGAGCAATATTTTTTTTGCTCTCTATTTTGTTGGGATTAAAGTTAACATCAAAGCGGGTTGTCGCATCATAAATTAGTCCCGTTAAATCTGCGCCATTCAGTTTAGAGCCATTTAAATAAGCCCCAGTTAAATTAGCATTAGTTAAATTACTTTTACTCAGATAGGCCCCAGTTAAATAGGCTTTACTTAGGTTAGCAGATTGTAGATTCGTTTTCATGAGGTAAGCTTTCATTAAATAGCTTCCTTGCAGATTGGCTTCTTGAAGATTTGCTCCCGTTAAATCAGCTTCATTAAAAAAAGCTTCACTGAGGTCTGCGCCGCTAAAATCGACTTCTCTAAGATTAGCATAACTGAAATCTGCCCCTTTAAAATTTGCTTGACTGAGATTAAATCCTCGTAAATCTACTCGTCTTAACTCAATTTTAGAGAAATTTCTTTCTCCTGCATCGTATTTATTTTTAAGGTCTATAACTGCCTGATTTTCAATCATTTATTACCTCATATTAATCATAATTTCCTAGCTTTTAATTAACTTGAGTTAATCGCTTTGATAATTACAATTTCTGTTGTGAGAAGGGAAGAGGAAACTTTTTAACAGTAGCAATTGTAGTTTACTCACAGATTAACTATAAACTCAGAAATTCAAAAGTCAGGAAGCGATAGTTTTTTTATTTCCGGAAACCGGTTAACAGAACTGTCTTACCTGTTCTCTGTTTCCTCTCTGTTGGACGTTTAATTATGCCCACTTACTTGCTTAGTTAAAAAATTCGCCAAAAATTCGAGAAAAACTTTTATACTTTTTATTCTACTATCTAGTTAACCCGATCTTTACCTGGGCTGTCTATAGTCAATCTTACTGAATTATCTGTCGTTTTAACAGTAATAACTGAAAAAAACTTATAAATTCTTAATGCTTTATGCTTGAGAATCTCTTTAAAAAAGGTTATCTAAAAAAGAAAAAGGTTCAAGGGTCAAGCTTAAAGGAACCTTGACTTTGCGCCTTTCCCCGTTCCCTTTATCCCGTTTTCGCCGAACTGAAAAAGTTCAGTCTTATTTTTTCGGCAAAGATAGCCCATCAATATCTGCCAAAATTGAGGTCGCTAACTGACATAACTCTTGATGACAAACACCATGACTAGCCATTAACCCACCCCATTGTCTGACATCGCCCTTGTTATAAATCAAAGGCTCTCCACTAAAATGAGTAAATTTTCCGCCGGCTTCGGTTAAAATTAACTCGGGAGCCGCAAAATCCCAATCTTTAGGTGCAGATTTACCCGACAGAGAAATATAAACATCAGATTGTTGCTCTAAGATGGTGGAAATTTTACAGCCCACACTCCCCACATAGTTGCGTGCTTTAAAAGGCATTCTTTCTAACAATTTTTGAAAGCGTTCATCTCGGTGGGTACGACTAGCCACTAAGTATAACTCCTCTATTTGATTCCGTTGTGAAACTTTTGAGGGTTTAATTTCCCCAGAGCGATCTTCGACAAAAGTCCCACCGCCTTTAGTGGCATAATAAATTTTATTGGCTTCAGGTATAGCGACCAAAGCCACCACAGGCCGACCTTGATAAGTTAAAGCAATATGAATGGCATATTCTCCAGTCTTATCAATAAAATCCCGAGTCCCATCAAGCGGATCTATCACCCAAACCCAATCTTGAGGCAGGGGATCAGTCCCTGTATGAGTTTCTTCACTGAGGTAGCCGTATTCTTCGGGGGCAAAAACCTCTTGAAGTTTTGCTAAAATATAATGATTTGTGGCCAGATCAGCCGCCGTTACCGGCCCATCTTTTTTATCTTCCTGTACATTCAAATTTCCATACCCCGCCTCACCCCGATAATAGGCGCGAAGAATATCTGATGCTCCCCATCCAATTGAACGAAGAACCTCGGCGATTTCTGCTAATTTTTCTGTTTGCTCAAGGTTTGTTATTGTGATCATTGACATTGCCTTCCTTAATTTAATCACTCCGCCAACGATCCCCTAATCGTTAGTAATTTTAGAGTCTATTTAGCAGAAAATGATTGATTAAAGAGATATTACAATGATTAAGTTGAAAGGTAAAGGGACTCAGACCCGCTCAAACCTTTTGTAATCGCTATTTAAGCCATTAAATTTTCAATTTCGTCAGCTTTATTCGGTAAAGAAGCCGTTAAAACCTCTGTGCCTGACTCGGTAACTAACACATCATCTTCAATGCGAATCCCTCTTACATCAGCAAACTTTGCTAGACGACTCCAATTGACCACTTGTTCATACTTAGCACGAAACTGAGGATGGTTTAAAATAGCAGGAACTTGATAAAATCCGGGTTCAATAGTCACCAACATTCCCGCCTTTAAAGGACGATTTAAACGTAAATATCCTAACCCAAAGCGCTGACTTCTAGACCTACCCGTTTCATATCCGGCTAAATCTCCCAAATCTTCCATATCATGTACATCTAACCCCAATAGATGCCCGATTCCATGAGGAAAAAAGAGGGCGTGAGCATCCATCTCCACTAAATCGGCTGGATTTCCCTTTAAAATCCCTAAATCCACTAATCCACTAGCCATCACGTAGGCGGCTAAGAGATGAATATCTTGATACTCAACCCCTGGACGAATTTTTTCGATACAAGCATCATGGGCAGCCAAAACTAGGTCATAAATATCGCGTTGCGTGGAGGAAAATTTGCCCGTGACAGGCCAAGTTCGGGTAATATCAGAAGCCCATCCCGTCTCGGTTTCAGCCCCTACATCGGCTAATAATAAATCCCCGGATTCTAGCCGATAATCATACTGTTCATTATGTAGCACTTCCCCATGAACCGTGACAATACTCCCATAAGCACACTGCATATTGTGAGCGAGAATAACGCTTTCGATGGCTCCTCTAACTTCAGCTTCAGTTTTTGAGTGGGGAGTCGCTTGCATTCCCGCCTGATGAGCTTTAACCGATACGCTGGCGGCTTTCTTTAACTCGTTTAAGGCTTCTGTATCATGAGTTAATCTGAGGCGAATGATGGCTTTTACCAACTCTAAATCTATGCCTGTAGGAGCATTAGCCGGGGCTACCTGACGCTGGAGCAATTGACATTGCTGTTGATAAGTTTTAATATCCCCCACCGCTATAGTAGCCGCCTCGGCTGTAACAACACTTAATTCTGAAAACGGATAAGCCGCATCCGCTCCTATATAAGCGGCTATTTCATCTCGGGTGGGCATTTGACCATACCATAAGGCCGATTCTGGTGATGATTCATCGACAAATAATTCTAATTTACCCTGGTAAAGACGAATCGCCGCTTTTTCTAGCGGTAAACCGGCAAAATAGAGAAAGTGGCTACTAGCGCGAAAAGGATAACGGTTAGCCGGAAAATTTCGAGAAAGAGCGGCTCCGGACCAAAGAATGACCGGATGTTCCAGTAGTTGAGCCAGTTTTTCACGTCGTTGTTTCAGGGTTGCCGAGCGGGTGAGATTATTTTCAAGAAGCTGCATCATTTATAGATTTATATTTATCTGTTCTTTCACTTAGTTTAGGGCAAGGTTCATCTGAGAATAATAATCTAAATTCATCATAATTGTAGGGGAACACTGCCCCTACTGTCAAAAGATCAAGTCTTATTTACGCCACTAAAAGCGGCTGACATAATTTATCTTCTAATTCGCTCTCCTCTTGTTCTAACTCTTGAATTCCTCGCATGAGGATAGAGCGAATATCTTGACCTTGTTCATATTGTTTTAACCATTTTTGGGCTTGATTTCCCTCTCGAAGAATTTTTTTAACAGGAGAAAGAAAACAGCTAAATCCGCGTGCCTTAGCAATGGGATAAACTTCTTGATAAATTTCTTCTATCCAATCTTTTGCCGTGATTGTTCTTCCATCTTGCCAATGTTTTAAAGTGGCTTCTAAACTTTTTTGAGCCGCCGCTTCTTCATTGTCGTTGGTAATGGCCACTAAATCTTCTGCTCGATTTGAACTGGGTAAGTGACTTCCCACCAGAGGATCTAATCTAGAATCCGAGAACAATTGAGTTAAACGAGCTTCTAATAGGGCAACCACTGCTAATAAACTAATCGGATTAGTAATTAAATCACAAATTCTCAATTCTGCACGATTGAGATTATAAGGGCGATTATCCCCATTAGGGCGTATTGATGACCACAAATGACGGACATTTTGCATTGTTCCCAATTTTAATTGCTCTTCGGTCCATTGAATAAAATGGCGATGACTCTCAAATAAAGGAACATTAGCCGGGGTTTTCGGGAACATCTGCCAACGTGTAGAATGAGAGCCGGTTATCTGCCCATCTAAAAAGGGAGAAGATGCACTTAAAGCAAGATATAGAGGGGCTTCAACTCGAATCAGGCGGCAAGCCTGCATTAAAATTTCTGGGTCACTAATGCCGATGTTAATATGAATACTGGCGGTAACAACTTTTGTTCCGTAGGTTTGCTCAATATAGGTATGATAAGGATTATTCGGATCAGAGCGGTAGAAGTGATCGCTGTGTCCTAGTGATAAGGTACTACCAGGAATCAGGGTATAATTTCCAAGCTGTTTTAAATACTGTCTTAAATGTATTCTCGGTTTGAGGGTAGCACACAGCAAACGATCGTAATTACAGATCGGAGCGGTTGTATACTCTACATTACGAGTATCGGGTTCTCTAACAAACCCATCTAAATCTCTGACTATTTGGTCTGATAAACCAATGACATCGCCAAAAGGCGTGCCGGTATACATTTCAATTTCAAACCCTTTGGATAACAGCACAGTAAGTCCTCGGTAGCTGAGTAAGTCGTGAATCAACAGATCTTAAGTTGATCTAAACACAAATCACTGTCTTTTCTCATTAACGTATGGTAAACAGGTTCATCAAGCGAGAAAGTCGAGTGAAGCTGTGTGGATCTTGATATCTATAATTCTAAAGTCAGTTAGACAGGGTTGAAATCAACCCAGTGGATGGTTAGCGACACTCCGACAAAAAATTCTAATGAAAAGGTCTGAAAGTCTTTTTTAAGGTGAGTTCGACACCCGGGTTAAGTTATGTTGGGTTAGACTTCGTCGCTGCAATTCGAGCGCGTTACCTTAACCCAACCTAGAATATCCCTTAACCGAGTCCTATTGCCTCAACCGGTATTTCTCATTCCTGCCGCAATTCCATTAATGGTTAATAGCGCTCCTCTGAGCAACTCTTCCTTAGAATAACGGAAATTAATGACTCCAGACTCAGCTTGTGCGTTGTACTGACGTAGGCGTTTGATGAGAGATACTTGCAAAAATCCTAGAGGAACAATTGTTCCATTGCGTAACTGAACAGAACGCTGTAAGGTGGGATCGCCATCTAGGAGCCGTTTATTCTCGGTAATTTCTAAGACTAAGCGGCAAGTGCGATGATATTCTTGGGCTATTTGCTCAAACAGCCGCTCAAAGCGTTCTCTATCTTCCGGTTGAGACAATTCCTTTACATAATGATAGGCAATTTGCAAATCTACCTTAGATAAGGTCATTTCCACTTTTGAGATGACCATTTTAAAGAAGGGCCATTTGAGATAAAAATAGCGCAACAGTTTCAAATGTTCTTCAGGTTCGGTGCTAATAAACTGTTCTAAAGCGGTTCCTACCCCATACCAAGCGGGTAACAGAAAACGGGTTTGAGTCCAACTAAAGACCCAAGGAATTGCGCGTAGGGTACTGAGGTCTTTTTTCCCACTTTTACGTCTAGCCGGGCGAGAACTAATTTGGAGTTGACTAATTTCTTGAATGGGGGTGACAGACATGAAGAAATCCACAAAATCCGGTTCTTCATAAATCAAGGCACGATAGGCTTTACGAGAACAACTGGCGAGTTCTTCCATGATCTCATTCCAAACCTGAATATCATCAAAGCCGCAGCCTAACAAACTCGATTGAATAACGGCAGTAACAATGGTTTCTAGGTTATAAAGGGCTAATTCAGGGAGAGAATATTTAGAAGCGAGGACTTCTCCCTGTTCAGTAATTTTAATTCTGCCATTAACCGTCGCTGTCGGTTGAGCGAGAATAGCGGCATAAGCGGGTCCACCGCCTCGTCCTACTGAACCCCCGCGTCCGTGAAACAGGCGTAAATCTAAGCCATATCTTTTAGCGACTTTTTGTAAAGCTTTTTGGGCTTTATGAATCTCCCAATTACTGCTTAAAAACCCAGAATCTTTGTTACTGTCGGAATAACCGACCATAATTTCTTGTAGGTTAGTGGGTTCTAAGAGGGGGGGTTTAAGTTCGCCCACATTTTCCCCCTGTAAAGAGGCTAAATGATCATATCCTCCTGCCAAAGTGGCGCGGTAAAGAGTCAATTCAAATAGCGCCCGCATGATTTCGGGTGCCCGTTTAAGGTCTTCTACGGTTTCAAATAGGGGTACAATGCGGATCGTGCTGGAACAAGTGGCCGGGTCATAGAGTCCGGCTTCTTGTGCCAAGAGAAGAACCTCTAAGACATCGCTGACCTCATTAGTCATACTGATAATGTAGGTATGACAGATCTCTAAACCAAATTCTTGTTGTAGCTGCCGCAACATCCTCAAGGTTTCTATCACTTCGCAGGTTTTCTCAGAAAACGGCATTTCCTGGGGAATGAGAGGACGACGAGTTTTTAATTCTTCGATTAACCAGGCGGTTCTTTCGGCTTCAGTCAGTTGGTTGTAGGGTTTAGGCAGAATTTGTAAATATTCTGCTATTTCGTTGATCGCATCTGAGTGGTTACTCGACTCTTGGCGGAAATCTAGTTGCGTGAGGTTAAACCCATAAACTTCTACCTGACAAATTAAGCTATCTAATTCTTGACAACTTAAGCCAGTGCTTTCTAGGTTACGCCGCATTAATTTGAGTTCTTCTATAAACTCTTCTTTATTTTGGTAATTGTTGGCGTTGGTTGTCTTGAACACTAAAAGGCGTTCTTCTGGGTTAGCTAGGCGGCTATTGCGGTCGCGGGTATTTTCCAGGCGTTTTTTAATATAAGCTAACTTAAGACGATAGGGTTCTTGACGGTAACGAATGGCTAACTGATTATAAACTTGTGGGATTTGTACGCGGTCTTTTTCTAGGGAGTCTAACAAATCCGGCAGGACGTTACACCAATGGAGGGAAGGACTAAGGATATTCGATAACTCATCTACCCTTTCGATATATTTTTCGATAACGACATTGCGTTGATAACAGGCCGTGGCCCAAGTCACTTCTGGTGTAACAAAGGGGTTCCCATCTCGATCGCCTCCCACCCAAGAGCCAAAATAACAGAAATTATTCTTCGGTGGGCGTAGTCTGGGGAAGGCACTTTTTAGAGTTCGTTTGAGACGAAGGGCTAATTGAGGAATTGCCTCAAAGAGGACTTCATTAAAATAGTGTAGGGAGTAGTCCACTTCATCTAACACGGTGGGTTTAAACTGGTGTAACTCATCGGTACGCCACCAGAGGCGAATTTCTTCTTTAAGCTGTTCTTTAGCTTCTTCTGCTTCCCAGGAGTTGGTTAGCCCCATTCCTCTAAAGGTTTCTTCTGCCTGGTCTAACTTTTGTAAAATATGAGCGATACGCCGTTGTTTGCGTCGAATGGTGTGGCGAACAATTTCGGTGGGATGGGCTGTAAAAACCAGGCGCACATCTAGTTGTTCGAGTAGGCGTTGAATTTGTTGAGGTGGAACATTTAATTGTTTTAAATAGGGAAATAGCCAGTGAAAAGTTCCTATTTTTTGATCATTTTGTTTTTCATCGTTCAAACTTCTTTCTAACCAATTTGCTCCAAATGCCGAGGAGAATATACTGGTTTGCTCGCCGTTAATGCCATTTTTGGCACTGGACTCTCCTTCATTGTAGGTGGCCCGTCGTGAGAGTTGTTGGTCTCGTTGTTCGTAGTGTTGTTCAACAATATTAATGAGTTGGAAATAGAGAGCAAAAGCGCGAGACGTTCTTACTGCTTCATTGAGGTCGAGTTTTTCAATCAATTGGGTAATGGAGTCTTCTAACGCTTTTTGGGCTTGTCCTTGTTCAGAACAAATTGCACGCAGTTTTATGAGCAGATCCACCAAATCTTGCCCGCATTCTGCCTTTAGCACGGCTTCCCATAAATCTTCGACTAATTTTAGTCTAGCTTGTAAAAATAAGTCTGATGTGGAGAAGAATTGTAATGGGGTTGTGGGGACTTGAACTAGCGAACTCATAGAAACCTCAATGGAGCTTCTGACCATTTTACTATTTTACTAATAATCAAAAATCTGAGCCGTTTTTAAGGACACAGACATGGATTCCGTTTTGTTGATTTAAATTTTGCCCCTTCGGCAAACTCAGTGGGGTGCGGAACGCGTTCCGCACGACAAACCTTGAAGGGTGGGGGCTTCATTCTTGCTTTTGTTGTTCTTCGGGAATATTGAGGATAGGAAGACGCGAACCTCGGAATATTTCTTCGGATGTTTGCCCCAGTTCAATTAATCCTTCTATAATTGACTGAAAAGCTATCAAAAATAGTAAAAATGGGCTAGTTAGTAAACTTAACCAGAGGGTAGGACTACCGTTAGATGGACGGGACATAAATTTTTTAGGAGTTAATGATTAACTTTTAACTTATCTCTAGTAAATCATAAAATTCAACTAAGAAAGAGAGGGTTATGACATTAGTCCTCTCTATACTGGCAAGGCTGTTAAACATTTAGCTGCCCTCATTCTGGCAACCCATGACAGCAGTCGCACTTGATGATGCGTAGCTCTCAAAAAGGGTTGGCAGTGGTGGCCGATTCCATCTAGGGTGTCTCCTTAACGGATTAGTTTTACAATACTGGAAAAATCAGGGTTATGTCAGTCCCAAAAGCCGCCTCAATTAACCGTGTTAGCCCTTGTTCAAAGTGGAAACAAGTAGAAAAAAGTAGAATTAGTTGCCTTTACCAGTGACCCTAATCAAAAATAGAGGACTAGCTATCTAGTCCCCTATGGATCAAGCTGTTTTAGTAGAGTATTTAGGCTTCAACTTTAACCTTAGACCAAACCCCGTTTTCATCTTCACCATATTTTTGATGAATGGCTGAAATGGCGGCTTGTTCGGCTTTAGCTTCATCATTAGCCTCATCAAAGGCTTTATTGTACTCTTCAATAAAGGTTTGTTGAGCTTCCTGGGATAGATGAGCGCGAATTTCAGGAGATAAATCTTCAGGACTATTACAGCGACCAGCACAAGGGCGAGATAATGCTTGATTTAAGACATGAACTTCTTCCCCTCCTGCACTTTCCATTAACAGACTATATTCTCCAGATTGATCGCTAGGCACTTCTACCATAACCAAATATTCTCCGGCTTGTAAGCGGGTTTGATAGACCGCCGCTTTGTCTTCTGGCATTCCTAATGTTCCTAAAAACGAAGCGAGTCCGGCTCCGGCACTACCGGCGATCGCTCCGGTGGCGGCTCCGAGTAAAAGAGCGCTGATGGGCCCTGCCGCTACCACTGTCCCAACAAAGGGAATAAATAAAACACCAACGCCAGTAAACAAGCTTAATAAAGACCCAAATAAAGATCCGAAAATTGCCCCTGAACGCAATCCCCCAAAAATCAAGTCTCTTTTGCTAATAAATCCAGCAATACGAGTTTGAGACTCGAAATTTTTGCCCATTACTGAAATATGCTCTCGATCAATGCCACGATCTAACAAGCGACGAACCACTTGTTCGACTTGTTCTTGGCTCTTATATACGGCGGTAACTGTGCCAAGTTGTTGATTATTTTCTGCCATAAATATCTCCTTTAATTGACACCGGCAGGAGTTTTTGCAGCATTTTCTCTTTGACCACTGGGTTTAAGGTCTTCTCCTTCTATAAAGGAACGAAGCATCCAAGCCATTTCCTCATGTTGTTCCATTAAACCGGTTAAAAAGTCGGCTGTTCCTGCATCATGCAGTTGTTCGGCACATTGATCGATATGTTCTCGAAGATTGCGAATAATTTGCTCGTGGTCTTGCACTAAACGAGCAACCATTTCGGTGGCTAAAGGTAAATCGCCGGCGTGTTCTTGGATACTTGATAAATTCAAAAATTCTTGGGCTGTTCCTGCCGGATAGCCCCCTAATGTGCGAACTCTTTCAGCACAGGCATCAATATTTTCGGTTAAAGTTTGATAATGTTCTTCCCAAAGTTGATGGAGCGAGCGAAACTGAGGTCCGACTACATCCCAATGATATTTTTTGGTTTTGATGAGCAGTAAATAGAAATCTGCCAAATCTTGATTTAAAAGATTTATGACTCCTTGGCGTTGTTCGTCTGTTAATCCTATGTTTACTTTAGTCATAATTACTCGAGAATTTTATATCGACAATATTTTCTATATAAAACTTTAGGAAAGGCGAATAAATCCATCAACGGGAGGAATTGGTAAATTTTCTCCCTTAGTCTAACTTTCGATAGACAACTCATCAGCTAATTAAAATTAATTGAAAACTCAAATATCTTTTAATTAAAGGTTTTTTTTCCTGAATTTATCACTGGCTTTAGCCGTTAAATTGATTTTTTTTTATTTACCTCTAAAGAAAGAGGCTTTTTTTGAAAAAAAATTATAATGTGGTAAACTAGAGATTAAACTCAAATTGAAATTAAAAATATCAACAATATTTTTAATTTAGGTTTTAAAAGGTTTAATCACGACAAAAACGGCCAAAGCTTGGCCGGGCTAATTCTGAGTTGAACATTGGTTGATGTAAAATTGATTGCCTAGAGTTCTTGATGGACAAACTCTGGGCAGTTTTAGTTAAACCTCGCCCTTCGGTTGACCCCTCAAGACCCCTTAATGCCTTCGGGTTTGGCCTGTTTGAGTACAACTGCTGTAGACTCAGATCTTGCACCTGTGTCTAATGGTATTAGTGAGGGTAGGGGGTAGGGGGTAGGGGGTGGGGTGTAGTGGAAGATTGGGCGAAAAAATAATAAAAAGAAAGAGTATTAATCATATAAATTCGAACAATGTTTTAATAATTGTAAAATCTCTTTAATTTACCTATTCCCTACACCCTACACCCCACCCTTTACACCCTATCTCAATAAAGAAATCGGCTGGTGCAAGATCTGAGTAGAAAACTTATACATCCTAGACTCTTTCTGATGATAGACGAACAACCTAGATAGCATCGATAAGTTGTAGGCATAGGTCTGATCAGTTATTAGAGGGAAGAATCAAGAATGCAACTTTTACCCATTAATCAGCAAACTGTAGCCATTGTTGGCGCTTCTAGCGGCATTGGCCGAGAAACGGCTCTCTCTTTTGCCAAAAGGGGCGCTAAGGTGGTGGTTGCCGCTCGTTCTCAATCGGGTTTAGACTCGTTAGTCAAGGAAATTGAAAGTTTTGGCGGTCAAGCCACTGCTATTAGAGCAGATGTATTAGATTTTCAACAAGTCAAAGCGATTGCAGACAAAGCCATTGAACAATACGGACGACTCGATACATGGGTTCACTGTGCGGCGGTTGCTCTCTATGCGGCGTTTGAACAAACCACTCCCGAAGAATTTAAGCGAGTGATTGATGTCAATTTGATGGGACAAGTCTATGGCGCAATGGTGGCTTTACCTCATTTAAGACGATCAGGAGGTGGGGCATTAATTCATATCTCTTCGGTTTTAGGCAAACGGAGTTTTCCTCTTCAAAGTGCCTATTGTGCGGCTAAACATGGGATCAATGGATTTTTAGAATCTTTGCGGGTTGAGTTAATGCACGAAGGCGTTCCCATTAGTGTGACCGAAATACAACCGACTTCGATTAATACGCCGTTTTTTACCAAAGCAAGGACGAAAATCGGGGTTAAACCGATGGGCGCTCCCCCAATTTATGAACCGAGTCTTGTGGCTGAGGCAATTATTTATGCGGCATCCCATCCTACCCGTGAAATGCCGGTGGGAGATGCGGCTAGGATACTGCTAACCTCACAAAGACTGTCTCCAGAATTGGTGGATGCTTTTTTGGTGAGTGCTGGATTTGATGCTCAGCGTACCTCTGAACCAAAAACCGAAAATGATCTTAATAGTTTTGATGAAGCCATTCCGGATTTTAATCGCGTGGAGGGAGATTTTAGCAATCAATCCTTGTCAGTGAGTGTTTCTGATTGGTTGGATACTCACCCACTAGCCAAATGGGGGGCATTAGCCGGAACTTTGGGGCTTGTTTTCCTAGCCGGGCAAGCGTTCAAAATCATGGACTGAGTTAGTATTATTAATTAGAGGCGTTACCGACAACGTCTCTACCATCTGATCGTTAGCGATGCTTCTAATGAGAAACAATTTTTTGAGTAACTATTTTAATGGGTAATTTAAATATATCGGCGGCGTGATATTTCTCAGAAATATTAATCCCTAGAGCAGATTTAATCAGGTACAACAGATAAAGAAACCCTAGAACAAATAGTAAGCGATAGGTAAATCTAAAATAATTTATCTTCATGATAAAATTTAGCAAATTCGTCTCATTTTTCTTATCATCTCAATGAGTTATGATCTTACGGTGACAAAGCGATGACGAACCTGAGACTGTTAGAATAAAGAGCATTGTTCTAGGACTCTTCCTGATCGTGAACCCTCATGAGTCTCTGTATCAACCCGGGATGCTCAAAGCCTGAAAATCCAGACCCTTGCAAATTTTGCCAAGCCTGCGGCTCGGAATTAGTGCTGCTAGGACGTTATCGAGTAACCCGTTTACTCAGTAATAAAGGGGGTTTTGGCTATACTTACGAAGTGATGGATCATGATACCTCAAAAGTCTTAAAAGTGTTAATTAACGACCATCCCCATGCCCTAGAACTATTTGAGCAAGAAGCAGAGGTTTTATGCACTCTATCCCATCCAGGAATTCCCAAGGGAGAAGGGCATTTTAAATACTTTATTCGCAATAACCCCACTCCCCTACACTGTCTATTGATGGAAAAAATTGAGGGAATAGATTTAGAAGACTATCAGAGAAAACATGATTTCCATCCGATTAATCAGGAATTAGCTTTAGAATGGTTATCCCAGATCGCTAGTATTCTTCATGAAGTTCATCGCCGCCATTTTTTTCATCGAGATATTAAGCCTTCTAATATTATTTTAAAACCCGATGGACAGTTAAGCTTAATTGATTTTGGAGCCGCCCGTCAAGTCACCGGTACGATTATCAGTGGCGGACAAAATACAGGCATTTATACCGTCGGTTATGCTCCCCCAGAACAAGAGAGGGGTTATGCTGTTCCCCAATCAGATTTTTATGCTTTGGGTCGAACATTTGTTTATTTATTAACGGGTAAAGAACCTAATGATGCCGCGATTTATGATTATCATAACAATGAATTAAATTGGCGTAAATTAGCTCCTAATATCAATAAAAAGTTGGCAGATTTTATTGATGAATTGATGGCGAATAAAGTCATTGAACGTCCGACTGATACCAGCGTTATTTTACAAAAAATTAACAGACTCAAACAAGACTTATTACAACCTTCTACTCCTCCTTCACCTCCTACCGTTTCTCAAAATAAGACGATCACACAAAAAAAAGCGAAGGGAGCGACTCCTGTTAAAGCGTCTCCTAAGCTTACTATGATGGAATATGGAGGGTTTTGGCTACGCTTTCAGTCCGCGATGATTGATGAAATCATTGTTATGAGTTTAGCGGCTTTCGTGGCAGGATATTTAAGCTATAAATTAGAAACACTAGGACTGTTAGACCGATGGGGAATTCATTGGAGCGGCACAATTAAAGAGTTAATTATTGCCTCATCCATAGCCAGTGCTTTAGGAACTACTATTCTCGGATTAATTTTAATCCTATTGGGAATTCTGGTGATGAGTTTTACTCCTGAATATTTGAGTAAATTTATTCCTGTTTTTCTTAATACAAAAAATTTTTTAGATTTTTTCTTCTTGCTGAAAACCCATTTTATTTGGCTGGTTCCGATTCTATTAGGATCTATAATTAAATGGCTTTATTATCTTGTATTAGAGTGGCTTTTTCAAGGTACTTTTGGTAAATTATTCTTTGGTTTGCAAGTCAGAAATTTACAGAATAAACGGCTATCTTTGAGACAAATAAATAGAAGATATTGGAGTAAAATTTTATCGTCTATGCCTTTATATTTGGGTTTTATGTTAGCTGGATGGACACCCAGAAAACGAGCATTACATGATTGGATGGCTGGTTCTATCGTAGTAAAAAAAAGCATCAAGACGGGTGAATAATGGGCAAGAGAAAAGAGGGTTTACCGTGAATTTTATTGATTCCAGGTACTGACTTATTTAAACCCCACTCCGAACCTAGAAGTCGCGAGGCGAGGTATGGAGAGGTCTTGAGGGTTCAGCTAGGTAAGATGACTCAAGAGTTGACAACTGGGTCGTTAAGCAATAGTTAGTCGAAACTTTGTGCTAAGATTGTTTCCATCTCATTACTAATGTATTTATCCTAAAATTATGATAATTTTTTATCTTATTAAAAAGTTTAGTGAAAAAGGGTTAACGTTTCTGACAAAATTTAAATTAAAAGCTGCTATTTTGGGAGTGCTGTTAATCGGTGGTTTGGCAAGCAGCCTGGGAATAGAGGCGTTTTTAGAAACAAGAAACATTACTCATTTTTTCGGGCTTGAAGTCATGGAGTGGACTAATTTATATCGCTTGTGGCTCCCCACTTTTATGAGTGCAATTATTGCCCAAATTATCATGAAGATATCTCCTGAGCCTAAATCTTGGTCACGGGCATTAATTATTATAATTTTATTAGGGATTACAGGGCGTTATCTTGTCTGGCGAGCCACATCAACGCTCAATTTAGCAACGCCTTTAGATGGAGTATTCAGTATAGTAATTTATGGAATTGAACTGTTTTTTATTTTTAGTCTTACGGTGCAACTCTGTCTCAGTTTAAAAATCAAAGATCATAGTGCGGAACTCGTTCCGCACCCCAGTCCAGTGTTAGGGAAAAATACTGAATTTACTCCGTTAGTTGATATCTTTATTGTCACCTATAATGAACCCTCTTTTTTTATTCGGCGAACAGTTGTCGGTTGTCAAGCTTTAGACTACCCTCATAAAAATGTCTATGTTCTCGATGACGGAAATCGACCAGAAATTAAAGCACTGGCCCGCGAATTAGGTTGTGATTATATTACTCGATTGGATAATAGATATGCTAAAGCCGGAAATTTAAATAATGCTTTAGTTCAAACTACGGGAAAATTAATTGCTGTATTTGATGCAGATTTTGTTCCTACCAAAAATTTTCTTCGGCGAACAGTTGGCTTTTTTCAAGATGAAAAAATGGGATTAGTACAGACTAATCAAAGCTTTTATAATGCTGATCCTGTTGCCAAAAATTTAGGGGTAGAAAACATTTTACCTGAAGAACTCGAAAATTTTTATCGATATTATCAACGCCTGAGAAATACGGTAGGAGCAACAATTTGTAATGGTAGTTCTTTTGTGGTGAGAAGAAGCCATCTTGAAGAAATTGGGGGTTTTGTAACTGAGTCTGTCAGTGAAGATTATTTTACGGGAATTCGTTTAACGGCTAAAGGATATCGATTAATCTATTTAAATGAAAAACTAAGTGCAGGGTTAGCGGCTGAAAATATGAGTTGTTATATGATACAGCGTTTGCGATGGTGTCGTGGCACACTTCAAGCCTTTTTCGTTAATTCTAATCCTTTGACTATTCCAGGATTATTGCCTATACAAAGATTAGCTAATTTGGAGGGAATTTTATTTTGGTTAACTCCTATTCCTCGTTTGATCCTGCTTATTACTCCTTTCCTTTTTTTCGTTTTTAACCTTGAGCCTTATCAAGTTAGTTCTTCGGATTTTATCTACTTCTTTATGCCTTATTATATTTTAAATATTCTCACTTTTGCTTGGTTAAATTACCACGCTCGCTCTGCCTTAATTTCTGATATTTATTCAGTGAGTCAGTGTGTTCCTGCTTCTATTAAAGCCATAGAAGTGTTGCTGAATCCTTTTTCTGAAAGATTTAAAGTTACCCCTAAAGGAATTTCTCAAAAAGATTTTATATTTAACGCTAAGTTGGCGACACCAATTTTAATTTTATTGGGAATTAACCTGATTAGCTTTGTGAATAATTTTAATATATTTTTTCAGCCAAAACTAGGAATAAATGCTTTGCTCAATCAACAATTCATCAATAGTAATATTTTGCTTTTTATTTTGACCATATATAATTTAATCGTGCTTGCTGTTAGCATATTAATTATGATCGATGCACCTCAGCCAGATGTTTATCCATCGTTCGATTTGCAAAAAGCGGTTAAAGTTTATAGTGATGAGAATGTGATCACAGGGATAACAAGACGAATTTCTGAAGTAGCGGCAGAAATTGAACTCCCTCAATTGTTAAAAAAAGATACATTAATTGAAATGGAAATTCTTGAAAATAAATTGAAGCTAAAAGCAAGAGTTAAAGAGACGGTGTTAAATAAAAACTCTTGTCAAACTCGAGTAGAATGGGAACAAGTTAGTTTAAATGACTATCGAAATATAGTTGAGATGTTATTCTGTACTCCCAACCAGTGGAAGCTGATTAAAACTCCAGGAGAACTAAATTGTCTTTGGTTACTTGTACGAGTTTTGTTCAAACCGAAATTTTTATTTAAAAGGCGTAAGTCCTAAAAACTTAACCTTCCATAACCAAAGATGGTTGTCGCCTAATACAAATTCAAGCTTTACCCCTGCGGATTTTTCTAATTTTTCGCTCAACTGTTCAGAAGGACTGAGTAAAAATATATTTCTATATCCCTTGGGGATAATATATGTTTTTTCATCCGATAATAATTGAAACTTTGCCTCGGGTTTGAGCAGATAGCTTAAAGCGATTAAATTTCCTGGATTATAACTGCTTTGATTTCCCACTAAAAGAGGATTTGAAGATTGATTAATGATGTTTGCGACTTGAGGAAGACTATAACTAATTACTTTCATCCATGAGGTATTAGACTGAGCGTTAACTGCACAGGAAATGATCCCGGCAGAGAAAACTATTGTTGCCATCACCGGCCAAATTTTTCTCTTTTGATGCGCTAGAGTGGTTAATAAATAAGCAACTGTTAATAAAATTCCTAACCAGGAGAAAAATAAATAGCGAGAAGACAGCGAGCGTACTCCTCCCCAGAGTAAGTCAGGGAGCAATAGAGATAAAATTGGAACAGAGATTAAAGTAAAAATAAACCCCCAAATTTTGACTGATGTTGTTCGATAAAGAATCCATAATCCCCATCCCACCACGATTAAAATTATCCCCATAACAACCCAGATTAAAGGATTTTCAAATTCTCCCCCCAAGTCAACAAAAATGCGACTGATATTTAGTCCTAAAAACTCGAATAAAAGTCGAGAAGGAATTTTGATAAATTTCATCCAAAGATTAGCACTCTGATACTTTTCATAATTAGTGATCAATACAATGATCCAAGGCAAGAAAATTAACCCAGATGCTATCACACTAATTAAATAACTGATGCCTGTCTGTGTGAGGCGAATGGGTTCGCGAATGAGCAGATATAGTCCCTGAATGAGGATTAATAAAAGGGTAGTTAGAGAAGTATATAATCCCATAATTAACGTGAGGGTATACAGTCCCCAAGACAGGATAGTATGGGAAGTAGAAGAAGTTAAGCGGATGGCTCTCAAGAATGCGCCGCTAGATACTAAAATAATGACAATCAAGAGACTATATTCACGAGCCTCTTGAGCATAAAGAACGAATAAAGGAGAAATAGCCAGAAGGCATACGGCAACCTCTCCGACACTTTGAGAAGAAAATAGCTCTAAACATAGCCAATAAATTGCCGGCAAAGCCAGTAAGCTTAAACAAGCTGATAAGCTTCTAATGGTAGTGATAGAATTCCCAAATTGCTGAACCCAAAAACGACAGATAATATAATAGAAAGGGGGATGATGAGGGTCATCAATGGCTAGACTTTTTAAGGTATCATATAAACCTTTTTGGGGAGTTAGGCGTTGATATTTTTGTAGGTTTTCAATGCTCTGTATTTGTCCATTAAATAAAACGGGTTGCCATTCATTATAAGTATATCCAGCAATATGTAATTTCGTGTATACTTCATCATGCCAATAAACTTTTTTATCTAAATTGACAAAGCGGAAAAAAATCCCTAGCGTTAGGATGATTAATATTAGTCCATAATTCCAAAATTTGTGATCCAGTTTATTCGTCATCTATTTAATAATTTGAACGGCTTTGCTGGAGATTGAGAAATTGAGTAAATTCGGGTTTAAATAAAAGTTTAACTTGTCCTGTCGGGCCATTTCTATGTTTAGCAATAATTACTTCAGCTACGCCGCGATCATGACTATCAGGATGATAATATTCATCTCGGTATAACATAATGATTAAATCAGCGTCTTGTTCTATACTATTATGAACAATAATATTATTAGCTATAAAGTTATGGAGACGAGAAACTGTTAAATCGTAAACTTCGGTTTCTCCATCAGCTTCAAGAAAAATAACCTTATCCCAGTAAACATCACTATTAGCTAAATTTTCTGCTGTTAATTGCCCAATTTGGGCGGCTTGATTCGCTCTTTTACGGCTTAGATTTTCTTGAGCAAGTGTTGTTCCAGATAAAGCCAGTTCAGGGTCACTCACGCTTTGTAAGGAAAGACTAGATAAGTATCGAGGTAAAGCAATATGATCATTAATTTTTAATTCATCTAATCGCTTCCAGCCGCCAATCGTTAAAAACTGATGATTAGCTGTTGCTTTGATACTACGGCCAAGAGCAGTTGTTAAACGAAAAACAGGTTTAATTCCTGTACAAAAAGCTTTACTGACCATTGCTTTTTCTAATTTCATCGTGCTTTCATTGAGTGCCCAAACAGCAAATCCTGACTGACCTACTAAATTCCGCATCGGCACACGAACGCGCCTATCAGCTAATGCGATCAAACTATCACCACTCAAACAGCCTGATTCTCTTAAATCCGACATCATAGGGCGTTTATTTGTCCGCGCTTCCACCGCACGACTCAATTGAGATAGGGCAATAACTGGGGCATTAACTTCTCTGGCTAAAACTTTAAGAGAACGAGTAATTCTCGATAATTCTTGAACTCGGTTATCAGTGCCGCCCTCCATTAATTGTAAATAATCTAAAAGAATTAAGCCTAATTCTCCCTTTTGTTCCGATTGTAATCGCCGAATTTGAGAGCGCATTTGAGCAACAGATATATTCCCTTGATCATTAATATAAATGGGCAAACTCGAGATCAACCCTAGTGCCCTAGCCAGCTTTTCATATTCATTTTGCCCAAATCTTCCGGCGCGTAAACGGTTGCTATCAATTTGGGCTTCACTGGCTAATAATCTTTGGGCTAATTGCTCTTTCGACATTTCAAGACTAAAAATTACAACACCTTTTTGTTCTTTAGCAATATTATGGGCAATGTTTAGAGCAAAGCTTGTATTATGAACACAAATATCATTGGCGATAAAATTATGAGTTTTGGGAATCGTTAAATCATAAACTTGTTGTTCCCCTATGTATTCAATACTGACAATTTCATCCCAATATACGGCTAACTGTTGCAAGGGAAGGTTATCTAAATTCCAGCTTTCCTTGTCTTGGACTTCAGCTAGGGTTTGCCAAATGTTTGCAGGCATTAAATGCCGATTAGTTTTATTTCTGGGTTGAGCTAAAGCTTCTTGAACTTTTTGCTGGGGGCTTTCTTGGCCGAAAATTCCTATTTCTTCAATAAAAGTTTTGATAGACTGAGCATCAGTAATATCTAGCTGAAAAGCCATTTTTTCAGTTTCTTTATCTTTAATTTTACGCCGTTTTAAAGCGGCTATTATGCCAAACCTTAACAGGAGATGTTGTATTTGTCTAGCTAATCGTTCGCTAAGGGTACAGTAGCCTATTTGGAATTGACCGGTTTTAAGAACAGTTGCCCCAGCATTGGTAGCAAAAAGACGATTTAAAAATAGAGAGATTAATGAACGTTTTAATTTAAATATAATGGAAGGAATCGTTTTTGTTTGAGTATTTTTTCCAAAAAAAACTATTTTTTTTAACCCTATATTATCTGTTTTATTGTCATTTTTTCTGAAAAATGAAAGCTCATCTTTATTACCTGTAAATTGACTAGCCGCGCTCTTAAAATCTTCTTGAAAAAGTCCATTTTCATGAGTAAACTGTGGATAAAAACCGGTTAAACTACTATCGCCGAGCAAATAAGCTAATACCTTAATCTGATAATCCGGCAAGTTTTGGCGACCAAATAGATTAAGTTGACGAGGAACGGCAATTTTTACCCCGGGTTTAAGCGTTGATAACTGTCGCCATCCGTCAAGGGTCAGATAAGGATGAGTAATCGTCGTCTCAATAGATCGGCCCAGTTTAGTTGTTAAACGGAATACCGGCTTAATCCCATCGTCAATAAAATTTGAAGGTTCAGTTAACTCGAATTCCCAGTTATCTTGTAATGTTAATAATTTTCCTTGACGACGATGATAAATCTCTTCAATTGTTGCTATACTTCCATCTTCTAAAACGATTTCACTGGCGGCACTTAAGCATTTTCCCATTGACGGTCTTCCTGCTACGATAATTAAATCGGAACGTTGAAAGCCGCTAGTCATGGCATCTAAATCATAAAATCCTGATGAAATTCCCGGCAGTAACAATTTTTGCTGCATCTTTTCCATTTCTGTAAAAGCATTCATCAAGGGTTGAGCAATCTGAACTAAACCTTCTTGAGGGCGCTTTTGAGTCAGATTAAAAATTTTCTTTTCTGACTCTTCAAAAACTGTTTCTAACTCAGTGGTGGTATCGTGGCCTAAAGTGACAATATCTTGACCGGCATTAATTAACTGACGACGTAAATATTTATCAATAATAATGGCTGCATAGCGATCAATATTAGCCGCCGATACCGTGCGTTCAATTAATTGGGCTAACCGATTCACCCCCCCCACTTTTTCTAATAAATGTTGGTCTTCTAAATAGGCGGATACAGTCATTAAATCGGTGGGTTTCCCTTGTTGGTGGAGAGTTAGGGCGGCTTGATAAATGTCGCCGTGAGCTTGAGCATAAAAGACTTCAGCACTAAGAAGGTCCGCCACTCGACTGATCGCTCTGGGATCAAATAAAATCCCTCCTAAAATCAGTTCTTCTGCTTCAACATTTTGTGGGGGTAAGGAATGGTCTGAAATTTGCGACTTATATTCTACCATATTGATGACTTATCTCTAGTGCGGAGCCTCTGTTCTAGCTCACCTTAGCACAAAAGTATTATGCTTTGTCTGATTATACTAAAGAAATTGGCTCTATATAGGAGTCCTCCTGCATTTGTGAGTGGTTAAAACCCGATTTTACTCTTTCTTCCTTTCGATTGATTAAATTTACTGAGCATATCATTTATGATGACTATAGATCGGGGAAAGTGCCCTAACCATAGCCAAAGAATAAAGCTGTGATAGCTTCTTGTGAATAATTATTTAGCAACTAAGAAAATATTAAATTTTTCACCTTGATGCTCTTTTTCAAGTATAGATGGCTTTTTTAAGTCTATAAAAGAGGCTTATTTATCCCAATAGAGAATAACAAAAGTGCAGCTTATCTTGGTAATATAAAAGTAATGAAATCCTCGATTTAATGACTAATATTAGTCAATTTCTTTCAATTGTTTCAGCAAAAATATGGGATTAATAAGATTACGTGTGAGGGAACTAGCGGCAGAAAGGGGATGGACCCTCAAAGAAGTAGCAGAACGTTCGGGAGTTGTTTATAGTACATTAAGAACCTATGCCCGCTCACCAGGGTTAGCCACAGTTGACTATACCGCTTTAGATAAATTAGCACGTACCTTTGATGTAATGATTGAAGATATCGTAGAGATCGTTGAATACTAATGACCAACCAGCAATCACCAATGACACCAAATTATCCTTGTCCACTAGACATTTGCTCGGCGATCGCTTTAAGCATGAGATTCACTAGCTCACCACTTTTAACTAACTCTTGCACTAAAAGAGTTTTTTCTTCTAAAGATAGATTACGAACCAACTCAACAATGTGCATCACTTTGGCATCGGAGGGCAAAGTATCCTTACTGTAGTCTCCTATTAAAGTAATCAAGGAAGGCTCAGGTTTATTGAGGGTGGAATCAGCCGGCACGGCTTGGGGTTGGGGACTTGTTCCCGACTCATCCATCGGTGGTAAGTCTTCATCTTCTTCAGTTTCCTCAGTAAAGGGAAAAATTAAATCTGGTGTTTCCGTTATTTCTAAAGAGTCAGATTTAGGGGAAGAGATAAAAGGATTAACCGGTTCAAAAGCCGGGCTTTCCAAGTCAGAATTAACCAGGAGTTCTCCTTCCCAAGGTAATTTTTCTTCCTCTTGTTTTGGCTCTTTATTATCTGTATCAATTTGCACTTTACGGATGGCCATATCGGGAGATAAACCCCGAAGATACCAACGATATATCTCGGTTAAATGGTCATCTTGTCCATCCCAATAAAGAGCAATTTCATCTCGAATACTATTGGGAACTAATTGTCGTAATTGAGCTAAGGATTTTGAACTAAAATCATCATCTTCGGGGGTTAGATTTTTATAATCCTCGTCCCTAGCATTAGAGCCTAATTTGATCAGCCGCGTTACATTGGGAGTAATGCTTGCGGCTTTTGATGAGGTGGTGTTGGAGGGAGACTCTCTACCTAAAGCTTCGGCAATACAACGATTAACGGCGGTAATAGCGGAACGATTTTGTTCAGGGGCGATTAACTCGAAAGAGATTTTTTCAAAGCGATTGATAAGTTTTATAACTTGCTCATGTAATCTCTGAATTGGCGGCTCTTGGGCCTTGGCTAAGCCTTTGATCTGATAAAAAATTGCTTGACTATCTCCCTTAATTTCTAACTTGCGAATGCCGAGTTTTTGAGCTTTTTGCAGTCCGATAATCAAACCTTGATAGTCGGCTTCTTCCTGAGTTGCTTTAGAGAGAAATTGACTAACAGTGTAGCGTCTGCCATTAGGCATCAGAAGCACCGCCGCCGCCGCTCCTGCTGTGGCTTTACTGACAGTAGTTCCATCAAATAACATAATAGGAGTATCAATCACTTGTATTGGTATGTTGGTTGACTCGGACATTTTCAATTTAAGGCTACTATAAAACGCTTAAACAGGAGACAGGGAATGCAGCGAATCCTAGAACCCGAAGTTATGGATACCCAGGAAGAAGCTCTTGAGTATGACGCAATGGACTTTACAGAAGTTAATAATGCCTTTGCTCAACGAGCTATGGAACTTGCTCCTAATATAGCTAAAGTTTTAGATGCTGGTACAGGAACAGCCCGGATTCCTATTTTAATATGTCAACAACGCCCAGGTTGGCAAGTGGTGGCTATAGATTTAGCCCAGTCGATGTTAGATATCGGGCGCAAAAATATAGAACAAGCCAATTTAACCGAACGCATTCAGTTAGAATTAGTAGACTCTAAACAAATGCCCTATCCGGATCATTATTTTGATGTGGTCTTATCTAACAGCTTAATCCATCATTTAGCCGATCCGTTACCTTTTTTACTCTCAGTAAAGCGAGTTTTAAAACCCGGGGGTGCAATTTTGCTTCGAGACTTGCTTCGTCCCCCAACCCAGACAATGATCAACCAGATGGTAGAAGCAATCGGACCAGAGTATTCTCAGCATCAAAAACAACTGTTTCATGATTCCCTACAAGCGGCTTTTACTCTAGAAGAAATTCAACAGTTAATCGCTCGCTCCGGTTTAGAAGGATTATCTTTATATCAGTCCTCTGAGCGACATTGGACAGCAGAAAGACACTCAAAAGTTAACTCATTATGTTAGGTTTTCTCAATCTGAACAAACCCGCCGGTTGGACTTCTCATGATTGTGTGGCTAAAATTCGGCGACTGTTAAAAATTAAACGAGTGGGCCATGGGGGAACGCTTGATCCAGCCGCTACTGGAGTGCTTCCCATTGCCGTAGGAAAAGCGACTCGTTTATTACCCTTTTTACCAGATAAAAAAGCTTATCGGGCCCGCATTCGTTTTGGAGTTATCACCACTACCGATGATTTGCAAGGAGAAATTATACAAACTTGTCCTTGTAGCCATTTAACTTTAGAAGAAATTCTACTCCTATTGCCTCAGTTTATTGGCACCATTGAACAAATTCCTCCCGCTTATAGTGCTATTTCTGTTGGTGGAAAACGTTTGTATAAATTAGCCCGTCAAGGAGAACAAGTCGAGGTTCCTACTCGTAGGGTTGAAATTGACCAAATCGATAATTGGGTTTGGTACCCTGGAGAATATCCGGAATTAGAAATAGATATTAGTTGTGGACCAGGGACTTACATCCGTTCGCTGGCTCGGGATTTGGGAAATTTGCTCGCTGTGGGCGGAACTTTAGCCGCTTTAACACGCACTTTATCTTGTGGCATGAATTTAGTTAATTCTTTATCCTTACAAGAAATTGAGGCCCTACAAAATCAAGGACAATTATCTGTGATCCCTCCCCAGACGGCTCTTAAGCATTTGTTAACTATTACTTTGTCTGAGCAAGCCGCTCAACGTTGGTGTCAAGGACAAGCCGTTAATTTATCTGATCAAATAAATTTATCCTCATCTGACAAGGTTCAAGTGGTTCAAGATGAACAAAAATTTTTAGGAATTGGTGAAGTGAAGAGTGTTAAGAATTCTTCTTATGCAGAACCAGCAATAATCCCTAAAGTCGTACTACACTAGGAAAATCAGAGACAATTCATATTGATTCCCCATCTTAATATTTCAAAGCCAACTCCTAATGCTGAACCCCCGATGAACACTCAGACCAGAGTTCTATTGCTTGGAAAGGATCACAAGAGTTTCCATTACTTAAATGATCTGATGGCTAAGATAGAGAATAATCTATTTGAATTGCAGTGGATGATTCCAGATCAGCCATTAATAGAAATTGTTTCTCAAACAAAGCAGATCTATATAGTAGATGCTGATCTATGGCTTGAAAATTCCCCTCAGCAATTAGAGCCGCTCGCCACTTTACAAGAATATTTATCTCCTCTAATTCGTCAAGTGAGTCCTGATCCCATCATTTTACTGACCGAGGATCGTCGCCTAGGAATAGCGGCCCTAGAGCTAGGAATAACAGATTATTGGCAAAAACAAACGTTAAAAATGGCTGTAGTAGAGCGTTCGCTCCGTTTAATTGTCAAAAATATGCAAATGCAGCAAGAATTGAGCAGCTATAAAGAAAAAACGGCAAAGGAGCCAAAAAAGGAACAGCCAACCGCCGAATTCCAAGCGGCTATTGAAGCGAATGGACAGATTTTTTATCATTGGAATTCTCAAACTAATGAGATTATCTGGAGTGGGAATATTGAGAAAATTTTGGGTTATGCTCGAGATGAAATTGTGAATCATTTAGATTGGTGGTATCAATTAATTCATCCTGAAGATCAAAGCCAATTTTCGCTATTAATTGAACGCATCCGTGAAACTCGAGAAGCGATGGCTCTAGAATACCGAGTACAACGGAAAGATGGGAGCTATATTTTAGTAGAAAATCGAGGAAATTTTTTTCTAGATAGTCAGGATAAATTGGTGCAGATGCTAGGATTTATACGCGATATCACTGAGTTCAAAAAAGCTGAAGAAGCCTTAGAAAAAAGGGAAAAAAAACTGCGCTTGCTAATGGATTCTTTACCTGTGTGTATTGCCTACACTGATGCGGAACAACGTTATCAATTTATTAATAAAAATTATGAGTATTGGTTTGGGCAAAAAAAAGAGGACATTTTTGGTAAAACTCTTGAAGAAGTTATAGGACAAAAAGCTTATAAACTTGTTAAGGATAATGTGGAACGAGTCTTAAAAGGGGAATCCGTAACCTACGAAGCAACTCTGTCTTACCAAAATGGAGGGATTCGCCATGTTTTAGGAAATTTAATTCCTGAGCGGGGAGAAGATGAGAAAATCAAAGGATATTATGCTTTAATTACAGATATTAGTGACCGTAAACAAATAGAAGACAAATTACGCTATCGTCTCGTTTTAGAAACGGCAATTACTTTAGTTTCTAAAGAGTTAGCCACTTATGAAAATGTTGATCTTAAACGAATTTTACAAATTTTAGGTATAGCGGTTAATGCCAATCGCGTCTATTTACTACGCTTTTACCATAATGCTACACAGGCGAGCATGACTCATGAATGGTGCAATAATTCCACTGAACCTGTGAGCGAACAATTTAAAACTATAAATTTATCCCCCTCTACTTGGTGGGTCAAAAAATTAAAACAATATAAAGGCATAATTCATGCCAGCTTAGATATTTTATTTGCCACTACTACAGCCCCTAAAAATAATTGGTTTTCTGAACAGCCTAGTGGTGGTATAGCCATTCCAATTTATAATAAATTTGGCAAATTATGGGGGCTAATAGGGTTTGATAGCACAGAGAATAATCCTAAAGTTGGGCCAGAAGAAGATGGTCAATTATTACAGGTGGTAGGAGATATTATTTATCGCTATCATGAGCGAATTGTCACCCAAGAAAAACTGCAAGCTTCGGAATCTCTTTACTCGAGTATTTTTAATCATTCTGCGGATGCGATTTTTCTGGTTAAGGTTTTAGGAAATGATGAATTTGTTTATGAAACGGTTAACCCGGCTTATGAGCAAGAAAGCGGCTTTTTTTTAGACCAAATTGTCGGAAAAAGTCCGAGAGAAATTTTGCCCATTAATACGGCTATTCAGACCGAACAATGGTATAGAACCTGTGTTAGGCTTAAAGAAACTTTATATTATCAAGAAAACTTAGAATTACCCATCGGGAAACGAATTTGGCGCACCAATTTAGTACCCATTGCTGATGCTCAAGGAAACATTGTTGCCATTCAAGGGAGTTCAAAGAATATTACAGAAGAACGAAAAGCCCTTGATGAACAGATTCGCCATGCTAAATATCATCGATTATTAGCGGCTCTAACCATAAAGATTCGCCAATTTTTACAGATAGAGGAAATTTTAGAAACAGCAGTCAGTGCAATTCAAGCAACTTTAAATGCGGATAGAGTGCTATTTCTAAAAATTACTTCTCGGACAACGGCTAAAGTGACTCATGAATCAGTTGGCTATGGTTATTGCAGTTTGTTGAATCAGGTTTATGAAGATGAATGTTTTCTAAATCACTATCAAACGCGATACGATTTTGGACAAATCAAAGAATGTTCTAACGTTGCTAGTGCCGAATTTAAAGACTGTTACCGAGAATTTTTACAAAAAGCTCAAATTCAGTCTTATTTGATTTTTCCTATTATTATTGAGCAATCCTTAGCCGAATCTTCTACCACTGTATTATCAGGGCTTTTATGTGTACAACAATGTAGCCATCCCCGTGAATGGACAGCCGATGAAATTGCTCTGCTTAGACAAATTTCTGAGCAGTTAAGTATTGCCCTTAAACAAGCCCAATTAAGACAACAGGAAATCGCACAAAAAGAAGAATTGGCTCGTTCTAATCAGGATTTAGAACAGTTTGCTTATATTGTCTCTCATGATTTACAAGAACCCTTGGGAATTATCGCCAGCTATGGACAATTATTGAAACGCCACTGTCAAGGACAATTAGATGCTAAAGCCGAAAAATATATCAACCAAATGCTCACATCAGTTAATCGAATGCGTCAACAAATTGACGATTTACTAGCCTATTCTCGGGTGGGAACTCGAACAAAAACCTTTCAATTAGTTGATTTAAACTGGTGTTTGAGACAGGCTATAGATAACCTGGAAATTCTGATTAAAAAAAATGGAGCAACCATTAATATTAATAGCTCTTTACCAACTTTGATGGCTGATGGCTCTCAATTAATACAATTGTGGCAAAATTTAATCAGTAATGCGATTAAATATCATGGAGAACTTCCACCAGTCATTGATATTGCTTGCCAACAGCGAGGAAATGTCTGGTTATTTTCTATTCGGGATAATGGGATTGGAATTGAGCCGCAATACTCAGAAAGAATTTTCCAAATTTTTCAACGTTTACACACTCAAGAAGAATATAGCGGTACCGGCATCGGATTAGCTATTTGCCAGCGTATTATTCAACGTCATGGTGGGAAAATTTGGGTACAATCTCAGTTAGGGAAAGGTGCTACTTTTTATTTTACTATCCCCAAACCGGGGGAAATTCGGCACGATTTTTAATTTTTGTCGGTTAACCCCCAGTTAAAGACCCCAATTTTTCAATCTTGCTTGCACTAATGGCATCGGAAACGCCACACCACAACCCAACTTATTCAAGGATAGATTCATGGGAGTATTCACCGCCGGTTGAGGGCAAAATAAACCCGCCTTAACCACCACCCCAATAACCTGTTCATTTGAGTTTAAAACAGGCCCTCCAGAATTTCCAGGTGCTAGACTGACTGATAAAAATAATGCTTGGTCTGTGGTTGATTGTACTGCACCTAAAGCCACTGACCAATCATCCCCTGTAATGGGATTTCCAATTACCGTAATCTTACTAGCGATAGGTGGCGGCTCACCAGACAAAGACAATGGCTGTATATCTTGGGGAATATTGCTAACTTCTAGCACCGCTAAATCTAACCCATCATTAGGAGCCGTTTTTTGCCAAATTTTAGCCGCTTTGCGACGACGAACTTCACCCGCTAAGGGTTGACTATAAAACTCTACCTCAATGTGAGAGTTTTCCTCCTCTTTTTGCTCTGAATTAGTAATCACATGACGGTTAGTCACTATCCACCCTTTTTTTCCTTCTCGTTTCACCAGCCATCCTGTGCCAATGCCCCGATAACTATGAGTTTTAACAATAATCTTGACAATAGAACGCTTTAATGCTATGAGTGGATCGCGTTGGCGGCTCGGGATGCGTTCAGGCATCTTTAACAGTTGTGGATTTTTGTAGATCGCTAAAGTGCGCTCAACTTCCTGTATATAAAATTTAGCGCCGCCTTCAGAAGGATCTAAAGCCCTCGCTTGACGGCATAATTTCAGAGCTTCTTCATATTGTCGTTGAGTGTGGCGAGCATAACATAAATTTTTGTAAATAACAGCCTTTTTAGGGCCAAGTCGCAGGGCTTGTTGATAAGCCGCTATAGCTTCAGGAATTTTTTGTTGTTGATATAAAACCTCTCCTAACCCATTATATAAATCTCCTCGATTAGGAGCAAGGGTAATGGCTTTGAGATAAATATTTTCGGCTATTTGAAACCTTTCTAGTTTGACGAGGGCTTGGGCGTAACGGTCAAGAATTGTAGCATTTTGCGGCTTAAGCTCGAGAGCTTTTTCATAAGCCTCACTGGCTTGTGACCATTGTTCTCCTTGGAAAAAAGCATTTCCCAAGTTAGTATAAGCAGCCGCATTTTCGGGGTCAAATTGAATAATTTGAGCAAAAACTTGACTAGCTTCTTGCCATTCTTCTTGAGAAAGTAAAGCCTCTCCTAAATTATTCTGAGCCTCTATTAACAAAGGATCAACAGAAACGGCTCTTTGATAGGCGGTAATAGCGTCTAATAAATCATTTTCTTTAGAGAGGGCAACTCCTAAACGATTTAAATCTTTTGCTAACTCGGGTTCAACATTTAAACGAGGATTAATTAAAAAAGCCTTATCATAAGCGATTAAAGCTTCTTGGAACTGTTGATTTTTCTGTAAAGCCTTTCCTAAGCGTAAATAAACTGTAGCAAAATTGGCTTGAAATCTAATCGCGGTGGAATAAGCTTCGATCGCCTGAGAAATTTGTTGTTGTTGCAAAAAGCGATCGCCCTGCATGAGATAGTATCTAGCCGCCATAGGGAGACTCACCAGAGGCACAGCCACCAACAGCGACACCATAATTATCATCCTAAAAAACTTAGGATTCGGCTTAGAAGGAGGAGAATGGCGAGGAGAGCGCATAAATTAGCACTTCAACATACAAAATCTAATAATCAAGGGTCTAAGTTTCTAATTTTTCAGATTTTTACCTGATTACTCAAGATTTTTTTTGATTTGTTTAGAGATCCATGTTACCGCCTCATTTAAATCTTTAGCAAGATAATCGGGTTTAGTGCGATGGAGATAGCCGCCTATAACCGGCTTACCTGCATTCTTACTCACCAAAACGCCTTTTAAACCAGCATTATGAGCCATATCCACATCGGTGACCTTATCGCTCACCATAAAACTTTGTTTAAGATCAAGGTCATTAGCCCATGCTGCGGCTACTAGCATACCGGTATTCGGTTTGCGCCAGCTACTCCAAGCGGTAAATTCTGGGTTAACCCCGCCGGCTGCCGGACTCAAATAAGGGCAATAATAGAGAGCATCGAGTTTTGCACCCGCTTGCTCAAATAAAAGTTGAGATAACCGTTGATGAAGGGCCTCGACATGAGAGACAGGATAATAATCCCTTGCCGGGCCGGATTGATTAGAAACCAGACAGCAGAAGATGCCTAAATTATTAAGTTTTCTAACTGCCTGGGCGACTTTGGGAATGAGGTGAAGGTCCTCAACGCGGCGAATATAACCCGCCTCTACATTGAGAACCCCATCCCGATCTAAAAAAACAGCCCGTTTAGCCACGCCACATTGCTTCAAGTATAGTTTCTGGTTTGATATCGGCAAGATTGCCGCTCTTGGATTGAATTCCAATATAACGAGTTGGATCGGGGGGTAAAAGTTTTTCGGCAACTGTGGGACCAAACAAGGCAATGGTATAAGTTCCGACGGCTACCGATAAGTGCATGGGAGGGCTATCAGTACATAACATTAGATTCGCCCCGGCAATGATCGCGGCTAGTTTCCCTACATCCGTTGGTTTTGTCACCTTAAGATTAGGATGACCTTCGAGCAACTGTTTTACCCATTGAGGGTCTTCAGGCCCTTGTAATAAAACAATGGGAAGGTCTGGCTGTTTAGCGAGAATCTCATCGACGATTTTTTGCCATTGAGGAAGAGGATAATTTTTATCTACTCCTTTAATGGCGGCTGATGTACTTGAACCGCCGTGAATGATAATGTAGCCAGTATCTTTGATCTCGAGGCGTTTTTGTTCGGCTTCGGCCCAGTCTATATCATCTTTAGGCAGGGTGACTTTTAGGGGTGGGGTAGGTGTTTGAATATCCAACCCTTGGAGTAAGTCATGATACATATAAGCCGCATACTGTTCCGTTTTCAGAGGCACAGCGTTAGTTAAAAAGATTGGGGTGCGGAACTCCTTCCGCACCGAGGTATTGGTTTTGTAACCGACTCGTACAGGGATACCATTTAACCAAAGCAGTAACCCGATAGTCCAACGTTGTGGGAGGGAGATAGCGACATCATATTCTCGATCGCGGATCACCCCTAATAAGTTAAGATAATCTGCCAAGCCATTGCGGTCTTTAAAATCAAAAAGCAGGACTTCATGAACATAAGGACAAATCCGATAAGCAGATTTAGCACGGGGTTCCACGATCACATCGAGCGTGGAGTTAGGATATTTCTGCTTAAGGTCTTCGAGGGTGGGGAAAAAGAGTATTTGGTCGCCAATTCCCCCAGGTACAAGAGCTAGTATTCGCATCTTAACAATATAGATCTTAGGTAGATCAGCTTAATTTTAGCAGTCTGTGTTGATTGGGCAAGAATAAATCTGGGGTTGGTTGTGATTTGGTGACGCTAAGAACTTGAGGGGTTGCCCAATCGGCGAGCGTGGTGTCTGCGGCTGAGAATACTCTAGGATAAAGGCAGATGCAGCGTTTTTAGTGCGGCTTTTTATGGAACTTAAACAACAAAACTGGAATAATTTTATTGCTAACCATTTGTCTAACTGGCACGGAATTTGGACAAGATATTCTCCTCAAGGAGAAATTACAGAATCTTTTCAAAGTCTTAGAGGCTTTTGTGCTAATCCAGAACAGAACGAAATTACCCAAACCAATCGTTATCAGTACGCTGATGGTAAAATCCTCGAAAAAACCTGGAAATTTGATCAGCAGTCAAATAATTTGTCTGATGGTCTATTTCATCCAGACAATGAATTGATGAGGGGAATCTTCTTTTCATCAGGTCCTGCGGCTTGGATAACAACCCAGTTAGCCCTAGACTCTTATTTGGCAGTTGAACTATTTTTTAAACAGGAGAAATTACGCCATAGTGTAGGGATTATTTATGATAAGCAGGGAAATTTATTCAGAACAGCCAATATTCGTGAAGATGCCACCGGTTTTCCTAGTCAATATTGGTCAACGCAACTCGAGCAATTGCCTCAAAGAAGTGATTCAGGTAATTGGCAAGGAACATCTGTTACCATGACTCGAGATTTAAACATTTCTGACCCTATACCGACTGGGGGACCGAACGAGTTCCGCACTGAGCTACATTGGGGTTGGAAAGACCATCAAGTTTTCTTTTTACCTGACGGGGTTTCTATTAGTTGCCCAGATAAGATTAGCCTGGGAAAATCTTTTGTTATAGCCGCCAGTTGGCTCGTTACCTCTAGCCAAAAGCAACAATTGATCGTTGAATATGACGAGTCTGGGGCTTTTTGCTCCCTGACCCTGGAATTGTTAGAGAGCGTGTTTGAGAAATTGTCAAATAAGTAAAAACATTTATAGCGTTTTTCAGTCTAGTGAGGTACAAAGTTCTTGGTTTTAGGGAACAGGGAACACCGGATCTGGGAACGTTGAACTCTAAAGAAACGCTCCCATATCAAAATCGATAGCCAAAATTATCTATATCTTTGCTAAACCATTTGGCGATGATCTCAATAGTATCATCATCGTAATATTCACGGTAGTTGCCATGTTTTGAGGAATTAATATGAGGTAAAGTAACATTTTTACCAATTTTTTTACAGACTGCCCCAAAATCTTGACTAAGATTTTCAAAACGGCAGATAAAATCTACTAAAATTTTTCCTTCATGGTCTGTAATCCAATCCAACTGAGGCATAAACATTTTAGGGCTGTCATAATAGAAGGAATCTTTATACCCGTAGGCCAATTTAACCCACTCTTTAAATTTTATTGGTTTTGCCCTTAAATTTGTCTGATTTGTTTCAACACGATAATGAAAGTGAGAAACAACTTTGTCCCAGGGATTTCTAACCGTTGTAAATTTATATACTTTATCCCACTTGTGTTGACCTATTTCGTCGATTTTTTCTAAAGCAGTTTTATGCTGAAAAGCTAAATTTAGAGCCTTTTCAATACTTCTTCCACCGGTCTTATTGATATGAATAAAGACAAAATTGTCAATATAGCGTTGACGCAAAAGTTTAGCTCGTTGATCAACATAGTAGGGAATGTATATAATGTCTGTAAGCTCTATTGATGAAACGATTTTGGGAAAAATTTTATTCATAAAAGTTTAAGACTATGTTGATTAACTCATTAGCTATTTTTAAAGACTAGCTGAATCTAAAAAACTTCATACCAGCACCAGGGCCAGTACCCTTTTAAGTGTTTTTACTTATTTTATAATTTTCCCAAGAGGCTCTCTTAGATTTTAATTAATATTTAATCTAAAGGTAAGTGATATTTTTTAATCGTGTCTTCCCTAGCGGCTTGATAAGCTGTCACGCATTTAATTTGTTCTTTGTGGGGGGGTGTAGGGGGTAGGGTGCGGGGTGTGGGGGAAGAGTTTTAGGGTTTGTTTCCTAAGATCATAATATCCAGTTTAAATGCACAACAGCTTAACAGCCTAGGAAGATTTCATTTAATATTTGCTCAACTTAAAAGTATATACAGATGAATATTTATCTTTTAACTAGCTTTATTCGGTGAACGATAAAAAGGTTTTTTAACCACTTTTCCGGGGTAAGTTTTTCCGCGAATTTCTATTTCTAATTTCTGTCCGACTTCGCTTAATTCTGTGGGAACATAAGCCAATGCCACCGGAATTCCTAAAGTGGGGGATAATGTGCCGCTCGTCACTTCTCCGACTATTTTGCTATTAGAGATCACGGGATAGCCATGACGCGCAATATATCGTCCTTCCATTTCCACCCCGACTAAGCGGCGACTGACTCCTTGAGCTTTTTGTTTTTCTAATACGGATCTACCAATAAAATCCTCTTTTAGGGTCTTTAAATGCACCAACCAGCCTAAACCGGCTTCTAGCGGCGTAGTGGTATCATCGATATCTTGTCCATATAAGGCTAAGGCGGCTTCTAGGCGAAGGGTATCTCTAGCGCCCAACCCGCAAGGGGTTACACCCGCATCTGACAACTTACGCCATAATTGTTGGGCAATCTCTGGATCTACCATGATCTCAAACCCATCCTCGCCGGTGTATCCTGTCCTAGCTATAAACCCAGGTTGATCTAATAGGGTTGCTTTCAAATGTTCAAATAGTTTAACGCCAGATAAATCTTCTTTGACGAAGGATTGTAAAAAAGATTCCGCTTGTGGACCTTGAACAGCAATTAAGGCTTTTTCTTGTGAAAGGTCGGCAAATTCTACTGACTGGGAAATATGCTCTAAGATCCAGGTTTTATCTTTCTCGGTGGTGGCAGCATTGACAATTAAGGTGACTTCTTGCTGACCATTTTTTTCGCCTTGATAGTAAACGATAATATCGTCGATGATACCGCCTTGGGGATTCAACAGAACAGTATACTGGGCTTGGCCGGCTTGGATGCGGCTTAAGTTAGAGGGGACTAACTCTTGTAACTGTTTAATAATGTCTTGGCCTTTAAAGATAAATTTTCCCATGTGGGAGATGTCAAACATACCGGCTTGGGTGCGTACTGCCTGATGTTCTTGCTTAAGGCCACTAAATTGTACTGGCATCTCCCAACCGGCAAAAGCTGTTAATTTGGCTTTTTGTTCTAGGGTGAGGGTATAGAGGGGAGTGCGTAGGAGGGGTTGAGAAGATGGGTCTGGGTTTGCCACTGCTAGTGTAAAAGTCCAAAGTTGATAGTTCTTATGATACCTGCTTGGATGACTTTCGGTTCAGGTGGTCTAATAGTATCTGCCGTTTTGGGTTGGGTTAACTCGACTGCTGATGGTTAGAGGTGTTTGCAGGGTTAAGGTTAGGTCTTGGTTAGGATTAATAGAGATCACTTCTTTGCTACCTCCGCCAAGTACGCCTGACTGAGGTAAGGCCCAACCGGCTAAGGTTCCTACGGCTGCACCGCCGAGAACTTCTAAGGCTTCTATGCGCCTATTACCGGTTACTCCAGCGATGATGGTTGCCGCACCGGCACCGGCTAATGTGCCTTTTAAGATGTCTTCGGTATTGGCACCTTTGGAGATTTTTTCGGTTTTGGTGACTACACGAGAGGTAGCATCGATCTCATAGCTTTGATTGTTGATGATTAATTCTTGAGCAACAAATTGTGACCCGTTGCCAGCCGGTTCAATTTGACCTTTTATTTCACTGCCCGCAGGAACTAGGACTGCACCGTTATTATCTGTTATGTTATAGGCCACTTGAAGAGTTACAGGCACGGTTTCGTCTTTACTAACAATGATTTTTTTAGCATCTTCATGTCTGACGGCAATTCGAGTGCCTGCGGGAATGGCTATCTGCCGTTGTCCTATCAGGGAATTTCTCTGATGATAGACGGGTTGAGCATTAGCCGGAATTAAAGGAAGCATCGGAGTTATAACCGTCGTGGTCATTAATAAGGCGATTAATCGGGATATTGTTGAGTTTGATTGATATAATTTCGCCATGATTTTTCTCCTGTGTTTTTTACTCGTTAGCTGAACTTTCTCTACTATTAGAGTAATAGGAGAAACTGAGTGATGTCAGTCCCAAAATTTAGGGTCTATAAAGGGAATTTTATAGAATACAAGTCGAAAAAAATGGACGAATTAGCAATGATTATTAATCCCTCGCTAGGCTGAATAAATAAACTTTTAGTAAGGAATTTTCGGGGATTTCTGCTGTTGTTATACCTTGAGATCTGGTCACCCGATAACTTGACAAAAATTTCCTTTCATGTCATGAATAAAGCGGCTTAAGAGTTAAAGACTATATGAGTATTTTTATTCCCCACAATAAACAATTAAATCAATTTCTACATCGCCTCCTCCAGCTAAAGCTAAAACCCCGACAGTTGTGCGCCCCGGCAACCGATTTTGAGGGAAATAAGAAAGATAAATTGCATTAACCTGTTGATAATCTCTAAAATCTGTCAGAAAAATACGCGCCATGACTACTCGCTCAAAGCTAGTCCCCGCGTGCGCCAATACGATTTTTAAATTTTCCATTACTTGGCGGGTTTGATCGGCGATCGCTCCTCGATGAATTTCACCGGTTTCGGGGTTTTCTGACAACTGTCCGGTGACAAATAAAAAATCTCCCGCACGTACGGCATGAGAATAGGGGCCAACGGGAGGTAAAGTATCTGATAAGGTGATATATTCGAGCATAAATTTAGCTAAATGTTCTATTCATCAATTTATTATTGATCGTCAGTATGGGAAGACTCAACCAGAAAGTAGCACTGATCACAGGAGTCAGTTCAGGTATTGGTGCAGCCGCAGCAAAATTATTTGCCGCAGAAGGCGCGGCTGTTTTTGGCGTTGACTGCCATACAGAAGCCGGTGAAGCTTTAGAGGAGGAATTACGACAACTGGGGCTTAGTTTTCATTTTTTTGCCTGTGATGTGGCTAATTCTTCTGCGGCTAGAGATATTGTCTCGAACTGTGGGCAAACCTATGGGCGAGTGGATATTCTCTATAATAATGCTGGTATTTCTACGGTAGAAGCTTTTACAAGCGTCAGCCAGTCCTCTCTAGAGCGCATCATGGCGGTTAATTTTATGGCGACTTTTTACCTGTGTCAGCAAGTGATTCCGGTGATGAAACAGCAGGGAGGAGGGGTCATTATTAATACTGCCTCTGAATTAGCCTTTGTTGCTCAACCGTTATTTACGGCTTACTGTGCTAGTAAAGGAGCCGTTTTGGCTTTCACTCGTTCTCTGGCCCTCGAGTATGCGGCTGATAATATTCGCATTAATGCACTATGTCCGGGTCCAATTGATACTCCGATGCTTAATGCTGAATTTAATGCTGATTCAGATCCAGTAAAAGCAAGAACAGAAAGCATTGCTACTATTCCTATAGGGCGTTTAGGGCGACCCGAAGAAATTGCTCAAGTGGCGCTATTTTTAGCCAGTGATGCACCTCAATTGATGCACGGCGCTTCTTTGTTAGTAGATGGAGGGAAAACTATTGTTTAATTATTGGTAATTTTGATCTCCCTAAATTCCCCTTCTGGCGGACTTTTAAGGAAATTGTGGATATATATAAAGTTCACGCTTGTCAAAAGTGTAAAGAGCAATGAAGAGGTCATTAAGCCGAAACCTCAGATTGCCATTATCTTTTTAGTCGTCAATCTTTCCCACTGCCGAAGGGTTTTTTTTCGCTTTTTTTTTCTTTAAATTTACTAGACTTAAAATTTTTCAACAATAATTATTGTAATTTTTTGCTCATAAGAGTTATAATAAATCCTATAGATTTACTGTTTTTTTAAGAAGGCAAAGGGCTTGACAAACTTATGACTAATTCACCCATTAAGATTACTATCAAAAAAGATGAGTTTAATAAGGCTTATGAACAAACTGTAATAAAAAATAATTTTTTTGAAGTAAGTTCTTATTATGAAAATTATCGTCCTCGATATTTCAATACACTTAAATTTATAGAGAAATTCACTTTACCAGAATCCCCTAAAATTTTAGAAATAAGCGGAGGACAGATTAGTCTCCTCTTAAAAGAAATGTTTAATTTTGATTGTACTGTTGCCGATGTTAATGATCAATATAAACAGGGAATAATAGACCAAGGTATAAATTTTTTAGTTTGTGATTTATTGCATGACGATATTCTTGTAGAAAGCTACTATGATTTAATAGTAATGTGTGAAGTTATTGAGCATTTACCAGTTCCACCCAACCTAATTTTAGAGAAACTAAAAAAATACTTGAAACCGGGTGGGTGGCTTATTCTAACAACTCCAAACTTCTATCGTTTCAGAAATTTGGTAAGGATGATAACCGGGACACCAATTTTTTGTCCTTTCTTTCAACCTCGCCGGGGGGAAGCCATTGGACATTTTATCGAATATAGTAAAGAAAATTTGCAATGGTCTTTAGAAAAAGCTGGATTTAAATCTGTTCAGATTGAATATAGACAGCTTGATTTTTCTGGCGCAACTCTCCTAACAAAGTTAGCTAGAATAATAATAAGCCCCTTGTTTATACGTCCTCTGTGGCGAGACAATTTAGTGGCAAATGCACAGAAACCTTAGGTATGCACTTTGATTGTCTAGAGAGAACGCCGATCCACAGATAAGGGAAAATTATAATTATACGCTGTGCGTCCGTTTTCCGCTTCTCTCTAAACAACGTTCCTGTTGACTTTTGGGCGAGTGGGAAGGCCAACACCGAGCGACAGTTAATGTTCGCTCTTTCTCGTGACCAACCACTTTTGAGTGTACCCATAACTTTAGCCTTTAGTTTACGCCTCAACTTTTTTTAGTGCAAGATCTGAGTTTAAAGTCTTATCTGCTTTTTGCTTGACTAAATCTTCGTATATTTCCCTAATTTTTTCGGCTTTTCTTCCCCATTCAAAGTCTTTTACTCTTTCAACACACTTGAAAGACATTTGATTTCTTAAAGTTTGATCATTCACTAATATTTGAATTTTATCAGCTACTTCTCTAACCACATATTCTCTAGAGCTTGGCTCTATCCTAAATCCGGTTTCTTCAGTTACATATTCACCAATTCCTCCGTTATTAACCACAATACAAGGAAGGCCACAAGCCATAGCTTCTAGAACGACGGCTCCTCCAAATTCTCTGATAGAAGGAAAACAAAAAATATCTGAATTTTTGTAATATTGGACAATATCCTGTGATTTGACCCAGCCAGTAAATTTGACCAAACTTTCAAGCTTAAGCTCTTTTACTTGTTGTTCTAAAGGTTTTTTTTCTGACCCATCACCCACAATAGTTAAACGAATTTTATTTTGGATTTCTTGATCGAGTTGACTGATCGCTTCGAGCAACATATCGGCTCCTTTATAGGGCACCAATCGTCCGACAAAAAGTAAATTGATATAATTCAAATTTTTAGGAGCATTTTGAGTTTCTATAAATTCTTGTTTTATGCCATTTTCATAAAAGAGGCTAATTCTGTTATCTGGTATTGAAAATGTATCTTTAAGCCAATTTAGCGTATAAGTTGACCCGGATAATACCTTGTCGGCTTGTTGATAAGTTTCTACATAACCGGGTATTAAGGCTCGTCCCACTGCTCTTAAAAAGTTAAAATAGGCAAATTCTTGCCTAGCTACTTTTTGAAAACCCGGAGGAAAGGGAACGCCGCCGTTTACTGGCCCTAAAAGAAAAGGAGTATTATGACAAGCCTTAATAATTTTAACTGGATATCTTGGCATCATTGGCGTTATGGCATGAACAATGTCATAATCTCCTTTAGATACTGAAATATGAAATTGTTGATAAACCTGGTTGTTAAACTCTTCATAAATTGGATAACATAAAGCGTTATATAAAGGCCAGTTTACCCGGCCTTGAAAGGTTATACTAGAAACGAGCTTATGATAAATGGGGCTGAAGGAACCTTCGTGTATATAAATAATATTTTTATGTTCGGGAAATTTCTGTAAAGCTTCTTCATTTCTCCCATGAGTGACTAATGTACAATCTACTAGCTGGCTAATTTCTTTGTAATAATTATATCCTACTAAAGGAACAGATGACCATTCAGGATTACATTGTTCTATGATGAGTAAAACCTTTAATTTTTTCTTCATTATATTGACCTTATTTTGTCCTATATGAATAGCAGAGCTTAAATCAATAAGCTATGTTTTAATTAAAGTATCAAAAAAATTTAAAGATTTTATGAGGTTTAAGCGAGATATATCTTTATATCATGACTCTCGCGTTCCTGTGGCGATAAGAAAAGCTGAGCATTCGTAGGATGGATTAGGTACGGAGATAATTTTAAAGTTTGGCTATTTCTTTTTACATTTCTTAACATCGTGTTCACGCGCACAAAGTGAGGCGAAACCTAGTGGCGCGAAGTGCTTCTTGATTTATGTCGGTGGTACTTATAAGATGTTACCAAAGTTTGAGCGGCAGGTTACGACGCAGAGCAAAACTGACTCGTTAATCAGAAAAATTATCCCCGTGCCTAACCGAGACGACAAAATCACTGCTCACTAATTTTGATTTCATCAATATTCCAGAATGCACCGCCAAGGGCACAATAATCAATCTTATCAAAGCGATTTCGCACTGCCGACATAGAATAGGGATTCACTAAATAAATATAGGGTAAATATTGCTCAATTAATTCCTGAGATTTGGCATAAATCGCTTTACGTTTTTCGGGGTCTAATTCTTGTGAACCCTGTACATATAACTGCTCAATTTGCTTTTCCCAATCTGCCGCTTCCCAACCAGTTAAGGATTTACCTTGTTGGTTAAACGTATGTAATTGACCATCGGTGTACCAAAGATTAGGCGAATGAGGTTCATTTCCTCCAGTAAAACCGAGAAGATGAGCTTCCCAGTCTAAAGTGTTACTCAATTTATCCACCAATACCCCAAAAGCTAAAGGACTAAAATCCACTTGAATTCCAATTTTAGCCAAGTCTTGTTTAATTTGCGCTCCCATAGCTTCTCGGGTTTTATTGCCGGCATTGGTAATTAAACTAAATTTAACTGGGTTTCCGTCAGCATCTAACAGTTTACCTTGACTATCATATTTAAATCCTTCTTTTAGTAATAATTCTTTGGCTTTCTCAGGATTATAGTCATAGCCTTTTAAGTTTTGATCATAATAGGGAGATTGAACAGAAATATCTGATTTTTGGGGTTCTCCTAAGCCGCGAAAAATATTATTAATCATTCGAGGTCGATCGATAGCATAAGCAACGGCTCGTCTAAAATTAACATTATTAAACCATTTAGATTTAATGGGATCAACTAAGGGTTTACCATCTCGTTTGGCTTTGTTGAGATTGAAGCCTAAAAAAGTGGTTCCGTAAGCAGGCCCTCCATTATAAATGGCAAAATTTCCTCGCCCTTCTTCTTGCTTCAGTAAAGAAAAATATTCAGGAGAAACGCCAATTGAGTCTAAACTACCCGAGCGAAATTGTAATAAGAAGGTATCCTGAGATTCCACAATTGCCCAGACAATTTCATCAATATAAGGTAAGGGGTTATTGTCTGCATCTTTTTTCCAGTAATAGGGATTTTTTTCAAATCGTATGCGCTGACTTGTGGAATATTCTTTAAGTTTATAAGCTCCATTAACCACAATTTTTTCCGGAGGCGTATCTACTCCCCAAATGGTGAGAAAAGTGGGATTGCCTTGTGCATCGGTTTTTTCTACTGTTTCTTTTAAAATATGAGCCGGTAAAATGGGCACTTCGGCTATATCAAAAAATGGGGCAAAGGGTTCTTTAATAATAAATTCTATTTGACGATCATTCAGCTTGCGAATAATCGGCAATTCCCCACTTTTACCTATTCTCATGGAATCTCGGTAATTGTTAGGAATTTTGGGATTTAAATAAAGTTTATTATAGCTAAATATAACATCATCAGCAGTCAAGGGTTGACCATCAGACCATTTTAAACCTTCTCTAAGAGTGAAGGTAATTTTTAATTTATCATCAGAAACGGTCCAAGATTCAGCTAAAGCAGGTTCTTTTTTGCCTGTACAAGGATTTTCCGTAATCAGTCCTTCATAAATCAACCCAAACACATTAGGAGATTCTTGAGAAAGCACAGCATTAAAGGTTTTTGGGTCGCTTAAGATAGCTTGCACCACTTGATTTTTATCGGTAGGGGGAGCGCAAGCGGCTAGAGAAAAACAGGTGACAATAACACAGGTTAAAATAATACACCGAGTTAATGTTTTTTGAAAAAAGTTAGGAAGTTTCATTGAGGTAAAATTTAGCTGATGAAAAACGACTGACGGGTGACGGGTAACTATTTAATACTATCTCGTCGTCCCAGTTCATAAACCCCAAAAGCAATACAGGCCATTATCCCCATGCTAACTGACCAACTGCGCCCTAGACCCAGTTCTACTCCCCAATTACAAAGACTGCCGATGGCTAAAAAAGGGACTATACTAAAAACCGAAGCATAAAAGGCGTTTTGAGATTCTCTTGCTTGACGGGTCTTTTCAAATTCTTCTTGTGAGATATATAACGATCTCTCAGCAAAATTAAACCAACGATTCAACCCTTCAATGATCCAATCTTTAAAGCTTGATAATCCAATATATAACGCCAATGACCACAGACAAGCACCTGCGATCATGACAGTATCAAATTCTATTTGGAAGGGGATGATTTCATTGATCATGTTCAGTCAGTTGTCAGGGGGAAGAATCTACTTTTTAGAATTTTAACAATTATTCTCAAGAATTTCCCCATCGACGGCAAAAGCGGTTATCATTGCTCAATGTATTTCTTCAAGAACCTCCTCAGTTGAGTGAGGAGATTTTAAATGAGTCAGTTCAACCAGAAAAAAGAGTTAATCCGGCCGCGACAATTCCCTGTGAGGAGTGTATTTATGGGTAAATTCAACTTATTAAGACAGAAATTTATTCTTTCTCGTTTCCGTTGTGATCGCTTTGTTCTGCTCACTTTGGTGAGTCTTTTATTTGGCCTATCTATAGGGAGTTTTAAACCGTTTCCTCTTTTTGCTCAAGATGTGGCGCTTCGGTCGGTTCCAGGTCAAAATCCTTGGCAATATGCCTCTTTTCCGGTAGAAAACTTTCAAACTTATACTTCGGGTTTCGGTTATCGAGTTTCTCCGGTTACCGGCAAACAACAATTTCACGCCGGGTTAGATATAGCCGCACCTTTGGGGAGTTATGTTCGCAGTTGGTGGTCTGGCCGAGTGGTAGAGTTATCGGATAATACGGGTTGTGGAACTATGATTAAAATTCAATCCGGTCTGTGGACTCACATCTATTGTCATCTGATGGGAAAGGTAGAGTCTTCACCCCAAGGGACTTATTTAATTGATCGTGAAGGGGGTATTATTATTTGGCTAGGTCAAGAAATTCCGGTAAGTGCCAGAATTGCCCGAGTGGGGATGACGGGTAATACCACAGGCCCTCATCTTCATTGGGGTTTAATGTATGCTAATCAGTATCTTGATCCGGCTTTGGTGTTGCAAGAAATGTATAAAGATCGAGCCGCAAGGTAGTTGGGTTATTGATTGGCTATCGTTCTTTTTCGTGAGAGAACATTTATACTTTCTAATATAGATAGATTAGAAAAGCTTGACTTACCTATGTCTCTTGAATTAATGCTGGATAATATTAGAAGAGAATGGTCAGGTTCGGGACAAGATACAATCGAACAGTTGTTAAATTATGTTTATTCAACTGCGCCCATGATCGAAGTCAAAGACAATCGTCGGGAACTCGTTCGGTCCCCCAATCAACCTAATGAAAAAATTCGGCTGAATCTCCAAAAAGAAAGAGAGAAATTAATGGATGAGTTAGGAGTATAGATTGGAGTTAGCTTTTAGAATTAAAATCCTCTTTTAGAAAGGTATTTCCAACCTATCATCTGAGTAAATGCTCTAGCACCATCTATATTACAAATTTTTTTGATGGTTTCTTTCTCTTGCTCGGTTAAAAGCTTACCGGATTTAAATTGCGGCGGCGATATACCTTGCTCATCACTGATCGAGGGCGGCTCAAAATAGCCATGAAAATTAAATTCTTCTCCTTTTATGTGTAATTGATATTCATACAGCCATCTCTTGTTTTCCCGACGAACTTTCTTAGTTTCTGTGATATTTTCTTGATTATCTTTGAGCCACTTTTCTTTAATGTCATAAGCAAAAACCACACAAGCTCGATCCCGTCCATCGGGATATTCTTTATAAAAATAAGGAGTACCATGTATAGTATCATAGCTTGGCTGTATGGTTCCTAGCTCTTTGATCCAAGAATTCATGGTTCTAATTCCATGCGCGATAGCTAAAGCTTCAGAAGGATATTGTTGTTGCCATTGATGCCAGCGCTTTTCTTGAAGTGTTGCCCATTCTTTGCGTCTTTGTTCTTTCATTTGACGTTGAATTTGGGGATTAATCACTTTTTTCGTATTCCGAAAATACTTAACTCCAAAAGTGGTTGATAATTCCTTGCCCCATTTATTAGCCGTTTGAACTTTTATATTAGGGGTAAAAATTTCTAAAATTGTACCGGCTTTTAGGTCCACTACTCCTAATTGATAATGAGGTTGTACATGAATTCTAACAATACCATGCTCTTCGGGGATTAATTCGGTTTTTGGAGGTTTCATTGATTTTTTTCCTCAGTCTGTTGACTTTTGTGTGAACTCTAAGGTGAGAAAATCGAGAATATATTAAGATGCGTTTTTTATAAAAATTATAACTGTTATAATCTCTAAAATACAAGTTTTTTTTAACTATGTTTACAAAGTCAACCGCTAAATATGATAAATTAGAAATAGCCTATTAAGCCAAGTTTTGTTATCTTGAAAAAATAATCTTCGCTCTTTTGGGCTTTTAGGCTCATCAAAAAAGTTTTTGAAAAGAGGGGAAAATACCCATGAATGATCGGATAAATAGCGGCGAATATACCCTAGGAATAAACGCGAATGAAACGGCAAAAAAATCCTTTTATCGAGTAGCTAGTCGGGTTAACAAAAGTGAGCTATTAAAATTTATCACTGAGCTAGGCATTGAGATAGATAGCAAGCTTAAAAAAGAAGAATTATTGAATTTTATTTGTCAATTATCCTCAAATCAGTTAATTTATTTTACTGAAAAACATAAAAATGTTTTTGCTCTTTATCCTAATGAGCTTGAAGAGTTTCTAGGTTGCTCACACAACGAGCGCAAACGTTGGCAAGAAGAAGGAAAGTTAAAAATTATCGAGTACCGTGAGTTTGATTATGGAGAGTTTCCGGTTTATGATTGTTTAGATAGTCTATTAATTACGCCGAAAACTGTAGAGCAATGGCGAAAGGACTATCAAGAGAAAGTGGCTGGCAACCGAAGTCGAGGCGCAAAAAAAGCACAAGAAACTCACAAACTGAATTCAGTCAAAAAGCAAATTTTTAAGTTTCAGTATGAAGAGGCGATCACCAATTGGAAAAGTCGAGCGGCTGACGCGATAGGTACGCTAAAACTGGCTTATTGGACGATGTATTTATCTAGATTAGCTAAATATTTTCAGTTCAAGGCTATAAATGCTATTAAATATGAGGATGTTTATCGTCAAAAATCTCAGGATTATTATGAACTAAAAAATAAGGCTATCGCTATTTTAGTTCGCTCCCCTTATGCGGAGCTAGGATATTATATACCCTCTGAACCGGATAAAATTTCTTATTATTATTATTGGTCTTATCCCAATGAAATCAATGAAGAACGCTTTTACCGTATCGTTGATTATCGAGATAATGGAAAAGTGCAGGTGGAAGTAGAAGTTAATCGCCAAAAAAATTATTATTGTCTGTATTATTTGTGTTTAAGAGTTACAGGAATTGAGGAAACTTTTTCTTTTCATACTCCCAAGGATATTGGTGATAAATTTTTCCCGCCAGGGGAGTCTTTACCTTTAGTTGACCATGAAGAGTCAGAAGGTTTGTTTCGCTTCGGACGACCGTTAAATGAAAGTGAATTGGTGACTCATACTGAAAAAGTGATTCTGAAGTATTTTGAAGAATCTTTGACAACTTTTGAGGATGATTTTGTTGAAGATAGTCTAAAAATTAAATAAAAATTAAGCCATCAATTTGTTGCTGCGGCTTGAGTTTTGCAAGAAATGTATAAAGCTCAAGCGGTAAGGTATTTGGGTTTTAGGAGTTAGATAGTAGCTATTTTTCAGTTTATGAAAGTACGGTAAGCTTGATCTGGATGTGTAGGTTGATCGGGATATCGTAGTTCTAACAAGTTTTCTTTTACCATTTTACTTAAATAACTCGTTCTCAACCTGTCAGGGGAACGATTAAGAATTTCAGCTAGTTGTTGCTGAGTTAAAAATCTGCCTTGACAAACTTTTAAGATGATTTCCTGCATAAGTTGTGGTTGAACTTTCTTTTTATATCTCACAGGTGCAGCGAGTGCTTTAAGACTCTCGAACTGATCGGAGTTATCACTGAAATGATCGGAGCTATCAGTCAAATGATCGGAGTTATCACTGAAATGATCGGAGTTATCACTGAAATGATCGGAGCTAGTGGCCAAATGATCGGAGCTAGTGGCCAAATGATCGGAGCTAGGTTGAGAAAATTCTCTGTCTGGGAGCATTGAAAACAGTGACATTTGACTTTTGCGGTTTGAGGTTGGCAGACTGTAGTGTGTTCCACGACCTCGACCAAATTTTTCTAACCATCCATTATCCACCAAATGTTTAAGACAGTCTCCAATGTCTCTAGGATGTTTGTTACTGTAACATTGAACATCGCCGTTATTAATTTCTCCAAGGTAATGCGCTAGTACCAAAATCATTCGCTTTAATTCAGAAAGATAGCAATAGTTATCTCCTACAATCTCTCGTAATTCCTTTTCAATATTTTCAGGCGGCCAGGATTAGAAAATATAAATAAATCTTTATATTTGATAATTTTTAAAGATCGAGTTGATGAGTGATCAGCATGAATTAAAGTATTGACTAATGCTTCTCGAAGTGCCTCATGGACATGAGTTTCTTCTTTACGAACTGCATCTTTATCGAGTTGAAAGGGAACATTCAAATCACTAACTAAACGTTGATAAACCCGATAGTAAAAGTTAAAAAGATTAGCTTCCCATTTACCATCAAGAGTAACGCGATAAGTCCAACGTTGCTCTGGATCGTCAGATAATATTTCTTGATAGTCTAAATGATAGTGACGAATAGCATCTTGAATACTACGTTCACGACCGAACATTAATAAACCAGCTATAGTTAATCCTTCCTGGCCATAGGTCTTTAGGTAAATTGTCTTCAGCCGCTTTACATTCAAAATCTTGGCCTTCGCCTATCTCAAGTTTTTCAAGTAAAGTATCTAATTCCATAACTGGCGATCACGGTTTAGGCTAAATGCTATGTGTTTTGTTGAGCAATTTTATTATTTCCTCAAACCATTTTAAATTAACATCTTTAACCCGCGCAGGTGGGCGAGAGTTCCTAGATTGTTTCCCTTCAGGGTTCGGGTATTTTAGGGTTAAATGCGGATGAAGAGACTCGAACTCTTACGTCAGAGACACTGGAACCTAAATCCAGCGCGTCTACCAATTCCGCCACATCCGCGATTTTTGCACCGTCTTCAATTATAGCAGAACCTACCCCCAATTTGACAAGGGGTATTTAAATAATTTACGGTAATGACTAATGCTTGGTGGGTTACGGCGCACCCATCAACTTATTGGTTTTTCCTAAAAATCATCCGCAGTGCTTAACCCACCCTACAAACTAACCACTAATGACTCAATTAAACCACCCCATTCTAGAAAAAAGCTTTGCCATCATTGATGCTGAAGTTGGGGAACATCATTTAAGTTCCCAAGAATACGCCATCGCCCGCCGAGTTATTCATACCACCGCAGACTTTGACTACCTGAACCTATTACAGTTTAGTTCCAACGCCATCGCAAGCGGCATTAACGCCCTCCGTCAGCGCACCCCCATCATCACCGATGTCACCATGATTAAACAGGGCATTATCACCCTTGTGTCAAAAACCTTTCAAAACCCCATTATCGCCGCAGTAGAACAAGCTTCTATCGCAGATAGCGGCAAAACTCGCACTGAAACCGGACTCCTTCGCACTTACTCACAATACCCCCAAGGAGTTTATCTCATCGGAAATGCCCCCACTGCCCTATTAGCCCTCTGTGATCAGGTCGCCGAGTCCCCCATTAAACCTGCATTAATCATCGGTGCTACAGTAGGATTTGTATCTGTGGTAGAGTCAAAACAGGCATTAGCCGCCTTAGATGTGCCTCAAATACGAGTACAAGGACGCAAAGGCGGTTCCCCTGTCGCCGCCGCTATTCTCAATGCCTTATTAGTCTTAGCATGGGACCATGATCAATCATCAAGATAAAATTCATGTCGTTGGTATAGGATTAGATGGATCACTAGGACTAACCGACAAAGTACGACGACTAATAGAAGAAGCGACTTTTTTAGTGGGAAGTCAGCGCCACCTCAGTTATTTTCCTCATCATCCCGCCCAAAAAGTTATTTTAGGGAATTTTTTAGAGGCTATTGTTGATATTCGTCGCGCTTTCCAAGAAGGAAAAAGAATCGTTATCTTAGTGAGTGGAGACCCGCTTTTTTTTGGCTTGGGGCGCTTACTCTTAGAAAAATTTCCCTCAGATCTATTAAACTTTCATCCTCATCTTAATTGTGTTCAATTAGCCTTTAACCGCCTAAAAATTCCTTGGCAAGATGCAAAAATTTTTAGCGCACACGGACGTTCTTTAGATGAGTTAAGTTTGTTGCTACAACAGGGTGAGGAAAAAATTGCTATTTTAACGGATGGAGATAATAGTCCTAGTGCTATCGCTCGATTTTATCAGAGTTTAGCGTTACCTATTCCCTATCAATTTTGGGTCTGTGAAAATTTAGAAGCCGCCCAAGAAAAGATTTATCAGTTTTCCCCAGAAGAAATTGCTACCCTGGCGAGTTTATCAGATAATCACTTTGCCGCCTTAAATGTGGTTATCCTAATTCGTCAGCATAATCTCTCAGAAAATCCCCTACTCCTGAACAATTTACCTTTAATTGGACTGTCCGATCAAACCTTTATTAGTTTTAGTGATCGCCCCGGACTGATGACTAAGCGAGAAATTCGCCTAATGATCCTAGGAGAATTGGCTTTACAACCCGGTCAAATTGTTTGGGATATTGGGGCGGGAACGGGTTCAGTTTCTTTAGAAATTGGGCGTTTATGTCCGACTTCTCAAGTCTATGCTATTGAAAAAACGGCGATGGGTATTACCCTAATTGAACAAAACCGTCAACGTTTACAAGTCAATAATGTTATTCCTATTGCGGGAACTGCCCCAGAAATTTTGCATCAATTACCTCAACCTCAACGGATTTTTATTGGCGGCAGTGGCGGCAATTTACGAAATATATTAGAGGTTTGTGGGGATAAACTGGCGGCTAATGGGTTAGTGGTTTTAGCCTTTGCTACTGTAGAACATATTAATGAAAGTGTTCAGTGGTTTAGTCAAAATAATTGGCATTATAGGCTGTTACAAGTTTCTATTTCTCGCTCGGTCGCGGTGGGAAAGTTTACCCGTTTTTCTCCTCTTAATCCAGTTACTATTATTACAGCCAATTTATCGTTGCATTTTTTTCATGAATAAATATTTATCAGGAGGCAAAGATTCACCGCTCTTTTTCTTTTCTCGCGTTTCATCAGCTAGGGATTTTAGTTTATCCTGTGCGTGTTCTCGCGCTTTATCTATTAATTGTGAGCCTTCTTCTCCTACCTGAAATCTTTGTTTAACATTCTCTTTTTGCTCATTCTGAACGATAGTATCTGCGGCTTGTTCGCTTTTTTGAGCGGCTTTTTCAGGATTTAAAGATTCTGCATTTGCTAAGGGTAAGTTGACAGTAGCCAAAACTAAAATTATCTCTAATCCTACAATAAACAACCGTTGCAAAAATTTTATTTTTTTTGTCCAATTAATAATATTTTTCATTCTGCAAAAAATTAATAAAAAGATAATTTGACTGTGGATTTTTAGAAATTAAAACAAAGTTCAACAATTAAATTAAAACAAAATTCGTCTATTTATTGCTCTCTCTAGAGAAATAAATTTATTTCTAACTTATGATATAGTCTTGCTTGTCGTAGAAAGGTTGTAGGCGTTTACGGAGATACGAGACTTTTTACGCTGGAAGCTGTTTGTTCAGGTTGTCCAGAAAGCGGAAAAATTAAAATACTTTTGATTTGTGGGTTTTTAATTAACTCTTTTAAGCGGCTTAATTGTTTATCAGTAATCGCAACTCCATTATATTTTTTGGCATAAATCAACTCAGTAGCAAAGTTAGCTTGATTATAAGCTTGAATAAAAACTCGGTCGACTTTCCAATTTTGCCAATCGGCCGCAAAATATTTTTTAGCCCAGTAAGGATTATGATGACAAATATCAAAACTTACTGAAGGGTTAGCTTTTTTCATGGCAGTAATCATTTGATTAACAAAGTTGGTTAAATTTTTAGTGCGATCAACGTTACCAGGTAAATCAGCATAATAACCCAGATAATCATCCCATTGCACAGCATCAATATTTGGATATTTTTCGACAAATTCTACTGAGATATCCCGAAAAAGATGAGCCACTTCAGGAATTTCTACATCCAAAACATAATGCTCAATCCCCGAGTAGGTTCTATCCACTCCCGGCACAATCCATTTTCGCCGAATCGCTAAATCAAAGATCGGACTATTTTTATCTATTTTTATTCCCTTCTCAAAATAAGCATAAACTTTCATGTTTTGTTTATGGGCCTCATCAATTAACCAGTTTAACCATTGATCGTTAAATTCATTGGGACAACTTTTAAAACCCAGAGTTTGTTGCATCACTTTGCTGTTATACATCGTACAGCCATTGCCCCAGACTCCATGAATAATAGTATTAATTCCTTGAGAATGATAATAACGGACTCTTTGTCGAATGGTTTGTTCGTCAGCATTATTGGTGACTTGATAACGACTTAAATAAATCCCTCTAATTTCTTTTTTTTCCCAAGAGGCTTTAGTCGCATCAGCCTGTTTTTTTTCTGGGTTTATGCTATTAGGAGAAGGTTGGGATTTAGCAATTGGTGTTTCTTTAGTACCTAATTTAGCCGCCTCAATAATTTGTTGTCCTTGAGGAGAGGTAACGTAACCTAAAAAGGCTTGAACAGCCGGCGTTGCTGGTTCTTTATAAACATAATATAAAGTCCGTTGATAGGGATAAGTCGCGGCTTCTGGAATAAGACCATCAATAGGAACAGTTAGCGCGGTAAATTGATTGACTACTTGAGAATAGGTTGCATAACTGATGCCATCTTTACCTAATGCTTTTAAAATTAATGTGGTAGAGTCTTGTTTAAGGGTGGTAAAATTAGCAGCATTACCAAAATTCCCGTTATTTAATACTAATTCTTGAAAACTTTGGCGAGTTCCACTTTCAGGAGGACGGTTAATAATTCTAATAGTAGCATTTCCCCCTTTTACCTCTGACCAATTGGTAATTTTTCCTTCAAAAATGTCCCTAATTTGCTCTTGGGTTAACCCTCGACGTAAAGGGTTATCAACGCCGATAATAACAGCGATAGCATCTTTAGTCACCGGAATTGCCACTAAACCTCGTTTTTTTTCTGCTGGAGTCAGAGGTCGAGAAATGGCGGCAATATTCGTTTTTCCCGCTAAAAGATTTAAGATTCCCAGATCGGAACCTTTGGCATCAGTATTAACAGTAGTATTGATGAAGGTTTTTTGAAAAGCAATTTTTAAAGCTTTATTAATCTCTACCATACTGGTAGAACCATTAATTCTGATTGTTGTACCATTGGGGACGGTTTTAGGATAGGGAAAACTCGGTATAGATTTGCTGGTTATGGGAGTAGGATTAGCCGTAGTTGGTAAACTCGGACTAGGAATAGAAATAGGAATATAAGCCGAAATAGGCGTAATAATTTTTTGAAGTTCAGGGAGAAGGCTATTAAGATTTAAATTGCCTTTGACAATAAACCACCAGTAACCTCCCCCCAAGATGGCACAAGTCATCAAAAAATTGAGACAGCCATTGGATTTTTTATTTTTGCGTGGCATAGTAAAACCTGGATAGATTTTAATAGAATTTTTTTCTTAAAGAGACCCCCGAATTTCTGATTTAACATAAGTTATAGCTACCGGCGTAATCAGTTTCACCACTTGATCAATGAGTTCACGATCAAAATCACTCCAATGGCGAGGTTGTCCAAAAACACAAGGTTGTAAAATTCCCCATAACTGATTATTTTCACATAGATGAGCGTGAATCAGGGCGCGATGTCCAAAATTTTTTGCTTCAAAATCTCGATTCACTTGATCTCGAGAAGCTGTTTCTACATCTTCCACAAAAATTGAGGGTTCAGTTCTTAATGCGGCGGCAAATAAAGGATCTTCTGCGGGTAAAGACACGGGTTCTTTTTCTATTTGAAGATGAGTTACGTCCGGAATTTCTTGGCTACGACACCAGCAAAAAGCGGTTTTTCCAAGTTTTGTTTCAGGGTCTCTCAGATAAAGAAAACAGCGATCACAATGAAGTAGATTTACTAAAATGGGTAATAAATTTGCTAAAATTTTGTCTGGACTTTCGCTTAAATTTACTAACTCTTCTATTCTAGTTTTTTCTGGCATTATTTTTTAAGACTTTCCGGCTCATTAAATTTTTGATGATTGCTCGAGTTTTATTTAGCTATCATTATAACTTAAATTTTGAGGGGGTTAAAGATCATAAAGGTCATAAAGTTGATCAAAGGGCTAAAAGTGAGCAATTTAATCCTAAATTTAGACATAGAGTCTGACTCCTTTGAAAAACGCCACATCTTCAATTTTGACTTTTTTATGAATTTTTAGAAGAGTGATTGTCGGACTCGATGTGAAAACCGGGGGCAGTATAATCTTGAGGTAAATAATTGGCAGGGATTGTGGTATGATTTCCGTCTCGCAGTGCTGTGTATTGGGGAGACATAATTTCAATATCCGCTTCATTACATTTATCTTGAATATTTTGGTGAAGTTCTGAATAAATCTGATCAAGTCCTCTGGTGGTATGAGTATAAGCATTCAGTTCATAACTGACATAAAAATCATTTAAGGCAGTTTGTAAGACAAATGGTGCAGGATTTTCTAGAATATGTTTTGTTGCTTTAGCCGCTTGAATTAAAGTCTCATGCACTTTACGCCAAGGCGCGTCATAACCTAATGTAATGGTGGTGTTTAATACTAAGGGAATTTTGGTTTCTCTGGCCGAGGCACTAAAATTAATAATGTTGCTACTGAGTAAAGTCGAATTAGGAAGAGTAACTAATACATTTTTAGGTGTGCGAATGCGAGTCACTAACAGGGTTTTTTCTTCGATATCTCCGATAATCTCTCCGATTTTTACCCGATCTCCTATTTGAAATGCACGAGTATAAATCAGTATAATTCCTCCTACGGTGTTAGCTACTGCCGAAGTAGAACCCAGGGAAAATAGAATCCCTAAGAAAACTGAAATTCCTTGAAAAGCCGGAGAATTCGAGCCAGGTAAATAGGGAAAAACGAAAACAGCCGCTAGGGCGATCACTAAAAATCTTAAAATATTATAGGTAGGTCGTGCCCAATCTTGATAGAAACCGGGAAAAGATATATTTCCTCTTTCTATTTCATCAAAAATAAAGTTTAAAAACCGATTGGTATAAAAAGTTGTAATCGCCACGACAGCAATAATGAAAACATTAGGAAAATACCCTATAAAAGAGTCAACTATTAGTTGAATGGCTCTGAAAAAATAACTAATGAATCTTTGTCCAAAGGGGCGAGTTAAAGGAAAAAAGCTAAAAACAAACGGGATGTAAATAAAGATCAGGCTTAAAAAAATTAAACTTCGTATAAATTTAATAAAACTGATAATTATATCAGTCATTTTTTGAGCAGAAATTAGTTCTAGGTTTTGAAATCTTAGAGGCGGTATATGTTCTTCTCGCCAAGAATTGATTAAAGTTTGTAACCGAGGAGAAAGAAGATTAATAGCCCAAAAAACTACCACAATCAATAGGGTGGCAATAATGCTATGAACTAAAGCCAAAATTATATAGGCTGGTGTTCGTTCTTTGCGATATTGCTCCACCGCATTTTTGAGGATTTCTAAGTAATGTTCAGCGAGTTCTAGCTCAGGTTCGCGAGCGGCTCTAGCGTCTTTCTGAGTGATGGTGAGCAAAACTTTGTTATTAACGACAATATTCGTGGCATCTGGCTGTTGTTCTACCGTAAATTTATCAATAGTAATAGAGCTATCTTGAGCAATTTTTTCTAATCTTTTACTAATGGTTTCTGCTCTTTCTTGGGCGGTAAAAGATCCTACCCCTTTTTGGATTATAAAAAGTTTAGAATCATTCAAAACAACGGGAAACCCATCAATTTTATCTCCTGATTGACCTTTAGTTTGAGAATAAGCCAACGGAGAAATAACAATTAATCCCAGGGTAAAAATAACAAGGGTTATAAAAATTAGTAATTTTTTTTTCATTTCTTTTCTCTGCCATCTCATTAAAACGTCACCTGTGAATATAGCCAATCCGTAATTAATTTAGGACAATTTTTTTTAAACCAGTAAAGAGCAACAGTCCTAAAAGCCGGCTTAGACATTTGCGCGATCGACTTGAGCATACCTCTCAAAGCTTGAAAGGGCACTTTTTTGTTAATCAGATTGACAGAGCCTATATCATAGAGGCAATCTAAGATGACTTTGGTGGTGGCCTCTTCTCGCTCAAATAGGTTTTGTAAAAGTAGTACAATATCATCAACTCGTTCTTGTTCTATGCGCTCCTCTTCCAAGCGTTGTATCACTCGTTTTTGCGCTTTAACTAATTTGCCGTCAGATGTCATGAATGGCCTCATTATCGTTTGTTATGTTATTTAATGTAGCCTTCAGGACACCTATCCCAGACCTGACTTAATCTTTTGGTTATAATTCTTGCAGTATTAAGAAATGTAACAAGTTTTCAGCTTGTCCTGTTCCCGACTATTGAGCAATAATCCCCGATTAATGAGAATAAACCAACCGACTGCTTCCCTCGGCGAAAAAACAGTCGGTTTAGGGTGGATAATTAAGCTAACTTATCTCTATTTAAGAACTCTTGAACTTGTCTAATAGCAGCCGCACCAATATTAAAGAGTGCCCAACTAGCAGCAATCAGCAGGGGTGCTACGACGATTAAAACTCTCCAGTCCATAGTTTTACCTTCCCTATTTCAATTGTTGAGATTGTTTATAGTTTTTTCACATTTATAGTTATATCTTAATCTGTAACTCCTGTGAATCCGGTATCTGTACCAACGCCTGCATGGACTAAAGCTAGTTTCTCATAACGCAGGGCATGAGCGATTAAGTCTTCTACCTCTTGGGGCGAAACTTCTCGCACTCGTCGAGCCGGCACACCCACCATCAGCGAGCGCGGCGGCACATCTTTTGTGACAATACAGCCGGCTCCGATAATACTGCCTTCTCCGATGCGAACGCCATCTAAAATTACAGCACCAATTCCAATCAGACTAGCCCGTTCCACATGAGCCGCATGAACCACTGCCCGATGTCCAATGGTAACATACTCTTCTAATTTGGTAATTTTGCCAGGATCTCCGTGTAAGACGGCTCCATCTTGAATATTGGTATAAGCTCCAATGTCAATGCGTTCTACATCGCCCCGGATCACTGCATGATACCAAACGCTAGAGCCACGCTCCAGAGAAACTTGGCCCACGACTACAGCATTAGGCGCAACAAAAGCTGCCCTTTTGAGGTCCACAGGGGGCCAAAACGTCGGCTGTTGGAAAAATTTATCTTGCATAAGGCATCTCAAATCTTAAATCTATCTTCTTAAATTTAGAGGGAATAAAAATGAGTGGATATAATATATCCAGGGTTGCAGCTTATAAGGCGAAATCATATCAAAAAACACTCAAAATGAATTCAAGTTTACAATACCCTATATTCGGTCCCGAAATCCATTGTCCCCATTGTCGCCAAACTATTCCAGCCCTGACTTTGACGGATACTTATCTGTGTCCGCGTCATGGTGCATTTGAAGCCAATCCGGAAAACGGAGAATTAATTCATCTTCAATCTGGAAGACATTGGCGACGTTGGAATGGCGAATGGTATAGACAACATACTCATCCTGATGGCATTCGCTTTGAAATCCATGAAGCCTTAGACCGGCTTTATACTCAAGGTTTCCGCGCGACTAAAGTCATTATTGCCAGTCGTTATAAGGAGTTAGTTAGTGCCTATTTAGAACGTAATACCCCTTGGCGTGGTAACGGGGAATCCCAACTGCCCAGACTCTACGGTCTTCCTGTAGAATTTAGTGCTGATCCTCCTAATGAACCCTGTTGGGAGGTGATTAACTTTGACCTGGAAAAAGAACCCGGCGTTCCTAAACGTTATCCTTACTTCCGTCTTTTTGAATAAGTTCACTTTTAACTGAATTGATGCACCATGCTTCTATTCGGACTGCCGATATCCACCGAGCAATCGCCTTTTATGAAATCCTCGGATTTACGGTAAACGAGCGTTTTACCACAGGTTATACCCTCGCCTGTTGGATGGAAGGGTTAGGGGGACGTATCGAGTTAATCCAAATTCCTGAACCTAAACCCGCTCCTGATGCCTTTGCTGATGAACATTATGTAGGGTATTACCACGTTTCTTTCGATCTAACGGATCTGGCTTGCGATTTACCTAATTGGTTAAATCAGTTAACCGCCAAGTATGCTGATGCAGCACGGCTCAACCCCCAACAGATTAAACCGTTGAAGATCTTATTAGACCCCATGCAGCAAATGATCGGTGATAAAGTTTATGAAGTCGCTTTTATTGCCGATCCCGATGGGTTACCGTTAGAGTTTATTCGAGTTATTAATCGGGTTTGACCCCTCCTTTGCCCCCTCTCCACCTCCCCCAACCCCCTCCTACAGGAGGGGGAAAGTAGAAAATTTTTTTATACTGGGGGAGAGAGTGGAAGATCTTTTTATATTGAGGGGGAAAGTGGAAGATTTTTGTTTCTGGGGAGGGGATATATTAATGGCCATCAATTGACTTTCAAGAGTATAATTATTTTTTATTATGGCTAAATATCCTGAATTCTTATCCTGGCTCTTACCTCCTTCGCTCAGAGAGCCAATTCTTTATATCGAACAGAGCTTAATAAATATTTTGCAACAATTTAACCTTTTGACTATGTCAACAAGCTATGATTTTTTTAAGAGGGATTTGTAGTATTAGCTACAGATTTTTTTCTGGGTTTTAGCTAAAGGCAGTGGTTAATTCAACTGGGAGGAGAGGGAACTATGAGTATTCAACAACAAGCTAGATTTTTGCAATCTCGCCAACGTCTACGTTCTTTACATCGCCAGTTATCTTTGTTAAGTCGCCTCAGTTCAGAACTTAAAAGTGAATCTGTCGACACTCATGAGGTTAAATCCTCTTATACTCCAGCCATTGAGCAAGTTCCACTGTCTTTGGAAGTCACAGAAGAGGAAATTCTTGACCAGTTCCAACCAAGTTGGTATAGCAAAAAGTATCTAGAAGTCGGGGTAAGACACATAAGGGGTTCCCAACTGAGATCGACGCAGTATAAAGCCGTGAGATTTCCTGGCCACCATAAACCGATGATGACTTGTACTCATTTTAATTAATTTTCCTCGAGCCAACTTTGTGATAAAACTCTTATTTTTGGAGATCAAGTCTATCACTCAGTTGGCATGATTTTATTAATGTTTAGGTACTTACACTCCCAAAAGCGACAGGGCGGCAACTTCATAAAATCTTCAAAATTACTAGCTATATTAATTGTTAAAGACCCTTGAGAAAAATAGGGATAAATTTCTCATGAGTACAAGCGAAATTTGGACACTTAGCTATGATTGGAAAGCCGAGGGAATCTACAGCAAAATCACCATCATACTCAATAGTGATGGAACATGGACAGCAGAAAATTACAACGGTTTATGGAATCAATCAGACAGAACATTTACGCTAGAATTTAATGACTCAAAAACCACTTACATAGGTAGTCGAAAAGATCAATTAATCAAGGGTACCATGATTAATGATCAAGGAATGACAGGCTGCTTTTATATGTTACAAGAAGGCGAATTATCTCCCTGTATTGTAGATATATTATCTCCAAAAACTAGAAATATAAAAAATGATTTGATTTTCATATAACTTTTATAATTTGCTTAACTAATAGGTCGTAAATAAAGGTAATTTTAGCCCAAAATAGGTAAAATCAAGTAAGCTATTGACTATGAAGAAAAAAACATTACGCTTGTCTAAATATATGGCTTCAAATTTTAAAAATAGTCGTGAATTGAGTATTTTAAATCAATTCGACTCAGCCCCAGCTATTGCAGGTGCTTTATCTCAAGACAGCCAGCTTCCTTGGTGGGTAGTTATTAACAATCATTTTTCTAATTATAACTATTATTTTGGGCCTTTTACTGAGTGGGAAGAAGCAGCTTTATTTCACTGTCACTACATGGAAGATACAGTGATAGACCAACCTGAAGAAATTAAAGTTGTGATCAAACAGTGTCAGCCAGAAAATTTCATCATTCGTCACCCTTTCAGACTCCCTTCAAAAATTAAAGCTTAAAAAAATTGCGGCTTGACCCATAGAGAACAGGGGATAGAGCGACTGTCCCCTTTTTTAAGCATCAGTTTACCTCACTAAGTTGAATATAACTCAAAAATTGCTATCAGATAACTTGTATTTATTTCTCAACAATTAGAGAAGTCGTTAAAGGATCGGCACTAGGGACTAATTTGCCCTCACCTCCTAATAAAAATAACCAAGTTATAACCACAATCCAGTGAATAATAACGATAATCCACAAAGAACCTGTCAACCCGTAAGCTATAGTACAGAACAGTCCTAGAATACCCGTTAAAATTAAAAAAGTCGGCTCAAAAAAAGTTGGATAGCCCTGTTTATAAAAAGTTTTAGCATTTAAAGGATGATAAATCACAAACAAAAATAAGCTAATCAAACCCCAAGCTAACCATTGCCAAATAGAAAAATTTTCGACAAAATGAGGCAAGAAAACCACTCTAAATAATATTTCTTCAATGACAGCCGGAGAAACAAAAGTAATCGCTATTTTTAATAAAAGTGAACTCTTCGATCCCTGAAAAGGACTCCACTGTAAAAACCCTTTTGAGAACCCTAAAGGAAGAGCAATAGCGGCATAAAGTAACAAAATGCCTAACCCAATTAACCAATCTTGAGGACGAGGAATAGTCACAGCCGCCACCAGAATACGACGTAGAACAGTAGAAATAATCGGAATATTGCCAAATAAGAGAGTCGGTGCTACCGGAAAAATATCAGGATTCCAACCGCCATTTTGATTCGTGCGAATCACCCAAAGTTGTGCATTTTGCTCAAGGAAAATCCGCGAAATTTCCTCGTGGGAGCGTTTCGGTAACATGGAGCGCCAACTTAATAAAATACTCAATAAAGATTGATCGCTAACAAAGTATTGATTTTTTTGAATTCCCGATAAAAACTGAGCATTATCTTTCCAGTCAGTCCGCACCACCCCTTGAGGAGTAAGGACAACTTCTAACGCTTTTCCTAACCCTGTTAGCTGCTTAAATTTTTGGCTGGTTTCAGAATCAGGATTTTTTGGGAGCCAATCTTTAATTTGAGTAGAACTAACCGTTTTTTTGATCTTTTCAATAGCAATATAAAGCGCTTGATTAGAATCTTGAACACAAGAAGTAGCCGGCGTAACTGCCGCGTATCCTGTCCCGTCTCCTGTACGATAACGAGCCGCCATAATTTGTAATTGTCGCACCAGTTCTTGAAGCGGCAATAAACGAATACCATCAAAATTATATTCAGTGGTAATGGCCTCTAACTTGAGGATAATATCGGAAACTGGGCGAGTATTTAACCAACCCCGCTCTAAGTTCCCCATAAAAGTCGTCCAAGTTTGCTCTCCTGCGATAATGCCCTCAGTATTATGGGCATAAACTTGTTCATAGGTAATATCAAACTGTAACTCGTTCGTAAAAGGATCACGAATAACCCGGGCAATGCCATAGGCAAAATGACCGGTTACTGTATCCATAACAAAAGATTCTCCTTTTTTGCCGCCAATACCCCCAAATAGATGAATTACTAAACCATAATCACCCTCTTTCCATTGTTGCAAAGCTTCTTGGCTATTAGTCGCATTTGGAGAAATCAGGATACTTTGGCCCGTCCCTTTTAATTGGGGTGTATCTTTCCATTGAGAGTTAGATAGATAACTTAAGCCATTTTGTCGGCCTAAAATAATTTGTTCAGGTTTCAATTGAAAAAGAGCGCGAGGTTTGAGCGCTTGTACTGTAAAAATTCCTTTTTGATCTTTTGCGCCATAAATATACCAACCGGCTTGACCAACTGGTGATTTTTCTAGTTCTCGAGGAGTAGAAGCAAAACGGCCCTCTTTTAAGACCGGTTGTTGAGGAATGCGAATCGTTTCAGCCGCTCCATCAAATTGTCCCGAATTGGGATTATAATGACGAACGCGGAAAAATTCGTTAGGACAAAGAGAATTTCCCGGACAGGAGGAAGGAATATTTTTCAGTTGAGCATCAGTTCCTTCAATTTTAACTAAGCCATAATATTGACCAGTAACTTCTATAGGGACTTGTTCCAGGAGAAGCACCGCAGAAGCTTGCGGCTTTTGAGTCACCTGAACCCCATCAAAACCCACAATAACATCATCATTAGGTCTAGCACCCGCTAAAGATTGAAGAGGGCCCACAAGAGAACGACCATTGAGACGAGAAGGAAGCACTAAACCCTCTTGTTGTGACTTAATCGCCTGCTGGCTAAACTGAACATTAGTAGTGACTAATTGCCGATAAAATTCTAATTGCGGGTTTTGCTCCCAACTTAATCGCACGATCGAGCCAACTAAATTTTCAGAAGAAGGAGGAGCATGATACACTTCTAGCCACACCCAATCTGAACCAATAGATTGAGCATCGGGCGCTTGAAGCTGTTCGACGCTAGGTAAAATCAAACGTCCTACCCAAGGCGCAATGGGTTTGTAGATTGTTGGGTTAAGGGTTTGTGGGACCGGATAGTAACTCGGCTGATTAAAAGACGCTCTCGTACTAATAGCATAGTTAGAAACAGATAGGCTGTGAGATTGGGGTCTAGGAAATAAGAAAAAAATCAGACCGAACGTAAGTAAAAAAAGAGCCACCCACTTTTGAAAACGAATTTTATTGATTTTTATCCCCATTTTTCTCACCTGCTCTGATTTTTGAGCGATTTAAGGCTATCAAGTCCTTAGACAAAAATAGACTCTTTTTTCCATATATCAGATATATTTGCCATTTTTTTGTTCCCTTCCCTCTCTTCCCGAATGAATAAAAAAACAGGGGAGCCGCATTTATTGACTGCCAAGCGGTCCCACCTGCCGATCCTTGAGAGGAGAACACTGTAAGGTTACTATAGCCTTATTAAGAATTTATGTCAATAATCTTGCAAAAAAATCTCAACAAGTCAGAAGCAATCCCACTTCATTGATTCAAGGACTGCCGGCGATCGCATAAAGATTTGTTTAAAGATCGCTCCCTTCACTCCCGACTCTGATAGGCTCAAAAACATCCAAAAGAAAAACATTTATGCAACTATCACCACAAGAAAAGGATAAATTACTCATCTTTACGGCGGCATTAGTGGCAGAAAGACGCAGAGCAAGAGGATTAAAACTCAATTATCCTGAAGCAGTGGCCTATATTTCTGCGGCTATTTTAGAAGGAGCAAGAGAAGGTAGAACCGTAGAAGAATTAATGAGTTACGGGACAACTCTTCTAGGAAAAGATGATGTCATGGAAGGAATTCCAGAAATGATTCACGAGGTACAAATAGAAGCGACCTTTCCAGATGGAACAAAATTAGTCACCGTACACGAACCTATCCGTTTATCGGCAGTGCCTCTTGTCAGTTCAGTAGAAACTTAAAATTATGATTCCAGGCGAAATTATTACCCAACCCGACGAAATCGAACTCAATGCAGGGCAAGAAACCCTAAAAATAATGGTATCCAATCGAGGAGATCGCCCGATCCAAGTGGGGTCACATTACCACTTTTTCGAGGTTAATTTTGCCCTTGAATTCTACGAAATTGATCCCAATACAAAAAACCTCATTTACATTGACCGCTCGGACCTTCACAATAAAACTCGAGGAATGCGTTTAAATATCCCTGCTGGATGTGCCGTCAGATTTGAACCCGGGGATATCAAAGCAGTAGAATTAGTGCCTTTTGGGGGAGAGCGAAAAATTTATGGGTTTAAAGGACTCCTTAACGGGCCATTAGACTAAAAAAATAGCCATGTCAAAATCAGTAGCAAGACTAGGAGTAGGGGGACCCGTAGGAAGCGGCAAAACAGCACTTTTAGAGTGTATAATTCCCCGATTAATCAAAAGAGGAATTGAGATCGCAGTAGTTACCAATGACTTACTGACTACTGAAGACGCAGATCGCCTGAAACGGAAAGGATTTTTAGCGGCTGAACGCATTATCGGCGTAGAAACGGGTAGCTGTCCCCATACGGCCATCAGGGAAGACCCGACCATGAATTTATTAGCCGTTAAAGATTTAGAATTACGCTACCCAGAATTAGACCTAATCTTTATTGAAAGTGGGGGAGATAATTTAGCTTCTACCTTTAGCTACGATTTGATAGATTCCTATATTTTTGTGCTTGATGTCGGCGCAGGCGATGATATTCCTCGCAAAAAAGGCCCCGGTTTTCTGCAAGCTGATCTTGTGGTCATTAATAAAATAGATATCGCCCCTTATGTAGGAGCAGATTTAGATTTAATCCGTAAAGAAGCCCCCTTAAATCGTGGAGGAAAACCGATTGCTTATACTAATTGCAAAACCGGAGAAGGATTAGAAAGTGTGCTGGATTTTATTCTTAAAACCGTTCTGTTTCGTAGCCCTTCAAGCTTGGAAAACTAACAAAAACTGTCACTCTCAAGGGTGCGGCTACACTAAGGAGGATAATCTGTGCTAACCGGGAAAAACCTAGAAATCAAAACCCAATGTGATCGCAACGGTCAAACAATAGTTGCTCATCAGTACACCCGCTATCCCTTGGGCATTTCTAGAGCCTTTCGTTTGGATCGGACTAATCTTAACCGCGCTTATCTCTATATTACGAGTATCTCACCGGGATTATTAGCCAATGATCAGTTAAATATATCCTTAGAACTGGGCGCTAATAGTGAACTGTATCTAACGGATCAATCTGCTACTAAAGTTCATCCGATGCAGACTCTGGGATCAAAAGCCACTACTAATTATCAGGTGGAAATCTTAGAAGAAGCCGCTTTAGAATTTGTCCCTGAACCCATCATTTTGTTTAAAAATGCCACCTTAGAACAAAAAATACGCATCAAATGTCATCCAACAGCCCAACTTTTTTGGAGTGAAATTATTCTCCCTGGAAGACTAGCACGAGAAGAATATTATGAATTTAATTCTTATTTTAATCACCTAGAAGTTAGGTCCCTATCTGGAGAGCTATGGTTTACTGATGCCATGCGTTTAGAAGGAAAAAATAATCTTTTTAAAGATAATCATCTATTTTCCTCAGCCCCTATTTTAGGTAATATAATTATAATTATACCTCAAATAAACCTTGAATTAATCCTAAAAACCTTAGAAAAAATCGAATCAGATCTAATGATTGGAACCTCAATTTTACCTCAACAAAAAGGCTTATTAATTAGAATTATAGCTCATAGCACACCCCAACTAAAAAGCTATCTGCAAGATGTTTTAAACTGCCTGCGACATTTAAGAGACTACTGTAGGGTGTGTTAGCGGAGCGTAACGCACCCGTTCCTGTTAATTATATTAAATTTAAATGCGTCTTAGCTTAAAAACCCTTGATTATAATCCTACTACTTAATGTTTTATTTACCGATGATTGAACTAGCAGAAACTTACCTCGGCAATATCACAGAGAATAGTAGCCTATCTCAACGGATAGAAAAAGCTCTGTCTGATGAAAATTGTTTAAAAGTTTATCTCAATCACACTGATAGCGGCAAAGGTCGTATACATACTCATACTACCTGTGGCAAGGAAATTGGCATTGTTAAAAGTCGAGATTGGAGTTTACAGGAAGGGGATGTTTTTGAAACTCAACAGGGTAAATTATTGTTGGTTCATCTAGAACAGCAAAAGTTAATGGTAATTCGTTTTAATTTACCAGTAAATCATCCGATTAATTTAGTTCATTTGGGCCATGTTTTGGGAAATCATCATTGGCCAATTATCGTACAGAATGATAAGCTCTATGTTCATTTAGCGGCTGATGAGGAGGTGATAGAGAAAACTATCCGTAATTTTTCCATTCCGGGTTTAGAGATTAGTTATGAATGGCGAAGAAGTGGTGATAAATTAGTTTTTTGTGAAAATAAAGATCATCATCATTAATAACAGATGAATACAGATGAATAATTTTTCTTTGTCTCAATTATTTGTTTTGATGCAGTTGTCGGATTCTTTTTTTCCTTCTGGTTCTTTTACGCTTTCTCATGGATTAGAAGCTTTGGTGCAAGAAGGCCAATTGCATTCATGGGAAGATGTACTGGTTTTTTTGCGGCTGTTGTTGCTCAATAAGATAGCTACGGCGGATGTTGTGGCTTTAATTCATGCTTATCGAGGCAGTGCGAAGGATGATTTAGATGCGGTACGAGCGGCAGATGCTCAACTTTTTGCTCAAACTTTAATTGAAAAAACTCGAGAAATGGGACGCAAAAGTGGACGCGCTTTGCTGATGGTAGCCTGCCAAACTTGGCCAGATTCTCAACTAGAAACCCTAGAAATTGAGGCGACAAATGGTAAAATTTACGCTTTACATCCCGTGATTTTTGCTGTGGTTGGTAGAGTAGCCGGATTAAGTGAAGAAAATACTGTATTGGCATTTTCACATAGTTTTGTAACGGGTTTGTTAGGAGCGGCTATTCGCTTAAATGTAGTGGGACATCTACAAGCACAAAAAATTTTACGGCAATTAGCCCCCGATCTAGCAGCAATATACCCAATAGCGGCTCAATTAAATCTCGATCAAATGTGGTCTTGTACTCCAGCGATCGATCTTGCCCAAATGCGACATAAAAAACTCGCTTACCGTTCATTTGCTAGTTAGATTAAATGATTAAGATTAATTGTCGTTAGTTGATTAGTTTAATTGTATTCTAATTATTTAGTTTAATGTTTTAATCATAGTCATGAGTTACTATATAGATCGACAAAAATACGCGGCTATGTTTGGCCCAACTGTAGGGGATAAAGTCCGTCTTGCAGATACCGAATTAGTGATCGAAGTAGAACAAGATTACACCACCTACGGCGAAGAGGTTAAATTTGGCGGCGGCAAAGTTATCCGTGATGGGATGGGACAATCTCCTATCGTTAATGGTGACGGTCCAGATACCGCCGTCGATACAGTGATTACAAATGCCTTAATTCTCGACTGGTGGGGTATTGTTAAAGCTGATATCGGTATTAAAGGCGGCAAAATTTTCAAAATTGGTAAAGCGGGTAATCCCTATACACAAAGTAACGTCAATATTATTATTGGTCCAGGCACAGAAATCATTGCCGGAGAGGGGCGCATTGTCACCGCCGGAGCCATTGACACTCATATTCATTTTATCTGTCCTCAACAGATCGAAACCGCCCTTGCTTCTGGAATTACTACCATGATAGGGGGGGGTACAGGTCCGGCTGCGGGAACGAATGCCACCACTTGCACCCCTGGACCTTGGCACATTCATCGTATGTTACAAGCGGCAGATGCTTTTCCCATTAATTTAGGTTTTTTGGGGAAAGGAAATACCAGTAAACCCGAAGCGCTAAGACAACAAATTGCTGCCGGGGCACTCGGTTTAAAGCTTCATGAAGACTGGGGATCAACGCCGGCTGCTATTGATACCTGTTTGAGTGTGGCAGAAGAATATGATGTACAGGTTGCCATTCACACCGATACCCTCAATGAGGGGGGTTTTGTGGAGGATACCATTGCGGCTTTTAAAGAAAGAGTAATTCATACGTTCCACACTGAGGGAGCAGGGGGAGGTCATGCGCCGGATATTCTTAAAGTGTGCGAATATCCCTATGTGTTACCGGCTTCTACTAACCCGACTCGTCCTTTTACCATTAATACTTTAGCCGAACATAAGGATATGTTGATGGTGTGTCATCACCTCGATCCTAAGATTCCTGAAGATGTTCAATTTGCTGATTCGAGAATTCGTCCCCAAACCATAGCGGCTGAAGATATTTTGCATGATTTGGGTGTGATTAGTATTATGTCTTCTGATTCTCAGGCGATGGGAAGAATTGGAGAAGTGATTATTCGTACTTGGCAAACTGCCCATAAAATGAAAGTCCAAAAAGGAACGCTTAATAATCCTTCTAATCCCCAACATAGTGATAATTTCAGAGCCAAGCGCTACATTGCTAAATATACTATTAATCCTGCATTAGCTCATGGAATTTCGACTTATGTCGGTTCTATTGAAGAGGGAAAATTAGCAGATTTATGTCTCTGGAAACCGGCTTTTTTTGGGGTAAAACCGGAAATGGTAATTAAAGGAGGGGCAATTGTTTGGGCCCAAATGGGTGATCCGAATGCCAGTATTCCGAGTCCGGGTCCGGTTTATATGCGTCCCATGTTTGGCAGTTTTGGCGGCGTTATTGGGGAGACTTCGATAACTTTTGTCTCTAAAAAAGCGTTAGAGGAAGGTGTCCCAGAAAAGCTAGGTTTAACCTCTCGGGTAGCGGCGGTTTTTGATACTCGTACCGTGAGAAAAACCGATTTAAAACTTAATAATGCTACCCCAAAAATGGAAGTTGATCCCGAGACTTATGAAGTAAGGGCCGATGGTGAATTGTTAACTTGTGAGCCTCTGGCTCATTTACCCATGACTCAGCGTTATTTCTTATTTTAACAGTATTTCATGCCTTTCCCTCTTACCCCCCGCGAGTTGGGGGGAGTTGGATATAGGGAATGATTAACTTATAGGATTGAGTCTTTTTACACCGAACATATAAGGTCTCTACACTTTTGAGGAATCACTTACCTTTTCCTTTCACAAACAGATAAACTAATAACTGGTAACTGCTTTCTAATTTTTAACTCAAACGTGGATACATCAACCCTTTCTTCAACCTTCGTCTTAACCCTATTGATGATGATAGGTTTATTCTTCTTCATTCGAGCATCCGTTAAGGACCGTACCGAACAAGTGACATTAAATTTTCAGATGCCTGAAGATGACCTTCTCACTCGCTTACAAACTTATTTTGAAAAACGAGCTTATCAAGTCGCCGCTAGTGAACCTCAAAATAAACAAGTTACTTTAGAAGGTTTTGTCCGTCCTAGCCGCTTTTTAGCCATTTTTCTTTCCTTTCTAGCCGCTCTCGGGTTACTGAGTTTATCCCTCGTCTTGTCTTTACTCTATCCTCCCTTAACAGGCTTATTTCTTTGTTTAACCTTCTTAGCCCCTCTAGCAGGGATTTTTTATTGGAAGCGAGCCGCACGAGTTGAGAAAATCTCTTTAAAATTAGAACCTACCCCAGGGCCCGGACAAAGCCGTATTACCATTACTGCTCATCGAGACGAACTGATTCAACTACAACAAACTGCCGTCACCTTGCTAAAATGATGCGCTACGAGGGTAAGACAACTGTTTAATTTACAACCCAGATACCACCCTAAATCCTTATATAACAGTTTGCCCGCCTACGGAGGCGGGCCTAAAATGGTGTACTAACGATATGGACTCCTAAAAATAGTAATTTAGTTAGATAACAACTAAGGTGGACAACATCTATCCAACATCTTTAGAGATTCTTAGCTTTAACTTACCTCCTTGCCGACTCAGGTGTTGATTGCGGCTCATTCCACTACATTCATATAGAAGACATTCCTTACATTGTGTGGTTGATACCACCATATTGCGATTCGAGGTTGTTATTTAAAGATGTTGGTTGGATTAGAGCCGGAGACACAAACTCCAATCTCATCGCCTTTTAGAAGCTTGGTGAACTTCCTTGTGCCTACTTTTAATATATCATTGATAACTTAAGATCATCCATAACTTTACTAATCTTTACATTTAAGGAGTCATTGGTCATTGGTCACCGTTCCCCTTTCCTCTTCTTCTGTTCGGGTTTCCTACTCCCTGTTGCCTAAAAAAATGAAAACCTGTAGGATAGGCTAATCAAAAATCCTACAGATTGAATTTAAGGTTACTACAAAGTTTAGTTCACTTGTTTGAGAGACTCTACGCTCCTAGTAAATTGCTCTGTAAACAGACTCAACACCGTCCGATTTTCACGGATTTTAATATTAGCACTAATAGACATCCCTGATTGTAGCCGAATTTTTTTATCCTCAATCTGTAGATATTGTTTATCCAGTTTAATTTCGGTAGGAAATCGATAGTATTTATGGATTTCATCCGGTGGCAAAGCATCAGATCCTACAGATGACACTTTTCCTTTGATATCCCCATATTCACTAAAGGGGAATGAATCAATTCTAATATCGGCTTTCATTCCTTTACGAACAAACCCAATATCTTTATTAATCACATCCACTTCAGCCACAAAATAATCATCGGGAACAATCTTTAACAAAGGCTCTGGTTTACTAACTGCTTGAGGAACATAACCCGGTGAGGCTTGTAAATCAAAGACTGTCCCTGATATAGGGGCTTTGATGACTTGATATTTTAACGTCTGTGCCGCTCGACTAATTTGGCTATCATATTCAGAAATTTTGTTTCTATTATCTACTAAATTTTTGGTTAACTGACTATCAATGGCGGCAATTTGTTTTTGATTTTCAGCCATTTTATCCCGCACTTCTTTTTCGGTTATATCTTGGGTGTTATTGTATTTTTCGCGGGCTTGCTCAATAGCGGCTTGTAGTCGTTTTTCTTCTTCTTGATAACGCCCAATATCGGCTAGACGAGTTTCGATTTGTTGCAGTTGTTTTTTATACTCAATCTGTCCATTACCTTGTTTTTCAGTAATATCAGCGATACGGTCATTGACTGACTGTTGCTGTTTATTAATTTGATAACTGGCTAAAGCTCCTTCGTCGGCTAACGGAGCAATCTGATTATAAATTTTCTGTTCAATGTCTAAGCTTGATTTCGCTTGAACTAAGTAATCCTGATTACGGGTTTTAATCTCTTCTAAAACTCGGCGGTCATTAATTAACTGACTTTTAGCATCAGCTAACTGAACTTGTGTTTGAGTGAGTTGTTTGCCCAATTGAGCCATCTCGAGTTTAGCGGCTAAGGCCCGAGAGCCTAATTCTTTCCTAGCCGCATCGAGGCGAGCGAGTTGTTCGCTATTAAGTTTCATATTAGCCACCGTTTCCCCCAATTGATAGCGAAACAGTTGATTTTCCGTCATTAAGGCGATACGATTTCTGGCTAAAGTGGTCACTTCTTTTGGCAGTTTAAGCTGATTCATGGCTGCCTCTAGTTGAGAGGGATCTACATCTTCACTCATCAACTTTTCGTAAAACTCATTTTCTTGCACAATAGCTTGACGAATCTTTTTATAGGATTGGAATTCGGCCTTAGAAGCATCAGTATCAAAAATAACTAACACTTCTCCTTTTTCTACTCGGTCTCCATCTTTAATTAATACATCTTTGACTACCCCATTATTAACAGGTGCTTGAATTTCTTTAACCTTGCCTTGGGGTTTTAGCTGTCCTGTCGCCTGAACGACCTGTTCTATCGGAGCGATAGCCGCCCAGGCAATACTGGCTACTGTTACGGTCAAGATCGTCCAAATTACGCCTCTAGACCAAGTGGGAGATTGACGTAAGACGACCCCTTGCTCGGGAGCCACAAAAAGGGGAAAATTATTCGTCGAGCCGGATGAAGAATTGGTTGGGGCCGGCGATTGTTTTGACTCAGGTGTAGCTGTGATCACCCCTGACTTTTTCCCGTTTCCATTAGTCAAATGACCATTGGAGTGATGACCATTATTATTATGTCCATTCAGTTGACTCATAAACCGTGATCTCTTCTCAATTAATAAATGTTTTCAAGCTGGTTTTAGGATGATTATAGATTAGCTTCTTGTTGCTGATATAAGTAGAAATAGCGTCCTTTAAGGGCCATCAATTCTTGATGGGTTCCCTGTTCTACGACTGTCCCCGCGTCCATCATCACGATCACATCAGCACCTCTAATAGAGGCCAGACGGTGAGTAATAAAGAAGACTGTGCGGTCTTTAAAGGCGACAGAAAGATTCACACAAACTTGCTGTTCAGTGGCGTAGTCTAAAGCACTGGTGGCTTCGTCGAGTACCAGAATTTGCGGTCTTTGCAGAACTGAGCGAGCAATGGCAATTCTTTGGCGTTGTCCGCCTGAAAGCGAGGCTCCTCTTTCTCCTACTCTTGTATTGTACCCATTGGGCAAGTTCATAATAAACTCATGGGCGGCGGCTACTTGAGCGGCTTCAATAATTTCTTCTATGCTGGCATCTGGATTAGTCAGAGCAATATTATCCTGTACAGTTCCGTCAAACAGCAGAGTTTCTTGAGGAACTACACCCACCTGACGACGTAAAGAATAGAGTTCTACTTTATTAATATCATAGCCATCAATCAGAATTCGTCCTGATTCAGGTTCATACAGACGAGAAATTAGTTTGGTTAGGGTACTTTTTCCGGCACCACTTTGCCCGACCACTGCGACAAAAGTTCCGGCAGGAAAATCTAGACTTACATTATACAGTTGTAGAGGGCTGTGACGTTGAAAGCGGAAACAGATATTTTCATATTTAACATTCCCTTTAATCAAAGGCATGGGAATATTATCGCGGTCTTGTTCGGCTTCTTGTGGGGTATCGACAATATCGGCTAAGCGTTCTAAAGATAGAGCGGTTTCTTGGAAATTTTGCCACAGTTGAGTCAGGCGTAAGATCGGAGAAGTAACATAACCCGCAATAATCCGGAAAGCGATCAATTGTCCTAAAGTTAACTCTCCATTGAGAACTAAATAAGCTCCTACCCAAAGCACCAAAAGCCCAGAAAGCTTGTTAAAGAAATTACTCACTGAACTGGCAAAAGTAGAAGTAATAACTGTATTAAATCCAGCCGAAACATAACGAGCATATCGTTCTTGCCACTGCCAACGGGAGCGCAATTCAATATTCTGCGCTTTAACCGTTTGAATGCCTGACATAACTTCCACCAGATAGGACTGGGTTTCTGCGTTTCGTTCGGCTTTATTACGTAACTGTTTGCGAATAATAGGAGAAAAAACGGCTGTGAGAATCACCAAAAGCGGGACGACGGCTAAGGCCCAGGCGGTTAACACCACGCTATAGATGAGCATGACCACGATATAAACGACCGAGAAAAGCGCGTCTAATACAACCGTTAAGGCGGTTCCTGTGAGAAATTGACGAATATTTTCTAATTCATTAACCCGGGTCGAAATTTCCCCAACTGGGCGGCGTTCAAAATATCTTAATGGCAGGCGTAGCAAATGATCGATAATTTCTGAGCCTAAAGCCATGTCGATGCGGTTAGTGGTATCGACAAATAGATTCGTTCGCATTGCCCCGAGTAAAGCTTCAAACAGAGCCATCAGGAGCAAGAAAATGCCTAGCACGTGTAGGGTGTCAGGGCTATTTTGGGCAATTACCTTATCGATAATCACCTGAATCATCAGGGGGTTAGCTAAAGCAAACAGTTGAACAAAGAACGAGGCGACGAACACCTCGATGAGGACTCGACGATATTGCACCAAAGAAGGCAGAAACCAACTGAGGCCAAATCGTTGTTCAGGCGTGGTTTTACTTTTCTGGAGCAGTAAAACTTCTCCCTGTGATCCCCAAGTATCTAAAAAATCTGGGGTTTTTCGGCGCAAGATGCCAATTTCTGGCACCGCCAACACAATTCGCTTCGCGCTAATTTCGTAAATAATGGCCAGACTATCCTGCCAACGTACTAAGGCAGGAGCTTTAATTTGAACAAAAGATTCGGCGTTAATGGTAATTAATTGACTATTAAGCCCCATTAATTCTGTGATCGCGCCGCACAGAGGCAGAGATAAAGCCCCCATACGCTGTATTTGATCTGACACCACCCGGCGGATAATATCTTTACGGAAGGGCATACCAAAATACTGACAAATCATTTGAAAGCAAGCGATGCCGGCATCTAGAGGCGTTTTTCCTCGGATATAAGGATAATTTTTTCTACCTTTTGTCTCACTAATATTTTCGGGAATTCCCATCTCAACCAAAGCGGCTTGAGCATAGGGAATCTCTTCATCCACAGGCTCAGTTTCCATGGCCTCTTGTGAAATCAGGGCATTTTCTGATTCGGAAGTGGCAATCTCAACAACGGGATCGACTGCCTCAACCGGAATGATCGCCCCTTGATGAATTTGAGACTCTTGCTGTGCCTGTTCCATTGATAATTGTAATTCCCGAGCCGGCAATCCAATGAGGCGAACTGGACTACGGTTACTCACTTCGATGATGTCGAGTGAGTTGGTTAATTGAAGATGAGTTCCAATGGAATAATTAATCAGGTTTTCTCCGCCACTGACTAACCAAACTTTTTCAGGATCTGACAAACTCGGCTGATTATTTAGCGTAATTCTCCCCGGAGGAAGATAAGTAACCGTTGTTCCTTCAATCAGATTTTGAGCAATTTTTTTCAGGTTTCCTTGTCCCTGAGCTTGTTGGTTAAAGTATAAGCCAATCAGATCAAAAACTTCTATTAAAGTAGGTTTTTCTTCAAAGGTGGACTTAAACTCAGGATATTTTTCTAGCAGTTCTAAGAAATCTTGTTTTTTAAGGGCTAAACAAACCACTTCTGTAGAAGCAATTACGGTTTCACAAGAGGTTGCCCGGAGAAAATTGATGTAGCCAAATACCGCCCCGGGTTTGAGTAATTCCAGGGTCGTTGGCATTTGAGTGCGGGGATCGTAGCCCAATAGACGGGCTTGTCCTTCGTAAAGAATAACCAAATGTGAAGGAATTTTATCCTTTCTTAGAATGACTTGGCCCATGCGGTAACGCCAAGGCTGAAATTTTTCCGTCAGTTGGTTCACCACCTTTTCTGGCAGTTGATCAAAAGGGGGAACTTGAGTCAAAAATTGTTGAAAGTCAATGGTTGTGTAGCTCATCAGAGAAGGGTCATAGATAACAGAGATTAAATATCAGGAAAAAAGTCTCTCTCCCTAGCTTTTATTATGCGTTAGGTTGTTTGAGAAGACGGATCTAAAGAGACAATTTGTTGCATTTGGTTTATTAACCATTCTTGAAATAGTTCATTGAGAATTCTTTGCTGAGTTTGTTGGTCTAATTGAGCAGAAATACGTTTTTCTAGTCGGACAATAATGATCCATTCTCCCACTTGTGTTGGCGGCCATAATTGCCCGGGTTGACTCCCCATGAGAATTTGACCAATAGTTGGATGAGGAACGTTCAGTTCTACGGGACCAATTAATCCTGCCGTTTGGGCTTCTGGACCTTGAGAATATTGTTTCGCTAATTCTTCAAAGGTATTTTCTTCGTTTTGAATCCGAAAGTACAGTTCTTGAGCAATTCCAGCATCTTTGGTGCGGATTAAAGAATAAATGACTCGGTCTAGTTTCCCTTTGATTTTCAGAAAGTACGGTTCGATTTTATTGGTCCAAGTGGCTTGTTTAAATTTTTCTAGCTTTAGGTCTCGTACTGATAAATGCTCGAGTTGTTCTTGGGTCATTCGCTGTTGTTGTAACCAGGCTTGAACTTGCGCTTCGTTGGTTAGTTGGTTTTGTTGATAGAAAAAATTCCGCGCCATCTGAATTTCTTCTGGAGTACATTCGATAGGAGCGATCGCCTGATCAATGATAATTTCTTTGATTAACTGAGGCAGGAGCCGATACTGGGCTAGTAAGCTATATAAGTCAGATTCTGTGATTTTTTGCTCACCAATTTGTAAAACAACGGTCATTTGTGCGTTCTCCTAGGGGCTGAGATCCCTTAACAGTTCCCATCTGAGGGAAAAGAATCAATTTTGTCGATATTTTAGCTAATTTTTAGCTATTCAGCTATGCTTCAGAAAATTCACTGAAAATAAGTAAATTCTCTTAATTGTCCTTTGCGGGTTAATACAGTTAAGGTTTAAGCATTTAGGTCACATTTTTAGAATGCCCTTAATGGAGCCTAAAGTGATCACTAATGCCTTAGTTATTACAATAAAGTTCAAAGTCATTTTTCTCATCAATTTTACTGAGCAAGTTAAACATCAATGAAAAAGCGTGCTTTTGCTAGGATAGGATAAGGACAAATTTTAGACTTTATTAAACATTGCTTAGTTAATCTAACCCTTGGTAACACCATGAAGTTCTCAAAATCGATGCGTCCACTGAGTACCCATCTGATAGCACTCCTGTTGGGAGTCTTACTGAGTTTTGGGGGTTTCCAAATGTTCTCTTCTGTAGCGGCAGAAACCATTAAATCGGCTGAGAATAATACTATTCCCGCTAATTTGGCAAAAATTCCTGTGTCTACAGATTCAGATAGTTTTGTGGCTACCGCCGTCACCCGTACGGGTCCGGCAGTTGTTCGAATCGATACTGAAGCCGTTGTCAGCCGTCAATTAGACCCTGTGTTTGAAGATCCGTTTTTCCGTCAGTTTTTTGGGGGACAGATTCCACAAAACCCTCAACAACAGCGCATTAGTGGACAAGGCTCCGGTTTTATTGTCGATCAAAGTGGCATTATTCTAACCAATGCTCACGTAGTTGACAATGCGGATAAGGTAACAGTTACCCTCAAAGATGGACGAACCTTTAATGGAATAGTCCGAGGTAGTGATGAGGTGACTGATTTAGCGGTGGTTAAAATTGAGCCTAAAGGGGAACAGTTACCTGTGGCCCCTCTCGGAGATTCAACCGCCATTCAAGTAGGAGATTGGGCGATCGCAGTGGGTAACCCGGTGGGTTTAGATAATACCGTTACTCTAGGAATTATTAGTACAATTGGTCGAAGTGCGGCTCAAGCGGGTATCCCCGATAAACGAATTGATTTTATTCAAACTGATGCGGCCATTAATCCGGGGAATTCAGGTGGTCCTTTATTAAATGCTAAAGGAGAAGTGATTGGCATTAATACAGCCATTCGCGCTGATGCTGCCGGCATCGGTTTTGCGATTCCGATCAATAGAGCTAAGTCTTTACAAAGCACTTTAGCCGCCGGACGAGAAGTTCCTCATCCCTATATTGGGGTTCAGATGGTGAATTTAAATCCTCAACTGGCTCAAGAAAATAATCGTAATCCTAATTCTCCTTTTTTGATTCCTGAAGTAACAGGAATTTTAGTGGTTCAAGTGTTACCAGATACACCGGCACAAAAGGCCGGTCTTCGTCGCGGTGATGTGATTCTTAAGGTTAATAATCAACCGATTAAAGATGGCGGTCAATTACAGTCATTGGTGGAAAATGCCGGTATTAATCAAGACATTCGCTTGAGTGTTCAACGAGGTGATCGCGTTTTTGATGTGACCGTTAAAACGACACAATTGGCTCGTAATTCCTAATTAGTTGTTCTTATTTATAGTGATTTTTTTCCCTAGAGACGTGGCTTTTATACGTCTCTATTTTTATGGGGTTTCTAAAGAATAGGTAATTTTTGGAGATTGATTTGATTGGGTCATCTGATTTTCCTCTGATTAATTTTCGGAAAACTTAGCACCTTTTTTACTGTCTACTTTCCAATCTTCGTTTTCTCCGCCAATAATAAGCCGCTTAATTTCTACATACTCTTTACTCAATTGATTCAAAGAATTAATCAACACATCTAAACCAATTAAATCGCTCGTTCCTAAATCAAACCAACAGCGTCCCCAGGTTCCTTTATACTCAAACTCAGCCATGTTATGCATAACCGACATGAGAGTAGAATCCGTGCCAGAATTATCATAATCCATGTAACTGATCTCAATTCCTGTATCTTGAACCTGAAGATTTTCAGCATTGAAGCCGCCTAATTTTCCCAAATAGAACCAGGAGTTAAACAATTCTTCTATATATTGCTTTTCCATTGGGGAAGGAACCGAGCTAAACTCTAACCAAATCCAAAGATCAAACGGATCAAACTCACGAAATTCTACTTGCATTAATTTCCAATTTTCTAAATTTAACTGTTTACCGAACTAGCTTGACCAATTTTCCACAAAAAACTCGCCACTAAATTCGTAATAATATGAGCCACAATGGGAACTAATAAATTGCCGGTAATTAGGGTAGCATACCCAAGAGCAAAACCCACAATCGTCGCCCAAACAACATAGGGCCATTGTTGTATCCCACTCAGATGTAAAATACCAAATAAACAACTTGAGAGAATCACCGCTAATAAATTATTCCCTAAAGCCGGTAACATTACCCCTCTAAACAGCAACTCTTCACTTAACCCGGGCAGCAGTCCTAGCCAAATTAAATCCGGCCAAACTAAAGGCCGAATCACCAATTCTAAATAAGCGTCGGCACTACGACGATAGGCAGGCCAAAGACGATAAATAATACTACTAGCAGTAATAATTCCTGCTGCCATCGCTAAGCCAGATAATACCGCTAACAGATTAAACTGAATGTCAACAATGGCAATGGAGCCTAAATATTGCCAAACTTTGGCCACAACCAATAAAATTATGGCTGTGACTCCCATAACCACTAGAATTTGAGTGCGAGTGAGAGGTTCAAGATCAGGATTATTAGAATTCGTCACGGGTTTGAGATAAACAACGAAGTGATGACAAGGTAGGACGTAAGGCATCAGCACTAATTCCAGCCCGAAGAGTGACTAATAACCCTAACGCCTCTATATATGAGTTTACCCTAATTGCTTTGATCCCTAATGCTTCTGGAGCAACTTGCATCTGAGTTTTATTTTCTTGGACGGCAATAATTTGCGCTTTTTCTTGGCTAAAACTGAGAATAGCACTCCCACCACAAGCATCAGCCGGTATAATGACGGCATCAACATCATTTGCCCAAACTGTCCCGCTTGTAAAAGAAATCGCGCTTTTGCGAACAAATTGAGGAGCGCGGCTAAGGCCAACTAATACACAGGGTAAAAAGGTATAGCCTAATTCTTCGGCGGCTGAACGAGGGGAAATATTTTCATCTAAGGGTAAAGGCATTAAGGCCGGGGCGTGTGCCGCCGGAATTCTCAAGTGTCGAACAATTAAATGAGAAATGACTGCCTCTGCGCCGGCTAAAGCATCTACCCCTCCACCATAACGATAGTTTTGTAGAGCTTCGCTATCGGGATCATCCGGAAAACGGGCAACAACGGCTATAGCTTCTGCTCTAGCTTGTTGAATTAGAGTTTCTGCGGCTCTTAATAAGCTGCCGGAATTGCCGATGGTGCCCCAACTTGCCCCACTTTCAGACATCCGTAGTTCTACTTCTAGAGGGGCATCGGTAATCACGTAATCGGTTAAATTAAGTCCTAGGGTTGCCCGGGTAGCATCGGCGGCTTGTAGATGGCGCAAGCGCAATTCGGGTTCTATAGCTCGATCTAAGATTAATCCTATGCGGTTTTGATGTACCGGTTCTAATCCCCATTCTCCTTTGGCAAATTGATCCAAACCATAACCTTCTACATAAAAGGTATTAGGCAAATTCCAGTATAATTGCGCCCCGTTAAGAACATTGGGATGAGTAATGAGGCGATCACAAATGGAGGCTATAGCCCTGGCTACCGGTAAGGCATCTCCAGCATAACCCCCAATTGTTGCACCAATGCCCGTAGGAACGATTAAAACAACAGTAAAAGGTTTAGTCATTAGTCATTGGTCATTAGTTATTAGTCATTAGTCATTAGTTATTAGTCATTTGTTTAGTAACAATAGCTTCCACTTGGGCGGTTTGTTTGTCGGTGTCTACTTTAGTAATAGCCCATCGCAGGGGTTCACCTTGTTTTTGTAATTCGCTTTCAATGGCTTGGCTTAGTTTAATCGGTGTTTCTTTAAGGTCGATTTCGGCGCTAATAAAATGAGTAGTCATGATTCTAGTGTGATTGGTAACTTAGTCTAGTCTATCAAGCTCGAGGATGACTTAAGACAAAAGAATGACCCGGATCAACTAAAAAGCGTTGACGTACCGCTTCTCGTCCCAACAACATCCGAAACCCCATCACATCTCGATTGGTTAGGGTTAATTCAATTGGCCACTGTTTTTCCCCTAATTTTACCCGTGTTTGAATCACAGGACGTAATTGAGCAACTCCTCCTGAATTACGAACTAAGCGCCATTCTAATACCTGTGCTTGTGCGATGACGGTATGATGAGTATCTCGCTGATAAGGATGCACGGAAAAACTGATCATTGGCTTTCCTTCGTCTTGAAATTGCTCTATATGAAAAGCGTGAAGGGCAGATGAACGAGCGCCTGTGTCTATTTTGGCTTTCATTTGTTTAATTTGTAATTCTGGTAAATCTAACCATTCTCGCCAACCAATGACGAGTAACTCCTGTTTTTTCATAGCAATATTATATCAATTGGCAGAGGTACATTTATCGTTTTAGGCAGAAGTCAGGCCGTAAATCTGTGTATTACACTCAAATGGCGTTGGTCGGTGGTCATTATTGAAATGTTAGATAGGCAATAATCCCCGGCTTCTAGTATTGATTGTCACTATTGCTCCTTCGAACGTATATTAAGGATTAAACCATGAGTAAAACTGACTTCGATCCCTTTTATTTGACTCATTTTAAATATTTTTCAGGCCCTAACCCTTATCTCAATACTGGTGCGATCGTTTTTGATTTTACAATTTCTAGTCGAGTTGATCCTTTACCCCTAGAAGATTATCAAGCAGAAATTAGTGATAAATTTCCCCAAATTCGGCAATACCCTCTGACGACTTATACAGAACTGTTTGCTCAAACTGTGGTACAAGTTAATCAACTTGAGATGGACCTACATCTAGATCGCTACAGCATTAAAGATGAGCGTATTGCTGTACAATCTCTCGATTATCCTACCAGTATTGAAGTGGTTGATTTAGTTTGGGACTGGTGGGAAGCGATCACTTTAGATAAAAATTTTGACTATAAGTCGCGGCTCAAAAAAGCTCAAGAGACTTTCCGCTTTTCGGCTTATGGTGGGCCTAGCAGTTATGCTATCCTCAGAAGCGCCTATAAACGCGGCATTCCTACCTTTTATCTCCCTGAAGAAAAGTTGATCCAGTATGGCTATGGAATGTATCAAGTGCGAGGAGTCAGTACCACCTTTAACTGTGATAGCCATGTTGATCTAGACTTTACTACCGTTAAAGATGATTGTAAGGGCTTTTTAGCTAATTGCGGTTTTCCGGTTCCTCGGGGTTATGTGGTTTATTCTTTTAAAGAAGCTTTGACCAGTGCAGATGAACTCGGTTATCCGGTGGTCATTAAACCCGTCATTGGACATAAAGGTATTGGGGTTACCGCTAATATTCACAATGATAGAGAGTTAGAATTTGCTTATGATCGCGCGGTGGAAGCTTCTCCCCGCCAACGAGAACACATTATCGTTGAAAAATATATTCCGGGAGCGGATTTTCGCTTATTATGTGTCGGGGGTAAGTTTGTGGCGGCTGTGGAACGTCGTCCGGCTTATGTGATTGGAGATGGACGTTCTACCATAGAAGAGTTAATACAAGATGAAAATGAAATTCCCGCACGTCAAGATACTCCTACTTCTGCCCTTAGTCCGATTTTGATTGATAATGCGCTCTCAAACTATTTGGATCAGCAGGGATTGAGTTTAGATAGTGTCCTTGAGCGCGATCGCCGAGTGTATTTACGGAAAGTGGCTAATATTTCTGCGGGGGGTATTAGTATTGATGTGACTCCCACTGTTCACCCTGATAATATTATTTTGGCTGAGGAGATTGCTCAATATTTTCACATTGTCTGTTTTGGGATTGATGTGATTAGTACAGATTTATCTCGCTCTTGGAAAGAGGGGGAATTTGGCATTATTGAAATTAATGCCGCGCCGGGGATATTGATGCACCTAAAACCGGCTATTGGTGAGAGTATTGATGTTCCGGGTAAAATTTTAGATCATTTATTTCCCTCTCATCGCCCGTCGCGTTTACCCATTATTACCTTTAATCATTTACCGAAACAATCTTTACTATATCTGGTTGATTTAGTTTTACGTTATTATCCTGACTGGACAATAGGAGTGATCTGTCGGGATGGAATGTGGATTAATTATAGTCCTAAACCCCTGCCTAAAGACTATAATACAGCAGTTCTCACCTTGCTTCGTCATCCTAAACTCAATTTATTAATTGCTGAGTATTCTCAAGAGATTTTTGAAACCGAGGGGATGATGTATGAAGGCAGTGACATGATTATTTTAGATGATCCCACTGAAACCGAAAGTATTTTGGCTAGAGATTTGCGTTCAGGTGGAATATTGCTGGTTAAAACCGGAAATCAGGTGGTAATACAAAGGCAAGAAGAACACGAATACTATCAATTAGGCGAAACTGACTCTTTTAGCGATCTGTATCTCGCACAACTATTACACTTAATCGGTCGGAATATAATAACTAGCTAAGTTACTGATTATTCATTTCTAACCAATAAAAGTTGAATGGCTTCTAAAATAATCTCAGGTTGATCTATCCAAATAAAATGACTACTTTTAGAAGCCTCTAACTGCTGACAATTACTCGATAATTTCAATAATTTATTGTGCATTTTATCTCGAAACTTATTAACCGTTCTAATGGGCATATAAAAATTAAAAATAGAAGGGTTAAAAAAAGTTTTTGATTTAACACTTACAATGGGCAAATTTCCTAAATCCTTAACCGCACTTACCTGCTTTGCGCTCTCTTCTAAATTCCCCATTTCTCGCCCCATCGTTAACCAATGCTTAGGACGGTAAAAAAAATGTTTGACTCTTCGGGTCACCTGAATCGGAAATTTTTTTAGTTCTGGCTTAATTAACTCAAAGACTTTCAGATTTCCCAGTAATCTAATTAACCCTAATATCGCTCCCAAAATTGAAAAAATAAATCCCGATAAAAAAAAATATTTAAGAAATCTGAGAGCCAAAGGCATTTTTAACATTTCTTGTTCATGGAGTCCATCACCTAAAACTAACCCTAGAACTTTTTCGGGAAAATAATGAGCATAAAGACGGACATTATAACTGCCAAAAGAATCTCCAACTAAAATATAAGGCGGCTGTATATTGGCTTTTTCTAGTAATATATTTAGTTCTTTAACTATTTCTTCACTACAACGTTTTTTCGGGCTGATATCACTCCATCCATATCCCGCCCGATCATAAATACAAACCCTAGTAATTTCAGCTATTTTGTCAATTAAAAAATAACCATCCAGTCCGCCTAAACTGTGGTCAATGATCACCGTCGGAGTTCCCTGGCCTTGGCAATACAAATGCAAGCGATATCCTCCCACATCTATCAGTTGTCCTGGAGGTTGTTCTATTCGGTTTTCTAATAGACTAGCTAACCCATGATAAATTGTTGTTATTATTAAAAATAACCATTTAATTGTCATTTTTAAAAAGTCGGTAAAGCCATCAAGGTAATTCCTATTCCTAAAATTAAACCCACTAATACTTGGAAGGGAGTATGTCCTAGTAATTCCTTAAGTCTTTCCTCATTAAAGTTATGACCATCCTGAAAAAACTCATCTATAATTTGATTTAAAATTCGCGCCTGTTTGCCTGCCGCTTGACGAACACCAGCAGCATCATACATAACAATCACCGCGAATAAACTAGCGATAGCAAAATCCGGAGATGCCCATCCGACGGTTAATCCAACCCCTGTTGCTAATGATCCTACTAAGGCAGAATGGGCGCTAGGCATTCCCCCTGTGGTAAAAAGAAAGCGAAGATTAACTTTGCCATCACGGATTAATTCAATAATAACCTTTAGCCCTTGGGCTGTTAAGCAGGCTAGAATTGAAACGAGTAAAACCCGATTCTCAAATATTTGCTGAAACTCCTGCATAGTAGATGTGTTCTGGCGTTTTAGTGGGTACGGCTGACAATAAATTGAGCGATCGCTCTTATTGGTTCGGCTTTTTCACCGTAAAGGACTAATTGTGCAATGGCTTCATCCACTAATTTCTGCGCTTGAGCTTTTGATTCTTCTATGCCCCACAGACTCGGATAAGTTGCTTTTTGTGCCTGCACATCTTTACCTATGCTTTTGCCCAATTCTTCTTGAGTGGAGGTGATATCTAAGATATCATCGATGATTTGGAAAGCTAGACCTATATTTTGAGCATAGCGGCTTAGCCTTCTTTGATCCTCACTGGTGGCACCGGCTAAAATAGCTCCTGACAAGACGGAAGTTTCTAATAAGGCACCGGTTTTGTGGGTATGGATAAAAGTGAGAGTCTCTGCGGTAATATCCAACTTCCCTTCTGATTCTAAATCAAGTACCTGACCTCCCACTAATCCGGCAGCCCCAACGGTGCGCCCTAAACGAGCAATGACTTGTAAAACTTGATTGGGGGGAACATTTCGGGTTTGGGTAGCCACAAATTCAAATGCGTAGGATAATAAACCATCACCGGCTAAGATGGCGATATCTTCACCATAAACTTTATGATTGGTTAATTTACCCCGCCGATAGTCATCATTATCCATAGCTGGCAGATCATCATGGATCAATGACATAGTATGAATCATTTCTAGAGCGCAAGCGGTAGGCATCGCCATCTCGATTGTACCGCCCATCAGTTCACAGGTGGCTAAACAAAGAATTGGGCGTAGTCGCTTTCCTCCTGCCAGTAAGGAGTAGCGCATGGCTTCATAAATTTTTTCGGGTTTAGTGATCGGGAGAGAACCTTCCAATGCTTGGTCGACCAAGTCTTTTTGTTGTTTAAGATAGGCTTTTAGATCAAAGCAGGTTCTCTCTTGAGCAATTTTTTCATCTGTTGTGACCATGTTTCTTACCTTGAACCAGCCAATTGCTCTATTTATTTTACAGGTATAGGGACAGTTGTTTATCCTAAGCCTCGAGAAGAGTTTTAAGAACGGAAAATCCTGACTGTGCTTATGGGTTTGTGGCGTTGTTTTTAGCCTGCATTAAGCTTTCGCGTACAAGTTTAGGCCAGATGAGCAAAAAATAAACCCACCACAGCACAATTGGGATGGCAACTAACAGAGTTAGCCAGATGATTTTAAATATCAGCCAAGAACCTCCTACAATTAAGATTCCTGTGAGCAAGATCGACCAAGGCTGACACCACCAGGGTTTATAGTTCCAAGGATTAACAAATTGTGACATTTTTTTATTTTAGCAACTTTTAGTCGTTTGCTCAACTCTTGGCTCTGTTATGGTAAGGCTCAAGTGCCAGGTCTAGCTAGGTAATACCCCTGAATTATTGGTAAAATAATGGTAGATTCCCCTAGACTAGGAGGAACATCTGAGCATGAAAAGAACACTAGGACTACTCGCCACTGCCGCTTTACTTTGGGTAGGGATAGAATTAGCCACACAAGCTTATCCCATGCGTACTCATCAAAGAGGAAACTCTTCTTATGGCGTGGATTATTATAGACCATCTAACGACTATCCGAGGGGTGACGACTCTTACTATTATCAGCAAAGAGGGGTAATCATCCAGAGAAGAGGAGGTTATGATAATTGCTATCATTGCTCAATTCCTTCTCAGGGTTATAACGGTTATTATCGATCTCCTCGACCTTATAATACGGCACCTTTCTACTACCCCGATTCGCCTTATAGTTTTTACAATCGTTATAACGGTTATAGCGGCTATCATGGCTCTCCTGGACCTTATAACAATAGGGCACCTATCTACTCTCCGGGTTCGCCTTATAGGGGTTATAATCCTTACAATTACGGCTATTAGGCATAGGCAGAATAAAATCCTTAATAAGACTTGAGCATCCCGTTTTTATAGGGCTATAGGCTAAGATGAGGGTAACTCATCCGCTTTATCAGCTTATGGATCAAACGCCTCAAGGAATTCCTAATTTACCCGATCTTACTCATCCTCAAGAATTAATTAATTTAGGTCAACATTTTTTTATTCCCTTATTAATTTTAATAGTTTTAATCGGGGGGTTAGGGCTAGTTTTGGCTGTCTTTAGTTGGGGTTTAAACCGCCCAAACTCTAAAGGGACAAGCTTTCTTCGTGAATGGGAAGTTGCCTATTCTTCTCTGTTGCAGAAAGTTCAACAGAGTATTTTATTGTTAATTTTAATTGTCATTGGTTTTTTCTTCTGTTCAACTTTAGCGAATCGTTATCATTACTGGGAACAGAGTAAAATCGCTTCTTTAGCGGCTAGTGTAGCGGGAGAAAGATTAGAACAAACTGCCCCTAGAGTGCGCTACGTAGTAGAAGAACCTTACAAGTATTACACTCAAGTAGACGGGAAAGTTGTTCAAGTTCAGGAAACTCGAAAAGTTGATCGTTTTTTAGCTCTCAATCGCTCAGATATTCAGGTTAATATTAACCAGACTCAAAATTTACAAACCCAAGGGAATAATTATAAAGTAGACTTTAAAGGAGTCTATGAAGTGACTAATTCTCTGCCAGAATATAAAGAATTATTTTTTGAAATTTCTCCGCCTTATGGCTATACACTTTTAAAAAATTTTCGAGTAGAACGAGAGGGAAATAAACTGAATCCGGTTACGCCTAATCAGTATAGTTTTCCCATCAGTTTAGATCCCAATCAAACGAGTATTTTTCAAGTGACTTATCAAGTTCAAGGCGCACCGCGTTGGGTTTACAATGCCGGGGGAGATTTATTGTCTAATTTTCGCTTGATAGTTACGGCAAATTTTCCTAAAGCTGATTTTGCAAGCGGCATTGTTCCTTCTGAAATTAAAACTGAGGGTCAAGGAACAGTTTTTACTTGGATTTTTGAGGAAAATGTCTCTGTTGCTAATCCTTTTGGGGTGTTTACTGCCACAGAATCCATTAAAAATACTGGGGTTATTCCTCGGTTATTAATGTTAGCCCCTGGAATATTTTTGTGGTGGATTTTGTTGTTATATTTTTCTTTGCCGCTAAAAGAACGAGATTTAGCTATCATAGCGGCTCTATTTTTTGCGGGTTTACTGGCACTAACTTATCTTAGCCGCCTTATAGAAGTAAAATTAGCTCTTGCAGGAATTTCTTTGATCTGGTTAATTTTAGTTTGGGGGTTAGGTACCAATATAAGAACGTCTTTAGCGGCGGTTATCTGTACCATTTCGGGGGCGATTTTACCGGTTTTAGGATTATTAATTCCCTACAGTGGACTAACCTTAAGTTTAGCGGGGTTGTTGTCGGTAATTTGGTTAACGGTTAAAAATTGGTATTCGATTCGTTTTTTAAGCTCCTAGTGGCGTGATATAGCTAATTTGCTGTATTAAGTTAGGTCTGACCTCTCCCCAACCCCTCTCCTACAAGGAGAGGGGATAAACATTTATTGCACAATAAACACAAATATGATCAGTGACCTCCCCCTCGTCAATACTGGTGAGCTTGTGTTAGATTGGAACAGAAGTAGTAATAAAGTAATAAGACTGTAGTATAGGTTCTGTATGCCCAACTGGTGCGCCGACTTGTAGTCTGAGCGTATACCGTCATAGTGCTTTAACTATTTCACTGTTTGATTAACTCAGTTGGAAGAGTAACCGCCTGACACGCGGCTTGTCACAGGTTCGAATCCTGTATCAAACCCCCGGAAGTTAGCTCATTTGGTTAGAGCAATCGGTGTATCGCCGATTGGTAGTAGGTTCGATTCCTATACTTTCAACCAGCAACCTCGTCCAGGTTAAAGGACACCTTGTTAGGGACAAGGCAACTTCGCAACAACGTAGTTTTTAGTGGGTGACAAACCCATTAGATTAGTATCGGTTACTCTGTAGTACAGATGTTTGATCCCTGTGAAGGAGCCAGAGCAAAAGCCATTTTCCCTAACTTGAGTATGTCCCTTCGTTTTCCTAATCCCTTTCTCTAGGGAGATTGTGGTATTGGCAAAGCGAACGGCGTATTTGAGTGCTGTTTGCTTTTTCAAGGAAGCCTTTGGCTAACTAGAGGAAAATTTCAGCCCTCTTAATCCAGTTTTGGAGAAACTTTTGCCCGCACCTGAACAGTTAAACATCTGTATGGTCAGAGTAAAAAAAGTTGTGTATTATATGTAGTATATTGAAATATGCTTCGGCTAGAGGTTACCAACTCCAGCTAGTCGTTAAAGCTATCAAACAAACAAATGTTTTTATCTAAACTTTTCCGGTGGCTACAGTTGCCTCTTTTATTCTCTATGTGGAAAACCTTTTATATTAAACCCAATGAAATCGGAATTTTATATCACCGCAGCGATTTTAAGAAAATTTTGTCACCAGGAACCTATACTTATTTTGGTCGCCATTGGAATCTTAAAACCTATGACCTCAACCAGGCAGAAGCTAAGATAGAAAATCTAGAATTATTGCTAGTAACTCACTCAGCCGAACTGAGTGATAAGCTGTTAATTGTTAGAACAAACTTTAATCAAACCGCTTTAGTACGCTACGGTCAAAACTGGATCAGCATTGCTCCTAATCAACTTCGTGCTTTTTGGCGGGGTTTTATTGAGGTAGAATCTCATATTTTCAATTTAGACGAAAGTTTGGAATTACCGGCTGAGTTTGTCGAGCAAGTGCGGGGCATAACTTTAAACGGATTGAAAAAATTTCAAGTCACAGAATATGAGATTGGTTTGCTGTACGTTCAAAATAATTTTGTGCGGCCTCTCGAACAGGGAGAATATGCTTTTTGGGTTGTAAATAAGGACGTGGCTGTGCGAACTCTCAGCCGCATTGTGCCTAATCCTGATTTTCCTCTTGAAGATGTCCTAATTGAAAAACATCCTGAGTTTGTACAAACTTATTGCCAAATTGTTCAATTAGAAAGTAACCAAGTGGCAATCATAAGATATTTAGGTAAGGTTATTTCTATTTTGCCACCCACCAGCCGCAAGTTATTTTGGCAGGGGGTTGAAGTGGAAATTATTGATATTAGCAGCGAGGCAAAATTGCCGCCTAATTTAGTAGCCGAATTGCTGGCAGGTTCTAAAGAGGTTTTATTACTGAGTCACAACAGTTTACATATTCGAGAAGTGCCATCACAGCACCTAGGTTTGTTGTATATTAACCAAGAATTTCAAGCCCAATTACAGCCAGGGACTCATGCTTGGTGGGTGTTTGGACGCTCATTTCAAACTGAAGTATTTGACTTACGTTTACAATCTATTGAAGTATCGGGTCAAGATATTCTCTCAAAAGATAAAGTGCCTTTGCGGTTGAATTTAACGGCGGGTTTCCGCATTCAAGATGCCCTTAGAGCCAAAAATGGTTTATCAAATGTTTCTGATTTCTTGTACAAAGAATTACAATTTGCTTTACGGGCGGCAGTCGGTGAAAAGACTTTAGATGCTTTATTGGAAGATAAAGGCGTGATCGATCAAAGTGTAGCCGAATACATTCGCGCTAAAACCGCAGACTATGGAATTGAAGTCGATTCTGTCGGAGTAAAAGATATAATTTTACCTGGCGAGATTAAAACGATTTTGAGCAAAGTAGTAGAAGCTGAAAAAGCGGCTCAAGCTAATGTGGTTAGACGTAGAGAAGAAACCGCAGCGACTCGTAGTATGTTGAATACTGCAAAAGTAATGGAGGATAACCCTGTGGCATTGCGGCTCAAAGAACTGGAGGTTTTAGAACGCATTGCTGAAAAGATTGATCATATTCAAGTGAATGGGAGTTTAGATAGTATTTTGACGGAATTAATTCAAATTAATCGGCAATAAGATTAAGCCATCAGGAATTTAAATTAGTGTTTAAGGGAGAATGAGCAACATTATTAATTTTGATAATTAATGATAAAAGAAGGGCAGGTCAATTAAGCCTGCCCAAACTCAGCTTTAAATCAAACTTACTTCACGCTGACTTTAGCACCAGCTTCTTCCAATTTCTTCTTGGTATCTTCAGCGTCGTCCTTGTTAGTTCCTTCTTTAATGGGTTTAGGAGTAGATTCAACAAGGTCTTTAGCTTCTTTAAGACCCAAACCAGTGATAGTCCGAACCACTTTAAGGATTGCAATCTTCTTATCAGCCGGAACTTCTTCGAGAATAACATCGAATTCAGTTTTCTCTTCTTCAGGTTCAGCAGCAGCCGCCGCCGTAGGAGCAGCCATGACTACACCGCCAACAGGTGCAGCCGCGCTAACGCCAAAAGCTTCTTCAATTTGCTTAACCAGTTCAGCCGCTTCTAAGAGGGTCAAACTTTTTAACTTTTCCAAAATTTCATCAGTTGCAGCAGACATGAATGTTACTCCTTATTGTGTAATAGATGGTTAGTTATTAGTGATTAGTCATTAGTGATTAGTCATTAATTAATCATTGATTAATTAGTCGTAAAAAAGCGAGTATGCTAGTTACTAATGACTAATGATTACTGACTATTGACTGGGGTGCTTCACTGTGTTCCGCACTAATTAGCCTTCTTCCTTTTCGGAATAAGCTTGGATACCGCGTGCAATAGAAGAGGGAACTTCTTTGATGCCCACAGCAATCTTGGTAGCCAGAGCGTTGAGAGCGCCAGCGATTTGAGCATATAATTGCTCTTTGGTGGGCAAATCGGCTAAAGCTTCTACTTGATCTTTAGTCAAGCTGCGCCCTTCCATGACACCACCGCGTAATTCGGTTTTTTTGCTGTCTTTTTGGAAGGCTTTATAAGCTTTCACGGCTCCGCCCACATCTTCAGGCACGAGCAGGATAGCAGAGGACCCCTTGAGATGTTCGTGCATGACTTGCCATTTTTCATCCCCATCAACGGCGATGCGAACAAGGGTGTTTTTGGCAATTTTGCAGGTTCCTCCTAGGGGGCGTAGCCGCCTGCGTAGGTCGGTTATTTCAGCAACCGTTAGCCCTTGATAATCGATGACGACGGCTAGTTGAGACTCTTTTAGGAGTCCTTTGAAATCCGCTACCACCTCTTCTTTGTTTTCTCGGGTTCTTCCCATTGGGTTGTCACCTCCTTAAGGGTTAAAAAACACTTTTGCATGAAGACCATAAAGAAACCCCTGGCGTTTTGCCGGGGTTAAAAGCCACAAGGATAAAAGGATAAAGCTCAAGAATAACTCTTGACTCGGGTTTGACTTTTTTCTTGTTTTGGCTAGTACCTCGGCAGGATATTAAGCGAAATGCACCTACTGTCTTCGGTTATGGCCTTAATTGAATTTAAAATTAAATTTAGGCTTCTGCTTTCAAGTCACGGAGACTGTTGACATCTACTTGGATAGAGGGACCCATCGAAGCAGAAACATAAATTGTACGCCAGTAACGACCTTTTGCCCCAGAGGGACGGTTACGGTCTATGGTTTCTTGTAAAGCTTTTAAGTTAACCAACAGGTCTTCGGCAGAAAAAGAAGCTTTTCCAAACATAACATGAACAATCCCTGTTCGGTCAGCCCGGAATTCTTGTTTCCCTGCTTTAAACTCTTGAATAGCTGCGGCTAAATCTGTGGTGACGGTGCCGCCTTTAGGGGATGGCATTAAGCCTCTCGGACCTAATAAACGCCCTAATTTAGCGACTTTCGGCATCATATCTGGTGTAGCGATTAATACCTCAAAATCCATCATTCCGTTTTGGATTTCGTCAATTAATTCTTCTGAGCCAACAATGTCAGCCCCTCCATTACTGGCTTCTTGGACTTTTTCGCCTCTGGCGATGACGGCCACGCGAACGGTTTGGCCGGTGCCTTTGGGAAAGGTAACGGTTGTCCGCAATTGTTGGTCGGTGTATTTGGGGTCAATGCCTAGACGCACATGAGCTTCGGCTGTTTCGTCAAATTTGGCTGTTGCGGTTTCTTTGAGTAAATTGAGGGCTTCTAGCGGCTCATAAGCCTTATTTTCATCGACTTTAGCCAGTGCCTCTTTTAAGCGGCGGGATATTTTTTTAGGCATTTTTTCTCCTTGGGTTGATAACGAAGCGCTTGCTTCTCCCCGAAAAATAGTAAACAGTAAATAAGGTTAATTGATGAGTGTTAAGGGCATTAATCTTTAATGCTGATTCCCATGTTGCGGGCGGTTCCGGCCACAATTTTCATGGCTGCCTCAATATCGTTAGCATTGAGGTCTGGCAATTTTGTTTGGGCTATTTCTCGCAGTTGGTCATTGGTAATTGAGCCGACATTCTTTTTGTTGGGTTCGTTAGAACCTCTTTCTACTCCTGCGGCTTTACGGATTAAAACTGAAGCGGGAGGAGTTTTAAGAATGAAAGTGAAACTGCGGTCTTCAAAGACTGATATTTCTACCGGTACTACCATTCCGGCTTGATCTGACGTTTTTGCATTGTATTCTTTGCAAAAAGCCATAATATTGACCCCATGTTGACCCAATGCGGGACCTACAGGAGGGGCGGGGTTAGCCTTTCCCGCAGGAAGGGCTAATTTAATAATTGCGACTATTTTCTTTGCCATAGGTTAGCCTTGTTTTTCAATCTGATTAAATTCCAACTCTACTGGTGTTTCTCGCCCAAAAATCGAGAGTAGTGCTTTTAATTTACTCCTTTCTGGGCTAACTTCTATCACTTCCCCTTCAAAATCTTTAAAGGGTCCAGAGAGAACCATGATTTTGTCGCCCACTTCTAAGTCTACCTTGACCACAGGTTCTTGACCTTGGGCAACTTTAAAGATCCTCTCTACTTCTGAGGAACTTAGGGGCATGGGTTTGACGTGACCTCTCCCTCTCCCATAACGACGTTTTTGTTCGGCTCCGACGAAGTTGATCACATTCGGGGTGTTTTTCACCACCTGCCAGGCATCATCATCCATGATCATTTGAACTAGGACATATCCTGGAAAAACTTTTTCTTCTCCGTGTTGACGACTGCCGTCTTTACGGATTTTCACCGTTGGGGTTTGGGGAATTTGGATTTGTAAAATACGGTCAGCCACATCTAAGGTGTGGATGCGCTGTTCTAGATTAGTCTTAACCCGCTTTTCACATCCCGAAGCCACTTGAACCGCATACCAGCGTGCGTTCTTTTTTCTTTGCTCTTGTTCTAAGTGTTCTAACTCCTCAAGTTCTTGTGATTGATCGTCTGTAAATGTCATTTAAAATACCTTCCCTGCTACCCAAGCGAAGAAGTTATCCACCAAATAAATTATGGTAGCTACTAAAGTCACCATTAAGATTACTGCCGCCGATTCACTGATTAATTGCTGTCTGGAAGGCCAAACAACTTTTCCGAGTTCCTCTTTGGTTTCCTTGGTAAACTCTGTGAGTTGAAATTTTTGAGTTTCTTCTTTGGTTTCGCTGGTTTCTTTTTTTTGCGCTTCTTTTTTAACCACGATGGCTGCTTCTCCCCTTTTCAGTTAACAGTTATCAGTTACCAGTTATCAGTACCAGTTTTTCAGTTATCTATTTATATTAGTTTACTTTCAAGCTCGTACTGATTTCCTAGTTAACTGAAATTTAAGCAGCACTCGCCTCACCCTGTTTCAGCAGCTATTGGCATTTTTGTGCCTAACGCGCCCTGGAGGACTTGAACCCCCGACATCAGGTTTTGGAGACCTGCGTTCTACCAACTGAACTAAGAGCGCACGGGAATGTTAGTAAGCTAGTCTTATGCTTGGCTTTACACTTTTCTTATCATAGCATAATCTGCTTTAATGCCAACTAGATCAAACAGGTGCGCTGCTTTTTTTTAAAGTGGACGATCAAAACGCTGTTGAATGCGAGTCGCTTTTCCAACCCGGTCGCGCAAGTAGTATAATTTGGCTCGGCGAACTTTACCGCGACGGATCACTTTAATGCTGGCAATTCTAGGAGAATGGAGCAAGAATACTCTTTCTACTCCTACGCCTTGAAATACCCGCCGCACTGTCATTGTTTTGTTGATTCCACTATTGCCCATAGCGATCACGGTGCCTTCGTAAGGTTGTATCCGTTCTTTACCGCCTTCGACAATTTTTACACCCACCCGAATTGTGTCACCAACGTGAATGGTTGGTAAGTCCGAGTTGAGGTATTCTGCCTCGATTGATTTAATGATTTGTTCGGCGTTCATGGCTGTTGCAAAAACTCACAATTTATTATCATACCTTATCTTTTTAAATAAGGCAAGATGCCAAGTCTTTAATTTATTCTCTAGTCCCTAGTTTTTTCAATATTAGGATTGGATGGCTTGCGCTCAGAAAATCCCCAGACAAATAAAGCACTCACCAAAAGGATCATCGCCCATTCCGGTAAAACCACTTCGGGATTAATCACGCGCAGGAGTAAGCGTAATCCCACCAAACCCACCGTAACTAATCCAGCATCTTCTAAATGAGTAAACTCCTCTAGCCAGCGAATAAATAATCCAGCCAAAAATCGCAGCGTAATTACGCCGATGGTTCCACCTACTAGCACTAGCCAAAGATCATCAGCTACGGCGATGGCGGTTGTGACGCTATCGAGAGAAAAGGCTAAATCTGTTACAGCAATCATAGGAATGGCTTGCCACAGTGAGGAAAAGCCGAGGCGATGGGCTTTTTCTTCATCGGTTTCTTGAGAGGTAAAATACTTGAAAACTAACCACAGCAGATAAATTGCCCCTAATAACTCAAATTGCCAATATTTAATCACCCAGGTAGCGGTAAAGATTAAAATCATGCGAAGCACATAAGCGATCAATAAGCCTATATTAAGTGCGTAACGCTGATCTTTAGGATTTTCTATCTCTTGAGCGATAGCGGCTAAGGCGATGGCATTATCGGCAGAGAGTACCGCTTCTAGGGCAATCAGAATCAGCAGCACTAAGGGAGTTTTTAGACTCAGACTTAAGGAAGAGTCAAGAATTTGGTCTAGCATTTAAAAGTGTTTGATGGCCAAAATCTACATCAGTAAGTGGACGGCGAGGGAATTTAAGACAAAAAGTCAAGAATTAGACTCGTCTATCTTCTGGCATTATAAACTTTTCCATCAGGCATAATCGCTTCAGATAAGTTTACCCGGCTTAAATTAGCGCTCATCAAATCGGATCGAGTTAGATTCGTATTGCTTAAGTCGGCCCCGGTTAAATTGGCTTTGGCAAAGAAAACCTCGATTAATTCAGCTTCTTTAAGATATGCCCCCGACAAATTAGCTCTCGTCAAATCTGCGTGATTCAGGCGAGTAAAAGATAAATTAGCGCCGCTAAGATTAGTAGCATTCAGGTTAATATGAGTCATAATAGCTCCCTTAAAATTGGCCCCACCGGCTTCGGCTTGCATCATTTTTGCTCTGACTAAATTAGCATTATTCAAGTCGGCTCCTGTCAAGTTAGCTCCCACTAAATTAGCTTCTGAAAGAATTGTCCCTGTAAGGTTTGCTTTGCTTAAATCGGCTTTTCGTAAATCGGCATCTCGTAAATTAGCCTCTTTTAAATTAGCGCCGCTTAAATTGGCTCTAGCGAGATCTACCCCTTTCATATTTGCGCCTTGTAAATCGGCTTTAAATAAGTTAGCCGCTTGCAAATTCGTATTAAAGTTTTTCTTTTCCTGACGCATATTCGCGCCTCTAAGGCAGGCTCCTGTTAAGTTTGCCCCACTTAAGTCTGAGCCTCTGAGATCGGCACCAATTAGATTAGCATCTAAAAGCATAGCTAAAGTCAGGTCTGTTTCTTGCAAGATTGCGCCGCTCAAAATAATGCCATGAAGCATAGCACTACGTAAATCTGCCCCTGTTAAATCGGCTTGAGATAGATTTGCGCCACTGAGATCACTAGCTACTAAGTTGGCTTGGGCTAAATTGGCTCGGTTGAGATAAGCAAAGATCAGATTAGCACCATGAAGATCGGCTTCGTTGAGGATAATACCAATTAAGTCAGCCCCTACCAGATTAGCGCCCGGAATTTTCAAGCCGCTAAAGTTAATTTCTCCGTTTGAATAGCGTTCAATTAGTTCTTTTGGTTTCATATTAACTGTTTGAGCCAAAGATTTTTTTTAAAAGTCTTGTGATTTATAAAATATGCCCAACGGCTTGAAGAATAACATTGACGGTTTGTAAATTTGAGTCTACATCGTTTTGCTTTCTAGCAATATTCACTAATTTTGTTTCTATTTCTTGTACACTTTTTCTACTCTCAATTAGTTGTTGTAGAAAATCTTCTAAAATATAACCTTTTAAAATTGACCAATCTTGTCCCGTTTGGTCCCAAGGCTGGAAGAGGAGAGAATATAATAATATTTTGGCTCTTAATGGATTAGTATATTGGAGGATTTCCAGCCGCACTTCAAACAGGTTATATTCTTTATTAGTTTCTTGTACCGGCTGAAACTCGGGTAAGTTAATTTGAGTTAAAGTATGTGAAGCCGGCGAGTTTTTGGCACTAATAACTGTGGGATATACCTCTTCAGCATATAAGTCCCTTGGGGAGTTTATTGAAGAAATTTGAGTTAATTCATGAGCCGACTGAATTTCTGTTTTATCCAAATGGATGATTTGAGTTTCAATAATATTTGTGTCGATTTTGCTGCTTTTTTCTTCTTCATATTCTACCTCGGTATCGTAGAGAATTTCGATTTGATTTAAAATTAAGGTGGCTATGGCTAAATAAACGGTTTTTTTATTGAGACTTTCCACAAGTTTATTAAAGGCTTCCCTCAAATTAATTTTATTTTGATATTTTTGACGAAGTTCTAAAATTAAGTTTTTTAATCCATAAGCATCAATAATATTTGTGTCATTTTCCCATTGTTTTTTACTGACGGCAAAAATGAGTTTTTTAATGCGGCTTTCTTCTCGATGATTGGCTAAGTTAGCCACCACTTGATCAATGACTAATTGAGAATTTTGAAGCGGCGAGCTAGTTTCTTTTTTTACAGCAATAATGGCGGTTTGTTCAGATTCATCAGCCTGGCTAACCTGAGCCTTATATAAGCGACTTATTTGAGCTACAATGGTTTTTCCTAAAGGAGCATAAACTTTAGGTCTGTTGAGGGTTTTTATCAGTTTATAAATGGAAAAAGTTAATTGTTCATTACTAGGTTTTAGCCGAACTATTTCTTGAATTAATTCTTCCCAGGAAACCCCATTTAAGATTGTAGGATCATTTTCCCAGTATTTTTTGCAGATGCAAAAAACTAACTTTTTGATTCGTAATGATTCTTCATGATTTTCTAAATAATCAACAACTTTATCGAAATTTTCTGGAGAAAATTGCATACCACACCTCTAAATTATTTGAGAGGGGAAAGCTTCTATTTAAAGTAGATTGTAGACTGAAGACAATAGAGTTGCCTACAGTCTGTTAGGCGCTTAATACAGCACAATTTAGGAGCTAGGCATTAGGGATGCAACTGACTAGGGGACTAACTTTTAGACTCAGAAACTGGACCTAACTAATCAAGTTGAAATTTGCTGCAAGTGGCTCTATTTATAATCATACTCAAAGCCTATAGTTATCGATCTCGTTAAAAATTCTGAATATTTAAGAAAGATTTCCAGGCTTGATGGGGTTTTTACGTAAACTTAGTTGAATTTAAGTTTGATATTTGGCAACACGAGTTTTTTCTTGACGTTCTCGCCACCAAGCCACGAGGGGACTAGCAAGAAAGATACTGGAATAAGCTCCCAAAATAAAGCCAACAATTAAAGCTAAGGCGAAATATTTGAGGGTTGGTCCTCCAAAAAGGAAAATAGAGGTCAGAGGCAGTAAGGTCGTCAATGTAGTATTAATAGAGCGGGTTAAGGTTTGATCCACAGCATCATCAGCGACTTGGTTAATGGACAACTCAGGATTTTTGGTAGCAATTTCCCGCATCCGGTCATAAATAATCACGGTATCATTAACTGAAAACCCGATAATAGTCAAAAGTGCTACTAAAAATAGACTATCCACTTCAACGCCCAACACTAACCCTAAAATAGCAAATACGCCTGTAGTAATAAAGGTATCGTGAAATAAAGCCAAAACCGCAATCACAGCATAGTCAAATTGAAAGCGGAAACTCAGATAAACGGTAATGCCAAAGAATGACACTAGCAAAGCTAATAAACCCGCCGTAAATAGCTCTCGTCCAATGGTTGGGCCTACTGTATCAATTTGAATGGTTTCTACATTGAATGTGCCTATTTTCTCGTTTAATTGTTTTTGTAACTGAGTGCGTTGTTCAACGTTTAAATCTTGAGTACGAATGGAGAGGGCGTACTTGTCGATCACCTGCACACTGCTATTTCCCAGTCCTTGAGCCGTTAAAATGTCCTGTACAGAGCCGCTTGAAATGGCTTGAGTGCAGTTATTAGGAACAGAACAATCGAGTTCTAGTTGTATTTTTGTTCCTCCAACAAAGTCTAAGCTAGGACGTAAAGGGGCTTTAATGGTGGCAAATGAGACAATCATAGCAATGATGCTGATAATCGTCGCCACGCCCGAAATTGTCCACCATAACCCTCTATTTTTAGTTACATTTAATTTCATTGTTGTCATTAGTCATTAGTCATTAGTCATTAGTTGCCTGTTGCCTATTAAGTGTTAACTATTTACTGTCTGCTAAACTCGGTAAATTAGGACAGAACCATTGCGGCTTTTGGCGGATACCTGGGATATTGAGAACAGTCAATATTAACAGAGTCCGACTACAAGTTAAAGCGGTAAACATACTGATTAATACGCCAACAGCGAGAGTAAGAGCAAACCCTTTAACTAACCCTGAACCTAGCCAAAATAAGGCTCCACAGGCGATCAAAGTTGTCACATTACTATCTAGAATACTAGAAAATGCGCGGTAAAATCCTGCTTCAACGGAACGATAAAGGCTTTGACCGGCTCGTATTTCTTCTCGGGTTCGTTCAAAAATCAGCACATTAGCATCCACTGCCATTCCAATACTGAGAATAAATCCAGCAATACCCGGTAAAGTTAAGGTAACTCCTAATAAGGCAAAAGCCGCTAGGGTTAGAATAGCGTAAATAATTAAAGCAATATCAGCGATGATCCCTGGCAGTCGATAATAAAGTGCCATAAAGAGCAATACTAAAATTAAGCCGCCAATCCCTGCATAAATGCTACTTTTAATACTATCTTGCCCTAAAGTTGCTCCTACTGTGCGGTTTTCTACGACGGCGACGGGGAAAGGTAAGGAACCTCCGCGCAATTGGACGGCTAAGTCATTGGCTGTTTCAATGGTAAAATTGCCAGTAATCACGGCAGAACCGCCAGTAATTCCGGTTGCGGCAAATTCTGGCCCAACGACTGGGGCACTAATGAGGTTTTCATCTAAGAAAATGCCTATACTGCGTCCGGTTCCGGCTAACTGTTTTGTTAGTTGAGCAAACTTTTCTCCTCCATTTTGATCGAAGCGGATGGCCACTTCCCATTGATTGCCGGAGCGAGTGGGAGAAGGCCGAGCATCTTTAAGGTTTTTTCCGGTTAAATCTACGGAATCAAACAGTTTTAAAATGTCTTGATTGTTTCTTTGAATTGATTGGGTTAGTTCAGCGATTTTTTGCTTAGCAGCCGCATTATTTCCCTCTTTTTTGGCGGCTTCTAATTCAGCTTCTAATGCTTTAGTAATTCTATATACGGCTTGAAATTGTCCTTCTGTGCCTTTTCGTTGTTCTCTAAATTCTAACTGAGCGGTGCCGCCTAAAATTCGTTCGGCTTGTTGAGGGTCAGTTACTCCAGGCAGTTGAACTAATATTTTATTGCCGCCAACCGTTTGCACCAGGGACTCGGATACTCCTAAAGCATTGATCCGATTTTCAATAACGGTTTTAACTCCGTTTAAATCTTCTCCAGTAATGGTGGTGATTTCTTTTGTGGGTTGAACTTCTATGGTGAGTTGTGCCCCTCCTCTTAAGTCTAAACCCAGTTGAAGACCCAGGGTTTTTGTTATGATGATTGCTGCCACCAGCAATCCAAAAATAAATAATAAAATCCAACGTTGTTGTTTCATGGTTGTGGTCACGAATCAGTGGTCAATAGTCAGTAGTCAGTTGTGAGTTATCCGTTTTTGGTTATGGTTCACTGATTACTGACTACTAACTCAATTGTGGTTAAGCCATTATTTCTTTAACAGCTTCTACGATTTGATGGGGCTGGATAATGGTCATTCTCTCGAGCATCCCGTTATAAGGCGTGGGAATATCTTGAGAGGATAGGCGCACTACTGGGGCATCTAAATCATCAAAGAAATGCTCATTAATTAGAGCAATTAACTCAGCCGCTATGCCTCCGGTTTTCATACATTCTTCTACTATGATAACTCGATGAGTTTTGCGGATCGACTCGCCGATAGTTTCTAGATCAAAGGGCTTTAAAGCAATTAAATCAATAATTTCGGGGTCGTAGCCTTCTTTTTCCAACTGTTTAAGAGCTTGTGTACAATGATGGCGCATCCGAGAATAGGTTAACAGCGTTACATCTTTACCCCGTCTGACAATTTCGGCTTTATCTAAGGGGACAATATACTCATTGTCGGGCAGATTATCTTTTAAGTTGTAAAGTAAAACGTGTTCAAAGAATAGAACCGGGTTATTATCTCGAATGGCGGCTTTGAGTAAACCTTTAGCATTGTAAGCTGTGGAACAGGCAACTATTTTCAAACCTGGAACAGCATGAAAATAGGCTTCTAAGCGTTGGGAATGTTCGGCCCCTAACTGTCTTCCTACCCCGCCGGGTCCGCGAATAACCATAGGAATTTTAAAATTTCCGCCTGAAGTATAGCGTAACATCCCGGCATTATTGGCGATTTGGTTAAATGCCAGCAATAAAAAGCCCATGTTCATCCCTTCGATAATGGGACGTAAGCCGGTCATAGCCGCTCCTACAGCGATGCCGGTAAAACTATTTTCGGCAATGGGGGTATCCAGGACTCGTAAATCCCCATATTTTTTATATAAATCTTTTGTTACTTTATAAGAGCCGCCATAATGCCCCACATCTTCACCTAGGACGAAAACCGCCTCATCTCTAGCCATTTCTTCATCTATGGCTTGCCTTAGCGCGTTATACATTAAAGTCTCTGCCATTTTGCTTACCCGCTCTATGTAAACTTTGTTTAACTGTAATCCTATCATTAACAGGGAGTAGGGAGTACGAAGCAGGGAAAGGGGTAAAGTTAAAGGGTTAAGGGGAAAGGGTAAGGGGTTAAGTTACAAAAGTTTCTGTCTATGTTGATTTTTGAGTAAGAGACTCGGCTCTCCTAATGATTAATCTATTGATATTTTATCTCCTTGATGTAAGATTTTTCCAGTTTCTGAAGCGGGAATCTTAGTATTGACACTAACTCGATAGTAATGATTAAAACGACTTGGGGTTGCCCAAGAGGGAAAAAATTCCTGCCGTTTGCTGACAAAAACTTTTTGAAAGTTAGGGGTTTGTTCTCCTGTAACTGAGTCTCTTGTGGGAACGATACAACGCTGACAGGGGTTAACTCCTTCTATAAGAATATCGCCGATTTTAAACTGAACGGTTTCGCCAGTTTCAGCAAATAATTGATCTTCCCAAAAAGCCGGAACTCCATCGATTTCTAAATTAGCTCTTAGTCGCCGTCGCATTTCCTCTACGGTTATGTTAGGAAACCAAGCGGCTAAAGTTTCTAGGGTAGCTGTACTGATTATCGTCGGACCATTGGCTTGAAGATCATCAGGAAAGCCGGTGAGAGTATTTTGTTGTAGTTTCACAGGACAATTAAAATAAGCACTTAACCACGCTTCTAAAGCGACTCGTCCCTGTTCAAGATGAAACATAACCGCTTTCTCTGTGCCTTCAATTCTTAGAGAAACCAGGTTTAAATCTGACTCAAAGCTTGTACGTAATCGATGAATTTTAGCATAGCGTTTGGCATTAATAAATTTTCCTTCTTGATCTAGGAGGGCAAATTCTCGGTCATGTTTAAGTGCGCCGCTTTCTAAAATTGTTGCTTGTTTAAGACTAATGCCATCAAGGGATTTAATCGGATAGATGAAAATCTGTTTAAGGTAGGGTTTTGAGAGCATTCAGGATGAGCGGATAAAGGTTTAAAACTGAGCTATAATTCTTATTTTACTTAATTAACCCATGAATGACCTGGCCGCCGATTGGAATCAAGTCCGAGCCACCTTTAAAAAAATTTGGGGCTATGAAGATTTCCGCCCCCCTCAAGGAGAAATCATTCAAACCTTATTAAACGCTAAAGACGCATTAATTGTCATGCCAACCGGCGGAGGAAAATCGATTTGTTTTCAACTTCCCGCCTTACTTAAAAGCGGCTTAACGTTAGTCATTTCTCCGTTAGTTGCCTTAATGGAAAATCAGGTACAAGAATTACAGCAACTTAACTTAAGTGCCGCTTTATTACATAATGAAATTCCGCGCAGCCAACGGAAAAAAACCTTACAAGCACTCGAAAAACAACAGCTTAAATTACTCTACCTTTCTCCAGAAACCTTACTTAGTACCCCCATCTGGGAAAGATTATCTCATCCCCAAGTTAAAATTAATGGAATTATCTTAGATGAGGCTCATTGTTTAGTCAATTGGGGAGATACTTTTAGGCCAGTCTATCGTCGTTTAGGAACCGTAAGACCGGCTTTATTACAGTCTAAACCCCCAGGAACAAAAATAGCAATTGCTGCCTTTACGGCTACGGCAAACCCCCAAGCACAAGGCATTATTACGGAAGTTTTGCAATTACAAACCCCTGAAACTTTTTTAATTAGTCCCTATAGAAATAATTTAAATCTGAGAGTTAAAATAACTGTCTCTCCTGGGTGTCGTCGTCATCAACTCTTAAAGTTTATTCAAAGTCAAGGAAAACAAGCCGGTTTAGTGTATGTTCGTTCCCGTAAAGACAGTGAAAACTTAAGCGAATGGTTACGGACATTAAATTATTCAACGGCGGCTTATCATGCCGGGTTAAGTTCGTCTGAAAGACGCTATATTGAGACAGGATGGTTAAACGATGATCTACAATTTGTCGTTTGTACGAGCGCGTTTGGCATGGGGATAAATAAAAGTAATGTTAGGTGGGTCATTCATTTCCAAGCGCCGCAATTATTATCAGAATATCTTCAAGAAGTGGGAAGAGGGGGAAGAGATGGAAAATCAACCGAAGCATTAACTTTAATGAGTGAACCTACAGGATGGTTAGATCCTACTGATCAACAACAATGGCGGTTTTTTGCGAATAAATTAGCTAAACAATATCAACAAGCACAACAAATTGCTAACAAAATCCCTGCCCAAGGAGAGATACAAACCATTGCAGAAGCATTGGCGGCAGGAGATATCTCTCTCGGTTTACTCCATAGTTTAGGTCAAGTGGAATGGTTAGACCCTTTTCAATATCAGCTAAAATTTAAAAATTCTTCGGCTTTGAATCAATCTAAAAATAATTCTCAACAAACCCAATTTGAAATGAAGCGATATTTAAATACAAAAAGATGTCGGTGGCAATTTTTACTTAATGCTTTTGGGTTTATTGAAGAAGCGACGGGGTTTAAATGTGGCCATTGTGATAATTGTCGTTAGTTATTAGTCATTAGTCATTGGTCATTAGTTATTAGTCATTGATGGTCGTAACTGATTAGTTATGATTGGTTGGTCATTGTCAGTTCTTAGCTTTTTAGCTGTTATTACTAATGACTAACAACTAATGACTACTGATTAACGATTGTTTTTTTTATCTTTCTCTTGGAGACGGCGATCGCGCCACTCTAAGGCCGTTAAATAGATAATACCGCCACTGACCAGCACCAAAAGCGCCGCAGCAACGATCACGAGGATGTTAAGGATAGAAGTTGTTTCCACTGTTCTAGAAACCGTTACGGCCCCATACCACCATAGCAATTGACCAAGTAAACAAAGCCAAAAGTCCAACCCAACCAAGTGCCAAAATATCCATAGTGTGCTTTTATTATTGAACGTCGATCTAAACTACTCCAATTATGATACTTCATATTGGAAGAGGTTTTGGATTGGGAGTTAGTCCTGTGTCAAATTTAGAACGGATAGAATCGATCAAAGCGGGTATTATTGGCGGTTTTACCTTTACGAGTGCTTACCTTCTGGTTACTCTGCTTAATAGTCTCAGCTTTAGCGTGGAGGTGGTTTTCGTTGGGGTAAGTCCTCTGCTAAAAGTGGCGATCGCCTTTTTGAGTGGGTTTCTCTTTGGCATCACTTACCGCTATATTATCCGCAGTGATGAAAATTCTCATTTAAAAGATGGTGCGGTGTTAGCTTTTGGGTTAGTACGGGGACTCGCCCCCATAGAAGCCGGTAGTTTTTTACTGGATGATTTTTGGTTGTTGAGTTTGCTTGGGGTTGAGAGTATTGTCTGTTTTGCGATTACTCGTTTGATTTTAGATGTGGCGCTTGATCGCCAATGGGTTAAACCTTTTAAAAGTTAATGATTTAAAATCAACCTAAATTCATCTATATATGGCCCTATCGACAGAGTTTGAGCGGGAATAATCCCCTTATAATTAACCCAAGTATCCCTACAATTCTCAATCTAACATTAGAGCTAGACAAGCTAAATCAAAATGAAACCCATTTATCTATCTCTAATCGGATTTATTTTCACCACAACCTGTATAGGGCTAAATTATTTTTCTTTTTTGGCTCCTGAGCCGGCTTTAGCTGTACAGTTAAGGGATGGAACAGTGGCTTTTGCTAAGTCTCCACTTCTTTTAGATTTTGTCACCACTCAGAATAATGTTCTGTCTTGGAGTGCTAGGTATTATGTAACTATCTTTATTCCAGAAGAGGCCGGAGAAAACTTATCTGAAGTCGCCATTGAGGAACGGGAAGGAAGTGAAAGAATAGTTTTTCTAGAAAACAAAACTTTTGCCTTTCAAGGCGTTAAAAAAAAGGAACAACAACCCTTATTTGTTACAGCTAGTATTGATGAAGAAAACCGGAGAATAATCAAAGTAAAATTTGATCCGCCTGTGCAACCTGGAGAGACAATTACCATCGGATTAAAACCTAGACAAAATCCTTGGTTTAGTGGTGTTTATATCTTTGGTGTAACCGCTTATCCTCAAGGAGAAAAAAGTCAAGGTATATATTTAGGCGTAGGACGGTTGCAATTTTATAGTCCTTTTTGGTAAAAATTTCGATTAAAAAACCCATCCTAAGTTAGAAAAAACTGAGATATAAAATTGATAATCTCAAGATATTAGATCTTAATTTATAAAGATTATTACTAACAGCAATAACCTTAATTATTGAAGAGTTACTGCTCTACTTTTTATGAGCCGGGAAACTTTTGCAGAGGCTTTAGCGTCTAGCTTGGAGACTTTTATGCCTCAATTAATCAAGGAAAGTAACAGCATGAAAAAATCTGCTTTAAAGCGTGGGAGTAAAATAGGAGGACTATCATTAGTCTTTTTAGCATTTTTTGCGGCTAATGGCTATACACAAACTCAATTTGAAGCAACTCCCCATGAAAGCAAAGCAGTGGAGTCTCAGGTTTCGGCTATCAATTCATCAGTTTTAGAGATAGCTCGACAAGTTACCGTGAGAATTTTTACTGACAAAAATTCCGGGTCTGGTGTTATTATTGGGCGCAGAGGGCAAACTTATCTAGTTTTAACTAACCACCATGTGATTGCCAGTAGTGCTGATAAGATTTATAAGGTCTTGAGTTCTGATGGAGTGACTCATGAAGCGGCTTTATTATCTGCTTCCTCAGCTAATTCTCTTGATGTTGCCTTTTTACAATTTACCAGTGATCGTTCCTATCAAGTGGCTGAGATGGGTAATAGTCAACAGTTATCGGTAGGAGAACCTCTACTAGCTGTGGGATTTCCTAATTGGTATTATCCTAACCCTAATCGCATTGAAAATACTCGTTCCTGGGGAAATAAAGCCTTTACAAGCAGTTGGGGAACTGTTGGGATGCTTCTTAATAGAAATATAGAGCGAGGTTATCAACTGGGTTATACCAACGATATTAAAGGGGGTATGAGTGGGGGGCCGATTTTTAATCGAGAGGGAAAATTAGTGGGAATCAACGGATTGATGAAATCACTCACCCAAGGTCACAAATCTATTACATTTAGTGACGGAACAAGGGCTTCACTAGAGCAAGCACAAGAAATACTCTCTCTTAATTGGGGCATTCCCATCGATAAAATCTCTCAGTTGCGGCAGTTTTCTAGTTTGGGTTTTTGAAAAGAGATAACAAACAAAAAGGAAAAAGGCAAACAAGGGTTTTATTTTACCTTTTTCCCGGTAATCTCTCTTATAAATAATACTTTTTAACTATTCTAAAATAGGACCTGTTGCGGCAGGCGTAAATGGTGAATTAACAAAAGCTTGGAACTTAGGTAAAACTTCATATTTTGCTACTTTCCACTTCCCATTTTCTCCGCTTAGTGTCATCACCACTGTTTGACGAGAAACTTTATTGACAGCAATCACTTTTTGTCCGTTCACTTTTCCGATTCGACTTAGCTCTGCAAAGCTTTCTATTCCTAGAGAATTTTTTAGATTAGTGACACGGTCTCGGATAGCTTGACAGCGACTTTCGGGAGTGTAAGCTCCTTTAGGGTTAGCGGAATGAAGGGTTTTTGTAAAGACTATATTCGGTTCGCCCTGCTGAAGGACTTTTGTTTGATCGGTAACGATATATAAAGAATTGTATGCGCTGGCATATTCCTGAATCTGTTGAGGGACTAAAGCGACTCCCCCTGATCCATCATTTACACAGGCTAAAATCTCCCGAGGTTGTTGAGGGATCAATTGTGATTCGTCTAATTGAGCTTTTGCACTATTAGCTAATCCTACTAAACCAATAGTAGCCAAAGCACCCACAGCAGTAAGTTTTAATAACTTATTCATGGTTGTTTTTTTTTTAATATGTGTGAGGAAAAGCAAAAATCGATATTTCTTTTTTAGCTTTTTTAAAACTCAAGTAGTAAAATTTGTAATATTTGTTTATATATTTTTTTTGTACGACTTTTTATAAAAAAAAGGCTTTTTTTTATTTAAAAAAATTAAAAAAAATTATCTATCGTTCTCAATAAAAACGCTATAGCAGTTAGTTTAATGTCTGCTTATTAACAAAGATATTTGATGTTTTCAATTAAAAAAGATTGTGTAATAAATACCTAGGTATAAATCAAGATGACTGTTTTCAGAAATCAGAATGGAAACGCTGATTACAAAAGAGAAGTAACTGGTAAAACTTTCCTATCCTCCTTAGCGGTTGCTATATTCGTGAAACAAAATGCCGCAAACAATAGCGAAGCGCAGAGCATTGCCTGCTGCCGCGCTTTTCAATTCCCTTGGTAAAGTGTGAACTGATTTTTTGTCTTGGTACTGAGAGATTTGTTTTCCCAAAATCCGGTTAACTTTGTGCTTTTAAATTGCGGGTAGGATCACCTAAAAAAACTTCTTTAGCGGAAGATTTTAGGAGAGAGGGTAAAACTTGCCAATGGCTGGCCAAACTTTGTAAAAGTTGGTCTTGATCGGCCCGAAACTTATCAATCTGAGGCGAGCCGGAATTCTGAATAGAAAACCAGACTAATCCTCGTTCTTGAGTGGGAATCACTCCGGCTAAAGCACTGACCTGAGCTAAAGTTCCGGTTTTGATAGCCACTCCTTGAGGAAGATGTCGCCATTTCATCGTTCCTTTTTTATCTAGTCCAGCTACAGGAAATAAATCAGCGAGAGTAATAGATTGTGGTTCATATTTGCGTTGAATCGCCATTAAAATTTGACAAACAGCTTGAGGAGAAATTCGGTTATCTACGCCTAAACCCGAGCCATTAATTAAACGAATTTCTTGAGGAGAAACTTGAGCCACCTGAATGGCAATTTGAGCCACCTTTTCGGCTCCCCCCACTGATTTAGCTAACATTTCCGCCATAGCATTATTACTATAAATATTCATTTGTTTAACCAGTTCTACGACAGTTAATGATTGATGGCGTAGGAGTAACTGCGCCCCCGTAGGAACAGTAGCACTCTCTTGAACTTTGCCGGTGATCACCAATTGAGGCCGATTAGGTTTTTGAGGCAGTTTTTGATATTCTTGTTCAACCCCAGAAGGCCATAGAGAACTATTTACACCCCGCATGAGCAGCGCCCCAGATACTTGAGGTGAGGACTGAAAATTCATAGAGAAATCACCAGTAATTACTAAATTTCCCTTGACTTGAGTAATTCCTAACTGATGGAGAGCATTGCCGAGAGCGATCGCCTCTTCCCAAACAAATAACGGATCGCCGCTACCTTCGATGATCAAATCTCCTTGTAAAATCCCCTTTTGGATTGCTCCTGTATGATAAATACGGGTTTCAAAACGATGAGCCGGTCCCCAAGTTTCCAAAGCCGCTAGAGTAGTGGCTATTTTGGTTAAAGAGGCAGCAGAAGCCGCCAAATTACTGCGGTGATTGGCTAATTCTGCCCACATAGATTGAATCCAGATGCCTTGAAGCTCAGGATTAATTCCCTGCTCGGATAGTTTTTGCAAATAGTCAGCCACAATTTTTTCAACGACGGGATCACCTTGAGTGGGTACAGCAAAAATGGCCTCTTGCTGCCAGTCCATCAAGGGCATAGCTTGTAAAGGGGTCGGTGAATGTCCAAACAATTGTAAAAAAAAGCTAAGTAAACCTATACTAAGACTCTCTAGCATCTTTAACATCCTCACGTCATCATTATTTTATAGATGGATGATAAAATCTTTAAGGCTTCATATCACTTTAGGCAATGGCATCAACTCGCGCAAGAATTGCAGTAGACGCTATGGGTGGCGATTTTGCCCCCAATCAAATCATCGCTGGAGCGATCCGAGCTTCAGCCGAACTGGATGTAGATGTACTGTTAGTCGGAGATTCACAACAGATTGAATCTTATCTTCAGCATCATCATCATCCGAGCAATGTAGAAATTGTCCACGCGGACGGGGTTGTCACTATGGACGAAGAACCCTTAACCGCTATTCGACGTAAACCGAATGCGTCGATTAACGTGGCAATGGATTTAGTTAAAGACAAAAGGGCTGATGCTGTGGTTTCAGCCGGACACTCTGGGGCAGCTATGGCATCGGCCTTACTGCGTTTAGGTCGTCTTAAAGGCATTGATCGCCCGGCTATCGGTGCTGTTTTTCCCACCATCTTAGCTGGAAAATCAGTGATTGTTTTGGATGTTGGCGCAAATGTGGATAGTCGTCCCAAATATCTTGAGCAATTTGCCCTGATGGGGACAATTTACAGCAAATACGTCATGGCAGTAGAAGACCCCAAAGTCGGTTTACTCAACATTGGCGAAGAATCTTCCAAGGGAAATGATTTAGCGCTAAGAACCTATCAACTTTTAGAAGCTAATGAAAAAATTCCTTTTATCGGCAATGCAGAAGGACGAGATGTTTTATCAGGTCGTTTCGATGTGATTGTCTGTGATGGTTTTGTGGGAAATGTGTTGCTTAAGTTCGCAGAAGCGGTGGGCGAAGTGATGCTACAAATCATCAAAGAAGAGTTACCCCAAGGCATTCGGGGTCAACTCGGTACAGCCTTATTAAAACCTAATCTCAAACGACTCAAGCAACGGATTGATCACGCAGAACATGGAGGTGCTTTACTGTTTGGTGTAGGCGGAGTCTGTATTATTAGTCATGGCAGTTCACAAGCTCCCTCTATTTTTAATGCGATTCGCCAGGCTAAAGACGCGATTGATAATCAAGTCTTAGAACGTATTCAGGCATACAATGAAGAACATCAACAAGAAACCCAAACTAATACAGAAACCGTAAACCAGTGAATAATTAACAGTAAACAGGGAATAATAAATAATAAGCAGAGAAAAATCAAAAACTGACTTCAAGCGGCTCCCACGTCTGTTGACCATACAGATGTATTAGAGACTTGATCTCTGACAAGCTGCCATATCAGTTTGATTGGTTATGACAATTAAATCTTAAGCAAGGGAGAAAAAGGCTTGAAATATACTCAGCAAGGAATCGCTATCACTGGCTGCGGTTCGGCAACACCAAAACAAATTCTCAGCAATGAAGACCTTTCCCAGATGGTCGACACCTCTGATGAATGGATTAAAACCCGCACAGGAATATCCACAAGACATTTGGCTTCTTTAGATAATTCTTTGAGTCAATTAGGTGCTAAAGCCGCCAGTCAAGCTCTTTCAATGGCGGGACTAGAAGCCAGCGAAATTGACCTGATTGTTTTAGCTACCTCTACTGCGGATGATTTATTTGGCAGTGCTTGTCAAATACAAAGCCTACTCGGTGCCTCTCGCGCTGTGGCCTTTGATTTAACTGCTGCTTGCTCGGGCTTTGTGTTTGGCTTAATCACTGTGGCTCAATTTATTCGTATGGGAGTTTATCGAAATGTCCTGTTGATAGGAGGAGATATTCTCTCTCGCTGGGTAGATTGGTCAGATAGAAATAGCTGTGTTTTGTTTGGAGATGGCGCTGGTGCTGTGGTGTGTCAAGCCACTGAAAGCCGCGATGGCCTATTAGGGTTTGAGATGTGCAGCGATGGAAATTACAATAGTTTTCTGAATTTAGCCTATCAACCCCAATCTAAATCCCTTGTTCATGAGGTGTCTATCGCTCAGGGCGGCTATGAATTTATTACTATGAACGGACGCGAGGTTTATCGTTTTGCCGTTGCTAAAGTCCCAGAAGTTATAGAAAAAGCCTTATATCGGGCTGAACTTGGTACAGATGATGTTGACTGGTTGATTTTACATCAGGCTAATCAACGCATTATGGATGCCGTAGCCAGCCGTTTAAATATTCCCGATGAAAAAGTAATTAGTAATGTAGCCAACTATGGAAATACTTCCGCCGCTTCTATTCCTCTGGCTTTAAATGAGGCTGTCCGCAATGGAAAAATCCAACCTGGCAATATTATTGCTATTTCTGGGTTTGGTGCTGGACTGACTTGGGGAGCCGCCATTTTTCAATGGGGAAATTAATCGTTAATAGTTAACAGTTAACGGGGAATAGTTAATAGTTAGCCACCCTCAGTAATCAGTTTTAACTAATAACTAATCACTAATGACTAATCACTAATGACTAATCACTAATCACTAATGACTAAAATCGCTTGGGTATTTCCCGGACAAGGTTCACAAACAGTAGGGATGGGAGTAGATTTAAAAGATACTCTCACCGGTAAAACGAAATTTGAACAAGCAGAAAAGATCTTAGGCTGGTCTGTATTAGATAAATCTGTTAGTAACGAAGAAGAATTATCTTTAACCCTTTATACTCAGCCGACTTTATATGTGATCGAGGCAATTTTGGCCGACTTGCTGCAAGAAAATGGAGAATTTCCCCAGATCGTGGCCGGTCACAGCTTAGGAGAATATTCGGCTTTGTATGCGGCTAGAGTCTTCGATTTTGAAACGGGATTAAATCTAGTCAAATGTAGAGCCGAACTGATGAGTTCTGCTTCTGGTGGAAAAATGGTGGCTTTGATGAAATTTGATCGCCCTTCTTTAGATCAAATCATTGAAGATACACCGGATGTCGTCCTAGCTAATGATAATAGTGAGCAACAGGTAGTCATTTCCGGAATCCCGGCAGGGGTGGATCAGGTTTGCTCTCAAATTAAGGCAAAACGAGCCGTGCCTTTAAAAGTGGGTGGGGCGTTTCACTCTCCTTTTATGGACGAGGCTTCTCAACAGTTTCAAGCTGTTTTGGAATCTGTTAGTTTTGCTGATGCTAAAGTTCCTGTGTTATCTAATGTCGATCCTACCCCAGCTACTAATGCAGAAATTTTAAAACAGCGCTTAAGAGCGCAAATGACTGGTTCAGTACGCTGGCGCGAAATTATGGCACAGTTATCTGTTCAAGAAGTTACTCAGGTGGTGGAAGTGGGACCCGGTAAAGTATTGACGGGTTTAATTAAAAGAGACTGTCCTGATATCCTTTTGAGAAATGTCAGTGCTTTAGAAAATATCCACCTTTAATAAGCATCGACATTAGCCGCTTGAGCAATTTTTTTCTCTTTCCCCCCCTGCCGGGGGGGTAGGGGAGTATCATCCCAGGGGAAAAGCGGAAACCCTCGTTACCAAGCCATTACAGGTGTCTTAAGTCCGACCAACTGTTCACTTAATTCCCACAGCCGCACGGCTTTTGCATCATCTCCGGCTTGCGTAGAAACCTTTTGCACAAAGGCTTGACCATTCTTTTTCTGTCTATTTCCCCAACTCCAATAGACACCAGATTGAGCAAAATCCGGCTCGGCCACGACCTGAGCAACTCTTTGACCGGATAACTCTTCAGAAACAAATCCCCCAGTAATGTACTTTTGGAACAGAGGGAAATACTTTTGAAACTTAGGATAGTGATTGCGGAATAAGGCAGTGGTTGCCACACATCCCGGATAGAGAGAATTGAATATAATGCCAGTGGAGGCATGATAACGACGATGTAATTCTCTCATAGTCAAGATATTACACACTTTACTGTCTTTATAGGCTTTGACTGGCTCAAATGCTTTACCATCAATCATTGAGTAAGGCGCTTTGAAACCTGCGGCAAAACCCTGTAAATTTCCTAAATCTGGGCGAGGGGGAATTTTGCCGCCTAGTTCATTCGGGTTGTGGGTAACAGTGCCCAAAATAACCAATTTTGCCGGTTTTACTGCGGATTGCTTGAGGTCATCCAACATCAGATTACACAGCAGGAAATGCCCCAAGTGATTAGTTGCCATCGTTAATTCATATCCGTCCGGACTCCATAAGGGTTCCTTTAACAGAGGCATATAAATGGCGGCATTACAGACTAAAGCATCTAAAGGACGACTGAGTGCCCTAAAATACTTGACAAACTCTCGAACACTCTGTAAAGAGGCTAAATCAATATAAATAATGTTATAGCTATCGGCGGGCATTCCCACTTCTTGGGCGACTCGTTTGGTTTTTTCGATATCCCGACAAGCCATCACCACATACCACCCCAAATCAGCAAGGGCTTTGGCGGCTTGTAAACCCACCCCGGAAGAGGCTCCAGTAATGATCGCCGTTGACTTACGTTGTTGTTCCATTCTCCTACAGATTTTTAATAACCTTATTCACTGTTTCTAGGATCTCATAGGTTGTTCGCTCTCAAATATTATTTTTTTTTAATTTACATAGAGCCTCAGCTATGCCAAGGCTAGAAAAAAATCTTAGAGAGCGATCACTCCTTATCAGACACATAACTTTAATGAATGTCCACCTACTTAGTCAATCATTGCATGGCTTTGATGAACTTTATCAATCTATGCTTGGCTCCGAAACAAATTCTGCTTTAAAAAGATAAAGCAAATTCCCACTGTTGCTAACTGAGCCGAAGTAATTAATATTATCTGTTTAACCACAAAATCTGCTGCCGATACTGATATTACTGAAAAACTTGTCGTTAAAAACTCTGCGGATACAGCAAGAAGAAGCCAAAAAATTATTTTTTTATCAAATGCTAAATACGACAAAACTGCATAATTTCCCAAAGGAATCAGGCAAAGCAGCAGTAAGAAATCAGACTTTTTCAATTTTTTACAAATGTTAATCCAGGCAGAAAGTAGCTGAAACAGTGTAAAAAGAAAAATCAGCATCGCCAGAATAAAAATCTGTACAACCAGCGATGGCGAAAACATAAACGGCGAAATAATGTAAATCACAGGACTGGAATATAATAAAATAGTCAATAACACGGGATTTTTTCTATTTCCTGCTTTAAAAGCTGCGTACTGTCCTAAGATAGGAATCCAAGCAAACCAAGCCTTTTTAACTTTACATCTCTGAAAAATTTTCCAACGTAAAAAATTAACAATTATGTAATCTATGATATAAATAATATAAAATAAAATTTCTGGAACTACTTCTGTTTTACCACTACTATAATTTTGTTGTGCCAGGAAGATTGGTAATATGGTGATCAGGGTAGAATTGACTATTGATAATCCAGTTATAGTTAACATTTTTGCGTATTATCCCCAATAAAATTTTATTCAATAAAAGGGACTTCCTACTATCAGTTATATTCGATACAAGTCTCTGAATGTCAAGGCTATACTGCTAACTAGGTATAAATCTTAATAATCAATATAAATTAAAAAATTGCAATATATATTTTTATTTAAAAATTTATTTTTATATCATTTACTATAAGTCATGACTAATATAGCTTCCTGTAAACCCTTAATTAATAAGGGGGACGAAACAAGTATTGCCTTTAGAGCAGACCTTAAGGAAATTGGGGATAAAACTTAAAAATAAGTGTAGTTTTATAAACTGAAAGTAAAGTTAAAATAAGGATACTGATCCCTAAAAATTAAGTTAAACTTAAGATTTTATTTTTACCCTTAAAAATTGTCATAATTCATGAAAGAAGCAGGAAAACGGTGCATCAAAGCGGGTAAAACACGACAGGGAGTTTTGTCTTGTAAATTGTTAGTTTGTCCAGTGCGAAAAACACTCCAACGAAAGGGCCCTTGTTTAGCCGCAGACATCCATAATAATCGTTTAGCTCTCGTCATCGCCACATATAATAAGCGAAATTCTTCGGCCTCTTTGAGCTTATTGGCTTCTTCCCAAGCCTTGAGGGGGTCGGGAATACGCGGTAAAATATCTGGGTTTTGATACTGAGAATGAACGGCTGCTCGAATTTGCGCCCGGGCGACTTCAGCTAAAGTAAAATCTCCTAGAAATTTGGCGGCTGTGGGAACCCAAGGTTTACCGGGTAAAACATCATCATGCAAAAAAGGAATAAACACATAATCCCAATCTAATCCTTTAGCTTTGTGCATGGTAATAATGGTTAATTGTTTGGCACGAGTATATTGATCATCATTATCTTCTTCTATGGCTTCAAATCGCTCTGAATTGACAATTTCACTGAGAGCGGCTAAAATAGTTTTAAGAGAACTATTACCCACAATTTCTTGATTAATTCTATCGGCTAATTTTTGCACCGTAGCTAATTCTGAACCCGAATACTTTAAAGTCATTCCTAAAAAAGTAATCAAATAATAATGCGGCAATTCTATTTTAGAGCGCAGTAAATTACAACAATAACGACGCGCTTGTTCTACCGGCGGTTTTTGGGGAGGTTCTAAAGGACTGGGATAAAGGAATTGTTCTGGATAAGTGACTAAAGCATTTAAATCTTGAGCCGGAATTAGACCGCGTTGTTCTAAAATTTCTAAAGCCGCTTTTAAATTATCTGGTGAATGAGGGCGATCTAAAAACAGCAGGAGTTTTAGCATTTCTAGGGGAATTTGAGAAGAACGATCTACCTCAGAAACTTCATAAACTCGGATTTGATGTTGTTTCGGTAAATGGGCCAATTGTTCGGCTAAAAATCGTCCTTGACGGTTTTCTCTGACTAAAATAGCGGCATTATGTTTAGGGTTAGCCTCCAATAATTCAACGACTCGTTGTTCAATTAACTTAACCGTTTCAAAAATATCTTTTGGTGTATAAATTTCTAATCCTTGGCCTACAGGTTGAGGGTTAGCATCGGGTTGAGGATCATCAGCCGTAACAAGATTAATATCTTGTAGCCGAAAGGGTAATTGAGAATTATTCATCGAGACTTGAGGTGTATTCCCTCGAGTTTTTGCCCCTTTTTGCCATGTCTGACAAATCCAATGTAAGACAAAATTAGCGGCTTTAATAATAATTTCACTACTTCGTCCGGCTTGGTCCATCGTCGCGAGTTTGCCCTCTGTATGGCAGGTGCTACAAAACCAGTTGAAATACACCGGATCAGCCGGCGTAAAGGTGGAATTAATCGCTTGATTAGGGTCACCCACTCGGATTAAATTAGGAGGTGCATGGGGATTTTTGGGGTCAGTGGCTAGTAGAGTAATCAGTTTTTCTTGTAGCGGACTAGAGTCTTGGGCTTCATCTTCGAATACCCCGAAAACTAAATTTTGCCAATGTTGACGAATACCAGGGTCTTCAAGTACCCGTAAAGCGGCTAAAATCATATCATCATAATCAATATAATCCCGTGAGCGCATTAATCGCTCATACTGTTCATATAAACCGGCGGCTACGGCTAAAGTTTGATAGGGATCTTGAGTGTAAGAGCTTAATTCCCAGACATCTTGGGGTGATCTTGCTGAACTTTTCGCCTCTCGAACGACGGTATAGGTCAAACTCGGTAATACTTCTGTTCTTAACACGGACTGACGGCGTAATCTTTCGGTTTCTTCTCCGTCAAATTGCAACCCCTCTAATAAGACTTGATAGCGCCCAGGCGTGGAAGCGATCCATTGTTCTACACAAGCGCGGATGATTCGATGACTCGGGGTTGGGATAATAATGGTAGAAGTGTCTAAATTTAATGCTGATAAGTCCGGATGGCGAGTGGCAATTTGTAGGGCTAACCCGTGTAAGGTTTGAACAGTAAAGCCGCTTTGAGGCAATTTTAACTCTTTGAGACGTTCTCGAATTTTCGTTTTAATACTGGAGGCGGCTGAACGGGTATAAGTTACGATGACTAACTGCTTTCTGGCGTGGAGTTGATAACCGGCGATCGCTAAAGCGGCGGCTACTGATAAACTATGAGATTTGCCGGCCCCCGGCACCGCCGAAACGGCCATTCTTCCGCCCTTCCAGTCTGCTAAACTTCGTTGTCCAATACGTAAGCTATCCCGTAATAATTTTAGTTGTTCTTCTTGTTGATGGATCGAGGGCGGTATCAAGCTCATAAACGAATGCTGTCGGACTCAGTAAAGCAAATGTATTACTTTATTTTAACTAGCAATGGGCAATAAAAAAGATTCAATTGCCTCAACAACTGCCTCTGGGTACTCTTCATGAATGCCTAAAGCTCCTGGTAACGAGACGGTTTTTAGGTGGGGAATAGCCGCCATCGCTTCCATTTCAGCTTTGGATGAGGGAGGTGCTTGTTGAGCAATAATGAGTAAAATAGGAATAGTCAAAGATTCTAACAGACTGAGGAATTGAGCGCGATCACTGACGGGATCAAGGGTTCCCGTAACGAAAGCCGCCGGCGCATATCTCCCATTAGGATGTTGAGTAATCTGCCATTTTTGCTCAATAAATTCTTTGGTGAGTTTGCTCTCATCGGTATAGACATGACGGCTATACATAAAATGTAAGAATGGGGGAGCGGTATTGAGGCTATAAAGAAATTCTCCGAGTAAGGGAGTTCGCACCGTCTCTCTGACGAAATTTCTCATTTCTTCAGGAAGTCCCATCACTTTTAAGGGACCTTGCCAAGTGGGAGCCACTAAAATTAATTTTGATACTAGACTGGGGCAATTTTTGGCGAATTCTAAAGCATAACCCGCCGCATGACCGGCCGCGATGATGATAACTGGTTGAGTAAATACTGATGGCAGAAAATCTTGTAAAAGTTGATGATAAAGTGGCGGCTGATACTCTAAAAAAGGTCGTTCCGATGCGCCAAAACCCAACCAATCTAAGACAACTGTTTGATATTGAGCCGATAAACTCTGAGCAATTTTGCCCATTTCGGTGCGCGTCGAAACGGTACTAAAAGCTGGTAGCAGTAATATAGGTAGTCCTTGGCCTAGGGTTTCATAAACCACTGTCAAGGGTTGTCCTTTCCAATTCCATTTATATTGCTCTATTTTTCCACCAATATTAATTTTTAGTGAGGAGAGATTAGATTGAGTGAAAAAAGTCATAACACAATTGCCTATAATAAAAAGTCGAGCTACTTAATTTTAAAAACCCTCAGAGCTTTATGACAACTCCGTCTGACACCACTTCAGAAGCTTATAAGCAGAAAATGCAGCGACGCAAAGCCATTCAAGAGCAACGAGTGGCCGAACGAAACCAAGAAAAAGGTTTAATTATTGTTCATACGGGTAATGGAAAGGGAAAAACTACAGCCGCTTTAGGGATGGTTTTGCGTTCTTTAGGTCATGGTTATCAAGTGGCTATTATTCAATTTATCAAAGGCGCTTGGGAACCGGCTGAAAAAGCTGTGCTGAGTCGTTGGGAAGGACAACTGCAATTTTTAGCGATGGGAGAGGGGTTTACCTGGGAAACGCAAGACCGTCAACGAGATAGAGAAAAAGCCGAGCAAGCTTGGTCTAAAGCCTTAGAATTTATTAATAATCCTGATTATAAGCTAGTTTTGTTAGATGAAATTAATGTGGCTCTTAAATTAGGGTATTTAGATGTTAATCAAGTGATAGCGGGATTGACAGAAAAACCCGAGGATTCTCATGTGATTTTAACTGGCAGAGGGGCACCACCAGAACTTATTCAAAAAGCGGATTTAGTGACCGAAATGAAACTGCTTAAGCATCCTTTCCACGAGCAAGGGGTGAAAGCGCAACCGGGAATTGAATTTTAGTCAGTCTGGGTTGGGGTTATCGATGCTGTTGTATACAGACGTTAAGAATACGCTGATCGTTTTCACTCAGTTTAGATATTTGATGATATCCTTCTAAAGTTGAAGTCACTGAACTGGCATTTTGAGCCGCTACCGGCGCGGTTGTTTGTAGGGCTATGCTATAAGGATGAACCGATTGATCGTAGGGATCAACCACTGATAAGTTTAAAGCACGAGCGTTAACGCTACCATAAAAACAATTAAACTCTGATTGCGGCATATAGAAAGCGCCTACCACTTGACCTCGATCAACTCTTATGACAAGATATTCTTGGCCAAGTTGTTCAGGTTCAGGAGATTGACCGTACAAATATACTCCGTCCGCTAGAGGTGAAGGAGGGGTCGCAGCTTGCGCTATATTAATACTGCTATGTGACCTTTGAGGATTTTGTTTAGGACTTTGTTGAGAAGCTAAGACGGGTAAACCATTTAGGGTTGCTAGGGTAATTGCTAAAACTAATCCTGTACCCCTAGCTAGGAGTGAGTGAAAGGTGGTGTGAGTTGTCATGGCTTGTTGACCAAAAATGTAACTAGCTCGATGAGTCTTTCTTCTTACACGATACTCAGACAATTAGCATCGTGGATTCACCCCTTTGGGTGAATTGGTTTTTCATGATAATCAACTAACGGGAAAACCTCTGATCAATTCGGTATTTACTTAGGTTTCCCGGGTTGGTCGATCAAGTTTTGGGCTAGAAGCTATCAACATTTTTTTAGTGAGAATAAAGACAAATTATCTCAGAGAGTATTAGCAAGACATAATCGCCAATAAAGACTCTTATTTAAGAATAACAATAATTGAACCCTTATATTTCCGATGCTTAAAAGTTAGGAAAATTATCCCTAAATATTCATAAGTTGAACATAACATCATCATAACTGATGAGCCTGTCAAATGAAGTGGAAGATTATCTAAAGTTTTTTTCCAAAAGTCTTACTAATAGTATTATTCAGCTTATTTAAAAAAGTATTTAAGGCTACCATAATTTTCGACTTAAGCTTGGGATCAAGCTCAGGGGAAGACGATTAAAGGTAATTAAGCATTTTTACTCAATCAAATTCGGAATTAATGTAAAGAAAAGTTAAGAAACCTCTCCAAAATTAGAGAAAATAAAAACATATTTTGATGATAAAAAGATCTCTCTTAAGAGAGAAATTCGAGGAGGTTTTATATTTCTTGAGATGGGGGAACTTAAAAATTTCAATCGCTAATTTAGAACTAACCGATTAAAGAGTAATTAACAAACAGAGGTAAGCTCTTAGCGGGCGGATGGTTGAAAGGCATTCCACAGGATAGGCAATCACAAATCACCGCCACCCAGAGAACAAAAAACCATCAGACAGAGGAAGACAAATGACTCAGACGCAAGAATTACAACCCCCACAACATCAAGAAATTCGTCCAGGACTCGAATCAGAAATGACACCTCAGCCAGAGTCTGAGAATGAACAATATACTGGCAGTGGAAAGCTCAATCATAAGGTAGCATTGATTACTGGGGGTGATAGCGGCATTGGTCGAGCAGTAGCCATTGCTTTTGCTAAAGAAGGAGCAGATATCGCCATTGTCTATCTCAACGAGCATGAGGATGCCAATCAAACCAAGCAAAGAGTTGAGGAGTTGGGAAGACGCTGTGTAACCCTAGCCGGTGATATCGGAGATGAGCAATTTTGCCAAAAGGCGGTACAGAAAACCGTAGATGAATTCAAGCAACTCGATATTTTAGTCAACAATGCTGCCGAACAGCATCCGCAACAGTCCATAGAAGATATCAGTGCCGCGCAATTAGAACGCACATTTCGCACCAATATTTTCTCAATGTTCTTTATGACAAAAGCGGCATTACCTCATCTTAAAAAAGGCAGCACGATTATTAATACAACCTCTGTCACTGCCTATAAAGGCAATCAAACTTTACTAGATTATTCTTCCACGAAAGGAGCCATCGTTGCTTTTACTCGTTCTCTTTCTCAGGCCTTGGTAGAAAAGGGAATTCGCGTGAATGGGGTAGCACCTGGGCCAATTTGGACTCCTTTAATTCCCTCTACCTTTCCCGAGGAAAAAGTAGAAAGTTTTGGGGCGCAAGTGCCCATGCAACGTCCTGCCCAACCCGATGAAGTGGCACCGAGTTATGTCTTTTTAGCTTCTAATGATTCTTCTTACTTCAGTGGCCAAATTCTACACCCCAATGGCGGCGAAGTTGTTAATGGCTAAATGGAGAGAAAAAATCTGATAATCAGGAGCAGTGCGGCAAAGCCTGCTCTTAACTTATTTTATCCGTTAATTGACAACACTATTCGCTCAAAACTAAGGCTGGAAATAGCACTTGATCAATGAGATAAATTACTCCATTATCTACCACAATTTCAGGAGCCACCACATTAGCATTATTGAGTTTAATTCCTTCAGAAGACGCATCAACAGCGATCACCGAATTTTCAAAGGTTGTCACTTCATCGGTTTGTAATAAATCTTCTTTTCTAACGTCTCCAAAGGCAATATGATGAGCAATAATTCGCTTCAGCTTAATGGGATCTTGGAGAGCATCTCGAGTTTCCTCTGAAAGCTTTTCAAAGGCTTCATCTGTAGGCGCAAAAACTGTAAACGGACCAGGATTTTTAAGGGTTTCAATAAGTTCAGTGACTTCGAGGGCTTGTAACAGTCTGGTGAGATTTCCCGCTTTAGCCGCACTGTCTACAATGTTAGCCATAAATTATGCTTAGGTTAATCGTTACTTTAATATTTATTGTTACCTTAACTCCATGAGCAACCCTCTCTCCCCAGGAAGACAAACAATTGTAAAATTATGTAAAATTATGTAAAGTCATCTCAGAATTGGTCGCCTTTATGTCTCGTCGTACTGTCTTAAGTGTTTTACTAGCCTTGGTTTTAGCCGTTTTAACTTGGTTTAATACGACTTATACGGCGGCTGCATTAGGAGGGGCGCAACCTTCCTTAAATCAGCCGGCACCGGAGTTTACTCTCCCTACCAATAGCGGAGATGGTGAAATTTCCCTCTCTGACTATCGGGGTAAATGGGTAGTGTTGTACTTTTACCCCAAAGATTTTACCTCCGGTTGTACTCTAGAAGCCCGCCGCTTTCAGCAAGATTTAGCGAAATATGCGGCTAAAAATGCTCAGATTTTGGGAGTAAGCAGGGATGATATCACTTCTCATGCCGAATTTTGTGATTCAGAAGGGTTAAAATATCCCTTATTAGCCGATACCGCCGGTAATGTCAGCAAAGCTTACGGTTCTTTGCTAGGTCCCATGTCACTACGCCATACTTATTTAATCGATCCAGATGGGATTTTAAGAGAGATTTTTCTCGGGGTTCGTCCGGCTATTCATAGTGCGGAAGTATTGGCGCGTCTAGATGAATTACAGTCAGCCAATTCCTAAAGGGTAAGATGGGCAATGCCCATCTTTTTGATAACTAGAATTGTTGTTGATAATACCGTTCTATGGCTCCTACGGCCTTTAATAACGGTGAATCTAGGTCAATCCAATCTGCCAGTTCTCGTGCTAATCCAAAAGTTAGCTTACCTAGGGAAGGCCCGAGTTGATCGTTGAGCGTGTTGTTCCTGAGCGTTTCTAATTGATCAATAACAGGATTTAACCGTTCTAGGGAAAAATCATCAGCTTGTGTCAGATTTTTCTGGTTAATCATCTGTTGACCAATCTGAATTGCTTGGTCTATAAGCTCAAGAAATTTTTCTTTTTTACTTTCCATTGTCTGGAGTTGCTTAAGGACATTGAAACTCATTCACTATCATAGGCATACCTTCAGACCATTGGATATTGGGGTCTTTTGAATCTGTAATGAATGTTTGCTGTCCTCCTCCTGGGTAACACAATGGTGGGTCTTGTGGCCCGACTATCCCCTGATATATAATCGTCCCGGCTGGAACGGTTACAGTTTCCATCATGCGAGCTTTATTTCCCCAGTTTTGGTTTAAGGCTAACTTAGTGATGACATCTGTATTCGTTCCGTAGCGATCAGTGGTTAAATATCTGCCATATTTATAGCTACCATCGTTATTATAATACCGATAGTAAACTTTAGGCTCTGTCAGTTGAATGGCTTGACATTCAGCGTTTAAAAAGGTGATAGCAATGTCTTGGGATAAAGGACATGAAGAGACAAGTTCTTGAGCGAAAGCTGGCTGTTGACTCCATAAGTTAAGGACATTAGCGATAAAAAATGTCCCTGTCAACAACAAGGTAAGCCCGATCGAAAATAATGAACGTGGCTGTAGTTTCATATTTGGTTTTTAGCTAGAGGAATAATTGATTTTCAGCCATTAATTGTAAATTTGGTTCATTATTGTCCTTCTCGGTTTTTAGAAAAAATTAATAATTAGGTGTACCAGCTTAATGAAAAGTTATTCATTAAATTTCTTCTAGTAAACTTGAATTATCAGTCACCATAATCTGACGAGCAATCTCTACACTTAACCCAATACGGTTCCCTTCACAACTAACAATAATTGAACCCCCAGAGGTAGGCGGAAGAATCTCTAATTTATTCCCAGGCTGTAAACCCAAAACAAGCAAGGGTTTAATATCTTGGGTATTGCTTAAACCCGTGATCCAAACTTGGTCACCGGCTTTAGCTTGAGTCAACGGAAAAAAAGAGTCTTCCCCCAATTCATCATTGACTTGTAAGCTTCCTTCGCTTCCTCCGATAAAATCAAATTTCCATTTTTTAGCCCGTTTCTCGGAAGTCATCCCCTTAGTTATCCCTCTAAAAAGTAAAGGTGGTGCGAATCACACCGATCACTAATCCTGAGTTACTCTTGTTGTTATCGGGTGAATCTACAAAAATGATCCCTGGAGTAATCTGAATGTTGTCAGTAAACGGAAATTGGAAAAACCCTTCTACATGAAAAGGAGAATCTTCCCGCAAACGAGAGCCATCACCTAAATTAATATTGGAAGATGTTACCCAGGGGGGTTGTCCTATAACAATACCTGCCAAACTGCCTTCTTTAATGATATCGGGAAAACCGAGAGTGATTGCCCAATTCCAAATGTCTAAATATCCTCGAGAAACTGTGCCGCCCGTGTCAGGATCTTCATAAGACTTGAGGGTTTTGGCATCGCTATAGCCGCCCCATCCACTCACGATAAAATGATCCATCAGTTTCCATTTAAAGCCTAAGCTGTAGGTATCATGATTAGTGCCCACAATGCTGTCAGTGAAAAGTCGCCCCAGTCCTCGTAAACGGCTATTACTACCCGCGTATAAGGTATTGTAGCCGTGATTATAAATCAACGCTACCCCAAAATCATCATTAGGTACATAGCCGAACTGAGCCAATGCCGCAAAAGGACCGTTAAATAAACCTTCTCCAGGTAATGGGCTTTCTTTTAAAGAGGCTAAATAACCCGCACTCCATTGAAAAGGACCGATCGTTCCCTGAAAACCTACCCCGCCGTTTTCGCCTTGATAGTAAATTGGGTTACGAGTGCCAAACACCGAGAGCGCTCCTGCGCCACCATCGCCATCGAGCGCGTTTAAGGTATTGGTAAAATCATCCCATGCCCCGCCATTGGCTTCTATCCAGGCAGAAATATTCTTATTGATGGGAAAGTTATAGTAGAGAACTTCGATGGAAACCTTACTATCTTCGGGTTGAGCAAAAGCCAGGTTAGCTTGAGGCGTTTCGGCGGTTTCTTCTAATTCCGGTACTGTTCCTGTGGCAATACGAGTAAAAAGGTTGTCTTCCCCAGTAAAACTGGTATTGAGTTCTAAACGGGTACGATGTCCAAAGGTGGTGATTTTGGGGATCTGTTCGCTTCCGTTGTTTCTCTGTCCTGTGGCTACTCCAGATATGCCAAAAACCACTTCCCCATTTAATTTGGTGGTGGTGGAAAATTGATGGTCTTCCAAGAAGGCAGCACGAGATTCTAAGTTATCGACTCTAGTGCCTAAAGCGGTTAACTCTGCCTGAAATTCTTGGGCTAATCTTCTGAGTTTTTCGAGGTCCTCTCGGACTACGGCAACTCCTTCTTGGATCATTCTTTCTAACTGGGTTAAACAGGCATTTAATCCCGCCGCAAATTCCCAACGGGTTAAGGCCCGGTCTCCTCGGAAGGTGCGGTCCGGATAGCCCACGATACAGCCATATCTTTCTACTAAACTCCGCAAAGCTTCATAAGCCCAATCACTCGGAGATACATCCCGCAATTGATTAACGTTTGTCACTTGAGACATGGGTTCGTTAGGGTTATCAACGTTAATTTGTTTTAATTGATTGCGGCGTTGAAGAAATTGTAATGCTTCTGTTTGACTAGCCATAGGAGAGGCTTCTTGAGCCACAGAAGTCTTAATGTCAACTGTCAGCAACTGAGCCATTACCATAGCTGAAGTTACTGGCAGAAGTTTCCAATATTGATTTGACATTTGCCCTCACACCAAAATTAGAGGTTGTTCTATTTATATTTTACTGGTCTTAAGAATTTTTGCTTATTAGTTTACATTTTTCAAAAGAATCTTTATCCTTTCAGGTTTTCTCAAAAAAAAGGACAAATAAGAAAAATTCTTATTAAAGTTTTGGCGGGTTTCTTAAGAAAAAACTTAAGAGTTTTTCTCCTTTAAGTCTGTAAAGTTTATGACAGGTAATCTTTAGGAAAAATTCTCATTAAAGTTTTGAGGATTCTTTAAGAGAAGACTTAAGTTTTTGTTACTTCCAGCCGGCACGGTTCATCACTTGTACGGCTTTTCCTAAGTTAGGTCCATAACTGGCGACATTCGCTAGGTCGGGTTTAAAGGCACCAAACTTGGCTAAAGCGGGAGTCAATGTAACGCCTTGAACGACGGGATATTCATTATTTCCCTGAGCAAAAAAGTTTTGGGCTTCTGGGGTGACTAAATATTCTAAAAACTTAATAGCGGCATCTCGGTTAGGCGCTGTTTTAAGAACACCCGCCCCACTGACATTAACATGAACTCCTTTAGGGGGAAAAAATACACCCACTTGTTGATAGATAGCTCGTTTAGCCGGGTCTTTATCATTGGCATAACTGGCTAAATAATAAGTATTCGCTAGGGTTAAATCTGCCGCTCCTGCGGCTACAGCTTCGATTTGTCCTTTATCATTTCCTTGAGGAGGGCGAGCAAAATTAGCCACGAACCCCCGACACCATTTTTCGGCTGCGGCTTCTCCACGTGTGGCAATTAACCAAGCGACAAAAGATTGATTATAAGTGCTACTCGAGGAGCGGCTTACTACTTTACCTTTCCATTTCGGGTTAGCTAAATCATCATAAGAAGAGAGTTGAGAGGGTTTAACCCGGTTCTTGTTATACATAATTACCCGCAAGCGCTCACTAAAAGCAAACCAGTGACCTTTGGGTTCTCTCAGGTTGGCTGGAATTTTTTGCTGTAAAATTTTTGAGTTTACTGGCGTAAAAAGTCCGGCTTGATAAGCCCGCCATAAACGCGCGGCATCTACGGTGATTAAAATGTCTGCTGGACTGTTGCGCCCTTCGCTTTTAATTCTTTCGATTAAAGGGTCTGCTTCGGCTTCTATTAGATTAACTTTAATGCCGGTTTGCTTGGTAAAGTTGTCGTATAGACGACGGTCAGTATTGTAGTGACGAGATGAATAGAGATTTACTTCCCTAGTCTGCGCTGAGATTAGGGTTAATTTACTCAGTTGACTAGCGGCGACTGCTGCGGTGGCGGCTCCGGCTCCAATAAAGACTCGTCTGGTAATTTTGTTCATCGCTATATAATGATGCGGCTCTCCACTAATGGTCAGCTAACTTGAGTTAGGATACGGAACAAGTTCCGCACTTCTGAAGATTATATCTTACATCTTTTTGCAATATATTCTCACTAATCTTGATAACTTTTTTCAATTGTCAAGAACGCTATATATAAATTAGTTATGGCTAAAAGTTAGGTAAATTGTGGAAAATTATCTCTACAGGCTTTTTTTTCAATACACCATTTCAAGTATTTTGTCAATAGATATCAGAAAATTAAATAATAATCTTTCTCAATAAGTTGAAAATAATATTTTTTAGAGACGTAAAGAGCAACGTCTCCCATCATAAAGGTTATTTTGTCGGCTCTTTTTTGGCGTAGGCTATGGATGGAATAGGGGTTTGACTGGAGTCAGAAACTTGTTGGCGACGTTCAACAATGGCTTGCCGAAAACCTAGAGCAATTAAAATATTAGAGAGGGTTAAAAAAGATTCTGCTGACCCATGTAACCAATCTATATTAGCCAACTGTTCGCCGTAATGAACCCTAGCGTATATACCTGCGGGAATCGTCACACCAACAAACACTAACAGAACATAAAAACCGATTAAAGCGAGACGCGGCATTTTACCAGAACGGGTAAGAAACCACAAAAAACCGAGATAGGGAAAGAGAGAAACTGCAAATAAAGTATCTTTAGGAAGCATAAGCCGTCAAAATGGGAAACTTAATTAGGTTTTTTTTGAGAAGAACGCCAAATCCACCAAGCCGCAGCACAGAGGGTACAATTTCCTAAAACTGTCATGGATGCTTGTACAGTGACTAACCAATCTAAGGAGGGAGTATTATCAAAAAAATGCCAAGTACAAGCGCTTAAGGCTCCTACCAAAGAGGGTAACATAGCATAGGAGAAAACACGCCAAACGCGATCACCGCTTACTTCTCCATAAGTCCAGACTAACCAAGTGGCAGCTAACCATTCTATAACACTAGAAACATGAATAATCCAAGTAGGAATTGATAGAGCGTGCATAGTTGTTTGTGTTGGGTCAATCTTTTATTATAAAGGAACAGGCGGGATCGATGCCCTACCCAAATAAGGCGGGAGCGTGAAAGCCTCGGTTTTGAGAGCGAAAGTCGTTTTTTAGACTGCCTATATAGCAACCGCCAAGGCCTCAGAACAGATGGGTGATAAGCTGTTACGCATCTAAATTATTAGTTGAGATAAAGAAGGGGGAAAGGGAAAAGGATTCAACGTTTTTTCCAAAATTAAACTTATAAAAATTCAATGCGCCTTAGTTTATGATGTTGAGTGGAAAATCATTAATGACCAATACAGTTAGGATCTACTTTAAAAAGTAATTCAAGCCCCCATCGCTAGACGGCTTGAAAAAGAGTGAAGCGGCTCAATTTTTTGTTTCTTAGCCGCAATACAATTAACCATTTAAAAAATTTATTCTAAAGAAAATGCTTTAGAGAAAGAAGAAAACTTATCTTTAATTGATTTTATCCCAGATAAAAAAGATAATTTGGGGTAATTTAATTTAATTAAGCAATTAAGTTTTATACCAATGCGTTTTCTTCCCTTTAAATAATATAAAGGATTGATATAGTTAAGAAAATATAGTAATTTATCTTGTAAACGTTCTCTTACTTGAATATAAAAAATAGGATCGATAAGCAGTGAAGATAGATGTTGCTTTTTATTAAGCAATCTTTCACGAACTTTTACGGCTAGTGATTTTATTATTGGCTCGGCTTTTATATAACTGGAAACTTCGTCAGGTAGAGGGGCACCTAAAACGTTATTTGCTAGGAAAAGGTAAAGCAAAAGTAAACGCCAATTTCCTGATAATTTGGCTTGTTTAATAATATATTTCCAATCCAAATTTTGATGAGAGTGGAGGAGTTGGGCGAGATCACATATTTGGGCTAATTGTTCCCCATATTCCATAAAGTCTTTAGCGGCTTGAGCGCAGAGAATTAGAAGTAAATCTTCTGGGGATAGATTAAGTACCTCTGTTCCCATAAGGTCAATGGGTTCAAGGCGTGCCCATAAAGTCTCAAATTTTAATCCTAGAGGGCAATAGCTGGGCGTTATTTGTTTATGTAAATCTACATTAATTCTAAAGCGCTGTTCGGAGACTCCATTAAAAGTCCACCAATTTTGATGATCTGCCCAATGTACGGGTCGTGTCTGCTTCTCAGTGCTATTGTAATAATTCCAACACACTGCTTGATGAGGGTGATAGATGTCCCATCCTCGCGTCCATGCTCTCGCTGAAAAGAGAACTTCTTCACCATAGAAGTAGATCTCGGGATCATAGGGCACTTGTTGAATAATAGACGCATCGGCAAACATAAATCCAGCCGCTATAAATGCCCCGAGTTGAGGGGTAGAACACTCGGTTAAATCTCCCTCTGACATAAGAACAAGAACGCCTGATTGATCAAAGTTAGCAGGAACGACGCGAGAAGGGATATTTGATAGCAAAGTTCTTGGAGGTTCGTAGCCAGGAGGATACGCAGTCAGGATAGCTTTTTTACTGGGACACATAGCAAGCATATCAATTAATAGTGTGTCCCATCTGGGGGCAAAGCGTATAATAAAACTTTGCCGTAACTGTAGTCAAACCTAGTCAAATCTAATCACCTCTAACAGGATTGACAAAGCGTTCAGTGGCGTGCTAGAGTGAAAACTGGCTTAAATCAAGTATATATACCCCAATGCAGTTGGTCGAGAGACACATTATTAAACCTGGACACAAATATTACCATGAGGCCGACCGCCTGTGCTTCCTGGCTAAAAATTTATACAACTGCGCTAACTACATTTATCGTCAGAATTTTTTTCGGGGAGTGGGAACCAATGCCATAGAAGTTTATCATCAACTCAAAACTTGTCCGGATTATCAAGCACTACCGGCTAAAGTTGCTCAAAATGTTTTAAGATTAGTGCTGAAAAATTGGATCAGTTATTATCAAGCTTTAAAAGCTTATGAAATCACGCCCGAAAAATTTTTAGGGAAACCGAAAATCCCGCGTTATCGTGGGACAATCTCTCTTAACAGAGAGGATGGTCGTTATGTGGTGGGTTACAATCATCAAGCCATCAGTAAGAAATTTTTCAAGAAAAAAATTGCTCATCCAAGTGGAACCAATATCTATTTACCCACAAAAGCCAGTTCAATTGATGAAATTCGTATAGTACCTAGAACCGGTTGTTATGTTATTGAAGTGGTTTATCCTGTAGAGGAGGGTTCCCAACCCGCTAAGTGCAAAAATCCTCAGCGCATAGCCGCCATAGATTTAGGCTTAAATAACCTAGCTACCATGACCTATAATGTGCCAGGTTTAAAGCCAGTAATTTATGATGGAAGGGCCATCAAATCAGCTAACCAATATGCTAATAAAAAGAACGCCCAACTACGCTCACTACTGCCATCTAATCAATACAGGAGCAAGAGATTAGATGCTTTGTGGTTGAAGCGCAACTTAAAAGTGGAATATTACCTCCACACCACCAGTCGAGCCATAATCAACGATTTGGTAGCCAATCAAATAGGGGTGTTAGTTATTGGTTGGAATCAAGGCTTTAAAGATAGCATTAATCTAGGTCGAGTCAGCAATCAGAAATTTGTATCTATCCCCCATAAAAAATTGATAGAACAACTCCAATATAAAGGCTCCTTACTAGGAATAGAAGTGGTTTTAACTGAGGAAGCTTATACGTCAAAATGCTCGGCCTTAGATAACGAACCCATTAAAAAACATTCTATCTACAAGGGAAAAAGAGTTCATCGAGGCTTGTTTAGAACCGCCACAGGCAAGAAAATCAATGCTGATATCAATGGCAGTTTAAATATCGGCCGTCTATATGAGCAAGTAGTTGGAAATGGTCATAGACCTCATCCAATAGAGGAGCCAGTGCGTTGGGCGGGTTCCCCGACTTAAAGCAACTGGCGTGGTGTTGTAGTTCATCCAGTACGGGTCAAACCGTACAAAGCTAGTGGATTAGTCAAGTGTAAGATTTGACTAGAAAATTAGTAACTATATGAGAGTCAATTTGCAAGGTATATCGTTCTCCTCGCCATAATTTTTGAGTTCTCGAACGTGCCCAACAGGCTCCGCGAGATTGAGCCGCACTGACTGCATCAATTCGACAATTTTTAAGGTTTTTAAGGGGTTCTATATATTGAAGTTCCTCTTCGGTTTGATACTGCCAGCAAATCCCAAAACTGAGACGTTCGGGGTGTGCGGCTTGTGCGAGCGCATCTAATACAGTAGGAACGAGTTCACGATCTCGGTAAGAAGCGATTTGAATAAAAATCGTGTCCATGACTTTTGTTTTTTATGAACTGAAAGAAAATGATTAAACTACCCTTAAGTTATCCTCAAGGACAGTGTTTACTCAGGAACAGGACATGAGACTGGGTTCAATACTTAATTGAAACTTTAAACCCGGCTGCAAATGAATCTATCTTTGGTTCAAATCCATCCAAACGAAAATTTGCTGTAAGTCCAACGTTTATCTCAATACCACCATCTGGTGTTTTTAGATTAATTCCCAGTCCATTAGCGGGAAAATTTTGTGGCACTACGTTTTCAAGATTAACTAGTGGGCTGAACGTCAGTGGACCAAACAGTGTATCGGCTGTAAAAGAAGTCAAGTTTGAAAACGTATCACCAGTTTTTTCTAAGGTAGATTCAAAGTTAAACTCTCCCTCAGATAAATCATCAGGAAAGCTAATATCGCCTCCAAATTTAGAATCACCAAAAAAATCATTTGGAGGTAGTGGTGTTGTTTCAAAAGAGCCTACAATATTGCCATCTACATTTTCAAATGTATACCCTAGTTTTGTTCTCAAATCTGGAGTTGGAGGTGGGGGTGTTGGAGTTGGTGGGGGTGTTGGACCTGATTGCGCCATAGCCGGTGCTGGAGCAACTACCGACTTAACTAAAGGAAATAAAGAACCAAGGGCAAACCCACCCGCTAAGGTTGCCGTTTTCAGTATTTTCCGCCGTGAAACACCAGATATCCCAACGGGTCGCGCTACATACTCTTTAATTCACTGTGCATTTAATTGGTACTTAGTATGAACCACTAACCCCACTGGTATTGGGTCCGTTCCCGCTTGACCTCCCAGTTCCTCTACAGAGCATTTTCGCCGCTTAATTTGCTCTCCTACTCCTTCCCGAATACACAACGGTCTTGGGTAAGGATGAACTAAGCCATCTCGGTCAATGACTGCATACTCATCAGAATAGTAGATAGCACCCGCCTTGACCAATGCTGCGGCTAAGGTAGTTTTGCCGCTAAAACTACGGCCAGGAATAACTATTGCTCGTCCTCGCCATCCCACTACTCCCGCATGGACAAATAACTTATCTTGTACCAACAATCCAACTTGTAAGCACAAATCCGAGTTAAAAATCTATAAAACTCGAATTAATTGCTAAAAAATCGCCAAAATCGCCGAAAAACCTCTTTTTAACCTTTAAATTTTTCTTTCTCATAACTGCTTTTAGAGATCTCGTGAAAAGTTAGAAGCACAGATGAGAAAGCTGAAAATATTGATATATATGTATTGATTTTGGTACGGAGAGGGAGGGATTCGAACCCTCGTTGCCCGAAAAGACAAAGCAGTTTTCGAGACTGCCGCATTCAACCACTCTGCCACCTCTCCAGCAAAGCTTGCTAATTTTAATTGTACTCTATTGGTGAGGTTTCTTAAGAAAGCTTTTTTATAGATAATCTGGTACAATTATCGATAATCCTACCCGACGAGCAAAATGTACAAGCCAGATGATTTGCTCAACTTTTAGGGAGATCTGTGTCAAAATAGAATTTTTAATAAATAGGTAGGTCGCGGGGTGCTTCTTTCCATCAAAACAAAGCTCAAACTAAATAAGCGTCAAAAAACCCTTATGGCTAAACACGCTGGCATAGCGCGTTTTACCTATAATTGGGGGTTGGCTACTTGGAATGACTTGTATAAATCCCGATTGAAGCCTAATATATACCTACTTAAAAAGTTTTTCAACAAGCATTTAAAAGCCGAATATGCTTGGATAAAAGAAAAAGGAATTTGCCAAAAGATAACACAGTATGCTTTTGAACACCTAGGCCAGGCTTTTAGCCGATTTTTTCAAGGAATTGGAGAAAAACCCCAATTCAAGAAAAAGGGAAAACATGACTCTTTTACGCTCGATAATGGTGGTAAGCCTTTAAATGTAGGAGGACGTTCTTTAAAACTACCAACTATTGGTTGGGTTAAAACTTATGAAGCGCTTCCCCACACGACTTGTAAAAAGTTCACTATTTCTAGGACGGCCGATGAATGGTTTATTTCTTTTACATATGAACAAGATAAAAAGCCAACAAATAAGGAATATGAGGTAGTAGGTGTAGATTTGGGGGTGAAAACTCTTGCTACCTTAAGCACGGGCAAGGTTTTCCCCAATCAAAAGCATTACAAAAGAAATTTAAATAAGCTCCAAAAGCTGTCTAGATCATATTCTCGTAAAGTTAAAGGAAGTAATAACCTTCTTAAAGCCCAAATCAAACTAGCAAGATATCACGCTAAGATTAAGAACGTTCGACATGATAATCTTCACAAAATTACTACTTATATCGCTAAAAACCACAAGCTTATAGTAATGGAAGATTTAAACGTTAAAGGAATGCTATCATTAGACAAACTATCGCAATCTATTGCTGATTGTGGATTTTATGAATTCAAAAGGCAATTGACCTATAAAGCTGATAAGTTTGGTTCGGAGTTATTGTTAGCTTCTAGATGGTTCCCTAGTTCAAAAACTTGCTCAAATTGCGGTTGTAAGAAAGAAAAACTCTTACTATCTGATAGAGTTTTTAATTGTGATAGTTGTGGCTTTTCAATAGATCGTGATTTAAACGCTTCGATTAATATAAGTCGTTTGGCTGAGACGACTAAGCCTGCTTGAGGGATAACCGCTCCTATGCTCCCGATGATACAGGTAGGAAACATCAAAAATAGACGAGTGTCTATAATTGTCTAAGTTTTCCACAGCAGAAGATGGGAAAAGGGACGCACTGTTCATCATTCATATACTCAAAACAGATTAATCGATGGAAAATTTTTGGACAGAGGTATTACAATTAGCCGAGACGACCACAAAAAGAGTAGGTAGTCAGTTAATCGCTGATTTTGGCAAATTACAGGCTACTAAAAAAGAAGATGGCAGTTTAGTCACTAAAGCTGATCGTTGGGCCGATGAAGAAATTACCCAGGCCATCACAGCTACATTTAAAGATCATGGTGTTTTGGGCGAAGAAACTAGCCATATTTTCCCCGCTAATGATTGGTGTTGGATTATTGATCCCATTGATGGCACCACTAACTTTACCCGAGGTGTGCCCATTTGGGGAATATCGCTAGGATTATTGTATCGAGGTACTCCCGTTTTTGGATATGTCTATTTGCCTCTGTTAAATCACTCTTATTATGGCTATTGGTTAGAGAATTCGGGTTTAATTGGACCTGTAGGCGCTTATTTAAATGGAGAACCCATTCATACCAGTACAGATGCGCCTTCAAAAAGTCATCTGTTTAATCTCTGCGCTCGTAGTATTGATGTTCTAAAACAGCCTTTTCCTTGTAAGATTCGCATGATTGGGGTAGCCAGTTATAATATTTTGCTGGTGGCCGTTGGTGCGGCTTTAGGTGGGGTGGAAGCTACGCCGAAAATTTGGGATATTGCCGCCGTTTGGGTTATTCTCCAAGCCGCAGGCGGAGCATTTATTGCTTTAGACAAAACGGAAATTTTTCCCTTGACTGTAGGACAAAATTATGGTAAAAATTCATTTCCTTGTCTAGTGGTCAGTCGTGAAGAATTAGTGCCTGTATTTAAACCTTTAGTGGAGTTTTTAGCGAACTCAAATTGAACCCTAGAGACGTTGTGCGGAAAGCGTTCCGCACCCCAGCCTACAACGTCTTTACAGAAATTATTCAGTGAATCTCACCCATGCAAAAAAATTGCTTTTTTGGCGCGAGATAGAGTTATTTTCCATTAATCTTTGTTCTGCTTGTTTTTAAGCCGGTTCAACTTACGTTTTAAATTTTTAAAATTATCCGTCTCTAAAATTTCAGCTACCTGTTTATCCTTTTTTGTTTTATCAATTTCTATTTTTAACTCTTCAACTTGTTGTTTTAACTTTTCTTCTCTCTCTTTAATTTGCTTTACCATATTTTGAAATACCCGGGCTAGTTGCCCTAGTTGATCATCGCGTGCCGCCACTTCGTTTAAACTTTCTATTTCAAATGTTCCTTGTTCGATCGCCGCCGCCGCCCGAGTAATTTTTTCTACCTGCTTCAAATATTTCATTAAAATTTCATTTTTGCCATAAATTTCATTTTCTAAATTAGTGGAATGTTCGGTAATGGTTTCCAAGACAATTTCTAAATCAGCTTTATCTATCTTTAAAGACTCTATTTCTTGCTGAAGTTCTTCGACTTTTTTAGTTAATTCTTCTTGATTTAACTCGTTATTTTCCATTGGCTTACAACTCATTTAATTCGAGAACTAGACTAGGCATTAAACGCTGTAAGTTTTTTAAAGATTTATTTTGCCAATCAATTTTTTTAGACCCTTTAACTACCATATTACTTTTTTGTTTTTTTCGCACATTAATAATAAATCTAGATAACATACTGATTCCCGAACTATTTAAAAATTCCAATTTTTGTAAATCCAGAATAATGAGCGGCGGTTCTTCGGCTGCCACTTTATTTAAAAACTCGATGATCGGCCCATAATCCTTCATTCCATTTAACCTAAATGAACCTCTAAAGTTGATAACCATTGTTTGGGGATCATAATCAATATGGTAATTTTCCGATTGAATTTCCATTGTGTATATCTCCTAATTCATCGAGCGCTCGGCGGCTGAAGAGATGATTCAAATCATTGATTTAGACCGTAATTTGAACCATCGTTGTTACAAGCACTAAATTGTAATCCGGTTGAAGTGGCTCTATTTTCCATCCTATTTTAGCTAAATAATCCTGAATTATCGTCAAAAATCCCAATCCAGAATTCATCGAATTTTCATCCTCAGCTAGGTTTTCCAAATGCTGAATATACAATTCTTCTGGGTCAGAATTAATTAAGGTTTCAATCACTGATTCTAACTTATGCACGACGGAACTAGAAGTACAATTAGTAGCAAATAAAATCACAAGGTTTTGCAGTAAATAAGTGCCAAACTGAATGGGAAGCGTTGAGGTTTCATCATGAAACTTAGTAGCATTTTCCAATAATTCATTAGCAATATAACTAATAGCACTTTTTAGATTAGCTTGCCGTTGAACACTCTTGGGGTCATCCTCACTAGGAGGGAAAAAAGTTGCCAAATAATTAGCAACAAAATCTGCCGCTAACCCATTATTACACCAACGCTGCTGTAGGGGAACAGAACAAGGTGAAAAGCTAATCATTAAACACTTTTCTGGTAAATCTTCCCTAAAATCACCAAAAATTTGTCTCATTTTTTGGCCATGCACAAATATTAAGGATACGCGGTGCCGAACGAGTTCCACACCTGAGTCAGTTTTGTGATCATTGGCGCGATCTCATCAATGGGTAGCACATGAGTAGCCGCATTTAACTGTACAGCCGCTTTTGGCATTCCATAAACCACAGAGGTCTTTTGGTCTTGTGCGATGGTATGCCATCCCAGAGAACGTAACTGACTTAACCCTTGGGCCCCATCTTTCCCCATTCCCGTTAAAAGTATAGCAATTCCTTTACCTTGAACGTGTTGAGCAACACTTTTAAAAAAGACATCTACACTTGGACGGTAAGGATAATTTTGTGGCTCCTTAGTGTATGTTACCGTCAAATCGGGGAGCAATAATAGATGATCGTTTGTACCAGCTAACAAAACTTTACCCATTTCTGGGCGGCTTCCTTCGCCTGCTTCTAATACCGTTAAAGGAGTTTGATGATCCAACCATTCAACGAAATTAGGCACAAATTGACGCTCTAAATGTTGAATAATGATGATCGCTGCCGGCAAATTAGCCGGTAAATGAGATAATATGCAAGCGAGCGCTTTTGGTCCTCCAGTGGATGCACCAATAACCACTAACAGAGGAACAGAAGTTAAACTCAAAGATCGATGAGGGGGTAAATATCTCCTACGCTTTTTATTGACTCCTGTTAAAGTGCCAATCATAGCAATTTTATCCAGTAAAATCTCAGTCATTTCTGGCTCTACTTCAGTTCCTAGCATGGGCAGATGAACCACATCTAAAGCTCCATAACCCATCGCTTCAAAAATTTTAGCTGAATCCCGTTTTAAATTTTCTGTGATCATTAAAATTGCACAGGGAGATTTTATCATAATCTCTTGAGTCGTCTTAGCGCCATCTAGATGCGGCATGAGGACAGCCATTAAAATTACATCGGGCGGATCAGTAATACACTGATTGATTCCTTGCCGTCCATCTCTAGCTACCCAAGCAACCTGATAATCTGGAACCTTAGCGATCACTCGCCGCAGAGATTCCACGATCTTTGCTGTGTCATTAACAATCGCTATTCTCATCTTATTTTTGTTTTAAGACCAGCAAAGTAATATCATCATAAACCTGCTGTTTGCCAATATGTTCACGGACATCATTAATAATCATCTCTTTAATCTCATTAACGGTTTTTTGCCAGTTTTCGCTGATGATTTCACATAATCGTTCTATTCCATATAACTCCCCCCATTCATTTTCTGCCTCGGTAATTCCATCAGTATAAAGAACAACCCCATCACCCGGATTTAAGTAAATTTCGGCTTCGCTGATAAAGTCGGTAATATCTTCTTCTAGTCCTACGGGAAATCCTAACTCGAAAGTATCAATTAATTCTACTTTACCACTAGCACGCACGACGATGATAAATTCATGCTGTCCACTGAAACGGATTCGATTATTTTGATAATCAAGTAAAATCAACGTCAAATTTTTATCTGAGTTAATCCGTTGTACATTGTCATAGATGGTTTGGTTAAGAACTTGTAAAAATTGAATGGGATTGGTTTCATTTTGATTTAATAAAGTTCGGATAGCGGTTTGTACCATTAGCATCACCATACCACTTTCTAACCCATGACCGGTTACATCTCCAATGCCGATTTTAACGCTACCGTTATGATAAAGAACATCATAATAATCCCCTCCTACATCAGAAGCCGGTTCCATAAATCCGGCAATTTCTAAACCTTCAATTTGATTAAGTTCAGTATCTTTAGGGAGGATCATCTGTTGAATTCTTCGGGTAACATCCAGTTCAGCCGAGAGGCGGAGATTTTCTTCTTTGAGGCGTTCTTCGGCTTCTTGGCGTTTAAGAAAGTTAATATAGGCGTTAGAATGATAGCGAATGCGAGCAATCAATTCTGCCGCATCCGGCAATTTCACTAAATAATCATTGGCTCCTAGGGCAAAGGCTTTAGCTTTGATGGTAGGGTCTTCTTTGCTAGAAAGGACAACTAAAGGAACATCTCGCGTGGGGGCATCTTTAGCGCGTAGAAAACGCACCAGCAACAACCCATCCATATCCGGCATGACGAGATCTTGTAAAATCACGGTTGGATGGACTTTTTGAGCAATTTTGAGGGCTTGGGTAGGATCGCTACAGTAGTGAAAGGCAATATTAATTTCTGCGGCAAGTATTCGGCGGATCGCTTCGCCGATGATGGGTTGATCGTCTATGAGTAGAACGGTAATCTGAGGGTTACTCAAGGTGGGTGATACTCTATAGCAATAGGCAGTCTTATCTTTTAGCCTAGTTGATCTGTGCTACCTTGTGGTTAATTATTTGAAATTGAAACATCAATCTATGAATTTGGTTGATTGTAGGGGCCTAAAAATTTTTCTCCATTAAAATGTATTAAATGATCTGGAGATTCTACTAACCAAACCTCCGTTTCCCAACTAATTTCTAAAACCCATTCTCGAAATGAGGCTCGATTTTTAAATGCACTTACATAAATTCTCGGTGCTGTGCAGTTTTGGGTTAATTCTTCTAAATTTAAATGTCGAATTTGAGAGATAGGATTAGATGAGTGTACTGCTTCTATTAAAAATAGCCAATTTCTCACTGGATCATAAGCGACAACATCAGGAAGTAAATCACGCTCTAATTCAAAAAAACCTAGTTGCAATAATCTTTCATCCTTTCTGACTAAAACTTTCTTAGCAGAATCCCCAATATATAGTACCTCAGCACCCGGAGCAAAACGAGGCAAAAATTCATCAATAATAGCTTTTTGAATAAGATTATGTTCTCCTTGAGAGAGTTCTATATAAGTTCCATCAGGGAGTGTTACAGGCACTTGATTTTGTTGTCGAGTTCTAAATAATCGCTCTGCTAAAACGCCGTATTTTTCCCGAAAAGCATTGATATTTTCTTGCCATTGAGGTGTTCCGAACGTCAGTAAAATATCTTTAGCATCTTCTGAAACTGCATAGCGACGAGTCGGGTCATTGGTACTAGCATTTGGGTTAGCCGCACTCCGCAGCACTAAACCCGAAGGGATTAAAAGCGCTAAATCTTTGCGACGAACATCATCATAGGAACCACTCGAAAGAGGTTTTCCTAAAACTTCTAAATAGTTATTATTCCAAAAAATGATAATTTCTCTTGTGGTTAAAGCCCAAGATTTTGTCCCTTGCCAATAGCAAGCTTCAGTCCAACTACTTTCTGGTTTAAGATTGGCGACAGCCAGAAGAGTTAATGCTAAACGTAGCTTTCGTTTTGGAGTTTGGGAATCCACTGGTATTCCTACCGCTTTAAGAATCTGTAAAGCTTCTTCTATTTTAGGTTCCATATATTTTTTTTGCGCGATTCGTGGGCGAGTTTTTTGGGTTTTTCTTGAGGAGATTTGAGGGTTTTCCCGTATAAAATTTAATGTGAGTTGCTGAGGCTGATAACTTGGCGAAATTTCTGTTCTTAATCCTTGTTCCTCTGCCTTAAGACAAGCTTTCACAGAAAGAGCCAAAGCCTTAGCTAAAATAGGAGGAGGCACTGCATTACCAATTTGCTGATATTGGCTGTCTTCTGTGCCAAAAAATTCAAACCAATCTGGAAAACTTTGCAGTCTAGCACCTTCACGTACTGTAAGCCGCCTTCTCCGTCCATCGGCTAAACGAATACGTAACATATCTCCAGTAGCTGCGGCTAAATTACGGCAGGTAACGGTTCTAGAAGGCGCATTTAAATGAATATCTCTAGGGTTAATACATTTAGATGCGGCTTCGTATCTCTGTATATATTGGTCTTGACTAAGGGTAAGAAATTTGGCCTTTGCTGGTACAATCAATGCTAATTCTCCTAATGCCTCTCCTGCTGTATAAGGATGGTGCAAATGGGTTTGAGCGGGCCATTTCCAAACAGATTGATGAGCAACACAAAATAGTCTTTGGCGGCGTTGAGGTACACCATAATCAGAGGCATTTAAAATTTTCCATTCTACGAAATAACCATTAGTTGAAAGAGTCGCTACAATCTCCTCAAAATACCTCTTGTTGCGGTACAACATTCCTTGCACATTTTCAAATAAAGCGATTTTAGGATGGTAGCGTTCCACAGCATCAAGAAAAATAGGAAAACCATCTCGGCTATCTAAAAGTCCAAGCTGATATCCCCCTTTACTAAAAGGTTGACAAGGTGGACCAGCAATAATTACTTTAGGGTTATCTATTAGAGTCGGATAACGAGTTAAGGTTATGTTCTCGCATCTGCCGTGCAAATTGTATTGATAGGTAGCACAAGCCTCCTCGGACATTTCATAACCTGTGGTTTTAAAACCTGCCGCTTCAAAACCTAAAGCCAGTCCTCCACAACCGGCAAATAAATCAATTACTAAAGGATTTTCATCATTAAGAATATCCTTTGTTAGTTCTCTATTAATAAATTCCTGATAAGAAATGTCAGTAATTCCTTTTTCTTGTTCAGTTTTCATACTAGAGTTAGGAGTTTGATAGGGATGGCATCAGATAGATAAATTAATTTGAGTTTATCATAATTGGCGATTAGTGAATTTTTCTTAAGCTTTACCAATTAAATCCACTACCGCATTAATAAAAGTATCATCATGAAAACTACTCTTAGTTAAATAATAATCGGCTCCCGCTTCTAGACCTTGAAGACGATCTTCCTGTCGTTCTTTATAGGAAATAATAATGACCGGAATTTTTTGTAACTGATGATGTTTTTTAATTTGGGCCACTAATTTAATGCCATTCATCCGAGGCATATCTACATCGGTAATAATTAAATCGTAGTCCCCACTGATTACAGCATTCCATCCTTCCATCCCATCCATCGCTAAATCAACCTGATAGCCGTGATTTTCTAAAAGTTTTCTTTCCATCTCTCTAACGGTAATTGAATCATCCACCACGAGAATTCTTTTCGGTTTTTCAAGAATATTATTCTCAAAATCATACTGAGCTTGCTTAATCTCACTACTGCTGAATAATTTATCAATAGAACGCATGAGGTCTAAAACGTCTAAAATTAGCACAGGAGACCCATCTTCTAACAAGGCGGCCGCGCTTATATCTTGTATTTTTCCTAATCGAGTATCGAGAGGTCTGATCACTAAATTACGCTCTCCCAAAAATCGATCAACGATTAAGCCATATCGGTTGAATTGGTCACTTAAAATAATAATTGATAAGACTTCAGAGGGAACTTTAGACGGAGATAATTCTAAAACTTGATCGGCTCTAACTAGCCCAATATTTTGTAGATTTAAACTAAAATATTGCCTGTTTTCCAGGGAAAAAATCTCATGGGCATTGAGCATGACAACTTGCTCGATCCGAGTCAGGGGAAAGGCATAAGGTTCTCCAGAAATTTCCACTAAAAGTGTGCGAATTACTGATAAAGTTAAGGGCAGTTGAAAATGAAAACTGATGCCTTTACCGGGTTTTGTGGTAGCTTGAAGATTACCTCCAACTTCTTCTACCATAGTTTTAGCAATATTTAGTCCTACACCTCGCCCGGAAATTTCCGTCACAGCCGCCGAGGTAGAAAAACCTGGCAAAAAGATAAACTCTAGCAGTTCATTGTCAGTTAATTGTTGGGCTAAATCGGGTTTAACTAATTGTTTATCTATGACTCTCTGGCGTATTTGCTCTAAGTCTATTCCTCTCCCATCATCGGCTAAAGTAATGCATAACATACCAAACCGATGAGCGGCTTCAAGCCGGATTGTTCCTTGAGAAGGTTTTAGGAGAGCCGCTCTTTCATCAGGGAATTCTATCCCATGATCAATGGCATTTCTCAACATTTGAGTGAGGGGAGCTTCAAGTTTTTTGAGAATATCTCGATCTACTAAAGTGCCTTTGCCAATAATTTCTAATTTCACACTTTTATTGAGTTGTTTGGCAATATCTCGTACCATGCGAGGAAACCCCTGTACTCCCTCAGAAAAAGGACGTAAATGAGAGGCGATTACTTCTCGATACAGACGATCACATAGGTTGAGTGAACGATAGGCAAACTGTTCTAAAATTACCAGCCGCTCCCCCAATGTTTCCCGACATTCTCGTTCTTTTTGCTGGATAGCTTTTAAATAAGTTTCTGTTTCTACTGTTAAGTGAGTTTTCGATAAAACACTGTCTAATTTTTCTAAAAGTTGAGAGAGTTCCAGTTGTTTTTTCTTAAGATTTAACAGAGAATCGGCAAAAGGGTTTAGAAAACCTGCTTCTACTAATGCTTCTCCAGCTAACCCCATCAAACGGTTTAAGTTATCGCTACTGACTCGCACAAAGCGAGTTTTGTCAGGGGGGGCTGTAGAAATCAACGAGAGTGCAGATGAGAGCGTTTCTTTAACTTGTTGTGCTGTGGGAAGGGTTTCTTGATCTAAAAATAGTGAAGATAAATCTAGATAACTTTGATCTTCTTCTCGTTGTGGTGCTAAACTCGAGAATACCTTGGGTTCTAATTCATCAGTTTCAACTTCATTAGATAAGACGGTGTCAATCACGATTGCATCCTCTGATGTGGATGAAACCGGGTAAGCTTTCGCTTCTATGATGGCTGGGGAAATTTCTTGTTGTGGAGCCGGGTTTAACTGTTTTTGTTCTTGTGGAGCAACAGGTGCAATTACAAGAGCATTAATGATGTTTTCTGCTTGTTGTTGATGTTGTGATAACCAATTTTCTAAATTCTTCTCTCTAACTTTGCTCAATTGCTGTAAAAAATCTACCCCTTGTAATAATTGATCAATTTGGGATAAATTTAGAGGGATTGTTCCATTCATGGCTGTGGTAAAACAGTCTTCCATTAGGTGAGCTATTTTGACAGCCACTTCTATTTGTACTACTCTAGCGGCTCCTTTTATAGAGTGGGATGCTCGCATTAAAGCTTCTAAAATAAGGTTTAGATCAGATGGTATCTGAGACTGTCGCAGATGATTTTCCAGTGCTAACAGCTTATCCGTCAAAATTTCTGTTTGCGTTTCTACTTCTATGCTAAATAAATCTAACATAGAAAATTTACTCGTATCAAAGCCACTATCCATAGTTATTTATTCATTATTTTTATTTGATTGAGGTTTAGAATATGTATGAAATAATAATTCATAAAATAACAATTCTGTATCTAAATAATTGACTTTATTAGATTTATAGCTAATAATTTTTTTAGTATAAATATTGGGATTTTTAGCTAGGGCAGTGGGAGAATTTTCAAAATCCTTAGAATCAAATCGGTTAATTCTATCTAGTTCATCTACTTTAAATACCCAACGATAATTTTGAATTTTGATCACGATCATTCGTTGATAAATTACAGAGTCTTGCTTTATTTTAGATAAATTATCTTGATTTTTATCCTGACTTCTTTTTAATTGTAAAAGATTCTCTAAAGCCATACAAGTAATAAGTTCTCCTCGAATATTAACAATCCCTCTTAATATACTATTACTCCGATGAGGTAAAGTATGAACCGGCAAAATTTGCGTAATTTCTTTAATAATATCAACGGGTAAAGCTAACCATTCTTCCTCTAACCGAAAAATAATGACCGAAGTAGCGGCTTCTTTTGAAGTGTTAGTTTGTTGAGCATCTTGCGGAAAAGGTGGTGCTAGTAAATCTGCCCATTCTTCTAAATACCCTGCTGGTGCTTCTCGTTGAAATAAAGCCCGCCCAATGGATGAATAGACTGAACAGTTACGACAGTGAATTACCTCTTTTAACTGAGGACAAGATTTGTCGCCACTAATTCCAATTTGATTTGAGCAATTATTAGTAATTAATTCCATCAATAACTCAGAAAATACTTAAGAAAAAAGCCAAAAATATTTAATTAAAAATGTTTCTGTGATCTGGCTCAGACATCGCTCAAGACATCAAACATTTTTGAACCTCTCTCTATTTTACTATCACTCCAGAACCTGGATAGCCAAATTAGCTATTCCTGTAGCCGGACTTTTATGAGTTTTTTTGTACTATAAAGCCTCGTTTCCATAGCCTTCTTAGGTAAACAGTAAAATTACCTAATTAATAAAGAATAGACAAGATTTTTGGTTGATTACTTTATCAAATCTTGTTAAAACTCGGCAAAAATTCATCTTAATTTCATCAAAATTTGAGGAATTTATTGTAAAATTTTGAGTATATTGACGACTTTAGAGGTGTTTAAGATAAGCCGTCTCTTAAGCGCCTCTTATCTTTTATTTTGGGAAAGAGATTATTCTCTAAGTAAACCGATGATATCTGCTGAAAATCATATCTAGAATTTTTTTTGAAGATTTTATCCCAAAAATATGCCTTTTTTTCCAGTAATATAACAATTTAACCCCCTATTAGACATCTAATTCCACAATCTTGACTTGATAGCAATTTGGCTCGGAAGATACATAAAGCAGAGAGTATTTTGGTACTTCGCTCTATGAGGAAATATTATTGATTAAAGGTTCAGAAGCTACCATTACCGAATTTGCCTATTACCCTTCTCAGCTTTCTACCCAGTAAAATTTTTTTCTGTTGTGTATATTATTAACTATAAAGAGAGTTTTTTGTCCAGTTGTAATTAAGTTTTTTCTTAACTGTCTTAACTGTCTTAACTGTCCTTTACTTGTTAGATTTCTATGACAATCAAGAAAAACTGAATCAGGTCTTTAACGTTTGATAAAGGGGTAATAAATCCCAATTTACAGAATTGGGTTTCCATCTTGGCAGCTAATCAGATAAAATACCTTGAAAAAGTATATTTTTATAAGCTATGAATATGGGATTGCCTGGTTATTATTACTATGACCCAAAAATTTTTGAATTAGAGATGAAAACTATATGGTGTAATAGTTGGCAATGGGTGGCTAGAGTCTCAGATTTACCCAAGAAAGGGGATTATTTGACTTACGAAGCAGGAGAACAATCTATAATAGTAATTAATCAGGGAAATGGCCAATTAATAGCAATGCACAATGTTTGTCCCCACAGAGGAGCCAGTTTAGTGCAGGGAAAGGGAAACTGTCATCAATTAGTCTGTCCTTATCATGCTTGGGTTTATAACCTAGAAGGTCAACTGAAGAATATTCCTCAAGCTAACCTTTTTGAAGATTTAGACTTTTCCACGATTCAAATTCAACCAGTACAACTGGATACTTGGGGTGGGTTTATTTTTGTTAATCTGGCAAATAGTTCTGAATCTTTAAGTGATTATTTGGCGGGATTTTCCGATTATTTAAAACAGTATAATCATCCTTGGGAAGATTTGATTGAGGTTGCCCGTTGGTCTTATACTGAAGCCATTAATTGGAAATTTATTGTGGAAAATTATGTGGAAGACTACCATTTTAATACTCTTCATCCAAAAAGTTTAGATTTATTTGATTTTAAAAATGTTTACACAACTACAAGCGGCCGTCACTGTCTGATAGAAGTTCCTTATACTCAGGAAGAATTCGCTGATCTAAAACTTTCTTTGCCCTGGGAACCTCAGAATTTTTCTTATCAAGGTTATATTTTTCCTAATTTGATGGTTAATACTGATAATCATCATGTTTCGCTTTGGAGAGTTGTACCTATTAGCCCTATTAGTACGCGGCTTGAAATTATTATTTATCAAACAAAAATGCAGCTTTCAAACTCTTTTCGTGCCTCCGAAAAATGGAAAATTATCTTTGACCAAGTGTTGCAAGAAGATTTCGCAATTTGTCGGAATCTACAGAAAAATGCTCACTCAATGGCTTATCAAGTTAGTCATTTAGCCAGGATGAGAGAACTCGGTATTGCTCATTTTTATAAGGTTTTATCGGAGTTTTTAGTCATTAGTTATTAGTCATTAGTTATTAGTTATTAGTCATTAGTCAGTTGTTCCCCACACACCTCTATTCTAGCCGCTCAATGGGGGCGAGGGTAGGGTCTAAAATTTTTCGTCCTAACCCTGGAAATAAAATGGCTAAATTAGTGCTTTTTCCTCCCGCTAAAATATGGGTAACTTTGCCTTCTCCATAGGCAGAATGAAAAACGCGATCTCCCACTGACCAATTATTAATTATTTGCCCTTTATTTTGAGTTTTTTGCTGTTTACTTGTGCGTTTTTTAATGCCATTGCCGCTTATTAATTCTGAGGGTAATTCTTGTAAAAATCGAGAGGGAATTTTATCTTCTCGGTTTCCCCAAGAAAACCTCACTTTAGCAAAGGTCAAAAATAATTGTTCTTGGGCACGAGTTAAACCCACATAACATAAACGGCGTTCTTCTTCTAGGGATAACGGGTCATTTAAACTACGAATATGAGGAAATAATCCTTCTTCTAATCCTACCAAAAAGACCACAGGAAACTCTAACCCTTTAGCCGAGTGTAAAGTCATTAAAGACACTTTTTGCTCCCCTTCTTTTAGCTGATCTAAATCTGAAGCTAAAGAAGCTTTTTCTAGATAATCTTGTAAGCTGGTTTCTTCATACTCTTCTTGAAACTGTTGCACAGCATTTAACAACTCATTAATATTAGCTATACGGTCTTCAGCTTCATCGGTTCCTTTTTGTTGTAATTCGGCAATATATCCTGTTTCTTGCATCACCCGGTCTAGCATCTCAGCCGCCGATAAAAACTCGGTTTGTGCTTGAAATTGTTGGATCATTTTAGCAAATTGATTGACACTTTTGGCGGCTCGTCCAGCTAAGGTATTCACCGAGGTTTCATCACTAATAATTTCCCACAAAGGGACACCTAATTCTTTAGCCGCTCCTTGTAAAGCCTCCAGAGAAGTTTTTCCAATTCCGCGACGCGGCGTGTTGATTACTCTTAATAAACTAACTGTGTCTGAAGGGTTGACAATCAACTTTAAATATGCTAGTGAATCTTTAATTTCTTGACGGTCATAAAAGCGGAAGCCGCCCACCATCGTATAGGGAATATTACTTTCAATTAACGCCTCTTCAAATGAGCGAGAATGGGCATTAATGCGATATAAAATTGCAAAACTCCCCCAATCTAATTCGGGATTTTCCTGCTTTAACTGTTTAATTTTTCGGATGACAAAACCCGCCTCATCTCGTTCATCATCGGCCTTATAACAAAAAATATCCTCGCCGATACTGCGGGTTGCTTTTAAAATTTTCTCGATCCGTTGTTGATTATTTTCAATTAATTGATTAGCGGCTTGCAGAATATTTTCTCGAGAGCGATAATTTTCCTCAAGTTTTACCATTGTGCGAGTCATCTCATCCGGCAACCCATCCCCAAAATCAGCTTGAAAATTCAAGAGAATGGTAAAGTCCGCCATGCGGAAACTATAAATTGATTGATCCGCATCTCCCACCACAAAAATTGAGCGGTCTTGCCAATTCCATTCACTTTTGCGGGTTTCACCATTGGTCGTTAACAAACGAATAAACTCATATTGAATGCGGTTAGTATCTTGATATTCATCCACCAAAATATGTCTAAATTGGTTATGCCAATAGCCCAAGATTGTCTCATTTTGTTCAAACAGGCGCACAGGGATTAAAATCAAATCATCAAAATCTAAAGCATTATTAGCCGCCAATTGTTTTTGATATTCTTCATATACCTCAGCCACCACCTTACCCTGATAATTAGGATTTTCTCTAGCATATTGTTGAGGAGACAGGCCTAAATTCTTAGCATTACTAATCTTATAGCGAACCGTTCGAGGTTCAAACTTTTTCTCATCCAATTGCAATTCTTTAGTCACAATACTCTTAATCAAACTTTGGGCATCCGACTCATCCACAATAGAAAAATTACTTTTCCAAGACCGTCCCCGTTCATCTTGATACTTATTAATATCGTAGCGTAGGATGCGGGAACAAAGACTATGAAACGTTCCTATCCAAAGCTTTTTCGTGACCGTTCGATAAACCTTTGAGAGTAACTGTTTTTGTTCATACTCTGATAATAAACTAAAGCGTTGCCCATATTTTTCTTGAGCCAACTCATCAGCAAAAAGCCTTTCGAGTCTTTCTCTCATCTCTCTAGCGGCTTTATTGGTAAAAGTTACCGCCAAAATATGTTCCGGTTCCACTTGATGGTAGCGAATTAAATGAGCAATACGATAAGTCAGGGCGCGAGTTTTACCGGAACCTGCCCCCGCCACTACCAACAAAGGACCACAATAATGTTCAACTGCCCGACGCTGAGAAGGATTAAGTTGACCCAGATAATCTAAACTAACAGACATACACTTAACAACCAACACTAAACCAATACTAAACCCAAAAGCCCTTTGCCTCCTCTTTGCGTCCTTTGCGCTATGGGGCGAAACCTTCTAACCCTCAACTAACCCCTTAACCAAAGTATCAATTTTTTGACGAAACTCCAACCACCCCATCATAGCCTGACTTTCAGACTCAACCCCTTTTTTCATCAACAGAGCATCATCTTTAAAACCCATAACCCCATATTCCCGACTATTAATCAGTTTATCCAAATGTTCAACCGAATAAGCTACTTCTCGGCGTTCCTTTTTTATCACAGACTGAGAGGGATTTAATTGCCATAGATCAACAATTATATATTCTACCGATTGAACATTGCCTTGGTCATCGCGAAATTGAACATCGGGAAATCTGAGTACAGCGCGTCTTGCCGACATTTGGGGGACAAGATAGCGGCTGGCTGAAACACTCGCATCTGAGGGAATTTGAGCCAGGAGAGTATTAACCTGATCAACATGATGCCATTGTACCGTAAGCGGACGATAAGCCCAAGGACTAAACGAGTCCGGCATCAGGAAAAACCAGGCACGATGGGGGTTACCCGTGAAAGTAAACAGCAGAGACAAACCGAGACAAATTTTCCAAAAGCGGCGAATTTTCGGTTTAAACTTATCTTGATGACCTGACCACCAAATAATTGCCCCAAAAAATAACCCAGGAATTAAAGCCACTGCATAGCGTATAGTAATAGCAAAGCGCTCATCACCCTGTTGTAAGAATAGCTGTGCTAGGGGAAAAGCGATACATAGCCACGCCGCCGATGCTACAGCCGGAATGAGTCCTAAAGGCAACCATTGACTCAATAAATAATCTAACTTTTTTCCGATGGGGCTGACCAATTCTACCAATAGCCGCCAGGGGTTAGAAATCATACTCCAGATAATCTCTAAAGTTGACGCTTGTTCATGGGTAGCAAAATGACCAAAGCGTTCAATCATAAATCGTTTTGAGATATCGTCAGAAAATAGGGGCATAATCAGGTTAGTCAGAGCCAGCATATAAGCTAAACTGATGGTACACACGGCTAACCCTATCTGAGGAGACTTATCTCGGAAGACAAAATACACCCCTAAGCTAAATAAAATCACCCCGGCATCTTCGCGGATGGCTAGTATTAAAGCCGCTAGTACCCAAAATAACCACCAACAGCGTTTAGCATGGGCTAAGAGAAGTCCAAAAGCAAATAGAGGCAGTTGAGATAAATCAAAAAAGTTGCCTAATGTGGGCCCGATAACCGCATTTGCCCCATAATAACTCCAGGCAATCATAACCGCTATTTGGGGCGGGAGATAATGTTTAGCAAGGAAATATAAAACAATACCTCCAGCCGTCATTAAAATCACTTGTAGGACATTGAGGGTAGCGGCAGAGGGGAAAAGGGCGTATAGGGGTAGCCAGAGTAGGAGGGCGGGGGTAAAATGTTGTCCGAGGCGATGGTAACTGACGGAGGGAATTTCTCCATTATGAATGACGTTTGCTGAGAGGGAAGAGGAAAGGGTACTCTCGAAGAAATGACCGTGAAGACTATTCCAAAATACCTGATTAAAGATACCGTGATCCGTGTTGCTGTAGAAACTGTAATAACGATGGACGGCAAAAAAGAGGGTTAAGCTAAAAAATAGACTTGCGGCGATGATAACGGGTTTTAGTTGCTCATCCTCTCGCCATCGTGATACCCAAGTTTTTCCCATCAGTGCCTTAACTCCTTTCGTCCATCCAGCCAAAGATTAGGGTAATCGACTTCGAGATTAAAAGCAAGGTTTCACGTCTATATCTGTTTTAATTTTTTTTCACGCAGAGACGCAGAGGCAAAAGAGGCGGCACAGATGTTACTTGTCTCGATTTTCTCGAATCAGATGGCGTAATTCTTCAAGCAATACATTAAATCTTTCATCGGTTTCTGCTTGGCGTTGTTTACTTCGTTCCATTTCTTCTTCAAATCTATCCATTTTTTATTCAAATCTATCCATCCTTTCTTCAAATCTATCCATTCTTTGTTGATTTTGTGCGACAACTTGTAGCAAAGCTTGTGCGGTTATTCTTAAGCCATCAATGCTATCTTTTATCTCACTAACGCTTAAAGCCAACCCGTCGAGCATTTCATCATTCCAACGTTCAACTGCCATTTTATCTATCTTATATTGCTGTAAATGTTCCCATTTTATCCGATTTTTTGGCAATATTAATTAGATAATTGCCTGTAGCAGTGCCTTAATTACCAGATAAATTTGAGGATAAACGGGTAAGTTTTAAGCCGCACCGTAAGCCTCCAGGGAGTATTTTGTATCAAGATGAAGATTTTTCTCCACTATGCCCAAAGAACCATTGGGTTTTAGTGAGTGGGCAACGCCCACCCTACAAAAAAATCAAACCGGACAGGCTAAGACAAAAGGCTGTACAATCAAAGCACTAAAGGTTTTTTTAGGGTCTTCATTCCAACTCATCAATTGTTGTGCTGAAGGTTTGTAAATTAACTGTTGACTCATCCACTCTTGCACCAGAGGAACATTATCTAGAGCGATCGCTTCTGCTACTTCTACCAGGTTGAGGGAATTAGCAACTATAATTAACGCATCTCTTCCGGCATGAGGTTTTAGGTCATTCCATTCAATATCTGCAAGTTGTTCACTCAGTTGGGTTTTAAGGTCTGACATGATGAGAAAAATAATGGTCTTTTATTCGGTTTAATACATTTGAGATTTTTTAGCAACGCTATGAGTCAGATTGTTTAATTTTTGTCATAGTCATATCCTTAAACCAACCTCGTCGCCAGAAAAAGATCACTAGAGAAATGGCAATCCCCCCCATAGCCGCTAGACAAGCCGGATAACCCCAATACCAATTTAATTCTGGCATATTCCAAGGTGAAACATCTGTATTAAAATTCATCCCATAAATACCAGCAATAAAAGTCAAGGGAATAAAAATGGTGGAAATAACGGTAAGAATTTTCATTACCTCATTCGTTTTATTAGCAAAAGAAGATAAATAAACATTCATCAATTCTCCCAATAATTCGGAATACACCTCAATGAGGTCAATAATTTGAACAGCATGATCGTAACAGTCCTTTAAGTCTCTTCTTACTGGTTTACTGATCAGAGGTACGCTGTCTTTCAGGAGATAATTTAAGGCTTCTCGTTGGGGCCAAATTGCGCGGCGTAAGGCGATTAATTCTCGTTTAATGGTATAAATTTTTCCTAGGGTTTTATCGCTTGCTCTTAAAATCACTTCATCTTCTAACTCTTCTATTCTCTCTCGATAAGTTTCTAAGACTACAAAATAAGTATCAATGATGGCATCCCATAAAGCATAGGCTAAATGATCAGCGCCTCGACTCCGAATTATTCCTTTATTATGACGAATGCGATCACGCACTAAATTAAAACAATCTCTTTCGGGTTCTTCTTGTACAGTCAGGACATAATTCTGTCCTAAAATTATACTGACTTGTTCTTGCCAAAATCCTATTCCTTTTTCTTTGGGAATGACCATTTGCGTAATAATCAGTAATTGTTGAGGATGTTCTTCAACTTTTGGCCGTTGGGGAACATTAACAATATCTTCTAACATTAAACGGTCTATATGAAAAATTTCCCCTAAACTGAGTAAGCGTTCTTCATCTCCTAATCCTAAGACATCAAACCAAGAAACTGAAGGACTTTCTAAATAAGCCGCACAATCAGAGGGGGTTAAATTACTTAAACGAGTCGCTTGATTAGCATCATAGTCAATTAGCACTATTTCAGAACCTTTTGCCGTTGAATCTATTTTAATCGTTCCCGGCATAGTACCCGGTTGATTGTAATAGTAATCAAATAAATCATCCTGAAATTGTTGAGAGTGAATTGACGGAAAGGGATAATTCATAAATTTTTAATAGGGGGGATAGGTTAACAGTTAACAGTTAATAGTCAACCGTTATAACTGGTGAGCGATAATCTATAAATTCTAACTTCTAACTCCTGCATAAAAACCTCTTGCCTCCCTATTTACATCAATTGATACTTTTCTTGGGCTAATTGATAAAGTCTGCGCCAAACGAGACGATTAGTCAAGACCACCAGTAATGACATCACGCCAGTTGCCGCCAATAATAAGGGGAAATTCCCTGATGCTGTGGCAACCGAGATGGTTTCTCCTAATCCTGTAGTGGTGAGGGTGTGTCCTTGAAAATGAACATATTCACTCACAATACTGGCATTCCAAGCGCCCCCCACCGCCGTAATAATTCCCGTAATTAAATAGGGAAAAATACCCGGTAAAATCACCGTTTGCCAGCGTTCAATCAAAGACAGTTTATAAATTTTAGCCGCTTCAAACAATTCTGAGGGAATAGACTGCGCTCCGGCGATGACATTAAACAGGATATACCACATCGTCCCCAACATCATCAGTGCCACCGAACCAATTTGTAATCCGCCGCCTAACCTGGCTAAAAATAATAACAAAACTGGAAATAATGCCGTAGCTGGTACAGAAGCCACTATTTGCACAATCGGCTGTAAAATTTGCGCTAGTTTCGGATTACGTCCTATGGCCACTCCCACCGGCACCGTCCACAGCAGCGACAAAATTAAAGCCGTCATCACTCGTAAAGCACTCTCAATTGCGCCAATCATTAGCTGCCGCCAGTCGGATAAATCTAACGTCCTTAATAACAATACTGCCTCCCAAGTTCCCCAAATCACAATAAACGCAAAGCCGCTTACAAATAACCCATTAAACCATCGTCCTAAAGAAGAAGTTTTTCCCGAAAAAGATCTCCGAGAAAAACGAGTCAGGGTTTGATTTAATCCTCGGTCCACATTTTGCCAAAATGGTTGCAAAATTTGTTGGGAAAAAGCCCGTAAAGTAGGTGAGCGCCGCAAGAAATCTAATACTTCTGATTGGGGAGCATTTTCTGAGGTCACCATCTCAAACTTAAACCGTTCTACCCAAGCAATTAATGGTCGCCATACTAAAAAATCTAACAGCACAATAACCCCAATTAAAACCATTAACCCCCAAAAGATTGCACGATAATTTCCTTCATCAGCCGCTTTCGCTAAAAATGACCCTAGCCCCGGTAAGCGAAAACTCCGTTTACCCAAGGTAAAAGATTCGATAGCTATTAAAAAAAACCATCCCCCGGCAACGGACATGACGCTATTCCACACTAATCCAATGGCCCCTATCGGTAATTCTAATGTCCAAAATCGTTGCCAAAAGTTCAGGCGGTAAATACGCGCCGCTTCTAACAGTTCTTTAGGAATATTCGATAAAGACTGATAAAAGCTAAAGGTCATATTCCAAGTCATGCCGGTAAAAATTAAGATAACCGCAGCAATTTCTATGCCGATTCGTTGCCCCGGAAATAAACCAATCAGGGCTAATACTACTCCCGGTAAAAATGATAATACCGGAATAGATTGTAAGATATCCAGTAACGGTAAAAGAATTTGTGCGGCTACGGCAGAACGATAGGCCGTATAAGCATACACCAAGGTAAATCCCAAGGATAAAAAATAGGCTACAGTCATTCTTAATAACGTTTGAGCCGTATAACTTGGTAACTCACTCAAATTAGTATTAATTACCAACTTCGGGTCATATACGCCACTAAACTGAGCGGCGGTTTTCACAATACCTAACAGTAGGGCAATAATAGCGAGAATCAATAGACCATCTTGCCATGACCAACCTACTCTTTGTAAAAGTTTATTTGCAGGTGTAAGAGGACGAGTCATATTAGTTATTAGTCATTAGTTATTAGTTATTAGTCATTAGTCATTAGTTATTAGTCATTAGTCATTAGTTGCCTGTTCAGGGTTAACTATTAACTGTTTACGGTTAGCTGTTCACTGTTCTCTAATAAAGCATCTTCTTCTAGAAAGATCTCTCCGGCTGGTTCATTATAACTGTAAAGTTCGGCATAACGTCCCCAGTCAATAGCAGTATTTAATTGTTTTTGGGCTTCTTCAGTACCAAAATGATTTTCCAGAAGATCTAACATTAATTCTTCGGGGATGCGCTGGTTTTGCTTAGAACGACACAAGTTATAAATCTGCTGCACTAAACGAATATGATTAAGTAATTGCTGACGCACGATTTGTTTTCGTTCGTCTATGCCGCCGTTAATAAATTCTAGTGCTAAAGGTTTTAAGCCAATATCTCCTTCTACTAAGTCAATAAAATCCATTAATTTAGCCGCTTCTACAATCGGCAATAAATCATCCACTTCTAACTGCAATTCTTGCCCGAGACGATAGAGATCTTTTTCGTGACGGTCTTCTAAAAGTTCCAATAACCCCGCAACTGAACCAATGCGAACCGCCGGTAATGATTGATATTTTTTTTGGGTAGATTTTTCGGGAGCAACGCTTGGGGTTTCCGACTCAGATGTGTCTAAATCTGGGTTAGTGAGAATGGTATAAATCCGGTCAACAATGGCCTGAAAATTCGCACTTTTGCGGTCCCGGTAGTGTTTTAAAGTGACGGGAAAATCAGCCCGGATACGCCCGGGATTACGCCCTAAGACGATAATTCTATCTGCTAGTAATACCGCTTCTTCTATCCCGTGAGTCACAATTAAAACCGCTTTCGTAGGAATACGCCGTTCTAACCATAAATCTAATAGTTCTATCCGTAGGTTTTCTGCGGTTAAGACATCCAAGGCCGAAAAGGGTTCATCCATACACAAGAGTTCGGGTTCTACGGCTAAAGCCCTTGCAAAACCCACCCGTTGCCGCATTCCCCCCGATAATTCTTTTGGATAGGCGTTTTCAAAGCCATCTAAGCCAATGACGTCGATCATCTGCAAGGCTTTTGGTCGTCTGGTGTCTGTGGGGACTCCCTTCGCTTTTAAGCCGAGTTCTACGTTTTCTAGCACCGTGAGCCAGGGATATAGCGCAAAGCTTTGAAATACTATGGCTACTCCCGGATTTAAGCCGCTTAAAGGGCGATTGTGATATAAAATTTTGCCTTCACTTGGGGGGATTAATCCTGCAATCATCCGCATCAACGTTGATTTTCCTGAGCCTGAAGGACCTAATAAAGCAACAATCTCTCCGACTCGTAATTCTAAGTTGATGTTTTCTAGGATGCTGATCGCCTGCCTATTCGGTTGGATGTAGGATTTACCTGTGTTTTGCAGGGTTATTAACGCTTCTGTTTTTGTTTTGGCTACCATATTCAATCTACTTTTACCCTCCTGTTATTCAAGTAAGGTCTATCTGCTTTGCTAGGACTACTAAAGTGCTAACATACTTTTTCTTCAGGCAGAAAATTTTTAGGATTTACTTTTTTTCGCCCTTATGCACATTTTTTGAATTTTGTCAACTCAATTCAAAAGGACTATTTTTAAGAATGTCTTGCTGGGATTTTTGGCTTTGGCTAAAAAGTTCTTTTGAGCGGCAACTTAAACCGATTTATTAAGGTTGTAGAGAGAGGAGAGAAAAAATTGGTTATAAAAAGAGCAATTTATTACGGTACACCGATGATACCAAATGGCTGAAAGCTTGTAAATAGGTTCGAGAGTTTTTTATTTTTCGGGGAGTTAATCGGAAAAATCTTCAGCTTTACGTTTTGATTTTGGTAATTTACTCAAGTTATTGATAAGTATTTATAATACCAGTGCCACTTCATTCCTTCTCACCTTTAATCATAGAATATTTGTCCGCAGATGAACCTTGCCCTGAACAAAATGAAGGGACAGATGAATGCTGTATTTTGTCGGTTCGGGACTTAGCCCAACAGGATATAATGCGGATGTTGCATTCGGAAAAATAATAACCCAAAACAATTATGCTAAAAAAGCGACTTTTTCTCCATACATTAATATTTATATCCTTACTAATAAGTATCCTTCTAATCAAACCTATACCTACCCTAGCCGCCGAATGTGGGCAATCTCTATTTAAAGAGCAAATGCTATCACCTCAACTTGAACAAGTGAAAAGCCGCTTTTTAGAAGAAGCCAATGCCTTTGTCGCCGATACCAATGTTGATAGTATTTTTGAAGTTAACATCGACGGAAAATCCATAGAAGAGATAGAACAAATTCTTACCGATAATCAATCAAACTACTTTGTAGCCAGTACCAGCAACGGATTAGCGGCTGTTTCTGATGGGTTTTCCCAAACTTATAACTCTGTAGATGGGGAATGGAAAAAAACCGTAAAAGTTACCACTCAAAACCGGCAAGGAAAATCTATTACCCCCTATATTCAAATTTTTTATGAAGACAATCACGGTGGAGTGATTCGCTTAAAACCCTACGGTAATACAGATGCACCCGCTAACTTAACCCACTTAAAAAAAGCTCACGGTACTAAATACTATAAAAACGATCCTCAAGGGGATTTATCTTGGGAAAATGAAGCGTTTAAAATTTATGGTTACCAACCTCTGCCCAAGTCTCCTACAGACGTGAAACTCCCTGATGGCATTGTGTATGGTACTCCAGAAGCCGAAAGTTTTCTCGCCCAATGCTGGACTTATTATACTCATGTCCCACTCGATAATATTTTCGATTAACCGATAAGCGACTTAACGCTAGGTGGGCCATGCCCACCCGACAAAACTATTCAATCCCTAATACACTAACCATCAAAGCCTTTTGAGCGTGCATACGGTTTTCGGCTTGGTCCCAAACTCGGGACTGTTTCCCTTCAATGACCTCTGAGGTAATTTCTTCTCCTCGGTGAGCCGGTAAACAGTGCAAAACAATTGCCTCTTTGTCAGCATAACTTAACAATTTTTCATTCAATTGGTAAGGCTGAAAGACTGGAATTCTAGCATCAGCCGATGCTTCTTGTCCCATAGAAGCCCAGACATCAGTATATAAAACATGAGAGCCTTTAGCCGCTTCAACCGGGTCTTTAGTGAGGAAAATTTCGCCGCCATGACTAGCCGCCAATGCTTGAGCCTGCTCAACCACGCCACTATCGGGTTTATAATCATCTGGGGTAGCAATACAGACTTTCATTCCCATCAATGCCCCACCTAATAAAATCGAATGAGCCACATTATTGCCATCTCCGAAATAAGATAAAGTGATGCCCTCAAGGGTGCCAAAACATTCCTGGATCGTCAATAAATCTGCTAAAATTTGACAAGGATGTTCTAAATCACTTAAGGCATTAATAATAGGAATATCAGCATAATGGGCAAAAGTTTGCAGGTCTTCTTGCTTAAAAGTACGTATGGCTAATATATCCAGATAGCGAGCAAGTACCCTAGCCGTATCAGAAATCGGTTCTCCTCTACCCACTTGAGTAACACTCGGGTTGAGGTCTATCACTTGACCCCCGAGTTGATACATAGCTGTGGTAAAAGACACGCGAGTGCGAGTAGAAGCCTTGTAAAAGAGTAGTCCTAAAATTTTCTGGCAGATTGGCTTTTTCTCTCCCTTCTTCAAATCCCTAGCCAGTTGTAACAACGCGCTTATTTCCTTGGTGCTGAGATCAGCAATACTTAAGATATCCTTTCCCTGTAACGCTTTCAGACTCATTTTCTTTGTCCTACTTATGTATGTTGTGGTTTTGCTGCAAGAAGCTTTTATTATATCGATTTTTTCATGGCTCCGGAACAGTGCCTTAAAACTTATTTGATCAAGTTGAGAAATTTTCGGGGTTTTACCGACTTTTTTGAGTCAATTTTAATTGAAGTTTGAAAAACTTACTTTGAATATTCTGTCTGCTATAGTCCCCTTAAAATATTTTTATGGACCCTTATTTTGAGGGGCTTTTTATGAATATTGTCAAGTATTTTTAGCTAATATAAGTATTTTAAATAAAAAAAAATTATGTTTTTTGTTATTGGAAGGGGTAAATAAAAGTGTATAGTTAATTTAATTAGCCTAATTTAAGCTCAATAATTTCTCAAAAAGAAACCCGTGAGTTTTTAAATTATGACTTAATCAATTCATGACATTAAGCTAATGCTATCAGAACGAGTAGAAGATGCTTTTATCAATTTGTGACAACTCTACTATTAAAGGGACTGAGGTTCAGTTATGTCATCTTTAAAACAAAAAGCCATCAAGGGAACAGTCTGGACCATAATGGGTTATGGAGGGGCTAACATCCTCAGACTAGCCAGTAACTTAATTTTGACTCGTCTGCTAGTTCCGGAGTTATTCGGACTGATGGCTTTAGTTAATACCTTTATCATGGGTATAGCCTTATTTTCCGACATTGGAATTGGGCCTAGCATTATTCAAAATAAACGTGGCGATGATCCAATCTTTCTTAATACAGCCTGGACTTTACAAGTAATCCGTAGTTGTGCCATTTGGTTACTCAGTTTAGGAATTTGTGTTCCTGTATCTCATTTTTATAACGAACCAAGACTACTCTGGCTGTTGCCTCTGGTAGCCCTAAACGTATTGATTAACGGTTTTCGTTCTACTAAATTGGCAACAGTTAACCGCCATTTAATGGTGAGTAAGCTAACCATTTTTAATTTAACAGTACAAGCCATTAGCCTGATAGTTACGATTGTTTGGGCTTTTTTTAAGCCTACCATCTGGGCACTGGTAGTCGGGAATTTTTTCTCATCAATATTGGGGCTGGTACTCAGTTACAGGATCATTCCCGGAACCGGTAATCGCTTTGCCTGGGATAAAACATCTCTTAAAGAGCTTATTTCTTTTGGCAAATGGATATTTGTTTCCACCATGATGACCTTTTTGGCTTCACAATCTGACAAACTGTTCATGGGGAAATTATTTTCTACAAAAATGTTAGGTGTCTATACCATTGCTGCAACATTTTCTGAAATGCCAAGACAGATCTTAGGCGCTATCAGCGGCCAAATTATTTTTCCGGTAATTTCAGCACAAAAAGACTTACCCCGTCAAGTTCTTCGAGCTAAAATTTTACAGAAACGTTGGTTGATTCTAGTAGGAATGATAGCGGTTCTTTTGCCTCTAACTTGCTTTGGAGATTTACTCGTCCTGAACTTGTATAAAAAAGCCTATTATGACGCGGCTTGGATGCTGCCAATTCTGGCTTTAGGAATGTGGCCGGCTGTCTTAAACCAATCTATGAGTCCAGCTTTAATTGCCATTGGAAAACCCTTTTATAACGCGGCTGGTGACTTTTCTAAGTTTATGTTTATGGCTATTGGTTTACCCCTTGCCTTTCATAAGTTAGGAATTGTCGGACCGATCTTGATTATTGCTTTTAACGATTTACCGAGTTATATTGTTATGAATTATGGCCTGTGGCGAGAAAAACTGTTTGCTTTAAAGCAAGATATCCTGGCTACTATGTTACTCATAACAGTCTTGAGCGTAGTTTTAATGGGCCGCTATCTGTTGGGTGGGGGGACTCCCATTGATAGAATTATACAAATTCATTAAACGAAACACCGCAGAATTTTTGAGTTGGTTGTTTAAAAATATGGAAACTAGACGAATCGCAGAAATTTTAAAACAGGCACAACCCGATGAAACGGTTACTATTGGCGGATGGGTAAGGACAAAACGGGAATTAAAAGGATTTGCCTTTATGGAAGTTAATGATGGTTCTTCTATGGCGAATTTGCAAGTGGTTTTAGACCCACAAGTCCCCTCTTATGACAGTTTATTACAACAAATTAACACGGGGGCTTCTGTCGTCGTGACAGGCACTCTAGTCCCTTCCCCCGGAAAAGGACAACGCATAGAACTCAAAGCCACCTCAGTCACCCTCTACGGCGAAGCTGACCCCGAAACCTATCCTCTACAAAAAAAACGTCATTCCTTTGAATTTCTGCGAACGATCGCTCATCTTCGAGGACGTACCAATACCCTCGGGGCAGTTATGCGGGTTCGCAATGCTTGTGCTAATGCCATACATCGCTTTTTTCAAGAGAGAGGCTTTCTCTGGGTCCATACCCCCATTATTACCGCCAATGACTGTGAAGGGGCAGGAGAATTATTTACCGTAACCAATCTAGATTTAAAAAAACTCCCCCGCAACGAACAACAAGGGATTGATTTTAGTCAAGATTTTTTTGGTAAACGCGCCTATCTAACCGTTAGTGGTCAACTCGAAGCGGAAATTATGGCCCTGGCCTTTCAAAATGTTTATACCTTTGGCCCTACCTTTCGAGCAGAAAACTCGAATACTTCCCGCCATTTAGCTGAATTTTGGATGGTTGAGCCGGAAATGGCTTTTTGTGACTTAGATGGGGATCAAGACTTAGCAGAAGCTTTTCTTAAATACATTTTTAAATCTGTCCTCGATAGCTGCCTCGAGGATATGGAGTTTTTTAACCAACGTATTGATAATACGGTTTTAGAAACTGCTGAGAATATCATTAACAATGAATTTGGACGCATTACTTATACTGAAGCTATCGAATTACTCGAAAAAGCTGACCGTAAATTTGAGTATCCGGTCGAATGGGGCATTGATTTACAATCAGAACATGAACGATATTTAGCCGAAGAATTGTTTAAAAAGCCGCTCATTGTGACGAATTATCCTAAAGATATTAAGGCCTTTTATATGCGTCTCAATGATGATAATAAAACTGTAGCGGCGATGGATGTTTTAGCACCTAAAATTGGTGAAATTATTGGAGGTTCTCAACGGGAAGAACGCTTAAATGTCCTCGAAGAACGAATCAAACAAATGGGGATGTTGCCCGAGGATTTATGGTGGTATTTAGATCTGCGGCGTTTTGGTACGGTTCCTCATGCCGGTTTTGGTTTAGGGTTTGAACGAGTAGTCCAGTTTATGACCGGCATGGGCAATATCCGCGATGTGATTCCTTTCCCTCGCACTCCTTTAAGCGCAGACTTTTAAATATTAGTCATTAGTCATTAGTCATTAGTCATTAGTCATTGGTCATTGGTCATTAAATCTCATTTGTATAACTATTAACGGTTTGCTACTAACGACTATTGACTATTGACTATTGACTATTGACTATTGACATTACTCAATGGTAATCGATTGAGGTCCGCTTCCATTGGCCGCAGGCGTATCAGAATCCTGAGAATAAGTCGAGATTCCCTGTTTCTCTAACCAGGTTTTGAGGGGATCTTCAGAGAGTCTTAACCTAAATACTCCTGAGACAAAGCCTCCTAGAAAAGCGATGGGTTGTCCAATGGCTTCTTTAATCAAGGGCTGTAATTCATCGAAGAACATAGTAAATCTCCTCAAGGGGGACAATCATCATGTTAAGTTAATTTAAGCTGTATTGATAAAAAAGGAAATTGAGTTAAAAAACCGTTAACAATTTTTCTCCCACTGATAAGCGTGTCCCATTAACAAAATCTTGACCTGACTGAGGACGTTTGCCGGCTAATTGCACTTGTAACAACAACAACAGTCCCTCACCAGTTTGCACCACTGGGCCGAATTTTTTAATAATACTCACTACTTCCCCAGGACTACCTGCCAAAGATGATAAACTTGCCCATTGGGCTTGGAGTTTTTGCAGAGCCGGGGGAAGTTGTGACCAATAGGCTTCTCCTAGCGGCGCAGTAGCGAGAATTTTTAAGGGTTGTTCGCGAAAAGTGGTTAGACAATTGGGATAAAATCCTCGGATTTGATGATGAATTTGTCGCGCCTGACGAGTCCAATCTATAAAATAGTCGGTTTTTTGGATCGGGGGGGCATAGGTTGCGGCTTGTGAATTTTGCGCCTCGGGTTCAAGTTCTCCTTTTGCGAGTTTGAGTAAGGTTTCTACTAATAAATCTGCCCCTATTTGAGCAAGCTTAACACCAACTTCAACGGCATTGTCTAACAATCCTATGGGGGTATAAGCTTTCAGTAACATCGCCCCGGTGTCCATTCCTTCATCCATCAGCATTGTCGTAATACCGGTTTGAGTATCCCCATGATAGACACTCCACTGAATCGGGGCGGCACCTCGATATTGGGGTAAAATTGAGCCATGAACATTAATACAAGCCAGTTTAGGCATTTGTAAAATTTCCGGCGAGAGAATTTGACCATAGGCCACCACCGCAAAAGCATCCGCCTCAGTTTCTCTAAGTTTTGTTAGGGTAGCTTGACTTTTTTTAACCCGTTTAGGTTGCCAGATGGGAAGATTATGGTCTAGGGCTAATTTTTTGACCGGAGAAGGCAGCAATTGCTTTCCTCTTCCTTGAGGTTTATCAGGTTGGGTAACGACAGCGATCACCTCTAGGTCCGCATGTTGCAGCAGACGTTCTAAACTGGGTACAGCAAATTCAGGAGTTCCGAAAAAGACTACGCGCATTTTTAATTAATGACCTTTATTTTCAGTTATTAATCCTAAAATTTTTGACTACACCTTAATTTCCATTTCCCCAAGTTAAGCGCCCCCACCAAAACAGCATTAGAATTCCCATAGCAATCCAGTCTCCTCTACCTAAGCGTAACAGATGCCACTCGACTCGATGCTCATTGGCACTGGTAAAGCCTCTAATATCCATAGCAATAGAAATTTGTTCAGCCCGCATGAGTAAATTATCTAATAATCGTTCTACCACCATCAACCACACCTGCAAACTACGTTTAATTCCCAATTTTTGCCAATTAATCGCCCGTGTTCGAATTGAACGCGCTAAATTTTGGACTTCTTCTAGCACTAAGGGAATAAAACGGAGAGAAAGGGTTAATGTCAAAACAATTTCTGTGACCGGAATTTTAAATCGCCGTAGAGGACTCATTAATTCATCTAATCCGGCAGTAATCTCTTCTGGCGCAGTGGTTAATAGATAGAGATTGGTACTATAAATTAAGGTAAAAATTAAGGTACTCACTCTTATTCCCAATTCTAAAGAGCGGCGAGTAATGGTGAACGTAAATTTATCAAGTAAAACATAGTGAGCAACAACATAGTGATAGGATGTAGGTTGAGGTAAGTTTAAATCGGCGGATGGAAAACGAGGTTGAGAGCTAGTGGCTAACCCATCAGGAGTTAGAGTTGTAATTATAAAAACCAAAATACTTAAAGCTAATAACCAGCCCATCTGTTGCCGCCACACTCGCGTAGGAATAGCCGCAAAAGCGGTTAATAATAAAAGGATTCCCACCAAGACTAAACGCCATTCAGGATTCGCTAATAAAGGAGCGGCTAAAAAAGACATTAACCAGGCTAATTTTACTCTAGGGTCTAGTTTATGTAACCAAGTAACCGGTTTTTCTAGATAAAGTCCGATGGGAAGTGAACGCAATAAATCCATATTTATTATTTAGGAAACAGCGAAAATGCAAGAGGTAGGAGGCAAAAGGCTACTAATAACTAATGATTAAACCCTCGTTGCTCGATTTCCTGTTCTTTCTACTTCTCTAGCCGATTTCCCTCGCCATATCAGGCGGATAGGTGTACCTTTAAATCCTAATTGTTGTCGAAATTGATGCTCAATATAACGGCGATAATTCTCATTAAATCGTTGTGGGTCATTCACGAATAAGGTAATCGTTGGCGGCTGACTTTTTACCTGAGTTCCATAATAAATTTTTCCCTGTTTTCCTTGACGACTGGTAGGGGGTGTATGCCAACTGACGGCTTCTTGAATGACTTCATTAATCACGGCGGTACTAACCCGACGACGATGAGATTCGGCGGCTTGATCCACTAAATCTAAGATTTTTTCTACCCGTTGACCGGTTAAGGCACTGACAAAAATCATTTCTGCCCAATCCATAAAATACAAGCGGGAACCTAAGATTTTTTGGTACTCATAAATGGTATAAGAATCTTTTTCTACAGCATCCCATTTATTAACGACTAAAATGGTGGCTCGTCCTTCATCAATAATCCGTCCGGCTAATTTTAAATCTTGGTCAGTAATTCCATCGAGGGCATCCACCACAAAGAGAACCACATCTGAGCGGCGAATCGCTTTAAAAGCCCGATTAATGCCGAAAAATTCGGCTCCGTATTCGACATTTTTTTTGCGACGTATACCGGCGGTATCAATTAAGCGATAATGCTGCCCATTTCTCTCAATAATGGTATCAATTGTATCTCGAGTTGTTCCCGAAATGGGGCTAACAATTGCCCGTTGTTGTCCCGTAAAGGCATTGAGTAAACTTGATTTACCCACATTAGGACGGCCCACAATTGCCACTTTAATTTCGTCGTTTTCTGGTACCTCTCCACTGAGAGGTAAATAGGTAATTAATTGATCTAATAAATCCCCTGTTCCATTGCCATGAATAGCCGATATCGGGTAAGGTTCTCCTAGTCCTAATTCCCAAAATTGAGAGGCTTGAATAATTCCTTGTTCTACCGATTCGCATTTATTAACGGCTAAAAGAACGGGTACGGATTGAGAACGCAACCAATCGGCAATTTCTTGGTCTCCGGCGGTGGGTCCGCTTTGTCCATCTACGACAAAAATGGCTGCGTTCGCTTCCGTTAAAGCCGCCATCGCTTGCTCTCGAATCAGGGGCAAAAATTCGGTATCATCATCAAACACTAACCCGCCGGTATCCACCACTTGAAAGTCACGGTCTTGCCAAAATGCGGGGCGGTAAGTGCGATCGCGGGTAATCCCCGGTTCATCGTGAACGATCGCCTGTTGATCTCCGGCCAGACGATTAACCAAGGTCGATTTCCCTACATTAGGACGACCAATAATAGCAACTATAGGAAGAGGCATAAGCAATTAACAATTAAAAAATACTCTTTATAAATTGTAGCTAAATCTCAAGACGATTTTTTCTTGAAAAAAAGGAGGATCAACCCGGTCTTGAAAAAAAGGAGTTTTAAACAAGGGTCTAGCTATTCTACAACAATACGCCACTCATGGATTTCATACTCAACACATTTATTTTCTATCAGAGGATCGTGCTTGACAATCTTTTGTGCTTCTTCTAATGAATTTGCTTCAAAGAGCAACATTCCGCCCCCTAATTCTCCCCAATAGCCGGTTTTCGCTTTATGACCTTTATCGATGAGATTTTTTACGTAAGCCTTATGAGCCGGCACATATTGATCAAACGTCTTTTTTTCAACGATTCCGCGTTCTATTTTCACAAACCAAGGCATAGTCACAATTCCCAGTTTTACTGATTTTCAATGGTCTATTAGTTCGTATTTTTACCTCTAAAGGCAGACTCGAGGGAAATTTTAATCTCTCTTATTAACAAGCTTATAGCCGCTCTCTGAACATGAATCCTTATCGATACTTTTTTATTTTCTCATATTTTGGGTTTTTTTGTGAAGGCGTTTAGGGCTTTTTCTGGGAAAATGACGCTATAATGTAAGGTTATGTTATGAATTTAAGATGAAGCCTGGAACACAATTATTTTTTATTGCTCTGTTGCCTCCTGATGAGGTACAACAAGCCGCTAATGAGATTAAACACCACTTCGCTGAGGTCTATCATAGTCGTGCCGCTTTCAAGTCTCCCCCTCATATTACTTTACAACCTCCCTTTGAGTGGGCAACAGATAATTTAACGGTACTAAGCGAACATTTATCCGAATTTGCTCAAAATCATGCCCCTATTCCCTTGGTTTTAGATGGCTTTGCCGCCTTTAAACCTCGGGTAATATTTATTAACGTGCTTAAAACTCCAGAATTGTTAGCACTACAAAAAAATTTAAGCGATTATCTGGAGTCATCTTTAAATATTGTCCATTTGCCCTCGAAAAATCGTCCTTTTTCCCCTCATCTTACGGTGGCTTACAAAGATTTAACTAAAGCGAATTTTTATAAGGCTTGGCCAGAATTTGCCGAACGTTCTCTACACTTTGAATTTACCGTTCCTCAAATCACTTTATTAATTCATCAAGAAAAAAAATGGCAGATTAAGCAAGAGTTTTCTTTAGTCATTAGTCATTAGTCAGATGTTAGTTGTTGAGTGCTAACGGGTATTTGACTCTTCCTAATGGTATAACTAATTTTGTCTAGCTAGTTTTACAGATTGAGCAAGAGTGAAATTAAGCCTAGAGATAGGTGTTGACAGAATAAAATATTAATTAGTCTTGAAAAGTAAAAGCAAAATTTTAGATTAAAAACACTTCAGTTATCAAGTTTTAAAAAACTATTAGGTGGGTTATGAAACAGGCTTGGTTATCAAATCCAATTAAGTACAGTATTGCTGCTGTAACCGGTGCTATCCTTGCTTTAGGACTGGGTTCTCAAGTCGCTTTGTCTCAGCGCGTCGTTAATATTAACCCCAGTTTAGACGACCAAGGTGTCCCTTCAGACACTTCCATTAATGGCGTATTTGAACCCACTAACGGCGTGGGAATTGATCCTAGGACGGTTAGAATTTTCCTCAATAATCAAGATGTCACGAGAAACAGTACCATTACTAACAGCTTCTTTAGCTATCGTCCTCAGCAAAATTTACCGGCGGGAACTAATACGGTTCGGGTGCAATATCAAAATACTCAGGGACAAAATCGAGTAGTAAGCTGGAATTTTACAGTAGACCAAAATAATGCTCAACAGACAAGCGGCTACCCAACCGCAACTAACCAATCTTTAAGGCCTTTGTTTACTAGCCACCGTAGCGGCGACGAAATTAATACTAGAGGCTTTACCTTACAAGGCCAAACTGAACCTAATGCCACAGTGGATGTTAAAGTTACCTCCGAGTTACCCGTTTTAGGCGGTGTCTTTAATGTAAAAGTTGGTCAATCTACTTTAATTGATCAAACGGTGAAAGCCGATAATAATGGCTATTTTGAGGTTCAAGTCCCTCCCCCGTCTCCTGTCACTTCAGGTTTGCGTTATAACGTTAAAGCAGTGGCGAATAATAATAATCAAACCAGCCAACCAGTTGAGTTAACGTTGGTGCAAGAATAGTCCTACAGGTTAAAGTCTGAAGCGATAGAAACTCAGCCCGCCTAGGCGGGCTATTATTGTTTTATGATGGTGGTGGGATTTTTGACGTATCTAATCTCATGATTTATAATTACTTTGCCACTGTGGCTCCTTCGTTAGAAATGATCGCTCTACAAGAATTAGAACAACTGGGAGCTAAAGAAATTATGCCCGAGGTGAGCGGAATTCGTTTTCAAGGAGACAAAAAGTTACTCTATCGAGTTAATCTTTGGGCGAGAACTATTTTTAGAGTGTTGTTGCCTATTGCTGAGGTGAAAAGTTTTAATGCTGAACAACTTTACAAGAGTGTTAAAAAAATTGATTGGGAGAATTATTTACAGCCCGAGCAAACTTTAGCTATTCATTGTACCGGCAGCAATCAACATTTGAATCATTCTCATTTTACGGCTCTACAAATTAAAAATGCTATCATCGATCAACAGCGCGAGAAGTTTGGTAAACGGTCTAGTGTAGATGTTCAACAGCCGGATCTTTTAATTAATGCTCATATTTATCAAAATAATTGTATTCTCAGTTTAGATAGTTCGGGTGAGAGTTTACATCGTCGCGGCTATCGTGCGGCTATGGGGTTAGCTCCCCTAAAAGAAACCCTGGCGGCGGCTATGCTAGAACTGGCACAATGGACTCCTCAGTTAGCTTTGTTTGATCCTTTGTGTGGTTCGGGTACATTACCATTAGAAGCGGCTTTAAAAGCCTTGAATATTGCCCCCGGTTTATTTCGTCAACGCTTTGGCTTTCAAAGTTGGTTAGATTTTGATCAAGCGTTGTGGCAAGATTTACTGAGGGAAGCCAAGGAAAGCCGCACCTCGATTTTATCGGCTCCCATTATCGGTAGTGATCGTTGTGCCCAAGTCATTCAACAAGCTTATAGTAATGCTCAAGCTTGCGGCGTGAGTGATCAAGTTCAGTTTATTCAAAGGGAATTATCAGAAGTGGAAGCCCCTGCCAGTGAGGGAATTATTATTTGTAATCCTCCTTATGGTAAGCGCGTGGGGAATCCTCAAGAATTAGGGTCTTTATATAAGCAACTTGGGGATATTTTTAAACAGCGTTTTAAGGGTTGGACGGCTTATCTTCTGACTGGAAATAAAGAGTTATCTAAACAAGTTGGGCTGAAAACTTCTCGGCGGATTCCGCTTGATAATGGTGGCTTACCCTGTACTTTATTGAAATATGAATTGTATTAAGTTTAGATTATTTTCAACCTGGACACAGGAGAATTAACTGGCGAACAATTTTACAATCTCTGTCAAGCAATCAAGAAATGTTGACGATGTAAATAAATGTAAAATTTTTTGCTCTCTTCTGACGGCTGACTCCTGATTTCCTGGGTCACAAGCAAAAGCTACCTACTTTACAGTTAACTTTAATTAAGCTCCACTTACTTATAAGATTTTGAGTTTTGGTGGGTTGTGTAGGCAATTGACATAATATTTATAAAATAGCTATTTTCGCTAAAATTCTCAGAAATTAGTAAAAATACGGAAATGATTCCATAGCCTTGAAAGTATAATAGTTAATAACAAAAGACGTAAAAGACTATGTTAAAGTTTAAATATAAATTGTTGACGGGCATAATTTTAACCGCTACTTTTTTCTGTTTAGCTGGTGTAGCTGAAGCGGTTACTTTTACTTTCCCCAGTTCTCTTAAGGGTAAAAAAACAGCAATTTTTTCCCAAGAAGGATTGTCTTTAACCCTTAGTAATGCCACGAGTGATAATAATAATTTAATTGATGCTGATGTGGATGGATTACTTTTCGACAATCCCTATAATAGTATGTCGGCTCTAAAGATTAAATTTAGTGAATCAGTAACCATCACATCTTATACGATTAGCTATTCCAACGGGCAATTTGCTAAGGGAGGACAGTCTCTTAGCATCGGTTCTGTCCCCCATCTTTCCACTGGTTTAGGAACTCATGATACTGATATTTTCGTTAATACCAACACATTTATAAGTTTGTTTGAAAGCTCAGGAATTATGGATGTCCAGGGCGCATTTAACATTTCTAAAATTACAGTTACACCAACACCTGTTCCTGAACCCTCAATAATTTTAGGATTACTCAGCTTGAGTTCGGTCGGTTTTTTGGGCAAAAGAAAAGGTTAATAAAATTATCTTTAGCTGCATTGAGGCTGTTTTTGTGTCGCTTCTAGGACAGCAAGCTCAACCGTAACCAAATAGGATATGATCAAAAAGCCCCCTGCTTATAGTCACAAGGGGTAATACTTCAATAAAAAAACACAATAGACAATGCTTGCTTTTGCTAGAATTAGGCAATTATAGCGATGTTAATTCCTTCTACCGGGAAATCGGCTGCCTTCCAAGCAGCCAAACCTCCTTCTAATTCTGTAACATTGATATAACCAACTTCAAGCAATAAAGCGGCGGCCTCAGTAGTGACTTCATCGGTATAGCCATAAATATAAATGTCGCGGCTAAGTTCGAGAGAGGTTAAACATCTCCTGACCAGTTCATTCATGGGCATAGATACCGCCCCGGTGATATGACTAATGTTATAGTCTTTTCTGTCTCTAACATCAATGATGGTTAAAGCAGGTTCTCCCCAGTCAAGACGGTTTTTTAAGTCGTAAATTCGAGACTTCGCTTTCAACGTTCGTGGAATAGGTATTCCAGCTAAAACACTCATAAACTTTTCTATCTTATTAACATTGCTTATTTCGTAAGGTAACAATTATTTTCAGTTTTGTAAATTTTTATTGAAAAATCTAGACAAAAGTGAGCAAATCTACTTATTGCCGGGAGCAAGCTTTTCTCCTACTCCCAAGATAAAAAACAAAGTCCGCAGCTTGCGGACCAAGAGAGGATTTAGCCAAATATAATTTTCCAGAGACTATCGGAGGCGCACCACCAAGCGGCGATCAGGTTCTTGTCCTCGGCTTTCGGTGGCTAGGTCTTCAGCATCTTTCAAAAAGGTGTGAATTTGGCGACGTTCAGCCGAAGAAAGGGATTTCATTTCCACTTCTTGACCGGTTTGACGCACTTGATCAGCCACTCGTTTAGCCCAGGCCAAAAGTTCAGCTTGTCGTTTAAGACGGTAGCCATTAATTTCAACGGTAAAGGCTTGTTGTTCTTCGGACTCTGTACCCAAATTGAGTATAGTATTGGCTAAGTATTGAATGGCATCTATACCTTCTCCTCGATACCCGACTAAAAGTTCAGTTTGTTCAGGACTCAGTTGGGTATGATCTACAATTAGCCAACAAGAACTCGGTTGAGAGCTTTCGATAATATCTTCTCCAACTTTAACTTCCGTTGAGATGCCCATTAGTTCTAGTAAGGTTTCTAACCATTCTTTTCCTCTTTCAATTTGCTGATCCCTCATTCTGTGTTATCCCGATGTTTTCTCTTTCTTCTTTGAACGTTTTTCAAAGGGCAGTGCTTCTCGTCCTTTTTCGGTTTTTTCTTGCTGCTCAACTAATTTTTGGAGATTTTCTGGTAAAGGTTCCCGCATTAAAATGACGGTTTGAATCGTCTGGAAAATGTTAGCTACCACAATATACATTAATACCCCAGCCGGTAACGGGAAGAAGAGGAACATAGCACTGAAAATAACCGGGGTGATTTTATTAACGGCCTGTTGTTGTTGCTGTGCATTAGAGGCTCCAGTTTGAGAACCGGATAATTCCTGGTTGATATAAATGCTTATACCAAAAAACAGAACCATTCCAAGGATATCCCAATTGATGGAGCCATCATCGTTGACAGCGCCCACTCTTCCCAAAGCTTCAATAAAGAGGAAACCGGTATTAGCCGCAATGCCTGGGATAGTAGCCTGAATGGTGGCATCTCCGGCTGCTAAGGCTGTAATTGTTCCATCTTCGTTTACTTGTAACCGTTCTGCGCCTTTAGTAACTGTATACTTGGGCTTCAGTTGGGTTTCTGGGGCATCAGTGGCTAATTGAGCTAATGCTTTGCCTTCAGGGGTTTGAAGCTCCACCCTTGTTGTGTCACCAACTCCTAACTTATTTCCCCCAGGCAAGAGGGCAGCAATAGGATAATGAACACCATCGCTGATGTAAATATTTTGGGGTTTGGTGGCAAAGGTTTGAGGTTCAATGCGTTCAATCTGCTCGCGGGGCAGGATCTGTACGTCCACTGTGTAGTTGATATCCGAGAACGGCGATCCCCGTAAAGTAGCAAACAGAGCAAACAGAATAGGCATTTGCAGCAGCAGGGGTAAACAACCGGCTAAGGGGTTGCCGAACTCCTGCATGATCTTCGACATTTCCTCTTGTTGTTTTTGAGGATCGTTTTTATAACGTTTTTGGATTTCTTCTTGCCGTTCTTTCATCAAAGGCTGAGTAATCCGCATTTTTCTCATATTGCGGATTTGTCCAGCGCTGAGAGGATATAAGGCAAAACGAATTACTAAGGTTAAGGCAATAATCGCAAAACCATAGCTAGGCACAATCCTGTAGAAAAAGTCCAGGATCGGCAACATGATATTTGTAGAAATAAATCCGACACCAAAGTCCATTCGTTTAAAGTTTAGAGTTTGCTTATTTATTGGGTTTTCTGTTGTCTAATTTATCTAAAATTTATGCCTTGTTGATGGGTAAAGTAACCCAGAAAACTTTGACTAGGCTTTAATTGCTTCTACAGATTTACCGGTTTTATCGGCAGCTTTTTGGGCCATATAGTCAGAAATTTCTCGGAATTTTGGCATAGCACGCAATTCTAGACGACTTCTATTTTTGAGTGTAATCACAATATCTCCCCATAGGCCAATGCCTCTAGGGACTGTGACAATTTTCACAATATCAGTGTAGATAATGTCCGTGCGATCACGTCCCATCCATCCCCCTGTGACTGAAACTCGACGATCAGTAATACGATAGCGCAACCAAATAGCACGAACAATTGCTCCGACGGTCAAAGGTAAACAAATAACCGTGAATCCCAGTAAAATATTGATGATCAGATCGCCAATGTGAGGACCGCCTTCATAAAAAGTATTCTCTTTAATGCCCATGGATTATCTCGGCTTTAATTAACAACTGCTTTAATTCTCGCAAAAAATGTTCGTATTTGCACTCGAGTGATCCGGCACGGACCACGATAACTACCTTCCAACCAGGAGCAATTTCAGGGAGAAGTTGACGAATAGCTTTGCGAATGAGCCGTTTAAGACGATTTCGCCCCACAGCTTTTTTGCTGACTTTTTGACTGACAGAGATTCCAAAACAACTGGGTTGACTCCCTATGGAGTTTTCAAGGTACGCCTCAAACAGGGTTCTGATAATTAGATGAGGGCTAGAGTAGCGCCCCCCCTGTTTATAGACTTTTTGAAAGTCTTGTCGGCGTTTGAGTCGATGTTCTTGAGGTAATCCCAAATCAACAGCTATCCGTTTTTTGCTACGAGTATACTACTTAACCTTCGGATACACTCAATTTATGACGGCCTTTTTGTCTTCTAGCTTGAATGACTTTGCGGCCATTTATGGTTTTCATCCTAGCTCTAAAACCTGAGACTCTTCTACGTTTACGGCTAGTTCCTTCTAATGTACGTTTCGTCACGACCTTCTAACCTCCTATCTCATAAACTATACTGCGCCTAGACATTAAAAGACACAATCGTTAATTATAACAGTTTTTGATAAGTCATCAGTCATTAGTTATTAGTCATTAGTCGTTAGTCCTTGGTGAGATTAGTAATGATGATTAGTGCAAGAGGTCTATTAGTTGCTCGCTGTTCCCTGTCAGGCAAAAGATAGCCTGTGCCTAGTGCTTGGCGGCCGCCGTGTTCCCTAATCACTAATGACTAATGACTAATGACTTAATGTCACAATAAAGATAGGTACTTATTAAATTGACTGATTGGTAATCTTATGTCAGACACCCCTCAACATCTTAGCGGAAGCGAGATCCGCTCTTATTTTCTAGATTTCTATGCTAAAAAAGAACATCAAATTTTACCGAGTGCGTCTCTAGTCCCCGAAGATCCCACCGTACTGCTAACGATCGCGGGAATGCTCCCATTTAAACCGATTTTTCTCGGACAGCAAAAATCTGACTATCCTCGCGCCACCACTTCCCAAAAGTGTATCCGCACCAACGACATCGAAAATGTGGGACGAACCGCCAGACATCACACTTTTTTCGAGATGTTAGGCAATTTTAGCTTTGGAGACTATTTTAAAGAACAGGCCATTAAATGGGCCTGGGAATTATCGACAAAAGTTTTCGGTTTACCGGCTAATCGTATTATCGTCAGCGTTTTTCAAGAAGATGATGAAGCGTTCGAACTCTGGCGCGATAAAATTGGCATCCCTCCTCACCGCATCAAACGTATGGGAGAAGAAGATAACTTTTGGAAATCTGGCCCTACTGGCCCCTGTGGGCCCTGTTCAGAACTCTATTATGATTTTCATCCTGAATTAGGGGATAAAAACATTGACCTAGAAGATGATTCCCGCTTCATAGAGTTCTATAACTTGGTGTTCATGCAGTATAATCGGGATGCCCAAGGAAATCTGACCCCCCTACAAAACAAAAATATAGACACGGGGATGGGGTTAGAAAGAATGGCCCAAATTCTGCAAAAAGTCCCTAATAATTACGAAACCGACCTGATCTTTCCCATCATCCAATCAGCCGCAGAAATTGCCGGTATAGATTACAAAAAGGCGGATGAGAAGACCAAAATCTCTTTAAAAGTTATCGGGGATCATGTTCGTGCAGTCGTTCACATGATCGCAGACGGGATTACCGCTTCCAATGTTGGACGGGGTTATATCCTGCGCCGTCTCATCCGTCGCGTAGTACGTCATGGTCGCTTAATTGGAATTGACGGAGCCTTTATTAATAAAGTTGCAGAAGTCGCCATCTCCCTTTCTGAAGATATCTATCCAATTGTTAGAGTCAGAGAAACCCCCATTAAAGCAGAATTGCAAAAAGAAGAAGCCGCTTTCTTAGTGACTTTAGAAAGGGGTGAAAAACTTCTTTCAGAAATC